>DYJE01000057.1 GCA_020723285.1 Desulforapulum autotrophicum | reverse complement strand
CGGGAATATCGCATGCGACATTGGGAATCATGATGGAGGTATCCCAAGGAATCACGGCCGGTAACAATACAGTGTACGGGAAAAACGACGCAGACGAATTTTTTTACGGATTTGACGGTAATGATTCTCTTTATGGCGAGAAAGGTGACGATACTCTGGCGGGGGGCAGGGGCAATGATCTTCTGATCGGAGGGGAAGGCGATGATGTCTACTTTTTCAAACCGGGATTTGGGCAGGATGTGATCCGTAATGCCGATGGAATTTCCGGCAGTTTGGATGTCATTCAGTTCGGCATGGGTATAACCGAATCCCAGGTTACAGCAGAAAGAAGTGGGGAACATTTGATTTTAAGGGTCGTCGGAACCACGGATCGGATTACGGTTGAAGGCTATTTTAATTCCAGTGGAAACGGTCTTGTTGATGAAATTCGGTTTGAAGACGGAGATTCGGTCTGGGACCTGGACCGTGTGAAACTGCTGGTTTTGAAGGGTTCGACAGGGAACGATACACGTTACGGGTATGGAACCAATGATGCGATTGATGGTCTTTCAGGTAACGATAGTCTATACGGTTATTCCGGTAATGATAGTCTGGTGGGTGGTGATGGGAATGACAGCCTTTTGGGCGGCTACGGTGATGATACCCTTAACGGTGGTGAGGGAAAGGATGATCTGAAAGGGGAATACGGGAATGATTTGCTTTACGGGGGCGGCGGCGATGATAGTTTGAGTGGCAGCTCAGGTGACGACGTTCTTGTGGGCGGGGGTGGAAATGATTCTCTCACGGGTGGCGGAGGCAGTGATACATACTATTTTGAGGTGGGATTCGGTCAGGACACTATAAACAACAACGACTCGACGTTCGGTCGGATGGATGTGATTGAGTTCGGTTATGGAATAAATGCAACGGATGTCAAGCTGTCAATGATCAATAACGATTTGGTTATTATGATCAACGGCACAGATGACAAGGTTACGGTTCAAGGGTTCTTCGAAAATAAGACAAACAGCAATTTTGTAATTGATGAAATTCGTTTTGAAGACGGTACGGTTTGGAATGTGGATCAGGTGAAAGCCCTTTTAATCACGGGATCAATCGGAGATGATACGCTCAAGGGATTTGAAACAGATGATACGATCAATGCCGGATCAGGCAACGATAGTCTGTTCGGGAACCAGGGTAATGATCATCTCTCGGGTGGCGAAGGTAATGACACCCTGGATGGTGGAGAGGGTGATGATGTTCTTCAAGGTGGGGCGGGTAATGACTCTTTCACGGGTGGTTCGGGTAATGATACTTATTATTATGAGGCCGGATTCGGTGAGGATACGATCACTAACCACGACACGATTTCAGGACGAATGGATGTCATTCGATTTGGTGCGGGAATTACACCATCACAGATTACAATAACAAGATATTATGACCGTCTGGTTTTAAGTGTTGCCGGTTCGGAAGATCAGATCAACGTTTTAGACTTTTTTTCTGCGGACGGAAATGACGTTGTTAATGAAATCCGGTTTGAAAATGGCACTGTATGGGACGTGGACGAAATAAAAAACATGGCGTTGATTCCCACGTCCGGGAATGACGTGATTTATGGCTACGAAACGGACGATACACTTAGTGGTCTTTCAGGGAATGACACAATTTATGGTGGAGTCGGTCATGATCTTCTGACCGGTGAAACGGGTGATGACTATCTGGAAGGTGGAGTGGGAGATGACAGCCTGGAAGGTGGGGCTGGCAATGACAGATTTGATGGCGGGGCAGGCAATGATCTTCTTTCCGGTGAAGCGGGTGATGACTACATAGTAGGCGGAGCGGGCAATGACAGTCTGGTGGGTGGGGCAGGCAATGACAGTTTAAATGGGGGGATGGGCATTAATACCTATTATTTTGAGGAGGGATTCGGCCAGGATTCTATCAATAATTATGACACGTCATCCGGCCGAATGGATGTCATTCGTTTTGGTTTTGGAATCACACCCTCACAGATAACGGTTTCAAGGGATTACACTAGTCTGGTTTTAAATGTTGTCGGTACAGATGATCAGATTTCCGTAGCTGGGTTCTTTTTGGAAAGCGGAATAGGCCTCATTCATGAAATTCAATTTGAAGATGGAACGGTCTGGGATGTTGCTTATATAAAAACGTTGGCTATGATTGCCACATCTGGGGATGATAACCTCTATGGATATGAAACGGATGATACCTTATCGGGTCTATCCGGTAATGATTATGTTTATGGTCGTGCGGGAAATGATCTTCTGAATGGAGGTTCCGGGGACGACCTGATTAACGGTGAGGAGGGTGATGACGCTCTGACAGGCGGCATAGGGAATGACACCTTAAGTGGTGGGATAGGAAATGACGCCTACTATTTTGAATCCGGATTCGGGCAAGATGAAATCAGTAATTATGGTACGACAAACAGTGGACTGGACGTCATTCATTTTGGCGCAGGGATTAACGCCTCACAGATCACAGTTTCACGGAGCATGACCTTCGATGACCTGATTGTAAAGGTTATTGGCACAGATGATCAGATCACCGTTCGAGGTTTTTTTTCAGTGAACGGAAATAATGTCATCAACGAAATCCGGTTTGAAGATGGTACGGTCTGGAGTGCGGGTCAAATAAAAACCATGGTGGTGATCCCAACATCCGGGGATGATGCGCTCAATGGGTCTGAAGGTGATGATACTTTAAATGGTCTTTCCGGCAATGACATTCTCAATAGTGGCGCCGGGAATGATTATCTGAATGGAGGTGACGGCAACGACCAGCTGGAAGGCGAAGCGGACAATGATATTCTGGGGGGAGGAGAAGGTGATGACAGTCTTGCAGGAGGTGTAGGCAATGACAGCCTTACCGGAGGAGGCGGAAATGACAGTCTTTCAGGAGGAGACGGCAATGACGTCTACTATTTTGAAGCAGGATTTGGAAATGACCGGATAAATAACTATGACGAAACGAACGGCCGGAAAGACACCATTGTTTTTGGTGAAGGGATATCCGCAACCGATGTCCGGGTTACGAGGGATTGGTATGACCTGATTCTTTCCGTGAATGGAACGGATGATCGGGTGGCCGTTTCATTTTATTTTACTGACGATGGGAAGGGTTTAATTAATGAAATCAGATTCTTCGATGGAACAACATGGTCTGTGGATGATGTTAAAGCTTATTCGTTGATATCAAGCGATGGGGCGGACAAGATTTACGGTTTTTCAAGCGACGATGTTTTATCCGGGGGCCTGGGGAATGATTATCTCGAAGGCGGTGCCGGAAGTGATATCTACCGTTATAATGTGGGTGACGGTATGGATACGATTGAAAATAATGACAGTTCCATTGGCAGATTCGATGTTCTGGAACTTGGGCCAGGACTCAATCCTGACAGCGTCATTGTGAATTCCCTAAATGAAAATACCCTTATTCTTGATTTTGGTAATGGCGATCAGATAACGGTGAATAACTATTTCTTGTTTGGAAACAGGAGGCTTGATGAAATCCGGTTTTCAAACGGGGTGGTGTGGACCGGTCAGGATGTGATCGATAAGGTTATTGGAGTTCCCACGTCAGGCAATGACGTGGTCAGTGCACTTCCAAGTGCGAATACGCTTAGCGGTGAAGGTGGAAATGACACGCTTTATGGGGGGCGCGGCGATGATAATCTGTCCGGTGGAACCGGAAATGACTCTCTCGACGGTGGAGACGGCCGAGACATTTTGTATGGCGAAATGGGCAACGATTATCTTAACGGAGGAATCGGAGCTGACCTTTTAGTCGGTGGAGCGGGGAATGACTCTCTCGTCGGTGGAGCCGGGGAAGATGTTTACCGATTTGGGCTCGGTTTTGGAAATGATACAATCAATAACGGTGTTTACACGCATGACGGTGGAACAGAATGGCACGATCCTGATGAATATAACCAGGATGTTATCGAATTCGAAGCGGGTATTAGTCCCGAAGATGTTATTCTTACAAGGCAATACGATAAGCTTATCATTTCTTTGAAAAACAGTGATGATGAAATCGAGGTCTACAGACATTTTGTGTTAACACAATTATCCCCAAGGAACAGGGTGACTTACGAAATCAATGAAATCCGATTCGCAGATGGAACGGTGTGGAACCAGGAAGCCATTGACCGGATGACTACAACCGGTGAGGAGTATGATGTTCAATTTACCGGAGATGAAGGCGCAAACAGGATTTATGGCTCCGATGGAACTGATACGTTGATCGGTGGAGGCGGGAACGATACGATTTACGGTTGTGTCAATGATGATATCCTTTTCGGTGGCCTGGGGGATGATTCCCTCATGGGTGAAAGTGGGTATGACGTCCTTTCCGGAGATGCAGGAAATGATTATCTGGATGGTGGAAACGGCAACGATATTTATCGATTTGAAGTCGGTTTCGGTCAGGATAAGATATGTAATAAAGACCTCGATGTGGATCGCGTTGATGTGATCGAATTCGGGAGTGGTATAGCCCCGGCAGATATTACTATTCAGCGTAGCAATGGATATGATCTGGTTCTTAAAGTGAACGGTACAACGGACCAGATAACGGTGGACGATTTTTTTTATGACTATATTATCCAAGGGAAACCCAGTAACTACACGATTGATGAGATCCGGTTTGTTGATGGGACGATCTGGTCTGCTGATATGATCAAGCAACAGATGATAACCCCCACGGAAAATAGTGACACCCTATACGGATATGGCGGGAATGACCAATTGTCAGGCCTTGGCGGTAATGATTTACTTAATGGCTATGACGGTAATGACATTATTGATGGTGGAGCAGGTAATGACACACTTTACGGTGGCAACAATGATGATACCCTTTTCGGAGGAACGGGTTCAGACAAGCTATACGGAGATTACGGCAATGATATTCTTTACGGCAATGAAGGCGATGATCTGCTTAAGGGTTCATCGGGTAACGATATTTATCGATTCGAGGCGGGCTTTGGCCAGGATACGATAATCAACGATGATAATAATAATGGACGATTCGATGTGATCGAATTCGGGTATGGAATATCGGCGACAAATATAAAGTCCAGCAGGAATGATACATGTCTGATTCTTGAGGTCATCGGCACAACGGACAAGGTAACCGTGGCTGATTATTTCACTGATAGTTCAGATGTTTTTGCTATCCATGAAATCCGCTTTGTGGATGGTACGGTGTGGACAGGTGACATGATGAAAGAAAAAGTTGCCGTTGCTACAGAAAATAATGACAACCTGTATGGTTTTTCCGGAAATGATGTGATGACAGGTCTTGGTGGTGACGATCAGCTGTACGGGTATGGCGGAAATGATACCATGGATGGCAGTACCGGAAATGATGTGATTTACGGTTATGACGAAAATGATGCCTTAACAGGTGGAGATGGCAATGATACCCTGTACGGTGGAAATAATGATGACGCGCTTGCAGGAGGAGCAGGTAACGACATTTTGAACGGAGATATCGGAAACGATATGCTCACCGGCGGTATCGGGGGCGATCAGCTTAACGGGGGTGACGGTAATGATTCGCTGGATGGAAATGAAGACAATGACACTCTATCCGGTGGCAATTCCGATGATACTCTTTGGGGTGGTTCTGGAATCGATAAGTTATACGGGGATTCCGGTAATGATGTCCTTTACGGAGGTTCTGGCAACGATACCCTTACCGGTGGAACCGGCAATGATATCTACCGGTTTGAATCTGGCTTTGGTCAGGATACGATATACAACTACAACTATGACCCGAATGCCAAACAGATTGATGTGATTGAATTCGGAAGCGGAATATCATCGACAGATATAACAGTTAGTCGGCAGTATTATGATTTGATTCTAAAGGTCAACGGTACAACTGATCAGATAAATGTTACCAATTATTATTCCAGCAATGATAGAGCAGGCCATCTTTATGCGAATGAAATCAGGTTTGATGACGGCACGGTCTGGTCTTTTGATACGGTGAAACAAAAAGATGAAATAGCCACTGAAGGCAATGATACTCTGTACGGTTACTCTTCAAATGACACGATTTCAGGCCTTGGCGGTAACGACATATTATATGGAGAAGGAGGCAATGACATCATGGATGGCGGTGCCGGAAATGATGTGATTTCTGGCGACGAGGGCAATGATACCCTGTCAGGTAGTGATGGTAATGATACTCTTCGTGGTGGAATCAATGATGACATTCTTGCAGGTGGCACAGGTAACGACGAATTGGGAGGAGATATTGGAAACGATACGCTTTCAGGTGATGTCGGAGACGATCGGCTTAACGGTGGAGATGGGAACGATGTGCTTTCCGGTGGGGCTGGATGTGATCGGCTTGACGGTGGCTCAGGAAATAATGTGCTTTCCGGGAATGAGGACAATGACACCCTTATCGGCGGTGATTATGATGATATCCTTTACGGTGGATCAGGGGCCGATAATATAAGTGGAAATAATGGAAACGATGTACTCTGGGGAGATGAGGGTAACGATAACCTGGTCGGGGGTGGCGGGAATGATATCTATCGGTTCGAGGCGGGATTCGGCCAGGATACAATTACCAACAATGATACCGTAACCGGGCGAATTGATGCGATTGTCTTTGGTGACAGTATCGCTGCTGGAGATGTAAAAGCAAAACGCACCGGTAACGATTTGATTCTTACAGTTGAAGGCACAACAGATCAGATAACGGTTTTATCCTATTTCAACAATGGTGGTGCAGGAAGCTGGTGTATCAATGAAATCCGTTTTGCTGACGGTACGTTGTGGTCTGTGGATACGGTTATACGAAAAGTTATGGCTCTCACGGAGAACGACGACACGTTCGCAGGATTGGGAGAGAATGAATCGTTAGAAGGTCTTGGTGGTAATGACACTATTTATGGAAATGGCGGTAATGACACTATCTCTGGTGGAATAGGCAATGACAGGCTATACGGAGGGAGCAATGATGACCTGCTTTTCGGTGGTGAGGGTAACGACACATTAAACGGCGACAGTGGAAACGATGTCCTTTCCGGGGATATCGGAGTTGATCAGATAAACGGTGGAGACGGTCATGATGTGCTTTCAGGGAATGAAGGCAATGATACACTTAACGGAGGAAATAATGATGATACCCTTTACGGTGGTGCAGGAAACGACAACTTAAGAGGTGATTCAGGTAACGATATTCTTTCAGGCGACGCAGGGAACGACACGTTGACAGGTGGTCAAGGCAATGACATCTTTCGGTTTGAAGCAGGTTTTGGTGTGGATATTATCAGCGATGCTGATACCGGTGAGGACCGGTTTAATGTGATCGAATTTGGAAACGGTATAGACCCGTCGCAGCTGATCGTCCGCCGCAACGAAAATACTCTTATACTCAAACTTGCCGGTACAGGGGATCAGTTGACGATTGCTGGTTATTTTAATGGCGAAAATGCTGACGACGTGTACGGTGGTGGCGGTTATATAAATGAAATCCGTTTCAGCGATGAAACGGTTTGGTCCTTTGATACAATAAGGGAAAAAGCTTTAGTCCCCACTGAAGACAACGATGAAATCGATGGTTGGATTCACGCTGAACAACTGACTGGCCTTGGTGGAAATGATACCATTTACGGAAACGGCGGAAATGATACCCTTGATGGCGGCTTGGGCGATGACCAGCTTCATGGGAATGATGGACATGACATAATTACGGGCGGTGATGGCAACGATACTATTTATGGAGATGCTGGTCATGATTCGTTAGCTGGTGGAGTCGGTGCTGATACGATCAGTGGACACGCGGGGAACGACACCCTTGATGGGGGCTCTGACAATGACAGACTATACGGTTATGAGGGTTTTGATTTGTTAGTGGGTGGTAGTGGTAACGATACCCTTTCCGGTGGTAATGATGGTGACATGCTTTACGGGGGCGACGGTGCCGATTCATTGAACGGTGACAGCGGGTTGGATGAACTCTATGGAGATGAAGGAGCTGATTCATTGAACGGGGGCAGCGGGGTGGATAAACTCTATGGAGGTACCGGAAACGATATTCTTTCAGGTGATGATGGGAATGATATTCTCTTAGGTGGAGACGGCAATGATAACTTATCTAGCGGTAATAACGATGATATCCTGAGTGGTGATGCAGGGAACGACAGTCTGGACGGTGGTGCAGGTAATGATATCTATCGATTCGATGCAGGATTCGGAAAGGATACGATCAATAACCATGACACCGGAATCGGTCGTTTCGATGTGATCGAGTTTGGTATCGGAATAGTGGAGGAAAACGTTGTTGCTGCGCGTAGTGCTTATGATCTTATTTTAAAGGTCAACGGAACGACGGATCAGATAACGATTGTCAACTATTTCAACAATGACAATGCCGGTGATCATGTGATTGGCAAGTATGTTGTGGATGAAATTCGTTTTGCTGACGGAACCGTCTGGAATGTGAATACTGTGAAGGAAAGAGCCCAGATTCCAACAGAAGGCAATGATATTCTTTACGGTTATGAGCGGAATGACTATTTATCAGGGCTTGGTGGTAACGACACGTTGTATGGTAACGGCGGTGATGACATCATCAATGGTGGGGCCGATAATGACTTGATTTACGGATACTACGGTAATGACGTGGTAGAAGGCGGAGACGGCAACGACACCCTTTCAGGTGGCAATAACGAAGATACACTCTGCGGCGGATCAGGGGACGATTCATTATATGGCGGAACCGGCAATGATATCTATCTTTTTGATGCAGGTTTTGGTCAGGACACGATCAACAACAATGATGCCGGTGTTGGTCGAATTGATGTGATTCAGTTTGGGATTGGAATTCTTCCATCGGATATGACTCTTCTTCAAAGTGGTACTACTCTTATAATGAAAGTTAATGGCTCCACTGACCAGATCACCATCCCAGATTTTTTTATGAATTATGGTGAAAGCGCTAATGTGATCAATGAGATCCGATTTTCCGATGGTACTGTATGGGATGTTGGGCAGGTTATGATTCTCAGCAACCTTGGGACTGAAGGAAACGATATTTTATACGGCTCTAAAGGGAACGATTTTCTGTATGGTTTAGGCGGGAATGATACGGTATATGGCTATGGCGGGAACGATACCTTGGATGGCGGAGCCGGGAGTGACCAACTTTCCGGCAGTGATGGCAATGACATCCTCTCAGGCGGTGACGGCAACGATACCCTTACCGGTGGAAATCACGATGACACGCTTACCGGTGGAGCAGGGGTTGACACATTGAATGGAGAAGCCGGAAATGATGTGATTGACGGAGGAGTCGGAAACGATAGTCTTACCGGCGGAGATGGCAATGACGTCCTTGACGGTGGTAACGACAATGATACGCTTTATGGTGGGAACAATGATGATAGTGTTTCAGGTGGTTCAGGAACTGATACAATACGAGGCGATGCGGGTAACGATATCTTAAATGGCAATGCCGGAAATGATACTTTGGATGGTGGGGCGGGCAACGATATCTACCGGTTTGAAGCAGGGTTTGGTCAGGATGCGATTTCAAATA
>DYJE01000084.1 GCA_020723285.1 Desulforapulum autotrophicum | reverse complement strand
CACTACTGTCCGGTTGAGCTTTTCTAGAATCGTCGCAACGTTTTAAATGCCAGATGGTTACAAGTTAAAATGGCTTTTTTCGATTTCAATCTGATTGTAGATTTCAGCTGTTCTTCTTCCACTTCGAACGGGAAAGGAATGGCTGATGTACACAGATCGTATTATCTTCTCCCATTTGATGGATTTCCTGCCCAAGTACGAGTTCAACAAATGCGTGCTGCGGTATCACGGCAATTATCGGGCGCGAACCTTTTCTTGTCTCGATCAATTCCACTGCATGGCATTCGCACAGTTGACCTTCCGCGAGAGTCTCCGGGACATCGAGACGTGCTTGCGGGCTATGCGCCCCAAGCTCTATCGTGCGGGTATACGGGGCAGGGTCTCCAGGAGTACACTGGCCGAGGCCAACGAGAAAAGGGACTGGCGCATCTATCGAGACTTCGCACAAGTTTTGATCAGTATCGCCAGAAGGCTCTACGCCGACGAGGACTTCGGCGTCACCCTGGATCAGACGGCCTATGTCTTCGATTCCACGACGATCGATCTTTGTCTCTCTCTCTTCCCCTGGGCACAGTTCCGCAAACACAAAGCCGCCGTAAAGCTTCATACCCTGATGGATCTGCGCGGCAGCATCCCCTGTTTTATCCGCATCACAGAGGGAAAGAGACACGATGTCAACATCCTCGACGAGTTGATCTTGGAGCCAGGCGCCTTCTACGTCATGGACCGCGGTTATATCGATTTCAAGCGTCTTTATCAGTTCGAACAAGATCGGGCCTTCTTCGTCATTCGAGCCAAGAGAAACTTGGACTACCGCCGACGTTCGTCCCGACAGATCAAGAAATCAACCGGCTTGCGGTGCGATCAGACCATTGTCCTCAAGGGACGGAAATCATCTCGGGAGTACCCCGAAGCACTCCGGCGCATCCGCTATTCCGACGCCACAACCGGCAAACGGTTCGTCTTCCTGACGAACAACTTCAAACTCCATCCTCTGACCGTTACCCGGCTTTACAAGTGCCGATGGCAGGTGGAGCTCTTCTTCAAATGGATAAAACAATACCTCCACATCAAGACCTTCTACGGTACATCCGAGAACGCCGTGAAGACCCAGATCTGGATCGCTATCAGTATTTATGTGCTCGTGGCCATCGTGAAAAAAGAACTCAACCTCGACAGAAGTCTCGGCGAAATCCTGCAAATCTTGAGCGTTACTCTATTCGAAAGAAGCCCGATTTATCAGGCCCTCACAGCATCTTATGACCAATATGATCTCGAAGACCCTTATAACCAGTTGTCATTATTCGACTTTTAACCGGACAGTAGTG
>DYJE01000083.1 GCA_020723285.1 Desulforapulum autotrophicum | reverse complement strand
AAATCCATGTTCTTTTTCTCGCGGCTGATAAAATAAACTCCGCTTGTATGCTTCCTGACCTGTCCTGTCAATCGTGGACACACGCATCACAAGCGGCCGCGGTCTTAAGATTGAAATTTTTCAAGAACACAGCCGGTGCCAAATAGCCAAGTCGCGAATGACGCCGTTGGCGGTTGTAGAATATCTCAATATACTCTCGGATGGAGGCTTCGGCCTCAGCCCTGGTCGCGTACCTTCAATGATGGACCAGTTCATTTTTCAGGCTTCCCCAAAAACTCTCCATCGGAGCGTTATCATAGCAATTACCCTTTCGCGACATGGATGACTTCATGCCAAACTGATCAAGAAGTTTTTGGTAATTATGGGAACAATACTGACTCCCACGATCCGAGTGGTGGATCAGCCCGGTATTGGGCCGTTTCTGTTGCACGGCCCGGAATAATGACCGGCTTGTAAGCTCTTGAGTCATGCGCTCCGACATGGCGTAGCCGACAATTTCGCATGTGAATACGTCTTTAATCCCCGCCAGGTAGAGCCAACCCTCTCCAGTAGGGATGTAAGTAATGTCTGAAACCCAGACTTCGTTAGGCGCACTGGGGGTAAAGGTTTGTCCCAGAAGGTTTTCCACCACCGGAAGGTTGTGCTTTGAATTCGTCGTTGCCTTGAATCTGCGTTTCTGCCTACACCTTAGGCCCAGCTCCCGGCGCAGTCTGGCAATGCGGTCTCGGCCCGCAATATAACCCTCGGCCGCCAGCTCTGGTTGCAGCCGCCGTGCGCCATAACTCTCACGAGTCCGCTTATGGGCAGCCTTGATAGCAACCTTGAGGAGTTCATCCTTTTGGGCACGTTGTGAAGGTTTTCGCTTCAGCCAGACGTAAAAGCCGCTGCGCGATACACCGAAAACCCGACACATGATTTTAACAGGAAAATGGGGCCGCCATTGCTTCATGAACGCGTACCTTGCAGCGACTCCCTTGCAAAGTACGCCGTCGCCTTTTTTAGAATGTCACGCTCCATGCGGGCCTCTGCCAGCTCTTTCCGCAACCTGACGTTTTCTTTCGCCAATTCTCTGCTTGAAAGCGATCCGGGCTCAGATGACAGCACGACAGTCTTTGAGGCCGCTACCCAGTTTGCCAGTGTGCCTTTGGGTATCGAAAGCCTTTTTGCTGCCGCCTGATGGGATAGACCTTGTTCTGTTACCAGCTTTACTGCCTCTGACCGAAACTCAGGGGTATATCGGTGATGGTGCTCTTTCATGGGTATTCCCTCCCTTTTGGTGATTTATAGCAAGCGGGAGTGTCCACTGTCATCAGGATACCTCATCCATCTGTACCACTGCATGAAATCGATGCACGCTCTGTCCCAGACATAAAGCAC
>DYJE01000082.1 GCA_020723285.1 Desulforapulum autotrophicum | reverse complement strand
AGGGCCTGTAAAAGTATAAGTCCGCGTTTTGGTATATTAAGGTTTGACTTGGAGTAGAATGGTTTGTTTTTGCAACCATCTCAACCAGGACAAACCCAATGCCTACACTAATTCACGAATGCCAATGTGAGACCTGTCAGCAATCAAAAGGCCATGCCAACTGGCAATTGCACCACCAGATGAATGTCTTTCTCAGCCGCTTGGACGAACAGCAACGCCGCTGGTACGTGGGGCTCGAATCCAAGAAAATCGGGCGCGGTGGCGACAAGCTACTCTCCCAAATCACGGGACTGGATGTTGAAACCATTCGGCGTGGTCGGCGAGAGCTTGACGAAGATCTGGTGACCCGCTCCAGTGAAGCCGTTCGCGACGCTGGGGGTGGGCAACTCCCGGCCGAAAAAAAGACCCGGCGATCAAGGCGGCGATAGTCGAACTCCTGAAAGACGAGACGGGCGGAGACCCAATGAGTGAGCAGAAATGGCAGCGCAGCAGTTTGCGTCACTTGGCGGACGAGTTGGGCCGCATGGATCATGGGATCAGCCATACGACGGTGGCCCGCTTGCTGAAAGACATGGATTATTCGCTCAAAGCGAATGTCAAACGGCTGGCTGGCAGCACACATCCGGATCGAAACCGACAATTCGAGTATCTTGCCAAACAGAAACGCACTTTTCTGGAAGCGGGCTTACCTGTCATCAGTGTAGACACCAAGAAAAAGGAACTGATTGGCAACTTCAAGAACCCTGGTCAAGGCTGGTGTCAAGCGCCTGAAGCCGTGAACGACCATGATTTCAAGCAAGACGCCCTGGGCAAAGCCGTTCCTTATGGCATTTACGACTTGAAGTACAACCGAGGCTATGTCTATGTCGGAAAGTCGGCGGACACCGCACAATTCGCCGTGGAGATGATCGCTCGTTGGTGGACAACCGAAGGCAAAAACCTGTACCCGAATGCCGACAAGCTCCTGATCCTGGCGGATGCCGGCGGCAGCAATGGCTGCCGTCCAAGATTGTGGAAACAGCAGCTTCAAGAGCAATTGGCAGACCGCCTGGGATTGGAAGTGACCGTATGCCACTACCCAACTGGCGCTTCCAAATGGAATCCGATTGAGCACCGCCTGTTTGGGCCAATCAGTGTCAATTGGGCCGCTAAACCATTGCGGTCTTTCGAATTCCTGTTGGCTTGCATTCGCGGCACCGTTACCGATACTGGCCTCCAAGTCAAAGCCTTCTTGGTGGAAAACGTGTACCAGAAAGGCATTCAGGTGACCAAAACCGTGATGGAAACTTTACACATCCACTGGCATGAGGTTTGTCCCAGATGGAACTACACCATCAAGCCGCACTTGGCAAATATCTGATGTTTTCAAAGTGCGGAGTTATTCTTTTACAAGCCCT
>DYJE01000081.1 GCA_020723285.1 Desulforapulum autotrophicum | reverse complement strand
CCAACCTCCTGGTTGTCTGTGCATTCCCACATCCTTTCCCACTTAGCACACATTTGGGGACCTTAGCCGACGATCTGGGCTGTTTCCCTTTTGACCACGAAACTTAGCTCCCGTAGTCTGACTCCTGCAATAGCAGTCAACGGTATTCGGAGTTTGATTAGGGTTGGTAACCTGGTGGGGCCCCTAGCCTATTCAGTGCTCTACCCCCGTTGCTTAATTTGCAAGGCTATACCTAAATATATTTCGGGGAGAACCAGCTATTTCCAGGTTTGATTGGCCTTTCACCCCTATCCACAGCTCATCCGAGCAGTTTTCAACCTACACCGGTTCGGGCCTCCACGAGATTTTACTCCCGCTTCACCCTGGCCATGGATAGATCACCTGGTTTCGGGTCTACTCCACGCAACTAATCCGCCCATTTAAGACTCGCTTTCGCTACGGCTACACCTTAACGGCTTAACCTCGCTACGTAAAGTAACTCGCTGACTCATTATGCAAAAGGCACGCAGTCACACTTTACCCGAAGGTAAATAGTGCTCCCACTGCTTGTAGGCAAACGGTTTCAGGTACTATTTCACTCCCCTCACCGGGGTGCTTTTCACCTTTCCCTCACGGTACTGGTTCACTATCGGTCGTCAAGACGTATTTAGCCTTAGGAGATGGTCCTCCCAAATTCCCACAGGATTCCACGTGTCCCGCAGTACTTGGGGCGCTGATCCAGAGAGTCCAGTCAGTTTTCACCTACAGGACTATCACCCTCTATGGTCCCGCTTTCCAGCGGATTCAGCTAACTGCTGGATTGGTGACTCTCCGAACAGGCCGGAACCTGCTCCAATCAGACCCCACAACCCCGGTCATGCAACGCTTCCGGGCTATCACACATGACCGGTTTAGGCTCTTTCCCGTTCGCTCGCCGCTACTTGGAAAATCACTAACTTGTTTTCTTCTCCTGAAGGTACTAAGATGTTTCAGTTCCCTTCGTTCGCCTCCTGTACCTATGGATTCAGTACAGGATGTCACAGGATTAACCGTGACGGGTTCCCCCATTCAGAAATCCCCGGATCAATGCTTGTTCGGCAGCTCCCCGAGGCTTATCGCAGCCTGCCACGTCTTTCTTCGCCGCTTGACGCCAAGGCATCCACCGTCCGCCCTTAGTAGCTTAGCCACAAAAAAATTGAGCTGAACGCTTTGATGCATCTACATCACAAAATCGTCAAAAAGTCATAAATTGTCAAAGAACACTGTTAATCCAATTACGAATTAACAATTACAAATTACGCATCCCTCTGACTCGTAATTGATAATTCTTAACTCGTAATTCATTGTGGTGGAGGTGAACGGGATCGAACCGATGACCTCCTGCGTGCAAGGCAGGCGCTCTCCCAGCTGAGCTACACC
>DYJE01000080.1 GCA_020723285.1 Desulforapulum autotrophicum | reverse complement strand
ATAACTCACGTTACGCAGCGGACGGATGAGTTAAACTGTGTGTATGGACAATAAAGAGTTACTCGACTTGTACAGCGATTACCTGATCAGTGCGTTTGGGCAGACCACCGGAACCGGGCTGTCGGAGCTGCTTGGTGGAACCGTCAGCCATGACCGGATCCAGCGTTTTCTGTCCCAAAACGAGTTTACCTCCGGCGATTTGTGGCAGATCGTCAAACCGCATGTGCGCGCCATTCAACAAGACACCGGCGTGATGATAGTGGACGATAGTATCGCCGAGAAGCCATACACGGATGAAAACGACATTATCTGCTGGCATTATGACCATGCCCAGGATCGGCAGGTCAAGGGTATTAACTTTCTTAGTGCTTTGTACCATGTTCAGGATGTCTCGTTGCCGGTTGGTTTTCGGATTGTTGCCAAGACCGAATACTACCTCGACAAAAAGGACGGTAAGACCAAGCGCCGTTCGCCAGTGAGCAAAAACGAACACTACCAGGCTCTGTTGCGCCAGGCCAAGCAGAACCACATCCCGTTCCAGTTTGTCTTGAACGATGTGTGGTATGCCTCGGCAGACAATATGATGTTCGTCAAGCACGAACTGGCAACGGACTTCGTCATGCCCTTGAAAGCTAATCGCAAACTGGCCTTGAGTCACGCGGATAAACAGCAGGGTCGTTATGTGCGCGTCGATAGGCTGACACTGGAAGCGGGTGTCGCACGGGAGATCTACCTGGAAGGTGTTGATTTCCCGTTGGCGCTGGTCAAGCAAGTCTTCGCAAACGAAGACGGGAGCACCGGCATCCAATATCTGGTGTGCAGTCAAACCGACCTCACCGGCGGCCCGATCATGGACATCTACCGCAAACGGTGGAACGTCGAACCTTTCCACAAGTCCTTGAAGCAAAACGCTTCGCTCGAAAAGTCGCCGACGCGAACCGTTCGCACCCAGACCAACCATCTGTTTGCCTCTTTCTGCGGCTACATCAAGTTGGAATTGCTGAAAGTTTCAACCCAACTGAACCATTTCGCTTTCAAAGCTCATTTGTACCTGCGGGCGCTTCAGGTTGCTTTTGACGCCTTACGTCAATACCACCCTGCTCGCTTGGCTGCGTAACGTGAGTTCCGAAGTTTCCGAAACTTCGGAAGTCTATTCCGGGGCTAGACACAGCAGGGCAACGCCCAACTGCGGCAGCGGAAGATGGTGGGATGGCATCAGCGTTCTGCCTGCACGCGCGAGGCGAGATAGGCCTCCATGAAGGCGTCCAGATCGCCATCGAGCACGGCGTGTGTGTTGCCCGTCTCGTAGTCGGTGCGCAGGTCTTTGACCAACTGGTAAGGGTGGAGCACGTAGGAGCGAATCTGGTTGCCCCAGGCGGCGCTGACGTGCTCGCCTTTCA
>DYJE01000032.1 GCA_020723285.1 Desulforapulum autotrophicum | reverse complement strand
ACCATGATCGACTAAAATTACTCTACGTTGGCTTGGTTTGGGTGCGGAATGTCAGCTGAAGACCTTAATGTCATCTTATTGTCTTCTAACTCGATTTCGATTCCTTTTGAATAGCGGGTCTCGAACTTTCGTTTGAATCTTGGATCAAACGAACAGCTAACACCATTATATCCATAGGCATTTTCATCAATATTTATATGATAATATTCTAAAATAACTGATGAGGCCCTAAGATCATTTGCAATGCGTTCATAAAATTCAGGGTCATTGGTCATAAAGGAAAGATCAAGCAATACACTAGCAAGAAAACTTGTGCTTATTCTTTTGGAGTCAAACCCTTCAAGATACTCAGATAACAGTTGTTCAAATTCTTCATCCTCTGAAGACCCAAGTCGTGATAATCCAATATTTTCATATCTATCACATAACCATAACGTTATATTGTTTATAATTTTTTTCAATAAATTCCACTCACCATTTTTCATCAATGACAAACCTATTAATGCAACGGACATAGCATAGTTATCACTTAGTGGCCTTTCCCACCCTCTTTCTTTTCCAATAATCTCTTTAATTATTGAGTTTAATTTTGAATCATTTTTTTCTGAAAGGAGATTTATAAGAGAAATCAATTCAAGAGTATGCAGGCATTTTTTTGGATATCTAAATATTTCTAATGGGCCTTTTTTAGCATGTAAATTAACCAACTTTTGATTATTATTATATAACGTTTGCACTTCTTCGATCACATTTGTAACTATAATGTTAAAATAATCAATCAATACTTGCTCATGTTTTGAATACAAATTGTTTTTCAATAAAAATCGAGCAAGACCGGCAATAAACAAAGCCGCCTGATAATATCTTCTATAGTTAAGTAATAAGGCTGAAAACAAGTAAGCTTCTAAAAAAACTTGCAGTTTATTAATATTTTCTTCACATTCCTCAACAATCCACCTTTTAGTGTATATTTCTATACTAAACGAATCCAAATCAGTATTATTCTTTATTTTAGCATAAAAACTAAAGAACTCACCAATAAAGGCTGGATCATCATGTAAGGTAAAAAATGGTTCTAACCCCAATTTAACAAAATCCTCAACCATGTCCAATTTCTCTATACTCTGAATTGGGTCTATTCTGAATTTATTTTGGATATTGTTGTTAAATTCTTGAAAGCTCAATGTTGCAGGAGGTTTAAGGATTCCAGTCGTAACAAAAAATATTTTTTTTTTAAGTTTTGGGTCGAAATTTGGATGAGAAAGATTATTTATTGTTGCCTCTAAAAGTTGAGGGCAAATTTCATCTCTAAATACACTTAAATTTATATCTCCAGCTTTTAACTGAAAAACATATTGAATCGTTCCATCACTTTCATCTTTCTTTGCAATGATATCTTTTCCAAATTCATAACTACCATGAATTATATGCACATCATAGAATCCTTTCAGTAATAGAAGATATGAAAATGGAAGAAAAAATTGGACCTCCTTAATTGATTCTAGATAGTCTTCTACAACCCTTCTCAGCATAATATGCTTCCCTTTTTTTATTTATTATTTCTTCAATTATTGGCTTATATTTATCCTCTTCTGCCTTCAGCTTCTCTATATTCTTTGCCGAATCTGGATGCATCAATATGGTTGGGAGTAATGGTTTCCCATCTTCATCAAAACCAATATGAATCTTTTCAAGCATTTCTATAAAAATTTCGTAATTAAATTGCTTGCCCTTTGCATCGATAACATTACCTGTTAAGTCTGTAATTTGTGTCATTGTTGAAAACATAGATTGTGTCATTTTTTCAACAATACTGTTGGCTATATTATAAATTTCTAAGCATATTCTTTCTAACTTAAAAGTATAAACATCCTCAACTTCAAACGATAGTTCAGCTGATATCCCCTGTAATGGAATTCCAATTTTTTTTTCTTCTGACTTGTACGTTGAGCCACCAGAATGAATCCTTTTTGAAACACCTATACCGCCAATTATTGGGTCATTTGAAATTAAACTATTTAAATATTTTGATAGAATTCTCACATCGGGTTCTGCGGTCTCTTCATACATTGCTGACCTCTTGTATCCATGTTTGGTGGGAATAACATTTACCATAATTTCAGTTTAACTTTATTTATCACACTCTTAATTCTTGTCCTATAAAAATACTGAGATTCCTTTTCCCAATCTTTAATTAAATAGTGACATCCCCTGCCAGCACATGTCCGGCTTTTTTGGTAATACGGGATTATTGAATTCAGATCATTCCGTAACCCAAAAGAGGACATTCCGATGGACGAAAAGCAGCGGCAAATCAGACTGCCCGCCGTGATCGCGGCGATCAAATCCCTTGACCCTGAAAACGATTTCACCAAGGACGGGAAGCCCGAGACCAAGGCCATTTCGGCTTTGACGGGCTTTGACGTTTCGGCGGATGAGCGTGACGCCGCCGTGGTGGATATGGAAAAGCTCGCGAAGGCGGATGAGGAAAGCAAAAGCGTTCCGGTGAAAACGGCGGCGCGGAAGATCCTCACCGGCGAGGACGGGCTGGCGGCGATGGCCGAATCACGGAAACCCGTCAAAGGATAAAACGCCATGGCGGGAACGTTCAGCGAACTCAAACAGCAGGGCTTGGCGAAAGCCGCCTGTTTCACCAAGGCCGCATCGTCCGGTGTGGCTCTTTCCCCTTCCGATCTGGAAGCGGTCAACGGCTTCGCCTTATCCCCCCTTTCGGCGGAATCCATTTATTCGCGCAAGGTTCTTCTTGCTCACAACGCCGTTGACCGTGACCGGGAGAGATTCCAGGAAGCCCTTCTTGACGATTTCGCGGCGTCATTGCCGGGGAAATCGTTTTTGTGGGCGCACAACCGGCGGGACTACACGCCTTACGGGTTGTGGTTCAAGGCCGAGACGGAAGCGATCACCCGGGAAAGGTTTGTGGAACTCACCGGGGAAGATCCCCGGCTTCCGGAAGGGACGTCCACGGTCAAGGTTTTGTGGGCGTGGTTCTACGTGGTGAAAAACGGCAACGGGCCTCTGATTGAAAATGTGGAAGCCGGGATTTTGCGGCATTTTTCCATTGGTTTTGATGCCAAGGATCTGGTTCCGGTCCGGGGGAAATTCGATGAAGTTCTTTTCTGGGAATACCTGGGGCCCGGCGAGGCCCTTGAAGGTTCGCTGGTTTGGCTGGGCGCCCAGAACGGGGCCACGGCCCAGAAAGCGTACAAGGACAAACTCATAAACGATCACAGCAATCATAACGATTACAGCGGCACAAAGGAAAACACGATGAAAGACTTCTTGAAAAAACTGGGCGCGGCCCTGGGGAAAACCTTTTCCGATTCGGTGGACACGGCCGTAACCGAAATCCAGACCATGATCACGGAAAAGGGCGCGGAAATCGACCGCCTTACGAAACGGAACGGCGAACTTTCCGCCGATGCGGAGCTGGGGAAGAAATACAAGGGAAAGCTGACCGACGATTTCACCCGGCTGAAAGGCGTCCTGGGCGAACGGGAAGACACGCCCGAAGCGGCCACGTCCATGAAGCGCTATGCCGAGGGCATGCCGGTGGATTTTCTTGAAACGGAAATCAAGCACCTTGAAAAACGTGTGACGGAAAAACACCCGGACGGGCAGGTGAAAACCAGCGACGAAGACAAACGGACAGGCGGGGAAAACGACAATCCGCTGATTCCGAAAGCTGAAAAATAACAGCCGTGGGCTGCCCTTTAAATTGTTCAGCCCACATCGAAGCATGAAAGATCGTTTACACAGGTTTTTCCGCTGTTTTTATATCGGGATCAGGGGAAGAAAAGCCCGGCCAGGGCGGCCGGGCCGTTTGAGGAGCTTCAGGAATGGTCAAACTTCTTTTTCAATCGTTCGACAAGAACCGACCGGGGCATGCAGTCCACGGTGGCCATGTCGCTCATGATGCCGAAAAGGGTGGACCGCCGGTGCTGTGAAAGCATGGCGAACAGCTCCAGGAAAATCCTGGAATCTTCCTTCAGTTGTTTTCGGTCAGGGGGTGATTTCTGGACTTCCTGATGATTGGTATGACGCATGGAAACCTCCAAATAAAAATGCGCCCACGGGGATGGCAGGCCAAATCAGCCCCCAGGTCCTTACGGATACCCGGCTCCCATGAGCGCAAACTATTTTTTGGTGTTGAAATAAAAACAGACTCATAACGTGAGTCCCTCCCGGATTTGTTGGCTGGCATTATGAAACCATATCCGGGAATCAGAGTCAAACACTATCATGTTCACTTTTAAACATAAGGAGACAGCGCCATGGCAAAAGGCACACCCCGAGGCGGCGTAGGCGAAACCAAAACCCTGAAACTCGCCCACACCGTGGCGGTTCAAAAACACGACGTGATCGTTTCCGGCGGAAACGTTCTCATCGCCATAGATGATTACGCGGCAAACGAGGAAGGCGTTTACATTTTCCGGGGCGGCGCGAGCTTTCCCAAAGCAGCCGGGGCCATCGCCGCGGCCACCGTGGTTTACTGGGACAGTGCGGCGGGCGTGATCACCACCACGGTCACGGCCAACACGAAAGCCGGGATCACCACCGAGGCGGCGGCACCCGTGGCCACGGAGGTTTTCGTTTCTTTGCGTGAAAACTGATTTGAATCCCGTGGAATCGAACCATCATTTTAATTATTGAAAAAAGGAACTGACCATGAAGGTTTTCGGCGAAAAAATCATCGACTGGAAAAACATTGACAGCATCCCGCCCGAACAGCGCAAGGCGAAAATCCTTGAAGCGGTGTCGGACTTCATGAAGCGGGTCGGCAAAAAGGCCGTTTCCGGCGTGAAGCTTTCCGGGGCGGAACCCTCGTTCATTGGAACCCCGCCCGTTGTTTCAACCTATTCCGACGTGCTTCACTCCCCTGACCGGGGTTACGAGGTTCTTTTCGAAGAGGTGAACATGAGGCAGGCCACGTCCCCGACGTTTGAAATCCTGGACATTTCCGGCGGCGTCACGTTCTACCAGCAAAAACCCGGCGAGAGGGCCAAGCTTTCCGTGCTGCCTGCGGGTGAAAAAGCGAATGTGGACATGCTCCGCTTTACCGGCGGTTTCCCCATTCTCGATGACTGGCTGCGGTTCAACCAGTATTACAAAATCGACGAGCTGACCCGGGACACCGTGACGAAATGGTACAACCAGAAAGCCGACCTGTTCTACGGGCTTCTGATCGCCCTTTCGGCCAGCATCAATCAGGCGTTTGTCACCGACGACATCACCACCATCAACAACGCCTGCGGGAATATTCTTCTCGATCTGGAAAACGCCGGGTACGCCGTGGACCAGAACACCGGGCTTTACATCACCTGCAACACGCTCCTTAAACCCCGGATCATGAAAGCCCTGGCTTCCCATTTCATGGCTCCCAACACCAACAACACCCAGATTGTGTGGAACATCGCGGGGGTGATCACCACGTCAAAGATCCCGAACACCTCGTATTATGTGAGCGTTCCCGGCATCAAGAGCAAGCGCGGGGAATGGGAGGACTTGAACGCCCGGCCGCCCCAGAGAAACGAACTGGTGCTGGGCGCGGATCATGTCTGGACCGGTGCTTACAACGCGGCCATCGGCGAAGTCAAACAGTACAAACGGTGCGCCCTTTCATAGGTGACGTATGGCTGTGACGGAGAATGACATCCTGGCCCTGGGCTTCACGGCGGAAATGTTTCCCACGGCGAATGACTTTTCGGCGTTTCTTGCCGGGAAAATTACCGCCGAGTCTGCCCTGTTGTCCGGCCGGATCGGCGCAGCCCTTTACGCCACCACGGCGGAACCGAAACGGACGTACATCCACCGTGCCGAGGAGCGCCTTGTGGCCGCCGAGCTTGTCCAGGTACGCATCACCACCATGATGGGAAATGCGGTACCGGACGGTGAGATCGACCCCACCACGACGTTAAGGAAACAGCGGAAGGATTTTCTGGATGAAGCGGAAACGCTGATCGAAAAGATCCTTTCCGGTTCTGATTCGGATTCGGTGGATTATTCGGGCGGGGTGGTTGTCCATGGCGATTGAAATCAAAGGCAGTGCGGACAACGCGGATGAGGTGATCCGCTACCTGGACACCTTGGCTACGAACCTGAAGGTGGCGTTTAAAAAAGGCATCACCAAGTCGACCATGAAGGTTCACGGGTCTGTGATGAACTACCTTTCCGGGGCCAAGGGATCGCCTGGAGATTATCCGGTTCCGATTCGGACCAATCATCTTCGCGGGGCACTCGCTTTTCTTCCCCCTGGGCAAAGCAAGCAGGCCGGGGGCGTGTCGTTCAAGGCCGGGGAGTTTTCAGGGGTGGTTTACAATTCGGCCCGGTATGCGGATGTGATCCGAAACGGAACCCACAGTTCAAGCAAGCACGGCCCCAGGGATTACATGGAGGATGGTTTGAAGGCTTTTGGCGGATCGGCCCGGGTGGCCGAATATCTCTTACAGGAAATCAATACGGTAACGGAGCGGTTATGATCGGACAGAGTCTTCAGACGATTTCAGACGCACAGATTATTGTCTGTTTTGTGGGATTGATCTTTATCACTATTTTCATCCAGAAATCCGCGGAACGGGCGTTTCAGAAGTTTTTCCCCAAAGATGAAGAACTCAAGGCCCTGAAAAAAGAAATGAAGGGACTGCGCGAAATCCTGACCAGCAAAGATAAAGAACTCGAAGCGCTAAAACGCGGGATCGCCGATCTTCGGGAAATCCTGCTTGTGGTTGCCGTTCAGTCGGGAGTGGATGTGGCCGAATTCAAATCCCTGGCCGGGAGGGGATGATGGCTGATTCCTTTTCCGTCTGCATGGAAAAACTGGTGGCCCAGATCGAAGCGGACACGCCCCTTGCCCAGTTCTGCGCGGGCACATGGGGCCGAGATCTTACGCTTAAAACCGCCCTTAAAAAACGGCACGAAGTCCACCAGAACAAGCTTCCGGTGATCATGATCACACGGCCGAGCGTGACAGGCCACGAATACCGGGGCGGATACCACAAAGCGGTTCACCGGGTCCGGCTTTACGCCGGGTTTTACCAGAGCGACGCGGACAAGGCCGTGCCTGAACAAATCCGGTTCGAGGAACTGATCTGTGATGCGGTGCTTGGTGACGGGGCGTTCACCGACTCGGCGTCTTCCGTTTCCATCGGAATGTCCGCCAACGACGAAGGCATCGGCCACCCCAGCTATTTCACGGTGATCGACTTCGACGTGGCCTATGACCGGGAGCTTACGGACGAGACGTCCCTTGACGATTTCAAAACGTTCGCCCCAGGCATCGACATGAACCCTGCCGACGGCCAGATCGACGCGCAGGACAACATCATCATGGAGTAAAACATGAAACCTTCGAAAATCATCGTAACCCCCGTAGCGGGAAAGATCGTCCGTGACCCTTTGACCATGGAACCCTTACCGCCTGAAGGCCGTCTGGTCGACAACATGTCATACTGGCAACGACGGGCGAAGGATAAAGACGTGATCATGACCCTTCCCCCCAAGGCCATGCGGGAAAACGTCAAAAACAAAGAGGCGAAGCAGGCCGAAACCAAACAGGAATAACAGGGAGCACCCACCATGAACTTCAACAACATTCCCATCGATATCCGGACACCGGGGCAATATATCGAATTCGACAATTCCAAGGCAAACCAGGGCCTGCCCTCGATGCCCCATAAAATCCTGGTGACCGGGCAGCGCCTCACCGCCGGAACCGTGGCCGAAGGCGTCCCGGTCCGCATCACCGATCCGGCTCAGGGTATCGAGTATTTCGGGCGCGGTTCCATGCTGGCGGCCATGATCGAGGCCTTGAAAAACGCCAACAACTACACCGAATGCTGGGCCATCGCCCTTAACGAAGACGCGGCTGGGGTTTCGGCATCGGGGTCCATCGCTTTTTCAGGGACAAGCATCGAGGCCGGGACGCTTTGCATGTACATCGGCGGAAAAAAGGTGAAGGCCGCCGTGAGCGACGGGGACACGCCCACCGCCATTGCGACGAATGCAGCCGCCGCCATCAACGCGAACCTGGATCTTCCCGTGACCGCCACGGCCGCCACCGGCACCGTGACCCTCACCTGCAAGTGGAAGGGCTCCACCGGAAACGATATTGATATCCGGATCAATTATTATTCGGATGAAAAGACGCCCAAGGGACTCACCGCCACAGTCACGGCCATGGCCAGCGGGGCCACGAACCCCGACTTTTCCGGTGTGATCACGGCCATGGCCGACGAGCAATACCACACGCTCATCATGCCCTTTACCGATTCATCGAACCTGACCGCCCTTGAAAGCGAACTGACGGAACGCTGGGGGCCGCTTGTCATGAAAGAAGGCCACGCCTTCGCCGCGGCGGCGGGAACCCACACCACCATCGCCACCCTGGCGGAAAGCCGGAACTGCCCTCACCTCACGATCATGGGATCGGGCAAAAGCCCGACACCGCCCTGGGTTGTGGCGGCTGTCCTGGGCGGGGTGGACGCCTTCGAGCCCGACCCGGCCCGGCCGCGTCAGACCTTAACGCTTCCCGGTGTTCTTTCCCCCGCCATCCCGGACCGGTTCACCATGTCCGAGCGGAACATCCATCTTCACGGGGGAGCCTCCACTTGCGTCACGGATGCTGGCGGAAACGTTCTGATCGAGCGGCTGATCACGACTTACACGGTGAACGCCTTTGACATCGAGGACCCGAGCTATCTGGACGTGACCACCATGCGGACCCTTGCCTATCTCCGGTACAGTGTCCGGGCGCGGATCGCCCAGAAATTCCCCAGGCACAAGCTGGCCGATGACGGGACGAAGTTCGGCGCCGGTCAGGCCGTGGTCACTCCCCAGACCATCCGGGCCGAGCTGATTGCCCTTTTCATTCAATGGGAGGAAAGCGGGCTGGTGGAAGGGCGGGAACAGTTCAAATCGGACCTGATCGTGGAACGCGACGGCTCCGACCCTAACCGGCTCAACGCCCTTCTCCCGCCGGATATCATCAACCAGTTCCGTATTTTTGCGGGCTCCATCCAGTTCAAGGTGTGAGGTGATCCATGGGTAAAAAACTTTTAGGAAGCGCGACAATCAAAGTAGACGGGGCCGTTTACAAAACAAACCCCGGCGCGAAAATCGACCTGGGCGGCCCGGTGCGGGAAGCGGTGAAAGGAAGTTCCACGGTTCACGGCTACACGGAATCCATCAAGGAATCCACCCTGGAGTGTGAAATCTCCGTGGACAAGGACACGTCCCTTGCCGAGATCCAGAACATTGTGGATGCCACCATCGCGTTTGAAGCCGACACGGGTCAGACGTGGATTATCAACAGCGGCTGGCTGGCGGACACCCCCACCGTGAACGAGGGCGACGGCGGCAAGGTGGCCCTTAAATTCTGCGGCCCGCCTGCGGAGGAAATGAAGTGATGAGAACCATTGACGTGACCCTGGACCAGGGCCTGACCATCGGAAACACCACCCACAAAAAAGCGGTGATCCGCGAAGCCACCGCAGGCGACGTGATCGAGGCCACCGAAGAAAGCGAAAAGGTGGTCAAGACGCCGGACGGCTATGAACTCCTCGCCAGCAACACCCTGGTGGGAATCAACGTTCTCCGGCGTCAGATCGTTTCGGTGGGAGATTACAAGGGGCCGCTCACCCTTTCGGAAATGAAGCATCTTTCCCCCGGTGATTTGCGCCTGCTCCAGGTGAAAGCCGAACAGCTTGAATCGGCGGCTCTTGAGGTGGCCCTGCGGGGGCGTTCTGAAACGTCTGGCCCGGAGCACGATTGAGCCAGGCGTCATGCTTATATCCATCCGGCTGAAGTATGGCCGGATGGAAACGGAAGGGCTTTCGTTAAGCCGTTTTTTGTATTCCCTGAACATGGTGGTACCCGATGTCTGAAGCAAAAATCTCCATTCATGTGGAAATGATGGGCAACTTCGCCGCCCAGGCGAAGCGGAACACCGATGCCATGAAAAAATTCGGCACGGATGGGGCGAAGAACCTGAGCGTTTTGAACAACTCCATCCGGGGCGTAAGCCGTGGCCTGGACCATCTTGGCAACAGATACACCGCCCTTCTTTCCGGGGCCGCCGGGCTTGGCACCGTCAAGATGGTCATGGACCTGTCCATGCGGTTCACCCGTCTGGGAATCAGCGCCGGGAAATCGGCCGCGGAAATGGACAAGCTGAAAACGAAAATCTACGAAACCGCCCAGGCGCCCGACATCCGGGTGGACCCTTCGGAAATCACGTCCGCCATTGAATCCATCGTTGAAAAAACCGGTGATCTTGATTTCGCGGAAAAGAACATCCGCAACATCGGCATCGCCATTCAGGCCATGGGGGCTGAAGGGAAAGACATTGGCGATATTTTAGGGGAATTCCAGAAAATAGGAATTATCGATCCAAAGGATGTACTGGAAACTATTGACAGCCTGAATGCCCAGGGGAAAATGGGGGCGTTCACGCTCAAGAGTCTTGCAGCCCTTGGCCCCCGTGTCATCAACGCGTACACGGCCATGGGCCGGAGCGGAAAAACGGCATTGACGGAAATGGGCGCAGCCCTCCAGGTCATCATGATGGGCGCAGGATCAGAGGATCAGGCCGCAACGACATTTGAAGCCCTTATGCGCGTTCTCGGGGACGCAAAAAAAGTACAGTTATTGCAAAAAAACGGAATTCAAGTGTTTGACCCCAAAGCCCTAAAAGAAGGTCAAGAGATTTTAAGGCCGATCAACCAACTGATGGCGGAGATTATAAGAAACGCATCGGGGAAGCGAACAGTATTGTCAAAGATTGGATTCGATGGTGACTCTATTAAGGCGTTCAACAAAATCCAATCTGATTTCTTAAAAACCAAACGATTCGAATCCCTGGAAAAATTTATGGCTGTGCAGGCTGATGGAACCACCACACTCAATGACAGCGCCCGTGCAGCGGCAACCGCCAGCGCAGCCATGACCAACCTTTTAACCGTGTGGAAACAGTTTGCCGACAACTCCCTGGCCGAACCCATTCAGGCTCTTGCCGATGGCCTGAATATAATCGGGCCAGAGAACACGGGCCGAGTCATCAAGGGGCTGGCCATCGGTGGAGCGGCCCTGGGTGGTGTGGTCGTAGCCAACAAAGTCGCACGGTTCGGCGGGCGCATGCTTGGCTTTATGAAAGGGAAAAAAGGCGGCGGAATCGCCGGGGCCTTGGGAGAAGCATCCGGGGCCACGCCTGTTTTCGTGGTCAACATGCCCGGCGGCGGCTTGGGTTTACCGGGCGGCAACGAATCCATCGGTTCTTACGGAAAACGGGCCAAAGGTCTTCTGACCGGTGCAGCAGGAAAGGCCAAAGGATTGGCCGGGACGGCCCTGGCTTTTGGGCGGGCTCCACTGGCTCTTGCCGGGCTCACCGCCGGAAGCGCGGCCGCCATCGCCGGGGGCAGTTTGGCCGCCGGGGCTGCCGGATACGGGGTCGGATCGCTCATCGAACGATACGGCATAGGCTCCCTTATGAAAGGGGTGACCGGCGGCAAATACCAGGGATCGGGCGCTTTTGGGGCGTGGCTTTACGACAAGCTGCATAAAGAAACCGAGGTGGGCGGGACCCTCAAGGTTGAAATCCTTTCGGACAAGCCCACGAAAGTCAAGGAACTGAAAGCCAAGGGCTCCATGGACATTGACGTGGATTCGGGCCGGACCATGGCAGGGGTGTATTAAATGAGCTGGAAAGAACGGATGCGAAAAGGGAGTTTCCGAGGGGTTCCCTTCCTCATCGAGAGCGCGGACGGCGAACTCGGGCGGCGTGTTGTTCTCCATGAATATCCCCAGCGGGACAAGCCCTATTCCGAGGACCTGGGCAAGAAAACCCGGAAGTTTTCCCTGGATCTTTTCGTCCTTGGGCCGGACTACATGACGGCCAGGGACAACCTGATCACCGCCTTTGAAACCGAAGGACCCGGAACTCTCGTTCATCCTTACCTCGGGAACATTTCCGTGGTGGCCGAGGATGTCCGGGGGCCACGGGAGTCCACCCGGGAAGGAGGCATGGCCCGGTTTTCCGTGACGTTTGTTGAGGCTGGTGAAAAAGTTCAACCCACGGAGGACGTCAACACGGCTTCGGCTGTTTCCAGTGCGGCGGATGACGCCCTTATGACCGTGTCCGATGATTTTCAGGAAGGGTTTTCCCTTGAGGATCAGCCGACATGGGTCGCTGAAGAGGCGGCCGGCATCGGGGAAAAATTCTTTTCAACCCTGAAAAGTCTGAAAGACAAATTGTCGGCCATATCCGACACCCTGACGGATTACGAAAGCGCCATCCATGACGCGGTGGACGATGTGGCGGCCCTGATCCGGGCGCCGGGACAGTTCGCGGCCACCGTCATGGGTCTTGTGAATGATTTGAAACGCCTTCCGAATCAGATTTCATCGGCCTTTGCCATGTATGGGCAGCTTTTTGATTCTTTCGGGAATGATTTTGAGGATGTTCCGCGAAGCAGTGTGACGGATTCCGGGGCCCTGGCCGAAGGAAGCACGGGAAGCCGGGTCCGGCAGATGGCGAACCAGACCGCCATCGTTGACTTCGTGAAGAAAACAGCCCTGGCCGAAGCGGCCCGGACCGCGTCTGAAATGGATTTCACCAACGGAACGGAAGCCCAGGCCGTCATCGAGCAACTGACAGGCTGGTTTGACGTGGCCATGGAAATGGAGACCACCTCCGACGCGGCCTATGCGGGCCTTGTCCAGCTCAAGGCCACGGCGATCCGGGATATCAACCGAAGGGGCCGAAACCTGAAACAGATCACCCACTTCACCCCGGCCGAAACCCTGCCCGCCCTGGTCATCGCCCATCTGGTCTATGGGGACGCCCGGCGGGAAGAGGACATCGTGACCCGAAACGCCATTGTCCACCCCGGATTTGTGCCCGGCGGTGCTGAACTGGAGATCATTCAATGAAAGTCACTCTGACGGTGAACGGAAAAGAGTACAGCGGCTGGAAAACGGTGTCCATCACCCGGTCCATGGAAAGCGCCGCCGGAACGTTTGATGTGTCCCTGACGGAAAAATGGAGCGGGCAGGAGGAATCATGGCCCATTCTTCCCGGTTCGGCCTGTGTGGTTTCCATTGATGGCGAGACGGTCATTTCCGGGTATGTGGATGATTTCATCCCCTCTTTTGACGCGAGATCCCACACCATCCGGGTCACGGGCCGGGACAAGACCTGCGACCTTGTGGACTGCTCCGCCATCTGGAAAGCGGGTCAGTGGCAGAACCGGAACCTTCTTCAGATCGCCCGGGACCTTTGTTCCCCGTTTGGCATTACGGTCAAAGCTGAAACCAGCGTGGGGGCCGCTTTCAAAACCCTGACCATTCAGGCCGGGGAATCTGTTTTCGAAGTCCTGGAAAGCGCGGCCCGGCAGCGGGGTGTTCTTCTGGTGTCCAACGGCATGGGCGGGCTTTTGATCACCCGGGCATCCGACACGCTGATCAAGACGGCCCTGATCGAGGGCGAAAACTTGCTTTCAGCCAGCGGTCAGTTTTCCCACAAGGACCGGTTCAGTCAGTACCGGGTGATGGGGGAAAACGCGGGTTCCGACTTCACCACCGCCCAGCACAATGCCAAAGCATCGGCCACGGTGACCGACAAAGCCATCAAACGGCACAGGCCCCTTGTGATCATGGCCGAACAGCAGGGCGACGCGGCGAAGCTGAAAGAGCGGGCCCAATGGGAAGCCAATGTCAGGACCGGCCGGGGTTCGACGATTCAGGCCGTGGTCCAGGGCTGGACCCATGCGGACGGATTATGGAAGCCCAACACGCGGGTTCACGTCACCAGCAAAAAACTGAAAGTGGACCGGCCCATGCTGATCACATCCGCCACGTTCACCCTGGATGAAGCGGGAACAAAAACAGACCTTTCACTTTGTTTGCCGGATGCGTTCAAACTTCTTCCCATTCCGGCCCCTACGGAGGATTCGGCTTTATGATCCGAACCATCAAAAAAATCGTCGCCCCCATGCAGCGGCGCGTCCGTCTGATGATCGGGCGGGGGATCATCACCCTGGTGAACGATGCCACGAAAGAACAATCGGTCCAGATCAGCCTTCTTGAAGGTGAGGTTCACGACCATGTGGAACGGTATCAGGAATACGGGTTTTCATCGGTCCCGCATGCGGGGGCCGAGGTGATCACCGTATCCGTGGGGGGCAACCGGGGGCATTCGGTAGTCATTGCCACCGGTGACCGGCGGTACCGGATGAAAAACCTGGGGGCTGGCGAGGTGGCCCTTTATGACGATCTGGGCCAGAGCGTTCACCTGAAACGGGACGGGATCGCCCTTACAAGCCAAAGAGTCACCATCGACGCGGCGACGACCCAGGTCAACGGGACCCTGACCGTAAACGGCAATTTGACATCCGGCGGGGATATATCGTCCGGCGGCAACATCACGGCGGCCGGGTCGGTGATCGACACCACCGGCAACACGCCCCATCACTCCCATGCGTAGGTGGCCATGGATATCAAATTAATCGGCAACGGATACGGATGGGACATCGGGCTTGACGAAAAAAACCTTTCCACCGATCCCGGACTTGAAACGGCGGTGGTGATCAGTCTTTTCACGGACAGGCGGGCAGAAAGCGACGACACCCTGCCCGATTGGTCCGGGGACCGGCGGGGATGGTGGGCCGATGCCTATTCGGAATATGAGAACGACCGGATCGGGTCCCGTCTTTGGCTGCTTGCCCGAGAAAAAACGCTTCCGTCCGTTCTCGAACGCGCCAAGGAATACGCCAGGGAATCCCTGGCGTGGATGATTGAAGACGGTCTGGCATCTGAAATCACTATCGACGCTGAGAAAGGCCGGAACGATATCCTGGGATTGTCCATCGATATCGTCAAGCCATCCGGTGAACTCGTCAACTTCACGTATCAGGATATCTGGGAGTCCATGACCCATGTTTGAACGACCATCCATCAAAACGCTGATTGAACGGATTCAAAGCGACATTGAAAGCAGGCTTCCGGGGAGTTCCGCCCGGCTCCGGTTCAGTGTTCTCAACGTCCTATCCAAAGTGCTGGCCGGGGTGGCCCATGGCCTTTACGGTTTTCTCAACTGGATAGCCGACCAGATCCTGCCGGACACCATGGATGAATCCCGCTTGAGGCGGTATGGAAAAATTTTCGGGGTTTCGTATCTCTCCAAGGCCAAAGCAGCCGGGGTATTGACGGCCACCGGAACGGATGGGAGCGTGATCGATGTGGGTGAAGAATGGCAACGAAGTGACGGCCTGACCTACATCGTGACCGAAACGGCCACCCTTTTAAACGGCACTGCGGCGGTCCGTGTGCAGGCCGGGGACTATGGATCGATCTACAATGCCGACGCGGGAACAACGCTTTCCCTGGTTTCCCCTATCACCGGCGTCAACCCGGATGCGGCCGTCACCTCCGCCGGGATAACAGGCGGCATGGACGATATGGATATCGAGCTTTACCGGTCCCGGGTTATCGAACGCCTGTCCACATTTTACACCGGGGCCAACGCGGCCGTTTACAAAAAATGGGCGCAAGAAATCGACGGGGTGACCCGGGTATGGATTTACGAGGCCACACCTTCACCCGGAAGTGTGACGGTTCTTTTTGTCTGTGACAACCAAACCGGAAGCATCGTTCCCGATTCATCAAAGATCGCCGAGGTCACGGCCTACCTTGAAGAACATACCGACCCCATCACCGGCCAAACGGTGGGCCGGGGCGTAAACGTGGCCCTGGTCGTGGCGGGACCCCTTGAGCAGGCCGTGAACATGACCATCGGGCCATTGCCGGACACGGTGTCCATCCGGGCCACCATCAAAGCCGAACTTGAAGACTTTTTCGAACGGGAAACTTCACCGGGGGGCGCCGTTCCCATCTCAAAAATCAGGGCGGCCATCTCAAACGCCGCCGGGGTCAATAATTACCTGCTGACCACGCCTTCCGCTGATATTTCAGTTGCCGAAGGCCATATCGCTGTTCTGGGTGAAATCACATGGATCTGATCAGCCGCTACCGGGAAATGATGAAACGCCTTTTGCCCTTTGGCAAGGCATGGACCCGTGACGCTTTGAGCACGGTTCACCAGCTTCTTGACGGGCTTTCGGTTGAGTTTGCCCGGATTCACGAACGGGCCGAAGACTTACTCGCTGAAATGGAACCCTCCGGCACGGTTGAACTTCTTCCGGAATGGGAATCGGCCTGGGGCCTTCCGAATCAGTGCACCGGGGCCTTGAGTACCCTTGACGAACGATGGGCCGCCCTTCTTGCCAAGATGATTCACGTGGGCCAGCAGACGCCGGGTTTTTTTGTGCGTGTGGCGGCCACCCTCGGATATACCATCACCATTGACGAACATGTTGATGGTAACCCGTATGTATGGAGGATAGTTTCCACCATAGCGACCAACCCGATTTACGCCAGGGCCGGAACCGCACGGGCTGGAGACCCGATCCGCACCTGGGGCGGCGGTATGCTGGAATGCGCCATGCGGGCGCTGAATCCTGCCCATCTTGAGGTTCTTTTTTCGTATAACGAGTCGGCTGTTGTGCCGGAGGTGGTATCAGCAACGATATGGGCCAACGGGACCACCATCACCCTTGTTTTTAATCAGGCGTTGTCTCACGGGGCCGGTTACAGTGATGCTGATTTCAATATCGATGCGTCCCTGGCAGGCCAGGATATTGGATTGACGTATGTTTCAGGGGCCGGAACCGATACCCATATTTATACGTTGGGGCGCGCGGTCATGGCCGGAGAAGTGGTCACAATTGATTTTTCAGGTGGTGATACGAGCTTGATCGGACAATGGAATTCATATCTTTCTATTATTTCAGGCAAGACAGTCCAAAACAACAGCGAACAAAACGGATCATTATCCATGTTGCATTGGCCGTGTTTTGATAACTCAAATACCGATAATACCGTCACATGCACAGAAGGTATAATGTATGATGCCGTCCTTGAAAATATGGCAACAACGGCTCTGGTGTTTGATGCTGTTAATGGGTTATATGTAGGCGACGGTGAAGGTAAATCAATTTATGCGCCGTTCATTACCGCAGAGACGCTCAGGATTTTCATTCTGGAGGCCAGATTCTATCAAACGCGTCCGCTTGTAACAGTGGCAAGTCACGGTTATTCTCTGCTTGACGTACTTTTCTATGTCGAAACCGGTTCAAACAACATCGTAATCAACTGGGATGAAAACGATCAGACTATAGGTTTAAGCGTTGATGATGTCCAAGATGTTTTGTGGTCAGATCCCTTGAGTTTGAATTCCCCAACAGATATCCGGCTGGCCATCAATTCTGACAGCGGCACTATATCGGTATTCAAAAAGCTCGCGTCCGAGCAAAGCTTTTCATTATTTTTTGAATGGACTTTTCAAGGTGGGAATTATTCGAGCCCTGAAATAAGGTTCGGCGGAACCGGAGCCGGGGCGTCGAATTTCGCTGGATATATAAGCAATTGTCAGTGGTCAAACATATAAATAAGGATATTGGTATGCACAAAATCGACGCGCCACACGCAACAACTGCGAATGAATTCACAGACGGCAACCCTTCAACCGGCATCGAGGCCACGGAGCTTATCTCCAAATGGTTTAATACAGTTCAGCGGGAGCTGATCGCTGTCCTCACTGCAGCCTCCATCATACCCAATGACACGAATGACTCTCAGGTCATTCAGGCCATTCAAACCCTGTTAACAAACAAAGCTTCCGATATTACATCGGCATATCAATCTGCAGTCTTGGCTCACAATAATGACTCGGCTGCTCATTCCGCAACGGCTACAGCCAGCAGCGATACCGTGGTAAAACGTAATCCTGCCGGTTCAACAAACTTCACCGAGGGCTATGCTGGTACCGGAAACCCGGCGGTAATGACACAATTTGATTTTCATTGGCATGATCCGGGATACGCAATTCTTCCACTGGGTTTCTGCGTCCAGTGGGGCAGTTGTGAAGGTTCTGAAGATGCGTGGGGATACCGTAGTTACCCGCTGGCGTTTGTTGAAGCCTTAGGCATTGTTGGAACTGGAAGCGCCGGAACATTCGGCACAGACGTCGATGTCCAGGTCGATTTAGCAACAAATACTCAATATAAAGTTGTCAACAATGCTTACAATAGCGGTTCAATCCGATGGATCGCTGTTGGCAGAGTATAAGGGGATAAATATGACAAAATTTTTCAGTCCATCAACACAGGGTTTTTACTGCAAGAAGGTCCACAAAACCATTCCAGGTGACTCGATAGAAATTTCTGATGATGATCACAAGGTTCTTTTAATTGGCCAGTCAAAGGGATGTTCGATTTCAGCTGTTAACGGCATTGTTGAACTGAAGAATCGGTCAACAGAATCAATCCGTAATGAGGTTTTGACAAAACTTGAATGTGATTTACATCGATATATATTCATAGACCATGGTTATCCGATTGAAACTCAAACAACCATCCATATAATAGCATCATCGGATGATTCGTCTCCCGAGAAAAAGAAAATGTGCAAATCAGTTCTATGTTGGATTCAAAAAGATGTTTTGTCGTATTATTATAGAATACGGGATGCAATAAAAACATCACATAAACCAGACACAGAATCATGGGATTTCAAACGAGAATGTGACCCTTCTGCACCAAAGATTTCGTTGTCTGGGATCCTAAATATGGATTAAAAAGATCATTATCATTCTTATTGACACGGCACTTTTTATAATGTAAAAGGTTCACATTGTTTTTGGGAATACATGGTTTTTCTAACAAAAAAACGTAATATTTGTAGCCAAAAACTAAAGAATTTTTCAATATTTTAAGCGTAATAGAAAAATTCACATCGTCCCCAGTAGCTCAGTCGGCAGAGCGAGTGGCTGTTAACCACTAAGTCCGCGGTTCAAGTCCGTGCTGGGGAGCCAAAAAAAACGAAGGCTGTTTCTTTTTAAGAAACAGCCTTTTTTATTATCTAAATGACACTATCAGCCAAGATGGGCGGGTTTATAATACACTGCGTCTGTATCAAAAAAAACCCACGATCCGCAAGCGGACCATGGGTCGTATTTACACTAATCAACGATAAACGAAAGACGGTTTAATTGTCTTTGCGGTCTTCTTTGACAGGTTCAGCTTTTTCACCAAGAAGTTCAACCATTGTCATTTCAGCCGTATCACCTGCACGAAGTCCAATTTTTGTAAGCCGAGTATAACCACCGGCAACGGCACCAAAACGAGCCCCTGCTTCTGCAAAGAGTTTATGGGCCACATCCTTTTCCATGATAATGGAAAGAATCTGTCGTCGGGCATGAAGATCACCTCTTTTTGCAAGGGTGACGATGCTGTCTGCCCATTTTCGAAGTTCTTTGGCTTTAGCTTCAGTTGTGCTGATACGATCATATTTGAAAAGCGAAGTGACCATATTTCTGAACATCGCTTTTCGATGACTTGAAGACCTGCTAAGTTTTACACCGGATTTCCTATGTCTCATGATTCATTACTCCCCTTCAGAAATATCGTCATCTGGAGGAACAAATCCATCCAGTTTCATCCCTAAAGACAGTCCCATCTCACCTAAAACTTCTTTGATTTCATTTAAGGATTTGCGACCAAAATTTTTCGTTTTCAGCATTTCGTTTTCAGTTTTCTGAACAAGCTGATAAATTTTGAGGATATCAGCGTTTTTCAGACAATTTGCACTTCGAACGGAAAGCTCCAGTTCCTCTACATTGCGATACAGATTTTCATTGTATTCTTTTCTGTGTCCGTCTTCGTAACTGTCTTCAAGCTCAGGCTCTATGTCCTCGTCAAAATTGATAAACGGATTCATCTGTTCTTTGAGGATTTTAGCTGAATATGCAACGGCATCTTCAGGTGTCAGACTTCCATCTGTCCATATTTCCAGGGTGAGACGATCATAATCTGTCCGTTGACCGACGCGGGCATTGGACACAGAATAATTAACGCGCTTAATCGGTGAGAAAACAGTATCAATAGGAATGGTCCCAAGAGGAGCGTCATCGTCCTTGTTGTTTTGCGCAAGAGAATAACCACGTCCGAATTTGACCACAAGTTCCAAATTGATTTCGATATCTTCAGTCAGAGTCAGGACGTGCTGATCAGGATTCAGAACACTCACCCGACCGTCACCGCTAACGATATCCCCAGCCTTGTATTTTCCTTTTCCAGATGCTTTGAGCTTGACAACCTTGGGCCTGATATCGTCAACCCTTAATCTGATCTGTTTAAGATTCAGGATGATCTCAGCCACATCTTCCAGAACACCAGGTATCACTGAATATTCATGAAGTACATCATCGAATTTTACAGATACAATGCCTGCTCCGTAAAGCGACGAAAGGATAATTCTCCGTAAGGCATTACCCAAAGTAATTCCAAAACCTCTTTCAAGAGGTTCACATACAAATTTTCCGTATGTTGGAGTACTTTCACGGTAAACCTTGTCGGGCCTTATCATCTCCCGCCAATTGATGTACACAAGTTCGTCAGATGACATAATATTTTCTCCAGAATTTTCGTGTGATAAACCGAACGAAGCTGCCGTATGATTTTACTTGGAATAAAGTTCTACAATCAACTGTTCCTGAATTGGAATAGTTATATCCTCACGGGCCGGCATTCCGGAAATAAGACCTTTCATATTGTCTTTATCCAAGCTCATCCACTGCGGTATGCCTCTCCTGACCACCGCACTCAGAGCGTCGGTTATGATCTGAACGTTCTTGCTTTTTTCCCTCAGCTGTATGACATCATCCTTCTTAACGAGATAAGAAGGTATGTTGACCTTTTTACCATTCACGAGAAAATGATTGTGTTTAACAAGATGGCGTCCCTGAGTTCTTGAATTGACAAAACCAAGACGATAAACAACGTTGTCAAGTCTTCTTTCAAGATTAGAAAGAAGGTTCGTACCGGTAATGCCTTTCTGACGGTCGGCAGCGCTGAACATGAGACGGAACTGTTTTTCAGACACGCCGTAAATTCGTCTTACTTTCTGTTTTTCCCGGAGCTGTATACCGTAATCAGAATACTTACCTCGTCGCTGACCATGCTGCCCGGGAGGATAACCTCTTCTGTCAAAAGCGCATTTATCTGAATAACATCGGTCACCCTTGAGAAACAACTTCATATTTTCACGTCTGCATAAACGGCAAACTGAACCTCTGTATCGTGCCAAATGATCCTCCTTATTAGCTAAGAATCCTTATCCTAATAAAATAATTTCAAAATTATACCCGTCTCTTTTTGGGAGGACGGCATCCATTGTGGGGAACGGGAGTAACATCCCTGATTTTCGTGACGTTAAAGCCAATAGCCTGCAACGAACGCAACGCGGATTCACGTCCGGCACCGGGGCCTTTAACGAAAACTTCCACTGTTTTGATACCATGCTCCTGCGCCTTACGGGCAGCATCCTCAGCAGTCATCTGAGCAGCAAAAGGGGTACTTTTCCGAGAGCCTTTAAAACCATGCATTCCAGCACTTGACCAGGAAATAACATTACCATTGCTATCGGTGATCGAAACAATCGTGTTGTTAAATGTCGATTGAATATGAACAACACCGGAGGATATATTCTTTTTAACTTTCTTTTTTGTTTTGACACGGGCTTTAGCCATTGTTAAAGCTTGCCTCCTAAATCAGACGGAAAATAATTGATTTATTTTTTCTTTTTAACAGCAGTACGTCTCGGACCTTTACGTGTTCTCGCATTGGTTTTAGTACGCTGACCATTGACCGGTAAAGATTTCCTGTGACGAAGACCACGATAGCAACCAAGATCCATCAGCCTTTTGATGCTCATGGAAATGTCCGTGCGAAGTTCTCCTTCGACAACGTAGTCACTGTCAATCACTTTACGAATATTATTGATTTCATCATCGGTTAACTGCTCAGTCTTCTGAGTAAAATCAATATTGAGTCCAGTCAGAATCTTCTGGGCTGTTGAACGTCCGATTCCATATATATAGGTCAAGGACACATCAATTCTTTTTTTTCTAGGTATATCAACACCTGCAATTCGTGCCAAAACGTATCCTCCTCTAACCCTGCCGTTGTTTATGGCGTTTGTTTTCGCAGATAACTCTTACAACACCTTTTCTGCGGATAATCTTGCATTTCGCGCATACTTTTCTAACCGATGCTCTGACTTTCATGTTTAAACTCCCTAATCAATAATTACGGCAACCTTATTTCGAACGATACGTAATTCTTCCCCTACTCAAATCATACGGAGAAAGCTCAACCGTTACCGTATCACCTGGTAATATTTTTATAAAATGCATCCGCATTTTTCCAGAAATATGAGCAAGAATTTGGTGCTTATTGTCCAATTCCACTTTAAACATGGCGTTAGGCAATGTTTCAAGAACTTTGCCTTGAACCGTTATAGGTTCTTCTTTTGCCATTCAAAACCTCCGAACTCACCATTAATGTTACAGAGCCGTCTTTAATACCATCATCACAGCATAAATATCAATATTTTTTATCGGCGACCTTTAAATCTTTGACCGTTTTTCAGAAAACCCTCATAATTTCTGATATGGAGATGGGATTCAATCTGAGCCACCGTATCGATTGAAACACCCACAACAATCAAAAGAGCTGTACCCCCGAAGTAGAACGGAACATGAACTTTTGTAATGAGAACAGAGGGAAGCACACATATGGCCGAAACATAAAGAGCTCCCACAAGAGTCAAACGTGATAAAACCTTGTCGATAAAATCTGCCGTTCTCTTTCCTGGCCTGATTCCAGGAATAAATCCACCATTCTTTTTTAAATTTTCAGCGACTTCCGTTGGATTGAAAGTTATTGCCGTATAAAAATAGCAGAAGAAAATAATGAAACCGACAAATAAAATTTCATAGAGAGCGCTTCCAGGATTCATCATCTCCTTGATTGTTTCTAAAAAAGAAACTCCAGGGAAAAATGAAAATACTGTGGTCGGAAACATGATTATCGACGATGCAAAAATGGGGGGAATGACACCGGCAATATTTATTTTCAGAGGAAGGTGGGAACTTTGTCCACCATAAACCTTTCTACCAACCACACGTTTGGCGTACTCGATAGGAATACGACGTTGAGCCTGTTCCATGAAAATAACAAAGGCAACTACAGCAAAAATGAATATCATCAAAAGAATCACTGAAAAAATACCAAGCTCTCCAGATGACAACAGTCTAAAGGTTGTAATCACTGCACTTGGCATACGAGCGACGATACCCGCAAAAATGATCAGTGAAATTCCGTTGCCAATGCCGCGTTCTGTGATTTGTTCACCGAGCCACATGATAAACGCAGTTCCAGCGGTGAGAGTCAGAACTGTCATAATTCTGAAACCCCATCCCGGAGTCTGGACTACTTTCATGGCTTCGAGTCCAAAGCTGATGCCGAATCCTTGAATCACACTCAGAAGAACCGTCCCGTATCGTGTATATTGAGTGATTTTTTTCTGACCGTGTTCGCCTTCTTTTTTAAGCTGCTCAAGATAGGGAATGACGATCGTCATCAGCTGAAGAATAATGGAAGCGCTGATATAAGGCATGATACCAAGAGCAAAAACGGAGAGCCGTTCAAGAGCACCACCGGAAAACATATTGAACATGCCCACGATGCCGCCACCGAATTTGCTGAAAATTTCAGACAATGCGTCCGAGTTAATCCCTGGAGTCGGAACATGGACTCCTATTCGATACACGAACAGGAAAAAAACGGTGATAATAATCCTTCTTTTCAGCTCAGGAAGTTTCAGTATGTTCTGGAATCCACTCGCAACCATTGTGTATTAAGCCTCGACTTTTCCACCAGCAGCTTCAATTTTGTTTTTAGCAGCTTCGCTCACATGGCATGATTTAATGACAAGTGAAACGGCTACTTCTCCAAACCCAAGGATCTTTATTGCGTCGAACTTACCTTTGACAAGTCCTGCCTGAATAAGTTTTTCGGGATCAACCGTTGTCCCATTCTCGAAAACAGCAAGATTTTTAACGTTGATTATTGCATAAACAGTTTTGAAAATATTAGTGAACCCGCGTTTTGGAAGACGTCTGTGAATCGGCATCTGACCACCTTCAAAACCAGGACGTACGCTCCCGCCTGATCTTGCTTTAAGGCCTTTATAACCTTTTCCTGCAGTTTTACCTTGACCGGAGCCGATACCTCGGCCGATACGTTTTCTTGCTTTAACCGATCCTTCTGCGGGCGACAACTCATTAAGCTTCATTTGCTGCTTCCTCCACGCTCAATAAGTGATTAACTTTATTGATCATTCCCCTTGTAGAAGAATTATCTTCCATAATTACAGTTTTATTAACCTTTGTCAGCCGCATACCTTTGAGAACATCGCGATGTTTCGCGGGTCTTCCGATCATGCTTTTAACAAGAGTCACCTTAATTTTTGAAGCCATATCATTATCCTTCATTAAAGATCTTCGACGTTCATTCCTCTTCGTTGAGCGACCTGTTTTCTGCTCTGAAGCTGTTTTAAACCGGCAATGGTTGCTTTTACAACATTATGAGGATTGTGCGATCCCATGCATTTGGTCAGAATATTTCTGACGCCTACTGCTTCAAGAACAGCTCTTACCGCTCCACCGGCAATAACTCCGGTACCATCGGAGGCGGGTTTAAGAAGAACACGCCCTGCACCAAACTTTCCAATGGTTTCATAAGGAATCGTACCATTGACTACGGTGACGGGTACCATGGATTTTTTTGCTTTTTCAACGCCTTTTCGGATAGCTTCAGGCACTTCACCAGCTTTTCCAAGCCCACATCCAACACGACCTTCTCCATCACCGACGACAACGATGGCGCTGAAACTGAATCGCCTTCCGCCCTTAACTACTTTAGCGACTCTGTTAATATGAACGACTTTATCGATAAGCTGATTATCGTCTGTTTCTTTCTTAAACAAGGGAAATCCTCCTTAACTAAAAATCAAGCCCGGCTTCTCTCGCTCCGTCAGCAAGTGCTTTAAGCCTTCCATGGAAAAGATAGCCGTTTCGATCAAAAACGACCTTCTTGATACCGTTGTCCATCGCTCTTGAAGCCAGTGTTTTGCCAACCGTTGATGCGCAGGCTTTTTTGTCACCAGCTTTTACAAACTCTTTTTCAATTGTTGATGCTGACACGATGGTTTTACCGATGGTGTCATCGATAATCTGAGCGTAAATATGCTTTGCGCTTCTGAACACACAGAGTCTTGGTCTTTCTTCGGTTCCTGTAACTCTTTTTCTTATGCGGACTTTTCTTTTAAGTCTTTTATCGTTTTTCGAAAGGTTTCCCATGATTATCCACCTTTGTGGCTCGGATTGAATCAATTTTAAATCCAATCACCACCTTGACTTGTAATTATTACGTTTAGGTAAAACTAAGCAGCTGTTTTTCCAGCTTTCTTTTGTATAACTTCTTCGAGGTATTTGATTCCCTTGCCCTTGTAAGGTTCAGGTGATCTGATACTTCTAATTTCAGCAGCAACTTGACCGAGCTTCTGTTTATCGATTCCGTTCAATTTAATCTGGTTCTTTTCAACTTCGGCCTTGATATCTGAGGGCAGAATATATTCTACAGGTTTCGAATACCCTACACTTAGGACAAGCGTTTGTTCCTTGACTTCCACTCTGTATCCGATTCCATTAACTTCAAGAACCCTTAAGAAACCTTCATGGACTCCTTTAACCATGTTGGCGACATTGGCACGTGTCATTCCATGAAAAGCATCGGCATTTTTATCGTTATTTGCTATCTCAATAAGAATGACCTGATCTTCGATCTTGACCCTTACTGATGGATGTATCTTTTCTTCAAGTGAACCCTTGGGTCCGGTAATCTTTATAAGGTTGTTATCGTAAGATACTTCTACTTTATCAGGGATTTGAATGGGTTTTTTACCTATTCGAGACATAACAAGCTCCTTATTTACCAGACGTTACAGAGGATTTCTCCCCCAAGATTATCTTTTTTCGCCTGAATGTCCGTCATGACCCCTTTAGATGTTGAAATGATCGCAATCCCAAGTCCATTATAAACAGGCTTGATATCTTTAGCGGCAGTATATATCCTACGGCTTGGCTTACTGATTCTTTCCAGACCGTATATTGCATGAGTTCCGCTGGATTCATATTTGAGATAGACGCGGAGCATTCCCTGCTTCCCGTCATCAACAAATTTATAATTTTTGATGTAACCACTGCTTTTTAGAATTTTAGCCAGCTCAACTTTAAGTTTCGAGCCTGGGATATCCACTGTCGGAAACTTTGCTTTACCAGCGTTTCGTATCCGCGTAAGCATGTCCGCTATTGGATCACTCATACTCATTTCAGTTCACTCCATGTTTAAAAACTACGTTAATGATTTACCAGCTGGATTTCGTCACGCCAGGCAGTTTACCTTGAGAAGCAAGTTCTCTAAAACATATCCTGCAAATACCAAATTTTCTGATGAAAGCTCTTGGTCTACCGCATAACGGGCATCTGTTGTATGTTCTCACTTTGAACTTTGCTTTTCTTGCTGCTTTCGCAATCAGTGATTTTCTTGCCAAAACGTGATCTCCTTGATTTAACTCAAATTCTCGTTTCTATTAAACACTCGAAACATCCATTAAAAATCAATTTCTAAAAGGCATTCCGAGTAACTTCAGAAGTTCTTTACTTTCTTCGTCGGTTTTAGCACTTGTAACGACCGTTACATTCAAGCCCTTGATTTTATCGATCTTGTCATATTGAATTTCCGGGAATATGATCTGCTCACGGATTCCCAGTGTATAATTACCTCTACCATCGAAAGCTTTACCAGAAACGCCTCTGAAGTCACGGATTCGAGGAAGAGAAACATTCACGAGACGATTGATAAAATCCCACATCTTTTCTCGGCGCAGGGTAACTGTACATCCGATAGGCATACCCTCTCTGAGTTTAAATGCAGATATTGATTTTTTAGATCGTGTGATAACTGGTTTCTGCCCTGAAATAAGGGTCAGTTCCGCAGCAGCAGACTCAAGGATTTTAGCATTTTTAATAGCTTCACCAAGTCCCATGTTAAGAACAACTTTTTCAATGCGTGGAATCTGCATCACATTCTTGTAATTATATTTTTCTTTAAGCTTTGGAACAACATCATTTCGATAAAAATCATATAATTCAGACATTGGAATCCTCCGAGAAATCCTTACGCATCAATTGTTTCACTGCATTTGGGGCAAACACGAACTTTTTTCCCATCTTCAAGAGTTTTCATCTTGATACGAATAGGAGTCATGCAGTGATTGCACATAAGCATGACATTAGAGAAATCGATGGGGGATTCCTTGCTGATGATACCACCCTGAGGATTTTTCATGTTTGGTTTCTGATGCGATTTAACGATATTTATATTTTCTACAATCACACGATTGGTTTTATTGACAACTTTAAGAATCTTTCCGATCTTTCCCTTGTCTTTTCCGGTGATGATCTTAACTTTGTCATCTTTTTTAATTCGAGTTTTTACCGCGTTCATAAGGATATCTCCAAAAAGCTCAAAGACGTATCAATCAAAGAACCTCAGGTGCCAAAGAAATTATACGCATAAATTTCTTTGCTCTGAGTTCTCTTGCAACTGGCCCAAAAATTCGTGTTCCGACGGGCTCTCTGTTGGTGTTAATTAAAACAGCGGAATTATCATCAAACCGGATATAACTTCCGTCGGGTCGCCGGATCTCTTTTTTCGTTCTAACAATGACCGCTTTCATAACATCGCCCTTTTTCACTTTGGAATTGGGCATGGCGTCTTTAATCGAAACAACGATGATATCGCCAACACGAGCATATCTTTTTTTCGAACCGCCTAAGATCTTTATGCAGTAAAGTTCTCTTGCACCAGAATTGTCGGCAGAAGTTAAACGTGTCTCAGTCTGAATCATTTTACATAACCTCTTATCTAAACAGCTTTTTCGACTATTTTACTAACACGGTAGCGTTTCATCTTGCTCAGCGGTCGCGTCTCAGTAAGAAGTACCTTGTCACCGACTTTACAAACATTGTTTTCATCATGAGCAGCGAATTTCGTGTGCTGCTTGATAAATTTCTTGTAAAGTTTGTGCTTGACGATACGCTCAACCAGTACGACTACGGTCTTGTCCATCTTGTCCGAAGTCACAGTTCCAAGAATTTGTCTTACATGCCCTCTTTTATTCATAGGTCTGATGCTCTTCTTTTATTTAGAAAGTTCATTCGATCTCATAACAGTTTTGAGGCGAGCGATGTTCCGTCTAACGCTTCTGAGAGACGAATTTTTTTCAAGCTGGCCGACACCGTGCTGAAATCTTAAATTAAAGTACTCTTCCTTGAGTTCCACGAGTTTTTTTCCAAATTCTTCTGGATTCAAGGAAAGAATCGGGTTTTTTTTCATTTGTATAATCCTCTCTCAATAAACTTCGTTTTGATAGAAAGTTTATGTGATGCAAGTCTCAAGGCTTCCATGGCCATTTCTCTTGAGACGCCTTCCATCTCATAGAGAATTTTACCGGGTCTCACGACAGCAACCCACGCATCTGTCGGTCCTTTACCTTTACCCATTCGAACTTCAGCGGGTTTTTTCGTAACAGGTTTGTCCGGAAAGAAACGGATCCATGTTTTACCACCACGTTTGACGTGACGAGTCATTGCGATACGTGCGGCTTCGATCTGACGAGCATTGATATAACCGCATTCAACAGCTTGAAGTCCGTACTCTCCGAAGGTAAGGGTTGCTCCACGGTGAGACTCACCCTTCATTCGTCCTCTCTGTTGTTTGCGGAATTTAACTTTTTTTGGACTTAGCATGTCCCAGTTCTCCTACTCTAATTGTTCAGCACGCGTCATGCTCAAAGATATACTATTTTAGAATTTCACCTTTGAAAATAAACACTTTTACACCGATGATTCCGTACGTTGTTTTCGCTTCGGCAAAACCGTAATCAATATCTGCCCTGAGAGTATGGAGCGGAACTCGTCCTTCCCTGTACCACTCGGTCCTTGCCATTTCAGCTCCACCCAAGCGACCGGAACATATGGTTTTTATGCCTTCAGCCCCAAAGCGCATCGCAGAAGTTACACAACGTTTCATGGCTCTTCGAAATGCAACTCGTCGTTCAAGCTGAAGTGCAATATTTTCAGCGACCATCTGTGCATCGATTTCAGGTCTTTTGATTTCCTGAATATCGATCATGATTTCTTGCGCATCTGGCCCGTAGTTTGACAGTATTTTCGAAAGATCATTTTTCAGAACGCCGATTTCCGCACCTTTTTTGCCAATAACAATTCCAGGGCGTGCTGTAAAAAGTCTAAGTCTGATACGCTTAGATGATCTGTCAATTTCAATTTTTGAAATGCCCGCGTGATATAATCTTTCTTTCAGGTATTCTCGTATCGTAAAATCCTGAATGACGTAATCCGCGTATTCTTTATCAGCATACCATCGGGAATCCCAAGTTTTAATAATTCCCAGTCTCATTCCTATTGGATTAACTTTCTGGCCCAAAGTATTCTCCTCCTGTCCTACTTCGCTTCATCAGCTACAACGACAGTGATATGACTCGTACGTTTCAATATTCTTGCCCCTCTGCCTCTTGCCCGCGGTCTGAACCTTTTCAGAGATGGCCCGGAATCGACAATAATATTTTTAATAAACAGTGAGTCAACATCCATATTGTTGTTGTGATCAGCGTTAGCAACAGCTGATTTCAAAATTTTCTCAACAATACCTGAAGCCTTTTGGGGCATGAATTTTAGTGAACTCAGTCCGCTTTCCACTTTTTTTCCCTTGATATCTCCGATTATTTTTCGGACCTTTTGGGGGGAAATGCGCACATGCTTCGCTACAGCCTTAACCTCCATCGCTATATTCCTTGTTCTTTTAAAAGCGGTTTATTTTTTCTTGGTCTTCTTATCACCAGCATGTCCATAGAAAGTTCGTGTCGGCGAGAACTCACCGAGTTTATGCCCTACCATGTTTTCCGTTACAAAAACCGGAACGAACTTTTTCCCATTGTGCACAGCAAATGTCAGTCCGACCATTTCAGGAATGATGGTAGATCGTCTTGACCAGGTTTTAATAACCAAGTTGCTCCGATTTTCTTGAGCCACGAGTACTTTCTGAACGAGTTTCGGCTCAACAAAGGGGCCTTTTTTTAACGAACGAGGCATATTCTCTCCTGCTCTTAATCTTCAATGCCTTTATGGCTGATATGCTCAAAGTTTATTTGGCGCGTCGTTTAACGATATATTTGTTTGTCGTTTTATTCATCCGTGTTCTGCAACCCTTGGTAGGTTTACCCCAGGGAGTACAAGGATGACGACCACCGGAAGATCGACCTTCACCACCACCCATCGGGTGATCTACGGGGTTCATGGCAACACCTCGAACGCTGGGTCTGACACCCATCCAACGCGTTCTACCGGCTTTACCCTTGCTGATGCTGTTATGCTCTGTGTTACCCAGTCTTCCTACTGTCGCAGAACACTTCAGAAGAACCATTCTGACTTCACTGGAAGGAAGTCTGACCATGGCGTATGATTTTTCCTTGGCCATGAGCTGTGCGAATGTCCCGGCACCGCGAACGATCTGACCACCTTTACCTAACTTAAGCTCAATATTATGGATCTGAGTTCCAAGAGGTATAAACTCCAGTGGCAGTGAGTTACCGGGTTTTATATCCGAACCTTGTCCGGCAGTTACAGTGTCACCAACATTAAGATTAATAGGTGCCAGAATGTAACGTTTTTCTCCGTCGGCATAGGTAAGAAGAGCAATTCTTGCAGATCGGTTAGGATCGTATTCGATAGCTGTCACTTTTGCAGGAATAGCGATTTTATCTCTTTTAAAATCAATGATTCGGTAATGACGTTTGTGTCCACCACCTTTGTGACGGCACGTTACACGACCTGAAGCATTTCGACCACCGCTTTTCTTAATAGGTCTAAGTAAACTCTTTTCCGGATCTTTTTTTGTTATTCCTTCAAAAGTTGAATATTCTTGGAATCTTCGACCCGGTGATGTTGCTTTTGATTTTCGTATTGCTGACATCTAATCCCCCGAATTATACACCTTCAAAGAAATCTATTCTTTCGCCAGGCATCAAAGTTACGATTGCTTTTTTCCAGTCCCGGCGTTTACCGGTAATCTTGCCTCTTTGTTTTTTCTTGCCTTTAATCTGAACCGTATTCACAGCTGAGACTTTTACCTTGAATATGGATTCAATGGCTTTCTTGATTTCAATACGGTTGGCACATTTATCAACCTCAAAGAAAACCTTGTTCAAATCTTCATGCTGCATGTTTGTTTTTTCTGTGTTCAACGGTTTCAAAATAATATCAAACTGGCTCATGCTGAAAGTCTCCCTTCAATCCCTTTAATTGAAGACTCAAGAATAATTAACTTGTCATACTTTAAAATATCGTAAACATTGAGACCTTCAGTTTTGAGAACTTTTACTTTGGGAATATTTCTTGCCGACAGTTCAAGATTCGTGTTCTCCCCTTGAATGATAATGAGGGCTTTGCCGGCATTTAAAGTCATAAGAATCTCGTTGACTTTTTTAGTTTTGATCTCCGAAAGATCAAAACCATCAAGAACCATGAGTGATTCATTCTGAAGTTTGGTGCTGAGCGCCATTTTCAAGGCAAGACGACGAACTTTCTTCGGAATCGTGTAAGCCCATGATTTTGGATGAGGGCCAAATATGACACCACCGCCTCGTCTTAAGGGCGATCTGATGGAACCTGGTCTGGCATTTCCGGTTCCTTTCTGGCGAAATAATTTTCTTGTGCTCCCCTTAACATCCGATCTGTTTTTAACACAGGCGGTTCCAGATCGTTTATTGGCGAGTTGCATTTTGACAACTTCATGCAGAATACTGTTTTTTACAGTTACATTGAAAATATCATCCGGAAGTTCTGCCTGGGATACTTTCTCTCCTGCAACATTTAATACGTCAACGACAGCCATATTTACCCTCATTACCGCAATCAGCTTGATTTTTGCGGTTTATCATTAATCAGAACAAAGGTCTTTTGATTTCAACAATTCCTGATTTTGCGCCAGGAACCTGTCCTTTGATCAGAATCACATTATCATCCGGTCGGATATCAACAATTTGCAGATTACGAACAGTCGTTTTATCACATCCGAGCTGACCAGGCATTCTCTTTCCACGCATAACTTTTGAAGGCCAGGCGCTACAGCCAATTGAACCAGGTTCTCTGTGATTGCGGCAACCATGACTTTCAGGTCCGCGACCGAAACCATGACGTTTAATCGTACCGGCAAATCCGCGTCCCTTTGACTGGCCTGTAACTTGGATCATTTCACCGATTTCAAACATATCTACCGTTAATTCCTGGCCCAGTACAAAATCGGCAGGGTTCTGTACATCGAACTCTTTCAGATGTGCGTAAAATTTATCGCCGCTTTTTTTGAAATGTCCGACTAACGGTTTGGTCACATGCTTTTCTTTTTTTTCTTCAAATCCAACTTGAATGGCATCATAACCATCAATGCCTTTTGATTTGATTTGAGTGACGAAGCAGGGACCGACTTGCAGAACAGTAACAGGGATGTATTTGCCGTCCGCCGTGTAGACACTCGTCATTCCAATTTTTTTACCTAAAATTCCTCTGACCATGTTTCTTACCCTTTACAGTTTAATCTCGACATCTACACCGGGAGAAAGATCCAGTTTCATAAGTGCGTCCACGGTCTGTTGCGTCGGTTCAAGAATATCAAGCAACCGTTTATGTGTTCTGATTTCGAATTGCTCACGGGATTTTTTATTCACGTGAGGAGAACGAAGAATGCAGAACTTGTTGATACGAGTCGGCAGCGGAATAGGACCGACGACACGCGCCCCTGTTTTCTTTGCTGTATCCACAATGTCAAGCGTTGAGCTGTCCAGAAGCTTGTGATCGTATCCTCTCAGCCTGATCCTAATTTTTGTATTTATCATCATTGTCAAAAATCCCAGTTATTGAATAATTCCGGCAACAACACCTGCACCGACAGTTCTTCCACCTTCTCTGATCGCAAAACGGAGACCTTCTTCCATGGCGATGGGAGAAATCAGTTCCGCAGTAATGGTCACGTTGTCACCAGGCATGATCATTTCAACGCCTTCCGGAAGATTCAGTATGCCTGTCACGTCCGTGGTTCTGAAGAAAAACTGGGGACGGTAGCCGGTAAAAAACGGGGTGTGACGTCCGCCTTCTTCCTTGCTCAAAACGTAAATCTCGGCAGAAAATTTGGTGTGCGGTGTGATGCTTCCCGGTTTGGCCACAACCTGACCTCTTTCAACTTCATCACGTTTTGTTCCGCGGAGAAGAAGCCCAACGTTGTCGCCTGCGCGGCCTTCGTCGAGAATTTTTCTGAACATTTCAACGCCCGTACATACCGTTTTGATCGTTTCACGGATACCCACGATCTCCACGTCTTCACCTGTTTTGATGATACCTCTTTCAATACGCCCGGTAACAACGGTTCCACGACCGGAAATGCTGAATACATCTTCGATGGGCATGAGGAATGTCTTGTCCGTGTCGCGCTGCGGTTCAGGAATGTAGGAGTCGCATGCATCCATCAGGGCAAAAATGCACTGGGCATCATCGCCTTTGGGATCGTCGCACTCAAGGGCTTTCAGGGCGCTGCCGCGGATGATCGGTGTTTCGGATCCGGGGAATTCATATTTGTCGAGAAGTTCCTGAAGCTCCATTTCTACAAGCTCGATCAGTTCTTCGTCGTCCACCATGTCGCATTTGTTGAGGAACACTACGATTTTGGGAACACCCACCTGACGTGCAAGAAGGATGTGCTCACGGGTCTGGGGCATGGGGCCGTCGTCCGCGCTCACAACCAGAATCGCGCCGTCCATCTGTGCAGCTCCGGTGATCATGTTCTTGATATAGTCGGCATGGCCGGGGCAGTCCACATGGGCATAGTGTCTGTTCGGAGTCTCGTATTCAACATGGGCTGTGGCGATCGTGATTCCGCGCTCTTTTTCTTCCGGAGCCTTGTCGATTTCATCAAATGCCACCGCTTTGCCTTTTCCGCTACGCAGCGCGTTCTGTTTCGTGATCGCTGCCGTCAGCGTTGTCTTTCCATGGTCGATGTGGCCGATCGTTCCAATGTTGACATGCGGCTTATTCCTCTCAAATTTTTCCTTTGCCATGATTGTCCTCCTCCGGAGTCATACCGGTAAGTCATATATAAGACTTTTCAGATGAATTTTAGTTCCACTTCTCTGCAATCAATGCCGATTACCATCTGTAATGCGCGAAAGCTTTGTTGGCTTCTGCCATCTTATGCGTATCTTCCCTCTTTTTCACCGAGGACCCTCTGTTGTTAGCCGCATCGAGCAACTCAGAAGCAAGCTTTCTTGCCATGCTCTTTTCTGACCTCTTTTTAGAGTAATCAATCAACCAGCGGATAGCCAGAGCTCGTCTTCTCGACTGCCTGATTTCAGTCGGGACCTGATACGTTGAACCGCCCACTCGCCGGGATTTGACTTCAATTGTCGGCTTGACGTTATCCATCGCCTTTTCAAACACTTCAAGAGGATTTTCACCGCTTTTTGTTTCAATGATGTCAAAAGCACCGTAGAAAATCTTTTCGGCTGTGCTTTTTTTACCTTGAGACATGATGCAAGCGATAAATCGAGATACAAGTTCACTGTTGTATCTTGGATCAGGCATAATTTTTCTTTGAGGAACTTCCCTTCTTCTTGGCATCTTCCTAACGCACCCTTTTAGTTATAATTCGCGTTTCAATAAAAACTTTATAAACCTTGACTATTTAGGACGTCTTGCACCGTATTTGGATCTACCCTGCCGTCTGTCTTCAACACCTAATGTGTCAAGAGTGCCTCTTACAATGTGATAGCGCACACCAGGCAAGTCCTTCACACGACCGCCACGCACAAGAACGACCGAATGTTCTTGAAGATTGTGTCCCACGCCAGGAATATAGGCTGTCACCTCAACACCCGTTGTCAACCGAACCCTGGCAACTTTCCTAAGAGCAGAGTTTGGTTTTTTGGGTGTCGATGTATAAACACGTGTACATACACCTCTTTTCTGTGGACCGCCCATCAAAGCAGGAGTATTTGTCTTTTTCTTCGTTCTTTTGCGTCCGATGCGCACAAGTTGATTGATAGTTGGCATTACACTCTATTCCCTATTGTTATTATCACCTGAATTTTCCGTAAACGCAAATCACGGAATAATACATAGACTCATTCCTATTGTCAAGACCTTTGATCACATTAAAATCAAAATCTTGTAAATCAAAGATCCATGGTCACGTTTTCCTCACGACTGGCTTCCACTTCACTTTCAATCTCGATATCGCGGTACATGCGAACACCCGAACCGGCTGGAATAATTCTTCCCATGATCACATTCTCTTTGAGACCGGAGAGGCAATCAATTTTACCTCGTATACCGGCTTCAGTCAGAACCTTAGTCGTTTCCTGGAAAGAAGCGGCCGATATAAAACTGTCTGTGGACAGAGATGCTTTAGTGATACCCAGAACAAGCGGCTCACCTGTGGCTGGAGAACCACCTTTTTCAACAGCCTCTCTGTTCGTATCAGCAAATCGCTGCCGGTCTACCTGCTCTTCGGCGATAAAGTCCGTATCTCCGGCATCGATTATTTTTACGCGCTTCATCATCTGGCGAACAATCACTTCGATATGTTTGTCATTGATACGGACGCCCTGAAGCCTGTACACCTGCTGAACCTCATCGACAAGGTAACTCGCAAGGGCGACTTCACCCTTAATGCTGAGAATATCCTGAGGATTTTCGCTTCCGCTAGTCAGTTTTTCTCCGGCTCTGACGTAGTCACCTTCGTAAACATTCACATGACGCCCTTTGGGAATCAGGTATTCTTTCTTTTCCCCAACATCCACAGGACTTACTGTCACTTTCTGCTTACCCTTGGTGCCTTTTGAAATACTGACGAAACCGTCGATTTCTGATAAAACCGCAGTTTCCTTCGGTTTTCTTACCTCGAAAAGTTCCGCGACCCTGGGAAGACCACCGGTGATATCCTTGGTTTTCGTCGTTGCACGAGGAAGCTTGGCGATAATGTCCCCAGCTTTCACTTCATCGAACTCTTCAACCAGAAGAACCGCATCAACCGGCAGGGGGTATCTCGCCAAGCCGCCGGAACCCAGTATGGCTGTCTTATTGCTTGAATCCTTGATGGAAATCCTTGGCCGGACATCACCGATACGGCTTTCGATAATGGTTCGACTTGATTTCCCGGTCACAGGATCCAATTTTTCCTGCATGGTTTTTCCTGCCTCGATATCGCCGAATTTGACTCGTCCGTCCACCTCGGTGATGATGGGAACGGTGAAGGGGTCCCACGTTGCAAGGACTTCACCGGCCTTGACCATCTGTCCATCCTCAACATGGATACGCGCACCGTAGATAACCGAGTTCTTTTCTCTTTCACGACCCGCTTCACCGACGATGGCGAATTCGCCGCCTCGACGACTCATGATGATCATGTCTCCCGACGCTGTTTTAACAACATTCAAGCCTTCGAGATATTTAATTTTTCCGTCGACCCTCGCCTTGATTTCAGCAACCTCGACTTTTCGGCTGGCCGTACCACCGATATGGAACGTACGCATGGTCAGCTGGGTACCGGGTTCACCGATGGATTGAGCCGCAAGAATTCCCACAGCCTGTCCGATTTCAACAGTCTGTCCATGGGAGAGGTCGCGGCCGTAGCATTTAGCGCAGACGCCCAAGGTTGATTTACAGGTCAGAACGGATCTGATCTTGATCGTTGTGATACCTGCATTCTCAATAATATCAAGGACGTTTTCATCAATTTCAACACCGTGTGAGACGATGATTTCATCGGTGAAGGGGTCATAAACGTCTTCCAGCGTCACTCGTCCAAGGATACGCTCACCCAGGCGCTGAATTACTTCGCCGCCTTCCATAAGCGCTTCAACCTCAATACCCATCAGAGTACCGCAATCAAACTCGACAACCGAACAATCCTGAGCGACGTCGGCAAGACGGCGGGTCAGATACCCTGAGTTTGCCGTCTTGAGGGCCGTATCGGCAAGACCTTTTCGGGCTCCGTGAGTTGAAATGAAGTACTGTAATACCGACAGTCCTTCACGGAAATTGGCCTGAATGGGGGTTTCTATGATTTCGCCGGAGGGTTTGGCCATCAGTCCACGCATTCCGGCAAGCTGGCGCATCTGATCCTTGCTACCACGAGCGCCAGAATCAGCCATCATGTATATTGAGTTGATGGTGTCTTCAGTCTTGTTTATCAACCTGACATCTTCAGCATGGGTGACGCTGTGGGTCCTGACCGAAGGCCGGCTCATGGCTTTCATCATTTCATTGGCAATGTCATCCGTGGCTTTGGCCCAGATATCGACAACCTTGTTGTATTTTTCACCCTGTGTGATCAACCCTTCGGAGTATTGACGGCCAATTTCAGTCACTTTATCTTCCGAGTCCCTGATGATGTCCCATTTCGTGTTGGGAATAATCATGTCGTCGATGCATATGGACAGCCCCCCTTCCGTGGAATATCTGTAGCCGATATTCTTGAGTTTGTCGGAAAGAATGACCGTGGCCTTGGGACCGATGTTTCGGTAGGCGTAATCGATAAGAGCGCGGCAGGATCCTTTATCCATCACCCTGTTAATCATGGAGAAAGGCACCCCGGGACGAATTCTTGTCACCTGGAAAATATAATAATATCCTGCAATCTCGACAATATTTGAAATTTCATTGTATTCAAGAGAATAAAGAGCGTTCAGATCGGCATCACTGATCTTGTTGAAAATATCTTTAAACTCATCCTTCAAAAGAAAACCGATCAGACCGCCTCTGTCTTTATCAGCACTCGTAGAGTGACGAACCATGACCTTCTCAAACGGCTCGTTGTTATTCAGCTTTTCACGAACCATTTCAGCCGTATCTCTGTCTCTCAAGAGAATATGCCTGAAAGAATAGACCGGTTCGTCGGGGATAATTTCCCAAAGGACCACACGACCGACCGTTGTGCTGACCATTTTCCCGTTGACACGGACCTTGATGGCGGACTGCAAAGCCACAGCACCGTCATCATATGCGATGCGAACTTCTTCAAGGCTTGAGAAAACACTGTTTTCACCCTTTGAACCAGTCACTTCACGGGTCATATAGTACAAGCCGAGAACGATGTCCTGGGTCGGAACGATGATGGGCTGCCCATTGGCCGGCGACAGGGTGTTGTTCGATGCAAGCATCAGCACACGGGCTTCGATCTGCGATTCAATGGACAAAGGTACGTGAACAGCCATCTGGTCACCGTCAAAGTCCGCGTTGAATGCCGTACAAACCAGAGGATGAAGCTGAAGAGCCTTTCCCTCAACGAGTACCGGTTCAAAAGCCTGGATCCCAAGACGGTGAAGGGTTGGAGCACGGTTGAGCATCACCGGATATTCTTTGACCACTTCGTCCAGAGTGTCCCATACCTCAGGGACTTCTTTTTCAACCATTTTCTTGGCGCTTTTAACCGTTGAAACATAACCTGATTTTTCCAGGCGATGATAAATATAGGGTTTAAACAGCTCCAGTGCCATTTTTTTGGGGAGTCCACACTGGTGGAGCCGGAGATCCGGCCCGACCACGATAACCGTACGGCCGGAATAATCGACACGTTTACCCAAAAGGTTCTGCCGGAAACGCCCCTGCTTCCCTTTCAGTGTGTCGCTCAGAGATTTCAAAGGCCTTTTGTTCGTCCCCGTAACAACGCGTCCGTGACGCCCGTTGTCAAAGAGAACGTCCACGGATTCCTGAAGCATACGTTTTTCATTGCGGACAATGATGTCCGGGGCCTTCAGTTCCACAAGCCTTTTCAGACGGTTGTTCCGGTTGATCACACGCCTGTAGAGATCGTTCAGATCCGATGTGGCAAAGCGTCCACCTTCCAATGGAACAAGAGGCCTGAGATCCGGGGGAAGAATGGGAATCACGTCCATGATCATCCATGAAGGCTCAACGCCGGAAAACAAAAACGCATCAATGATTCGCATGCGCTTGCTCAGCTTCTGACGCTTGGCGACAGACGTGACGGTCCGGATCTCTTCCCTGAGCTGCGTGTAGACCAGCTTGAGATCAATCTCTTTCAGCAAGGACTTGACCGCTTCCGCACCGATTCCGACTTCAAAAGTGGGGCCGTAAAGATCGAGGGCTTCCTGGTATTGATCTTCCGACAGAAGCTGGCACTTGGTCAAGCCGGTATCTTTCGGATTGAGAACGATGTAGCTGTCGAAATAAAGAACGCGTTCCATATTCTTCAGCGTAATATCAAGTAAATTACCGATTTTGCTTGGAAGACTTTTTAAAAACCAGATATGGGAGACCGGAGTCGCAAGTTCGATGTGACCCAATCGCTCACGACGGACCTTGGATTGAATGACTTCAACACCACATTTTTCACAAACCACACCGCGATGTTTCATCCGTTTGTATTTGCCGCAGTTACATTCATAATCTTTGGTGGGACCAAAAATTTTAGCGCAGAAAAGCCCTTCTCTCTCAGGTTTGAAGGTTCTGTAATTGATGGTTTCCGGCTTTTTAATTTCGCCATGGGACCACTGTCTAATCTGGTCAGGAGAAGCCAATGAAATCTGGACCCCGGTGTACATCTTGGGGTCGATGGGTTTTGCGAAAAAATCGTATAATGTTTCCACTGCGCCTCCTTAATTTCCCTCGATGAGATTGATGTCAAGTCCAAGACTCTGAAGTTCTTTCGTAAGTACCCTGAATGATTCCGGCAAACCGGGTTCCAGGGCCGTCTGGCCTTTCACAATCTTTTCATACATACGTGTTCGACCGGCCATATCGTCCGATTTCACGGTAATAAACTCCTGAAGAGCATAGGCTGAACCGTAAGCTTCCATAGCCCAGACTTCCATTTCCCCCAGTCGCTGACCGCCGAACTGAGCCTTTCCGCCGAGAGGCTGCTGGGTCACCAGTGAATAGGGACCGATAGACCGAGCGTGAATCTTGTCGTCGACAAGATGATGGAGTTTCAACATGTACATGGTGCCGACCGTAACCTTTCCGTCAAAAGGTTCACCCGTCCGGCCATCGAAAAGCTGGGCCTGTCCTGACACCCAGACTCCGGCTTCGCTGAGAAGCTCTTTGATGTTTTCTTCTTTTGCACCATCGAAAACCGGGGTTGCCATATGAACGCCGTGTTTGTAATGAGAGGCAAATTCGATAAGTTCTTCATCACTCAGCCCGTCGAGAAAAGCTTTTTGAGAATCGGAAGAAAAGATCTTCATCAGCTTTTCTTTGATGGCCTGATGCTTCATCTCCTCAAGCAAGGCATTGATCTGGTCTCCCAGACTTTTTGCGGCGCGGCCCAAATGAATTTCAAGAATCTGCCCGACATTCATACGGGAAGGAACGCCAAGAGGATTGAGAATCATGTCCACAGTGGTGCCGTCTTCGAAATAGGGAAGATCTTCCTGGGGAAGAATTCGGGACACGACCCCTTTGTTTCCATGACGTCCGGCCATTTTATCGCCCACTGAAAGCATGCGTTTCATGGCCACATAAACTTTTATCATTTTGATCACGCCAGGGGCGAGATCATCGCCTTTTTCAAATCGTACCACCTGTTCGTCAAACGTTTTCCGAGCATTATCGACAAATTCCCTGCACCGGTCCAGAATTTCATGAACACTGGCCGTTACGGAAGAATCTTTGAGAACGATCCCCTCAAACTGGGCCAGGGTGATGCCGGCGATCTTGTCTTTATCGATCACGACACCGGCTTCAATCAGGGTGTCTTTTCCCCGACGGAGAGGTGTTTCACATTCCTGTCCGACCAGAAGCTCCTCAATTTTTTCCCTTGCGCACAGTTCAGTGATACGGATCTCATCGTCACGGTTCTTTTCGAGAAGGAGGATTTCTTCGTCTTCGATTTGTCGGGTTCTGTCGTCCTTGCCCACACCCCGTCTGGAAAAAACCTTGGCATCAACAACGATACCCGAGACTCCCGGGGGGACCCTCAGGGACGTATCTTTGACATCCCCGGCTTTCTCGCCGAAAATCGCACGAAGAAGCTTTTCCTCGGGCGATAACTGTGTCTCGCCTTTGGGTGTAATTTTTCCCACCAGGATGTCGCCAGGCTTAACTTCAGCGCCAAGACGAATAATGCCGCTTTCATCGAGGTCTTTCAAAGCCTCGTCGCCCACATTGGGAATATCGCGGGTCACCTCTTCTTTGCCAAGTTTCGTATCACGGGCAATCAGTTCAAATTCTTCAATGTGAACGGAAGTGTAAACATTATCCTTGACAAGTGCCTCACTGACGAGAATTGAATCCTCGAAGTTATAACCACCCCAGGGCATGAAGGCCACCGTGACATTTTTACCCAGGGCCAGTTCACCTTTTTCAGTGGCAGGACCGTCGGCGATGACTTCGTCAATTTTGACGTGCTGCCCTGTTTTGACAATGGGCCTGTGGTTGAAGCAGGTGTTCTGGTTTGACCGCTTGAATTTTGACAGGTTGTAAATGGTCACAGGAGGTCCGGCCACACCGTCCTCAAGATCATGTTTCAGCACGATACGCGAAGCGTCCACGTGGGCCACGATTCCATTTCTTTTAGCCACGATGGCTACCCCGGAATCCTTGGCTACAACACCTTCGATACCTGTTCCGACAAGAGGTGCACTGCTTGTGATCAGAGGCACAGCCTGTCGCATCATGTTCGAACCCATCAAGGCACGGTTGGCATCGTCGTTTTCAAGAAACGGAATTAAGGATGCGGAAACGCTGACCAGCTGGTTTGGGGAAATATCCATCAGGCGTATTTCATCATGACTCACCATCTGGAACTCACCTTCAACCCGCGCTGTTACCCACTGATTTTCATATCTGTTTTCGTCATCCAGAGGTGCATTGGCCTGTGCGATGGGATGGTCCTTTTCTTCAAAAGCAGAAAGCATCTTGATGTCATCACTGACCACGGAATCTCGTACCACACGGTACGGAGTCTCGATAAATCCGTACTCATTCACACGCGCATAGGTGCACAATGAAACGATAAGACCGATGTTCGGTCCTTCAGGGGTTTCAATGGGGCATATTCTTCCATAATGAGACGGGTGAACGTCGCGCACCTCAAAACCGGCGCGTTCACGGGTAAGACCTCCAGGGCCGAGCGCGCTCAAACGCCTCTTATGGGTGGTTTCAGAAAGAGGATTGGTCTGATCCATGAACTGTGAAAGCTGGCTGGTACCGAAAAATTCTTTAACCACCGCTGAAACAGGCTTTGGATTCACGAGATCATGGGGCATCAGCGCATCGACTTCCTGCATACTCATACGTTCCTTGATGGCCCTCTCCATCCTCACAAGCCCTATGCGGTACTGGTTTTCCAAAAGTTCACCCACAGCTCTTACACGTCGATTCCCAAGATGATCGATATCATCGACCGTACCTTGGGTATCTCTGAGCTCGATCAGGATTTTGGCCGTAAGAAGGATGTCTTCTTTTCTCAGTATCCTGATTTCCATGGGAGTGTCGATTCCAAGACGATGGTTCATCTTGAGACGACCAACGCCTGACAGATCGTAGAACGAATCCCTGAAAAACAGGTGATCAATGAACTCTTGCGCGACTTCGGGTGTCGCGGGATTTCCGGGTCTCATGCGACGGTAGATTTCAATCAGCGCATCGTCTTTTGTTTCGACCTTGTCGGCCATAAGTGTTTTCCGGATGGAGTCTGTTGAAAAGACTGCATCCTGGTACAACACTTCGAATTCCTTGATGCCTGCGTCTTTGAATCTTTTGATGACATCGTCATCGACCAGATCACCGGCCTTTGCGATCATCTCATCCGTTCCCGGAGCATACACAGAAACAGCAAGACCTTTTTCTGCAACATCTTCAGCGCTGATGGGCAGCTCTGTAGTTTCAGCCATCTTGAGCTGTTTGATCGCACGTTTGGTAAAGAGTCTGCCTTTTTTTACGACAACCTCACCATTGGTTTTATCAATAATATCAAAACTTGCGCGCTGACCTTTCAGGAATTCTTCATTGAATGCCTTGAAAAATTCGTCACCGCTCAGAAATATTTTCTCTTTTTTGTAAAAATAATTGAGAAGATCTTCGTTGGTGTAACCAAAAGCCTTGAAAAGAACCGTGACAGGAAATTTTCTCCGTCTGTCTATACGAATGTAGACAACGTCCTTGGGATCGATTTCCATATCGATCCATGAACCTCGAACAGGGATAACCCTTGCTGAATAAATAATTTTACCGCTTGAATGGGTTTTACCCTTGTCATGATCGAAAAAAACACCGGAAGATCTGTGAAGCTGGCTGACAACAACCCGCTCCGTACCATTAATAATAAACGTACCTCTTTCAGTCATCAGAGGGATCGTGCCGAAATAAATTTCCTGCTCTTTGATATCCCGGATATTTGACGTTCCGGCTTCTTTATCAATATCGAAAACAACCAATCGGACGCGGATACGAATGGAAATCTCAAACGTCATTCCACGCTGAATGCATTCGTTGACCGAATGCTTCACTTCACCAAAAGAATATGAAACGTATTCAAGAGATGCTGTGCCGGTAAAGTCCTTAATCGGAAAAACTGATTTAAAAACGGACTGTAGTCCAATTTCTTCACGCTTTTCAGGGGGGATGTTCATCTGAAGAAAGCGGTTGTAAGAATCCCTTTGCATGCCGATCAGATCGGGAATTTCAGCAATCTTATGTTTGCCACCGAAATTTTTCCTTATTCTCTTGTTGACCAAAGGGTTTACTGTCATATCATCTCCATGCTGCATTAATGGAACTGCGGGAAAAGACAAACGGAAAAAAGATGAGGGCTAAACCCTCACCTTTTTATCCGTAAAGTGAATTTCAAATGATGTTACGATTTGAATTATTTCAATTCGATCTGAGCTCCGGCTTCTTCAAGCTGAGCTTTCATTTTTTCAGCTTCTTCTTTGGAGACGCCTTCTTTTACAGGTTTGGGAGCTTCGTCAACAAGGGCTTTGGCTTCTTTGAGGCCAAGACCTGTGATGGCTCTTACTTCTTTGATGACGTTGATTTTCTTGTCACCCGCAGTAACGAGCATAACCGTGAATTCAGTCTGTTCTTCGACAACAGGCGCAGCAGCTGCAGGACCGGCAGCAGCCATCATGGCAACAGGTGCGGCAGCGGATACACCGAATTTGTCTTCAAGCTCCTTGATGAGTTGTGAAAGTTCAAGAACGGTCATATTTGCAATGAATTCAATGACATCTTCTTTAGTAATATCAGCCATTATATCCTCCGATTTCTTATGATAAACTTTTTTAAGATTATTATTTAATTTTATTTAATGTAAAATCAGGCCGCTTCTTTTTTTTCTTTTATTGCGTTTAAAACATTCATCATGTTTCTTGGCACAGCGGCAAGTAACTGAACGATACCGGTCGGTACTGCATTCATTGCTGAAAGCAACTGGCTGAGCAGAACTTCCCTTGAAGGCAGTGAAGACAAAGCCTTGATCCCGTTAAGATCAAGGGGTTTACCATCCATGACTCCGCCCTTGATTTCAAGCTTATTGTTTTCTTCTGAAAATTTTGTCAAAATTTTCGCAGGAGAAACAGGATCGTCGTAGCTGATTGCAACAGCGCTCGGCCCTTTAAACATGCCATTGATCACGGACACACTGGTATTTTCGGAAGCGCGACGGAGTAGAGTGTTCTTGATGACGCGGTAGTCGATATTTTCCTTTGTCAGTTGTGAGCGAAGCTTTGTAACTGCTGCAACATCAAGGCCTTTGAAGTCTGTGACAATAACTATTTTCGACTTCTTCAGATCTTCATGAAGCTGGGTTACGATTTCTTTTTTCTTATTCAGTTCCAAATTTTTACACCTCCTTTACTTAGAAATATTATTTCTCGGAGGCCAACGATACCAAAACGTATGTGTCTCGGTAGGCCGGCTGTGCCGATTATACACTCAAGTGTCATGTGCACCTACTGTCTTTGACGTTAATTATGAAAGACCCAGCTTGGTACAGGTCTTAATTATTTTATCGCATCCTTCAAAAGAACTGTGTCTACCTTGACACCGATCCCCATGGTGGTGGACACGGTCACGCCTTTAATGTAAGTTCCCTTGCTTGCTGTGGGCTTGATCTTGACCAGAGTCTCAATCAGTGAACTCATGTTTTCCACAAGCTTTTCACGTCCAAATGATACCTTACCGACCGGGGCGTGAATAATACCTGATTTTTCAACCCTGAATTCGATCTTTCCAGCCTTCAGTTCTGCAACCGCCTTTGCGACGTCGAATGTGACCGAACCGGTTTTCGCATTGGGCATCAATCCTCTCGGACCGAGAATTTTACCAATTTTCCCAACTGTACCCATCATGTCAGGGGTTGCGATGACCTTGTCAAAACCGAACCATCCGCCTTTGATCTTTTCAACCATGTCATCGGCACCTGCAAAGTCCGCTCCGGCATCAAGCGCTTCCTTTTCCTTTTCACCTTTGGCAAAAACAAGAACTTTGACTTCCTTCCCGATACCATTTGGAAGAACAACAGAACCACGGACCATCTGGTCGGCATGACGGGGATCGACTCCCAGTTTCACCGCAATGTCCACCGTTTCGTCGAATTTGGCGAATGCTCTCTCAATCGCATAACCCACTGCTTCACCGATTTCGTATTTTTTCTGTCGGTCAAGTCCTTTAACGGCTTCTAAATATTTTTTCCCTCTCTTAGGCATTTTACCGGCGTGCTCCTTGTATTTTAAACAACATCAATTCCCATGCTTCGCGCAGTTCCTGCAATGATCCGGCATGCGGCTTCAATGCTGTTTGCATTGAGATCTTCCATCTTTGTCTTTGCGATTTCCTCAATTTGATCCATGGTCAATTTGGCGATTTTGTCGCGCAGAGGATCTTTTGAGCCTTTATCGACATTAGCAGCTTTTTTGATAAGAAAAGATGCAGGAGGCGTCTTTGTAATGAAAGTGAAGGATCGGTCCGCATAGACTGTGATAACGACCGGTATAATCGTTCCGGTGTCATTCGCCGTTCTGGCGTTGAACGTCTTGCAGAAATCCATGATATTAACGCCATGCTGACCAAGAGCCGGTCCAATAGGCGGTGAAGGATTTGCTTTACCGGCCTGCACCTGTAATTTTACTTGGGCAATTACTTTTTTTGCCATCGTTCCAATATACTCCTGAAAGTGTCTATAACTTCGTCACCTGAACAAAGTCCAGTTCAACTGGTGTCGCTCTGCCAAAAATACTCACCAGCACTTTTATTTTACCCTTTTCAGGGTTAACTTCTTCCACCGTACCGTTGAAATTTGAGAACGGACCGTCAACAACCTTGATTTCATCGCCCGTTTCAAAGAAGAATTTCGGCTGTGGTTTTTCCTTGCCTTCTTCCATACGAGAAAGAATTCGTTCAGCCTCTTCGTCTCTGATGGGTGTTGGCTTGTTCATTCCCCCCAAAAAACCAGTCACTTTGGCTGTGTCGTTGACAAGATGCCACGTATGATCATCAAGATCCATACGGATGAGAATGTATCCGGGATAAAACTTTCGTGACGATTCCTTTTTTTTCCCTTTTACAAGTTCTACGACCTGCTCTGTTGGAACTACGATTCCGCCAAATTTTTCAGGGTAAGGGAAAGCGCTGATTTTTTCTTCAAGGGTCGCTTTTACCTTGTTTTCAAATCCTGAATAGACATGAACAACATACCATCTCAGAGCCAAAATATATTCTCCTGTTTATTTAAGAACCATCTGAATCAAACCCTTCAAGAATAGATCAAAAATACCGAGAAGCGATGATACAATTGAAACCAGCACAATAACGACAACCGTGGATGCGACAGCTTGATTCTTGGGTGGCCAGACAACCTTTTTCAGTTCAGCTTTGACTTCACGAAAGAACTGTTCGATTTTCTGGTAATAACCGGGCTCCTGATTCTGCATCGTTTTTTTGGATTCATCCGTTTTTTTAGGGCCAGCTGCACGTTTGGCAGCTTCCTTCAAGGGTGAATCCTTACTGGCTTCAGATGATCCTTCGGCTCCGGGCTCAGCATCGCTTTTCTGTTTCTGTTTATCTCTGAGCTTAAGTTTCTGATTATCCGTTTTTTTTTTCAGTATCCGCCCCATGGTGCTCCCGATTAAGCGTTCCGTTCATTATACCCGGATTCTGTCTTTCATTTTCACGTTGAGAGTATGGCAGGTCAGGAGGGACTCGAACCCACAACATTCGGTTTTGGAGACCGATGCTCTGCCATTGGAGCTACTGACCTGTATCTCACATAATAAACTGCAAGAACCCCTATTTTGTTTCCTTGTGCGACGTATGAGTTTTGCAGAATCTGCAGTATTTTTTAAACTCAAGTTTGTCAGGTGTGGTTCTTTTGTTTTTTGTCGTTGAATAATTCTTTCTTTTGCACTCCGTGCATGAAAGATGGACGATTACTCTCACAGGTATTCTCCTTGTAAACTATTGAATAATCCCGGCAACAACACCTGCACCGACAGTTCTTCCACCTTCTCTGATCGCAAAACGGAGACCTTCTTCCATGGCGATGGGAGAAATCAGTTCCGCAGTAATGGTCACGTTGTCACCAGGCATGATCATTTCAACGCCTTCCGGAAGATTCAGTATGCCTGTCACGTCCGTGGTTCTGAAGAAAAACTGGGGACGGTAGCCGGTAAAAAACGGGGTGTGACGTCCGCCTTCTTCCTTGCTCAAAACGTAAATCTCGGCAGAAAATTTGGTGTGCGGTGTGATGCTTCCCGGTTTGGCCACAACCTGACCTCTTTCAACTTCATCACGTTTTGTTCCGCGGAGAAGAAGCCCAACGTTGTCGCCTGCGCGGCCTTCGTCGAGAATTTTTCTGAACATTTCAACGCCCGTACATACCGTTTTGATCGTTTCACGGATACCCACGATCTCCACGTCTTCACCTGTTTTGATGATACCTCTTTCAATACGCCCGGTAACAACGGTTCCACGACCGGAAATGCTGAATACATCTTCGATGGGCATGAGGAATGTCTTGTCCGTGTCGCGCTGCGGTTCAGGAATGTAGGAGTCGCATGCATCCATCAGGGCAAAAATGCACTGGGCATCATCGCCTTTGGGATCGTCGCACTCAAGGGCTTTCAGGGCGCTGCCGCGGATGATCGGTGTTTCGGATCCGGGGAATTCATATTTGTCGAGAAGTTCCTGAAGCTCCATTTCTACAAGCTCGATCAGTTCTTCGTCGTCCACCATGTCGCATTTGTTGAGGAACACTACGATTTTGGGAACACCCACCTGACGTGCAAGAAGGATGTGCTCACGGGTCTGGGGCATGGGGCCGTCGTCCGCGCTCACAACCAGAATCGCGCCGTCCATCTGTGCAGCTCCGGTGATCATGTTCTTGATATAGTCGGCATGGCCGGGGCAGTCCACATGGGCATAGTGTCTGTTCGGAGTCTCGTATTCAACATGGGCTGTGGCGATCGTGATTCCGCGCTCTTTTTCTTCCGGAGCCTTGTCGATTTCATCAAATGCCACCGCTTTGCCTTTTCCGCTACGCAGCGCGTTCTGTTTCGTGATCGCTGCCGTCAGCGTTGTCTTTCCATGGTCGATGTGGCCGATCGTTCCAATGTTGACATGCGGCTTATTCCTCTCAAATTTTTCCTTTGCCATGACCGTGACCTCCTGTGATAGTCCTTACTATATTAAGTGCCTGGTTTTAAAATAACGAACCGCATAACTCTTTCATCAAGATAGAAAGCGGTGCAACAGCAAACGCCTGAATGGAGCCCATGACCAGAATCGAACTGGTGAACCTCTTCCTTACCAAGGAAGCGCTCTACCGACTGAGCTACATGGGCCTCAATTTCAGGCTGTTCAGCAGTTTTTTAGTTCTGCAGAAACATCATTATAATATGGAGCGGGAGACGAGTCTCGAACTCGCGACGTTCAGCTTGGAAGGCTGAAGCTCTACCAACTGAGCTACTCCCGCTTATGTGCATGGTCAATTATCACCATGCGTTGCAGCAAGGTTATGCAGGCATCCATGTAGTCACCGGCATCATCATGATACCTCCTACATAAGACTTGCTATGAATGGTGGTGGGGGGAGGATTCGAACCTCCGAAGGCTCCGCCGTCAGATTTACAGTCTGATCCCTTTGGCCGCTCGGGAACCCCACCATAGTGTTTTTGGAGCCGGTACCCCGAATCGAACGGAGGACATTCTCATTACAAGTGAGACGCTCTACCTACTGAGCTATACCGGCTTTAACGCCGGTTCTGTTCTTTCCCGGCTTGAAAAAACTCCTCTAAATACCAGTCGAATTCAATTTGTTCAAGTCTGGAAATTGGGTTTATTTTTTGTTATTGGTGATTTCATGAATATATAATCTTAATTTTAATTATATCTAATATTTTCTCAAATTATTGTTGATTTTTACGTTTTTTTAAACAATCATTTTTTTCACAATTTTTCTATTATTGTATCTTGTTGATATATATAGATAATTTATTTCATAATTTTTCAATGGCTGCTTATTTTTTCCGTTAAACCAGATTATTTCTTGACAATACAGCCGATACGTAATGTATATTTCATTTACCTCTTTAATTAGAAACTTATGATCAAACTTGGATTCAATCGACATCACGAAGATTAACCTTTTTAAATATCAGAGGAAAATGAAAATAATCAAACCATTTATCATTCTGACGGCACTTACCTTCTTTGGCTGTGCAACTGCTGTAAAGCAGCCCGTTCACAGACCTGTGACCACTCATTTAGATCCGGTATTATCGGAAGATAAAACCCAGGAATCTGTCCCCGCCTCCATTTTCATCTCTGACAATCTGCAGAACCAAGACTCAGGAAGTCCTGACCTTGCCAAATCTGCTCAGGACGTTTTCGACCAGACCATGGATTTTTGCAATGCCTCACAGGATTTTTGGCAGAAAGGTGATATGGATAGCGCGTTGCAAAGCTTAGACCAGGCGTATGCATTGATTTTAAACATCGATGTTCTTAACTCACCCAAACTCGTTCAACAAAAAGAAGAACTCCGCCTTACCATTTCAAGAAGAATCCAGGAAATATACGCCTCGAAGCATAAAGTGGTCAATGGAAGCCACAAGGCCATCCCCATTGTCGTCAACAAAGACGTTCAATATGAAATTGATTCATTCACCGGCCGCGAACGTACCTTTTTCATGGAATCACTCAAACGTTCCGGAAAATACAGGCCCATGATTATAGAAATGCTCAAAGAAGCAGGACTGCCAGAAGAATTATCATGGCTGCCCCTCGTCGAAAGCGGTTTCAAAGTCAAAGCACTGTCAAAAGCCAGGGCTCTCGGTTTATGGCAGTTTATCCCGTCAACAGGCTACATGTACGGCCTGAAACGCGATACGTATATTGATGAACGCCTTGACCCTGAAAAAGCGACGCTTTCCGCCATCGAGTACCTCAAAACCATGCACAGAATTTTTGGAGACTGGTCAACTGTGCTTGCAGCGTACAACTGCGGTGAAGGAAGGGTCCTCGGAATAATCCGCAAGCAGAACATCAATTATCTCGACAATTTCTGGGACCTGTACAGAAAACTTCCCAGCGAAACCGCACGCTATGTCCCGCGCTTCATTGCAACAGTTCATATTGTAAACAACCTTGAGAAGTACGGGTTTGACGAAATAGAATACGACAAGCCCTATGAATATGAAACCGTATCCATCGAAAAGCAGGTCAAGCTCAAAGACATCGCCGATCTTATCGACGTTCCTGAAACCGTGCTGAAGGATTTGAATCCTGAACTTCGCTACCCCGTTCTCCCAAAAACAGAATACGACCTGAACGTGCCGGATGGCAAAGCCGATATTCTCATCACTGAGATTGACAACATTCAGGAGTCTGCCCCTGAAGTCAAAAAGCCCGTTGAATTTGTTTATCACCGGGTAAAATTCGGTGAAACGCTTTCATCGGTATCCCGGAAATACGACATCTCATCACGTGTCCTTGTCAAACTCAACGATATTTCCAAAAAGAATTTTCTCACTGTCGGCAAAATCCTGAGAATTCCAAGGGATGAGAATGTCATCAAAGCCTTGGCCTCAGCGGATTCCTTCAAAGAAAAAAAGGAACGGACACGGGCCAAAGTTAAAGCCAAGAGCTCCAGCAAGCGTCATGTTGTAAAATGTGGAGATTCTCTCTGGAAAATCGCGCAGAAGTATGATACGACCGTTGCCGCAATAAAAAGCTACAATAAAGTATCACGAAAAGGTTTGGGTGTCGGCCAGGTTATCAAGATTCCCGGCGGAAAAAAAATGGAATCATCATCATCACGCCGCCGGCAGACTTACCAGGTTCGAAAAGGCGACAACGCCCTTACGATAGCCAATCGGCATAAGATGACCGTTGCCAGGCTTTTGAAGATCAACCGGTTAAAATCCACAAGTAAGATTTTTCCAGGCCAGAGTCTTCACATTGAATAAAAAATAGTGTGTCGCCCCCGTAGCTCAGTGGATAGAGCAATGGATTCCTAATCCATGTGCACAAGTTCGATTCTTGTCGGGGGCGCCATAAATAAAAACAGGCACTTAGAGATTATCTCAAAGTGCCTTTTTTATTTCTGGCTAAAGAATGGCTAAAGTCCATTACGGAAGTAGCTGCAAATAATGCTGCGTTGTGGACAAATTATTATGTCCCAAAAGCATCATTATTTCGAATAGTGGTCTACCTTGCTTTGACAATCTACTCGCGTACCTATGACGCAAATTATGAAATGCCCAATTTTTTTGGTTCAATTTACAAACCTTTTTTTCGAGAAACCTTGGATACAAAGACCATGCTTTAAAAAGCCTGCCCTCAAAAGCCATCCCTTTGATACAATCCGGTAATGGAATTTTTCTAAAGGTCAAATTCGAATTTTTCGATTTCCGAGTATAAAGAACGATTTGATCACCAATAATATCCCGATCAGAAAAGGCCAATGCTTCATTAATTCTGCATCCCGTTTCCATGACAAAAATTATTAAAAGCTGCTCCTCTTCCCGGCATGTCATAAGCAACGCTTCTATCTCTTCATTGGTTGGAATATATTTCAGCTTATTTTCAATTGGAAACGGTTTTAAACCGACGCACGGGTTTTTCATATCCACATCTTGAATATTAATGGCATAATAAAAAAGGTGCTTTAAAACCCTTATCATTGAATTTGCGTTATGATTTGTCCTCTTCTTTTTTTGTAAATCAACTGAAAAAGAAACAACCAATTCTCTAATTTGAGATTTTTTAACTTGGCTTACCATCATATTGCCGACATGATCTAAAAGCATTTTGTAGTACCGGCGACTTTCCTGATAATGAGCTTTACTCTGTGTTGCTTGTATCTCATCAAGTTTCAATACCATCAAATCTTTTAGCAACAAATCATTTGAGCTGCTTCTTGCTCTCAAATCGATTTCAGCAATTTTTTCACGTTCAGCTTTTGAACATTCAGACTTTGATAAATATTTTGCCTGAGAATGATACTTTATCCCCAAATATTGCCCGGAATAGAACCACCGAACACCTTTTGATAGTTTTCGTTTGTATTGTCCCAAAATAGCACCTCCTTATGATGCAATATTAAATAAATCCGGTTAGTTTTGTCATTGGATGGATTTGGATCGATGTACCGATTTTTGGATTATTTTCTTGAACTTGTTTTTTAGTGGGGAGATTGAGAAGATGATTGAAGTGTGAAGAACGATTTTTGAATGGATTGAAATATTCAAATCCTCAATAATACTATATGGTTTGAACGTCCATTCTGTCAAATTCTTGAAACTTGAAACCACATCTGTTAAAGTATCCAGAATAATACAGTAGGTTTAAAGATGGAGGTGGTTTTGCTCTTACTATAAAAAGAATGATGGTGATGATGAATTGTGAGGATAGGGATTCGTAACGGAGGTCGTTATGGAAAGTCCCTTTCTCACGGTCGATGAGGTTGCTGCATTTCTTCGTAAAGAAAAAAAATGGGTTTATTCCAACAAGGAAACAATCCCAGGTTTTTTCAAGATCAAAGGGGCGATATTCTTTGACCGTGACGTCATGATCACTTCATTGAAAGAGCTTGCCTTCAAACCTACACCGATAAAGGCAAGGCGGGTCTCGACTGAAGATCAACACGGCTTGCTTTAAAACAAAAGTACCATCTCTGTTATAATCGGAGATGGTACTTTTTAAGTACACTTTTGTTTCACTCAAACTCCTTTGTTTATTTGATTAATTATTTAAAATTATATACTATCCGAAATATGAGCAATTCTTAATCTTGGAATATAATATGATAACAAAACTAAAAAATATAAAAAACTTTGGGGTTTTTAATAATTTTGATTGGGATAATACTGTTCGAACCGATAAAGGAAACAATATTGTTTCTTTTAATAAAATGAATATATTATATGGTCGAAATTACTCTGGAAAAACGACATTATCCCGCATATTTAGGTGTTTTAAAAAACTAGAGCTACATAAAAAATATCTCAAAGCTAAATTTGAAATTGAACATTCAGGAAGTGGCGTATTAAATCAATCAAACCTGTCAAGTCCATACACTTTTAGGGTTTATAACAAAGATTTTATTAATGAAAATTTAAGTTGGCTATCTAACGATGATGGGGTAATTAAACCGTTTGCTGTACTTGGTGAAACCAATGTTACAATTGAAACTGAAATTATTCAAAAACAATCTATTTTAGGTAGTATTGATAAAAAGACAGGATTAAGGTTTGAATTAAAAAACAAAGAAGATGAATACAAGAAGAAAGAAAAAGAATTTGACAAAAAGCAAAAAGCGCTTGACGAAAAATTAAAAGAAAAAGCTTCTTTAATTAAAAGAAAAACTCAAATTTGCGATAATATAACTTATAATATCAGCAATATCAGCGCTGATATTAAAAAAATAATTGATAACATCAATTATAGACCTTTAAGTGATGACAAAAAGCAAATAGCACTTAGTCAGATACAAGAAAAGCCTAAAGACCGCATAAATACATTACAAAAAGTAGAACTAAATTGCGCTTACCTTTATGATACCTCAAGTGAACTTTTAAAAAAAAATATCGAACCGACTGAATCAATACAAGCATTATTGAATGATCATTTTTTATCCGAGTGGGTTTTACAGGGTTCATTACACCATAGAGGTAAACGTGATACTTGCGCTTTCTGTGGGCAAAAAATACCGGAAGATTTGTGGGATAGATTAGATAGACATTTTAATGAAGAATCTAAACTATTAAAGGATAATATTGAATATAAGATAAAGGAAATAGAAGAAGAAAAAAATAAGCTCCAACGTTTGAGATTTTTAAAAAAAGAACAGTTCTATATTAATTTGCAAGATAAATTTGACCAGCTAAACGGCTTACTAATAGCTGTAATTGATGATTACATAAAGGGTTTAGATATACTAATATCCCTCTTATCAAAGAGGTGTGGTCAAATATTTAAACCTTCCGAAATCGTTCCTGATTATCCTGAATTCATAAATGATTTGGACATTTTTATGAATATTCAAATTGACTTAAACAATCTAATTGAAGAGAATAATGAATTAAATAAGACGTTACAACGCGACCATGCTAAAGCTAAAGAAGAACTTCGTTTAACAGATGTCTTTGAATTTATAGAAATGATAAATTACAAAAAAGAAACATCCAATATTAAAAAGGCTGAAAACGAAAAAGATAAATTAAGAAAAGAGGTTGCTGATAAAACTGTAGAAATATCTGAATTAGAAAATGAAATAAAAAAACTGAAAGAAAGTTCACAAGATGAATCACAAGGGGCCAACAAAATTAATGAGTATTTAAATAATTACTTTGGCCATAATAATCTGACTTTAAAACCACAAAACGATGATTCTGGAAAAGTTTATAGTTTTATAATTAATCGAATGGGCCGTGAAGCTCATAGCCTAAGTGAAGGTGAATGCAGTTTAATATCATTTTGTTACTATATGGCCAAACTTGAAGAGATAGATACAAAAGATAAAGAACTTATTATTTGGATTGATGATCCAATATCAAGCTTAGATAGTAACCACATATTTTTTGTTTTTAGTTTAATTGAAAATGAAATAACTAAGCCTAAAAAATATCAACAACTGTTTATATCAACCCACAATCTTGAGTTTTTAAAGTATTTAAAAAAACTAACAAGACCGTTTGTTAAAGACCAAGGTACAAAAAATAAAATCTTTCAAGATGAGTATTTTATAATTGAAAGCTTTGGTGAAGAAAGCAAAATAAAACCAATGCCAACATATCTGAAAAATTTTGTAACAGAATTCAATTATTTATTTGATCAAATATACAGATGTGTATTGCCAGACGCAAAAACCGAAATCTATTTTAATTTCGGTAACAATCTTAGAAAATTCCTTGAAGCTTATCTTTATTATAAATATCCAGGTCATGACAGTACTGAAGCATTAAAAAAATTTTTTGGGGACAATAAATATTCAACGGATGTTATTAATAGAATTCAAAACGAATATTCTCACCTTTGCGGTATATTCGAAAGAAGCATGAGACCTTTGGATATTCCTGAAATGAAATCTATAGCAGAGTATGTATTATTAACTATAAAAGAAAATGATTCTGAACAGTTTTATTCATTGTTAAAAAGTATAAATGGGGATCCGGCATCTTTAAATTTCATTCATTAAAATTCCATGCACCTCATCCTTGTCAATTCCCAAATATCGCATGGTTGTTTTTGGAGATGAGTGCATAAATCTTTCTGCGATCACTTCAAAACCGATGTTGTGGGTAACTCGCTGGTGATAGCCCCACGTTTTCCGGAGTGTGTGCGTTCCGTAATTACCTTTGAGGTTGATAGCCGTGGTCCAGGATTTGATTAAATTGTTTGTAGACATGACGGACAGAGGGCAGTTTGCCCCCTTGCGACTCCGAAACAAAAAATAGTCATCGGTCGAATTTGTTTTTTCGAAATAATTTTGCAAGGCTTTATAAACCGCCTTGTTGATGACCAGTATATTCATCTTCTTGGTCTTCTTTTCACGGATTTTCAATGCTTGACCGGGCTTCAGATTTTTCACTTCACCAACTTTTATTTTTAATAGGTCACTGGCCCGGATTCCATTATTGATCCCCATGACGAAAAGCAGGAGGTCTCTTGGCTTGTTTGATAAAAACTGCTTTATGGCTTCAATATCTTTTTTTGATCTGATTGGTTGAATGTCGATTACGGAACCAGGTGCCGGGTGGTTGGGATTTCCCCTTTTTGTCAAATTTGCTTCTTTTTCCATATGTTTTGTGAATCTTAAGTATCTCCATTATACCATTTAATAATTAAGATTCAAAATCGGTAAATCAGGTTAGAACAAGGCATTTCAATCAGAAACGCTTATAAACATTGGGTTTTATCGCCTTTTTGGAATCTTAACTAATATACAAAAGTTAAGATTTAGAAATCATTTCTTTTATCTCAAAAACATCCTTTCAGGATGTCATTTTTTCAAAACAAAAAACCGGATTCGTTTTTGAACCCAGAATTTTAAAATGCGGTCATTAAAATTTTGCTATAGCTCTTTCAACCATTTTCACACGGTTATCAATCTCATTGATTTTGTCATGATGATAATCAACTCTTTCCTTTAACCTGTCATTACCCTTTTCAAAGTTTTTTATGCTTTTTTTCACATCAACCATATCTGAATTCAATTCAAATAGTTGTTTATCAACCTTATCAAATCTGTTGTTAAATTTGTGCTCCATTTTAGCAAATCTCTCATCAACAGAATCAAACCCTTCTTTGACGCTGATTGCCAATAAACTAACCATTTCGGTTAGATCATCGATCTTCATATCAAGTTTTTTTTGTGTGTTTTGATCTGGAACCGCCATATTAATACAAAGTAAGACATATGAATATTACTACTATATTATAGCGAATCCTGCTGTTGTGTCAAATCGTATGCACTAATAAAATGTCCATGTTAATCAATTATCAATGGCTGTATGGATTCTCCATTACCTTTTCTTTTTGTGGTATGAATGAAAAATTAATTATCGAAGAAATTAGTAAGCCGAACATAGTCAAGTATAATAAAAAGCCATTCCATAAATCTATCTGGCCCATTGAAAATGTTAAATAAAATACAGAAGTCAAATAAAAAATAAGGCTCCAGACAATATATTTTAGTAATAATCCTTTATATGGATTTTCCCTTGAAATAAAATCCTTACCTCTATTATCGATCTCTTCCTGGTTGTACTGATCATTGTACAAATCGATTTCTTTTCCGCACGATTCACACTTAATAAACTCATGGATATCATCGCACTGGTGGCAGTTTTCAAATATATATCTGTTCAGAGGCGGAACGTGACCTGCCCGGCATTGATAACGCCCATAAACCGTAAGCGGCTTTGTGCAGTGGATGCACTTAAAATCAGTTTTTCTTTTTTTACCGAGTATTCTTTTCTGGATTGGAACATTATACAGACTGGCCATTGAAGAGAATGATTTTGGAGCTTCATTAATAACTTTATTTTCTTCTTCGTAAAATCTTTTTTGCAGGTAGAATAAAACAAATCCTACCAGGTAAACTACAGAATCCAGAAAATATATAAAACCTAAGGATATTATATCATGTTTTTTTAATATTACACCACTTACCAAGATCAATGATAAAAGACAATAGCCAGTAACCATTAGAAATTTGTGTGGTAATTGTATAAAAAAATTAGATATATTTTTATTATCTTCCCAAAGGAAATATGAACAAAACCAAATCAGGTAACAAGCGCCTATTAATGAGGCTAAGCGGATAAAAAGGTTCAGCACTATTAGCGAAAATAACAGGACATCATAAACAGGTTTGCTTAAGTATATATTCATAACTCTACCTTTTAATAGATAAATATATCATTGTGATTCAATTCATTAGATGCTGAACCAACAATTTGCATTACAAAAAGAGATATCGATATGGTCCCTCACTGTTTCGAGATCCATGAAATCGTCCTTCGGTTTTGGTGGCTCAGTCGGGTTTTCAGCCATTGGAGCCGCCCAAGTCTTCACCATACTATTCTGATTCTTGATTCTAACCCACGCATGAAAATCCGGAAGATTGATGAAATCATCGTTCTTCAAGGCAAAGTCATTGGCCATAAGCTTTGCGCCGGAACTGTCGGCCTGACGGAAGGCTACTTTCGTTGAACAGTTGCCGGTCAGATTTTTGAGCGTTTTTTGATCCTTGAATTGATTGATCTCTTGGTGGGCCAGGGTGAATCCTATTTTATAAGACCTTCCCAAGGGCATGAGGTTGGTGAAGGATTCGTTTATTCCAAGGAAACATTCATCAAAATAAAACATCAACGGCTTCTTGATCGATGGCTTTTGAAAATTCATGTAGGATTTCACGGCAAAGGAAAACAGCGAAACGATATAGGTCTTCTTGTCATCCGACATCCCGGACGTGTCTATCAAAATGACATTCTGGTTTTCCGTGACCTTTTCAATATCAAGCTGGTTCTCGCCTTTCACGATTTTCAGAAAGCGCTCGTCTTCCACAAATTTATTCAGTCGGATAGCCAATCTCTTGGCTGTTGCGGCTTCGTCGGACATTTTTCCGGCATTTTTCGAGTCCACTTCGGCCCAGTAAGCGGAACGGTTTCGGCCCATGTACTCGCGCCTGAAATCCGGATATCTCAGGAAATTTAAAAGATTCTCAATGTCCCGGTCTTCTTCCCGTAACTCCTTGACAGCCTTGGCGATCAACTCTTTCATGTTTTCGCTCATGGGCGGGTTGGATGACGTCTGCACGGTCACCACATCAAGGATTTCGATAAATTCTTCAATCACATCATCAAGACGGTAGCCTTTTTTCCTCAAGGGATTGATGACCAAAGACGGGTTGCTGTATGAAAAATAGATGACCTTCGATTTATCCGGTATCAGATGATAAAGCGTTTCAACGTGATCCCCTTTTGGATCGATAAAGATACAGGCACACCCGTAAAGAATATCCGTAAGGGCCATCCGGAGCATCAGACTTGTCTTTCCGACGCCTGGAGGCCCTAAGATATAGGTGTGTTGAAATCTTACATTGATATCCCTGATCCTCGCCGGAGGGTGAGCCAGTTCCATCAATCGTCCGAAACGGAAATCATACATTCGGTTTTACCTTCTCATCCTCAAACTTGAATTTTTCCCAATCGGCCCGTGTCTGTTCCTGTTCCGCCTGGGCCATGGCTCGTTTAGCTTCCGCCTTCAACTGTTCCCATTTCGCTTCGGCTCCAAGGATATCGTTCTGGGTTGTTGAATCCTTGATCATCTCAACCAGGACAAACACCTGTTTCATGTTGATGTCGGCGAATTTCATTTCATCGATAATCTTGCTAATTAGTTTCCCCCGCATTTCCGTGATCATGGCCTTGTTCCTGGCGTCCTCGGCCTGCCACCTCAATTCATCCGCTTGGTAAGTCGCCACCCGGATCTGCTGCTTGTGGATTTCATTGTCAATCTGAGCCCTTTCCAGATCGTTCAGAATCTTTTTCCGCTCGGCGCTTTGCATGAATTTGTTGTGCTGGTAATCGTCCTGCTGGCGTTTTATGGCCAGATAATGCTCTTCCACAACCCTCTTGATCTCAAGGGCGATGATATGCCGTTCCCGAAGCAGACGGGCTTTGAAATCCTGCAAGGATTCCGCGTTTCTTTTGGCGCTCTCCACAAGGCTGTACAGCCTGTTCATGGTGGCTTCGCTGGATTCTATCTTTATCCGCCGGAACCAGTTGGAAATAAGACCGGCTTTAACCCCTCTGTACAGTTCGGCCCCAAGATCATTGACAAAGGTGTTGACGTTCAACTGATCGACATTTTCAACACTACAGAATTCTCTCAGCTCATCCTCAAAGGAGGATAAACCGGAATTGCCGCTGAAATAATCGCTGTCCGGCTTCTTGTTCAGCCGGGCGAAATCGTCGTTGATGCTCTCATCCTGGCTTTCCATGATTTCATTATTCATGTTGACCGGCACGTGTTTCTTGAATTTTCCGATATTCATGGATTCTCCAAATCAAAATACTGTGAAAACAAAATCAATAAATGAATTCCCTGACATCCTTTTTAAACGTCCACCCTGGCCACTCTGAATCCGGTTTAAAATCCCCTATGCACCAGACACCGAACCCGAATTCGTCCATGGGGCAATGCCTGATTTGCAGTTTCTCGCACATCTTCAGCCACCAGACGGACCATGTTTCTTTTCGTTTGGCAATGACGCTGTATTTCCATTTCTTTGATTCAAGGTGTTCCAACCAGTTCGGCTTTGGGTTTTCGATTTCCAGAAACACCAGCTTGGCCTTGTCCCCTCTCCTAAAAAGCAAAGCGCCGTCGGGGATCAGGAACGGCTGATGGTCACCGGGATTTTCGTAGAAATCCGAATCGGGGTAAAACAGGGCGAAAAAATCGGGCAACTGCACGATCCAAAGCAGGATTTCCGCATTGGTGAGGTTATCTTTTCCGCCGGTTCCTTTGGGAATGGTGATGAGGTCGGTGTTGAAATCGGAATAGGTCTTTAAGAACTCCTTGCCCTTTGCAAGGATGCTCATGGCACTGTTTTCGTGAAGGGCAATGTATTTCTTTTCCGACAGGATCGCGATCTTTCGAGGGGTCACGCACTTGTTGCACCACGTGACTTTCTTGAAAGCTTTTTTCAACTGGGCTTCCGTCACATAGCGGACCGTCCCGATATGCCAAAGCATGTCACAGACGTTCTGCCACGTCGCCCCTTTTTTCAGTTCTGAAAGTTCATCTTTCATCGATCAGGCCGTAAGAAAACCGATAAGAACCCCGTAAGAACACACCGGAGGGCCGTAAAAACCGCCGGTTGTTTCTTACGGGTATCACATCGTGATTTGTTGTTATTCTTGAGTGTTACAAGATTCTTACGGGGTCGTATTCTCCTTCCCCCTTCTCCTCCACCAAACTGCAATCAAAAATTACTAAACAAAACCTCTCAAAAATAATCAACTCAAAATCCATTCATAACTTAAAAAATCCTCACCACAAAAAAAACAACCCTCACCCACATAGAAACCCATGAAAAAAAACAAGCCGTCAGCCGGACGAAAAAGAACAATCCACCCAACAAACCCACCTAAAAAAGAGCCGTCGCACGACAAAAGCCCATGCCATGAAAACAGCACACCGCAGGCCATATCCTTAAAACCCCGTTCAGGCACCCAACGCCCGAACCACCCAAACAGCCCACAAGCCCACCAGGATTCAGAGGGCGTAATCCACTTACGTAATCAGAACGTCTCGTGAGCCACCACATTACTTTGCTTAATGTCTTATTATGCGAAGTTCGTAGGACATATCAAAAAGGCAGGAGTCCGAATCATCCCCGGACATCTGAAAAAGGAAATAGCTCGAATCGTACTTCGCATAATAACACATTCAAGCGAAGTTACCGTCAATCCTTCCTCCGTTCCCGTCATTCATCCAGACTTTTCTCCATCATTCCACTTCAATTAAAAAAGCTCTGCGGGTAGCAGAGAATTTTTTATTGAAGACAATCCCTTACGCTTTCCAACAAAAACAGCACCAGAAAATTTTTTAACGGAGAAAATTGTAGTCTCGTTTTTTTGGTAGCGGCAGCGGACGAAAAAACGTAAGTCTCAATTTTTGGAGTTAAAAAATTTAGCTTTTTCCATCCGCTTACCCCGGCCTATTCACAGTGAAACGGCAATGGTTGCTTCCCCATACCCGAATCAAGCAACAGAAAATTTTGTAAAAGGAAAGTGACGACCAGACTTTTTAGACGCCTCAAGCGGCTGAAAAGGCAGCGAGGCATTTTCTTTTTACAAAATTTTTTCGCTAATATTCCAACAGCGCCCAAAAAAACTCCCCCGGATTTTTCATCCGGAGGAGTTCATCACGATCATACTTGGCCATACATGGCATCGTAAATGGATTCGACCGTTCTATCCTGAAATACCGATCCCCCGTCATTCCATCTTCCCCAGAATAGCCCGTAAGGTGTAAACAGGATGGGTTCCTTCCGTTTAAGGAGTTGTTCCATCAACCAGGGGCTGACAGCCCACCATTCGTTGAGCTTCCGCTTCACCTCGATCTCTTCCTGTTCTTCAAAAAAATCAGGAAGGGGTTCGAATCCGTTTTCAATGTTCCGCTCAAACGAAACCAGCTTTTCCTTGAACAGTTCGTCCACCAGGGTGGTCTCACGCCGGATGATGAGTGTTTCAAATTGTTTCCGGATCACTTTTTCTTTTATCATGTTCATATGTTTTCTGACGGAAGACGTTAGAATCCACGACCAGACCGCCTTCCCGGCCGTTTTTTTCCAGTGGAGCTCCGGATACCTTGAAAGTCGTCAAGGTGGAGCTGTCCACATTGGAGCGTTAGCGGAATTGTGGGCAGACAACCTTGATGGCTTTTAAGGTGGGGCTACAATGGGAAAAAATGGCCGGGAAGGCGGGTGTCTACAGCACGAACGCCTTATACCGGGTCATGTTTTATCCACGTTCCTAAAAAACCTCCACAGCAACGCGGCTATAAATTAAAAAGCTCCGCGTTAAAGCGGAGAATTTTAATTTATAGAATTCAAATCATCACACGAGCCAACAAAAAAAGCCCCTCCAACCTTTCGGCTGAAGGGGCCTTCGTGTGTCTTTAGTATTCGTCCTTCCGCATGATGGTCAATACCCTTTGCGTCACTTCGGGATCGCTCTCATCCGGTGAGTGCATTTCAAAGGCTGAATCGTAATAGTCTATTTTCCAGTAATACCCCACACCCTTCACCACGACGATTCCAAAATCGTGTTCTCCGTATGGGTCATTATCTTTGGTGAAACTGTTGAAGTCTTTCACGGAGTTCAGGACTTTGTTACAGGTTTCTTCGTCCAGACTGCTTACGCCGGAAGTCAAAACCACCTTTCCGCCGATGAAGTTTTTCCGGAAAAAATCATTCAAGTCCGCGATTTTCCGAATCCATTCGTTTGCTTGATTTCCATTCCCTTCGGGATGTTGGATGCTGCTGTTTTTTTTGTTATTCATACTTTTTATTTGACGGATGATGTTTAAACCCGATGCCCAGACCGTCTTACTGGCCATCTTATCCTCACTTTCCGCACTATGAATTTCAAACCCGCGATAATTTAATATATAAATAAA
>DYJE01000031.1 GCA_020723285.1 Desulforapulum autotrophicum | reverse complement strand
CGCAGAACAGCCATTGAGCATTGGATGCTCAAGGAAAAAACGAACGTCCAACATCCAACGTTCAACATCCAACATCGAATGGGTGCAGGATGACCGGCGGCGGATAACACCGCCGCTGTGTCAGGATGAAATAAAACCGGCCCGATCCTTTTATTGAACGTTGGGTGTTGGACGTTGAGCGTTGGACGTTCAAAGCCCCTGGAGCCGAAGAAACGTTCGCATTCATCATCACCGGCTGCAGAACAGCCATTGATCATTGGATGTTCGATGTTCAGTGTTCGATGTTCATAAAAAAAGCGCCACACATCAGACACAGATCCGATACCCTCTTTCTCCTTATCCAATCTCATACTCCCCATCTTTTTTTACTTGACATCACAAAGGATTTATAGAATTTAGGTAAATTCGTCAAAACTCTGACAAAAAGCAGCCCTTCACGGTGAGGGTGGGAATATGGATAAACGGGCAGGATGTCTGCGGAACACTCCGCGAAGGTTCATCGGTGGGCGTTGGGGAACGTCCATATCACGATGAAAGACACCCTGCCTTTTAATACGCACTTTTTTCAAGGAGAGAAAAAATGTTAGCTGAAGGTTTTGGATTGATGTTTGCCGGAATGGGAGTCGTTTTCGCGTTCCTCATACTCATGGTTCTCCTGATGAACGCAGCGGCCAAGTTTTTTGAAACCTACGCCCACTGGTTTGAAGAAGAGGAACAGATTTCTGCCCAGAGACCTGTGGTTGTCAAACCATCTGAAGATGAATTGGCCTCGGTCGCCGTAGCAATTGCGGCCGCAAAAAACTGTGCAAACTGATTAAGATCAAGGAGAGACGACCATGGCAAAAAAAATTAGATTCATGAACACCGCATTCCGTGACGGTTTCCAGTCCGTTTACGGCGCCCGTGTTTTCACCGACGATTTCATGCCCGCTGTTGAAGCTTCTGCTGCGGCCGGGATTGACTACTTTGAAGCGGGCGGCGGCGCGCGTTTCCAGAGCCTTTATTTTTACAGCAACGAATGCGCCTTTGACATGATGGACCGTTTCCGCAAGGCCGCAGGGCCGAACGCGGACCTCCAGACCCTGGCCAGAGGCATCAACGTGGTGGCGCTTGATTCCCAGCCCAAAGACATCATCAAACTCCACGCCGATCTCTTTAAAAAACACGGCATCACCACCATTCGGAACTTCGACGCCCTGAACGATGTGAACAACCTGATCTACAGCGGTCAGTGCATCGCGGCCGCAGGCCTCAAACACCAGGTGGTGGTCAGCATGATGGCCCTTCCTCCGGGCTGCACCGGCGCCCATGACGCGGATTTCTACGAAATGATATTGAAACAGATTATGGCTGCGGACATCCCCTATCATTCGGTGTGCTTCAAGGATGCCTCCGGCACCTCCACACCGGCGGTGGTTCATGAAACCATCAAACGGGCCAAAAAGATTCTTCCTGCGGATATTCCCGTGCAGTTCCACACCCATGAAACAGCCGGTATCGGACTGATCTGCTACATGTCTGCCATCGAGGCAGGCGTGGACGTCATCGACCTGTCCATGGCCCCGGTTTCCGGCGGAACGTGCCAGACCGACATCGCCACCATGTGGCACGCCCTGCGCGGCAGCGACTACACCCTGGACATCGACATCGACAAGGTCATGGAAGCCGAGGAAGTGTTCAAGGACTGCATGAAAGACTACTTCATGCCTCCCGAAGCCAAATGCGTGGAGCCCATCATTCCCTGGTCGCCCATGCCCGGCGGGGCGCTGACCGCCAATTCCCAGATGATGCGTGACAACAACATCATGGACCGTTTCCCGGAAGTCATCAAGGCCATGGGTGAAGTGGTGCGCAGAGGCGGTTTCGGAACGTCCGTCACGCCGGTAAGCCAGTTCTACTACCAGCAGGCGTTCAACAACGTGATGATGGGACCCTGGAATAAAATCGCCGACGGATACGGCAAAATGGTTCTCGGGTATTTCGGAAAAACACCGGTGGCACCCGATCCTGAAATCGTGAAAATCGTGTCCGAAAAAATGGGACTGCCCGTGGCCGACCGGAATCCTCTGGATATCATCGAGGAAGACACCAAGAAAGGTATCGCACCGGCCAAAAAGAAACTCGAAGACGCCAAGCTGCCCATCACCGATGAAAACATTTTCATCGTGGCGTCCTGCGGTGACAAAGGCATCGCCTACCTTGAAGGCAAAGCCACCATCGGCGTCCGCAAGAACGAACCCGAAGTGAAAGAAGCCGCAGCCCCGGCCGCCAAAAAAGCCGTGGACGGCTACACCGTCACCGTGGCCGGCCAGACCTACGCCGTGAAACTCGACGGAAACACCGCCGTGGTCAACGGAAAATCCTATCCTATTTCCGTCACCGAAGGCCTTGCCGCCGTTCCTGCAGCTGTAGCCGCAACAACTGTCACCGCTGCAGGTCCCCAGCAGGCCGTTAAAGCCCAGATGCCCGGCACTGTGGTCCGCGTTCTTGTGAATGCCGGTGATCAGGTAAAATCAGGGGATGTCATCGTCGTGGTGGAAGCCATGAAAATGGAAGTGGAAATCAAGTCGCCCATGACAGGTATGGTGGTCGCTATCGCGGCCGTTCCGGGAACCCCGGTAGTCACTGGGCAGGATCTCCTTTTTATCGCCACGGAAGGCAAAGTGGTTCAGGCCGCTCCGGTAGCCCAGGCCGCACCCGTTGCAGCTTCCGCACCCGCTGCAGCTCCCGCACCTGCTGCAGCGGCCGGTTCCAAAGAAGTCAAAGCCCAAATGCCTGGGACTGTGGTCCGTTTTGAAGTGGCCCAAGGGTCTCAGGTCAAAGCCGGTGACGTTCTTCTGGTGATTGAGGCCATGAAGATGGAAGTGGAAATCAAGTCGCCCTACACCGGAACCGTGTCAAGCTTTGGTGTAAGTCAGGGCGCACAGGTGATCACAGGCCAGGTACTTGTTTTTATTGACTGATAACACGAGGATATTCCTTAATATACGAAAGATAACGACCATGAAGAAAAAAAATATACGCTCCATCATCGGCGCTGGAGTTTTCGCCGCGCTGATCGTGATGTTCGTCACGCTTGGGGGATCGAACCTCAAAGCTGACGATACGGCAACCACCACGGCTCCGGCCGCAACCGCCACCCCGGACCCCAGCGCAGCCCCTGCGGTTGATAGTGCCTCAGCCCCTGCCGCCGCAGCCGTTGAACCGGCGGCTCCCGCTGCTGTTGATCCCCATGCCGCTACAGCTCCCGTGAAAACGGAAACAGCCGCAACTCCTGTGGGAGAAGCCAAAACCCTGACCACAGCTCAGAAATACGAGAGACTCTGGGAATCCACAGGCCTCAAGGCCTTTGTGGACGGCATCAGCCAGACCATCAGCGGTGAACGTTCAGCGTCTGAAATGGCCGTGAACAAAACCGGTCTCCTTCCCTTGGGCATGGGCCAGCTGATCATGCTCTGCATCAGCTGCGGCCTGATCTATCTGGCCATTGCACGAGGCTTCGAACCGTTGCTTCTCATTCCCATCGGATTCGGTGGAATTCTGGCCAACATCCCCGTGGCGGGAATTTCAGGTCCTGAAGGATTCCTGGGCATTGTATACGCTTTTGGGGTGAAAACCGGTCTGTTTCCCCTCCTGATCTTCATGGGCATCGGGGCCATGACCGACTTCGGTCCCCTGATCGCCAACCCGAAAACATCCCTTTTGGGCGGTGCGGCCCAGCTGGGAATCTTCACCACGCTCATCGGTGCCCTCTGGATCACCCAGCTGTTCCCCAATGTGATCAACTTCTCCATCAAGGATGCGGCGTCCATCGGCATCATCGGCGGGGCCGACGGTCCCACGGCCATCTTCCTCACCACGCGCCTCGCCCCGGATCTTTTGGGGGCCATCGCGGTTGCCGCTTACTCTTACATGGCTCTTGTTCCCATTATCCAGCCGCCCATCATGCGTCTTCTCACCACGAAAGAAGAGCGCATGATCGAAATGAAACAGCTGCGGCACGTGAAAAAGATTGAAAAGATCATTTTTCCCCTGCTTGTTCTCGGCCTTTGCATCGTTCTTCTTCCCGATGCGACGCCCCTGATGGGTGTTCTGATGTTCGGCAACCTGCTCAAGGAATCCGGCGTGGTGGAACGTCTCACCAAAACAGCGGCCAACGAACTGATCAACATCGTCACCATCCTTCTGGGTCTCTCCGTGGGTTCCAAACTGGCGGCGGAACAGTTCCTCCGGGCTGAAACTCTGGGCATTCTGTTCCTGGGCCTTCTCGCCTTCTCCGTGGGAACGGGCGGCGGCGTCATTCTCGGAAAACTGATGAACGTGTTCAGCAAAGAAAAAATCAACCCCCTCATTGGTGCGGCCGGTGTTTCCGCCGTTCCCATGGCGGCCCGCGTGGCCAACAACGTTGGGTTGGAAGACAACCCCCACAACTACCTGCTGATGCACGCCATGGGCCCCAATGTGTCCGGCGTTATCGGTTCCGCTGTGGCTGCCGGTGTTCTTCTGGCGCTTTGCGGATAATGTCCGGCTGAATTGAGATTGATTAATAAACCGCGGTCTTCGGGCCGCGGTTTTTTATTTCCCGCGCAATGAGATAAAACGTTTTGCGGCTTTAGGGCTGCCGGGCACCTTTTTTTACAATCCGTCGTTTTGTCTTTCTTGACAGTTCCTTTTTTCCCATGCTAACACATCTCTGACTGAGCGCTCGTTCAGAAATCATCACAAGGCAACATATCAACCACAACCCGATCGTGATCACGAATAACCGTTGAAAGGATGTTTCTATGAAAACCGTGGCGGAAATGATTCAGGAACTGAAAAACCGTGAAGCCAAAGCCCTCACCATGGGAGGGGAAAAAGCCGTTGAAAAACACAAAAACGAGGGCAAACTTACGGCGCGGGAACGGCTGGATCATCTGTTCGATAAAGGTACGTTCCGGGAAGTGGATATGTTCGTCCGTCACCGCTGCGTTCATTTCGGTATGGACAAAGTAGAGGTGCCGTCGGACGGCGTGATCACGGGCCATGGCCTTGTGGACGGACGGCCTGTTTTTGCGTTTGCCCAGGATTTCACATCCCGGGCCGGAAGTCTCGGCGAAATGCACGCGAAAAAAATCTGCAAAATCATGGACATGGCCATGAAAGCCGGGGTTCCCGTCATCGGCCTGAACGATTCCGGCGGAGCGAGAATCCAGGAAGGGGTGGACGCTCTTTCAGGCTACGGCGAGATTTTTTTCCGGAACTCCAACGCCTCGGGCGTGATTCCCCAGATTTCCGCCATCATGGGGTCCACGGCAGGGGGCGCGGTGTACTCCCCGGCCATGATGGACTTCATCTTCATGGTGAAAAACACCAGCTACATGTTCATCACCGGACCGGATGTGATCCGGTCGGTGACCGGCGAAGAAATCAGTTTCGAGGAGCTGGGCGGGGCCATGACCCATTGCAGCAAAAGCGGGGTGTCTCATTTCGCCTGTGAAAACGACGCCGACGCCATCGACAAAATCAAGATGCTTCTCTCGTACATCCCGTCGAACAACAGGGAAGAGCCTCCCCGTGTGACGCCCACCGATGACCGCTACAGAACGGCCCCGGCCCTGGACACCCTGATTTCCGACAACCCCCGGAAAGCCTACGACATGCTGGACGTGATCCGGAGCATCGTGGATGGCGGCGTGTTCTTCCAGCCCCACGAACTTTACGCCCCCAATATCCTGACCGGATTCGCCCGGCTGGACGGCCGGAGCATCGGCATCATCGCCAACCAGAGCCAGATCATGGCCGGGTGCCTCGATATCAACGCCTCGGACAAGGCCAGCCGGTTCATCCGGTTTTGTGACGCCTTCAACATTCCCTTGCTCACCATCGCCGACGTGCCCGGCTACCTTCCCGGCAGCACCCAGGAACACGGGGGTATCATCCGCCATGGGGCCAAACTCCTGTGGAGCTACTCCGAAGCCACGGTGCCCAAGCTTCTTCTCATCACCCGGAAATCTTTCGGCGGGGCGTACCTCGCCATGTGTTCGAGGCATCTGGGTGCAGACATGGCTTTTGCCTGGCCCTCGGCCCAGATCGCCGTCATGGGAGCCGAAGGGGCAGCCAATGTCATTCACCGGAAAGAGATCAAGGAAGCCGCCGATCCCGCCGCCAAACGCCAGGAAAAAATCGACGAGTACAACGACCTGTTCTCCAATCCCTATTGTGCGGCGGAACGCGGTTACATCGACCGGGTGATTGTGCCCAGCGAAACCCGTGGCCATCTCATCGACGCCCTTGCGGTGATGTCCACGAAACGGGAAATGAAGCCGTACAAAAAACACGGCAATATCCCCCTGTAGCGTGACGGGGTATCACTTTACACCCTCAAAGGCCGGCTTTTCGTTTTACGGGAAGCCGGCAAAAAGGGCTGTGTCGGGTATCCTGACTTATTTTTCGGGTTTCCGCGTCCATTCAATGGCACGCTTCATAAGATCCGGCGAGTTTTTGACGTGGAGTTTCCGCTTGATGTATTCCCGGTAGCTGCCCACGGTTTTCACGCTGACATTGAGGATCCCGGCGATCTCTTTTCTTCCGTAGCCTTTGCCGATGAGCTGGAACACTTCCAGTTCACGGTCGGACAAGGTGGTCACCGGATCGGCGGTGATATCGGTCTTCTTTCCGGAAAGGCCGATGAGTGCGCTGATGATTTCGTGGCCCGCGTAGATTTTTCCGGTCAGGACATGGCGGATGGCACTGATGATGTTGGTGGTCATTTCCGCTTTCATGATGTAGCCCCTTGCCCCGGCTTTCAAGGCCCGTTCGGCGTATAGGGTTTCTTCGTGCATGGATACCACCAGCATGGGCAGGGCGTCGTCACGGGCATGGAGATCCCGGATCAGTTCCAGGCCGCTTTTGTCCTTTAACGTGATGTCCACAATCACCATGTCAGGCCGGTCCCGCTCGATGGCCCGCTTAGCCTCGTTCACGTCCTCGGCCTCGCCGCAGACCGTCATGTCCTTTTCCTCGTTGATCAGGAGGGCCAGCCCTTTTCTGAACACCGGATGGTCGTCTACGATAAATATTCGCGATGGATTCGGCATATCACCCGTGTTCCTTTCATGTTTTCACTTCTGATCAGGAGGTCGGCCCGGATACTTTTGGCGCGGTAGCCCATGATGCTAAGGCCTAAACCTTCGTTTTTTTTGCTTGGGTCCATGCCGCAGCCGTTGTCGGTGATGGCAAGGCACACCTCGTCCCTGATGGCGAAGAGGGTGATTTTCACACGCCGGGCTTTACCGTGGCGCAGGGCGTTGTTCACCGCTTCCTGGACAATGTGGTAAAGATGGGTGGCCACGGCGTTGTTGCTGACGGCAAGGGAGGTCAGGCAGTTGAATCGGCAGGTCACGCCGAACACCTTTTCCACTTTGGCCGCGAATTCGGTGAGGGACGACACGAGCCCCCCTTCGTCCATGTTCACCGGACAGAGACCTTTGGCGAGGTTCCGCGTTTTTCCCGTGGCTTCACGGATCAGGGCTGTGATTTCCGCCGCACGCTCCGCTTCGGGATGGTTTTCCGCCGCGAGTCTCTGCTTCAGCAAGGTACTCAAGGCCTCGATCCCCACCAGAAGCTGGCCCAGGTCGTCGTGGAGATCGGAACCGATTTTACGGCGTTCCGCTTCACTGATCTTAAGGATTTCAGCTTCGGCCCGCCTTCGTTCGGTGATGTCCCGGATGGAGGCCACGCTTTGCCGGGTTCCGGGGATGAGGGCCACGGTGAGGATGGCGATTTTGTCGTCCCTCCATTTGTTCCTCAAGCGGCATTCGTAGTTCCGGGGTACGCGGTCCGGCGTTTCCCTGCGTTTGTAATGGTAGGCCTTCATCCGTTCGCGGTCCATGTCCTCGATAAAATCGGTCCACACCCTTTTCCCTTCGATCTCTTCCTTGGTGAATCCCGAAAGGTTCACGAATTCGGTGTTCACCATGGAAATGGTGGTGTCTTCGTCGATGACGATGGTGGCGGTGCCGGTTGTTTCGAAAATGGTCCTGTATTTTTCTTCGGATTTCATCAGGGCTTCATTGGCCGTGCGAAGATTCTCGACTTCCGCTTCCAGGGATCGGAGCCTTGCGCAGATCAGGGCCGGGTCGTCACCGGACGGACGGTCAGGTTGTTTTTTGTCGGAGTCCATGGATTTTCCTCTGGTTTCCTCATGGAATAACAGAGGAACGAGGATGGCGGCAAGGATAAAAAGGCCAGTAAGAAAGATGGCCGGGTTTATGAATATCCGGGGATTTATGGGTTGAAATGATCTCAGAGCCTGATATGATGGTTTCACGGTTTTTTGTATGGGGAAAAGTCCTTAAAAGACAGGAAAATCACTAAGAATACCACATTGAAACTGGAGAAGATTGCCGATGGCGAAGGTGAGGGTTCCGAAGCAGCAGCGGAGTCAGGAAACGAAAAAACGTATCGAGGACGCCGCTTTTGAACTTTTTTCCGAAAAAGGCATTCACGGGACGAATTCCAGGGAGATCGCGGACAGGGCCGGGGTGGCCATCGGAAGTTTCTATTCGTATTACAAGGATAAAAAGCAGCTGCTCCTCGCCATTCTTGAGAATCTGCTGGCCATGAGCTACACCCTGATCTGGCAGGATTTAAGGACCACGAATTTCGAGGAGATCGGTCCCCAGGATATAAGGGATCTTCTGGCCAATGTGTTCAAGGCCTTTGACATCGCCCCCACGTTTTTAAGCCAGACCCACGCCTTAAGGTATTCCGATCCTGAAATCAACCGCATTTTCGAAAGAGGCCGGGAGCGGGAACTGGCCCAGATCATGATGCTTTTCAAGGCCAACGAAGACCGGATGAACCTTCGGGATCCCTACGCCGCCGCCATCATTTTCCACAACGCCGTGGAACAGGTGGCTCACACCTCCAAGTTTATCGGCACGGAAATCGAGGAATCCCGTCTCATCGACGAACTGGCCCATATTATTTATGATTTTTTTGTGATCAACACGAAGCTGAAAAACTAACCTTCCCCAGCATTCCCATCTTTTGAAAGATACCTGTAAATCATCGCCGTGAATTCAGACACAAGACGGTGTTCATCCATGGAACCCATGAACTTGATCTTGTGCGCCAGGTTTTCGGCGGCGCTGTGGATCACCACGGAGGCGGCCTCCATGTCCGTCACCGTCATATGGTCCTTGAACTGGTGGAGAACCGTGGCGATCTGTTTCAGCTCCTTTTCCGTTTCACGGTCATAGAGGGCTTTCACGTCCGGGTCCGAATACCGGAGGACGTGGGTTTCTCTGTGGAAATCCGGTGCCGTGTCGTAGGCCCTGAGGAGGTTTTCCATGTAGTGGCGGATGATGCGGTCGTAGGCCGTGCTGTCCGGTGCCGGGTTTTCATGCCAGATCCGGTCGAAGTGATCGCACAGATAGGAATCGAGAACCTCGGTGAGGAGTTTGTGCTTGTCCGGGAAATAGGAGTAGAAGCTGCCGATGGCCACCCCGGCTTCCGCAGCGATTTCCTTGGAATTGGTCCGGTGGATGCCTTTTTGGGCGAACAGGGCCATGGCCGCGTCCATGATGCGGTTTTTTTTGTCGATGCTGCGTTTCTGCTTTGGAACGCGTGTTTTGGGCGAAAGTGTCATGGGCTTTGATTACACCGATTTTCCATTGGGGACAAGTAAATTTGAACCAGAGTTCATGTTTTTGTTGACAATCGCTGTTCCAGTTCGTATGAAATACGTGAACCTGAACTCTGGTTCATGATTTATTTCGCCGCAGGTCGTCCGTAACAGGATCGAATCATCACATCACAGACAAGGAGGGGAGATGAACGGGATGAAATCCATTGTGATCACCGGCGCGGCATCGGGTATCGGGAGAGCCACGGCGCGGCTGTTTGCTGAAAAAGGCTGGTATGTGGGCCTTTACGATATCGATATGGAAAAGCTGGAGGGCCTTGCCCGTGAGATCGGAGAAGAATGCTGCTGTCACGGGGTTCTGGACGTGGCGGACACCGACTCGGCGGAACAGGCCCTGGCCCATTTTACCGGAAAGACGGGCGGAAAACTCCATGTGCTGTTCAACAATGCGGGCATTCTGAAAGCGGGTTTTTTTGACGAGCTTGGTCTTGATGAACAGATGCGGGTGGTGGATGTGAATCTCAAGGGGATTTTGAACTGCACCTATGCCGCAATGCCCTGGCTCAGGCGAACACCAAAAAGCCGGGTGATCAGCATGAGCTCCGCATCCTCCATCTACGGAACGGCTCATCTTGCCGTTTATTCCGCCACCAAGGCCGCCGTGTCGTCGCTGACCGAATCTCTCAACATGGAACTGGAGCGCCTGGGTATCCATGTGTCGGACATCCGGGTGCCTTACGTTCATACCCCGCTGCTCGATACGAAAATCCGGGCCGCCAGCCTGGATAACATGGGGGCGAAACTGACGCCGGACGATGTGGCGGCACTGGTATACGCGTCTCTTGGAAACCGGAAAATCCATGTGGAGGGGAAGGGCATGATGCCTCTTTTGATGCTCAGGCGTCTGGCTCCCATGGCCGTTCAGAAAACGATTTTGAAATTCATCATGATGCCCAGATAAAAAAAATCAGGCAAGGAGGAGGAATACATGGCAGTTTATCAAAGCAAAAAAGAGCTTCAGGATATTCTTTCCCGGTTGTGGGAGACCATTTTCAAAACACCCGAGATCGCGGACCGTCTTTCGGATCTGTCCCTGGTGGTGGAGTTCCGGTTCACCGACATGGACACCCGGATGTTCATCGCCGTGGGTGAAGGCCGCAAAGAGGTGTTGTGGGACCCGGCAGCGCCGCCGAAAGCCGATGTGGAAATGATTCTCGCCTCGGACACCGGCCACGGGTTCTGGATGGAGGATCTGAACGTGCCCCTGGCTCTGGCCAGCCGGAAAATCGTGGCCAAAGGCTCGGTTCAGAAAGCACTGAAGCTTCTTCCGGCCCTTAAACCGGCCTTTGCCATATACCGGACCGTGCTGACTGACATGGGCCGGTCCGACCTTCTGGTCCGGAAACGATCCGGAAAGAAAAAGAGGCGCTGGTTCGCCCTTTCGGATCTCATGAGCCGGAAAAGCCTGGACATGGACGCGCTGCCCCGCTTTCCCCTGGACATCAGGGAGCCCCTTCGGAACATGGCCCCGAAAAACTCCGGGGATACCATGATCACCGTAAAGGACATCTTCAGGACCATGGTGACGGTGAGGGCGTTCGAGCAGCATCTGTCCGAAGGGTTCAGGAACGGGGAGATTCCCTCTGAAGCCATTCATCTGTCCATCGGCCAGGAAGCGGTGGCCGCCGGGGTGTGCATGAACCTCAGGAACACGGATTACATCAACACCACCCACAGGGGGCATGGGCACATCATCGCCAAAGGAGCCGATCTCAAAAAAATGATGGCCGAACTCTACGGCAAAGCTGACGGCCTCTGCGAAGGGAAGGGCGGGTCCATGCACGTCACCGACGGAACTTTGGGAATCTTAGGGGCCAACGGCATTGTGGGGGCGGGATATCTGCTTGCCCTGGGCGCGGCCCAGACCATCAAATACCAGGGGCGGGACGACGTGTCCGTGGTGTTTGCCGGAGACGGATCGGTGAACCAGGGCATGTTTCATGAAGCCCTGAACATGGCCGGGGTGTTTGGGCTTCCCCTTCTGGTGGTCATCGAAAACAACCTTTACGGCGAGTTCACGTCCATCGAGCGCCATTCGGCGGAAACGGATATCCGGAAACGCATGGCGGCCTACAATATCGAATCCATCCAGTTGGACGGCAACGACCCCATGACGGTATTCCACCGGGTGGGGGATCTGGTCCGGGCCATGCGGAAAGACGGAAAACCCCGGGCTGTGGAACTCAAAACCTACAGGTGGCACGGCCACATGGAAGGGGAGCCGGAACTGTACAGGACCGAAGATGAAAAACGGTCGTTCATGGAAAAGGACCCCATCGCGCGTCTTGAAAAGGAAATGCTCTCAGACAACCTGTGCACCGAAGAGGAGATCCGGTGCCTCCGTGAGGCTGTGACCCTTGCGGTCCTTGAGGCGGCGGATTTCGCAAGGAAGGCCAAAGACCCTGCGGAAGAGGATCTGTTCACCCGGATTTATCACCCCGATTCCGCCGGACTGTTCGAAGGGAGAATCGGTCAGGTCGGGGAAGGGGTGGAGCTGTCCTATTCCCAGGCCATCAATCAGGCCCTGGAAGAGGAAATGAAGAGGGACAGCCGGGTGTTCCTCTGGGGTGAGGACGTCCGCCTGGGCGGTTACTTCAGTGTCACCGAAGGTCTTGTGGCGAAACTGGGCGAATCGCGGATCATCGACACCCCCATCAGTGAAAACGCCATTGTGGGCGGAGCCGTGGGTGCGGCCATGACCGGTCTGCGTCCGGTGTGTGAAATCCTTTTCGGCGATTTTTTAACCTGCTGCATGGACCCCATCATGAACCAGGCCGCCAAGCTCAGGTATATGACCGGCGGACAGGTGAGCATGCCCCTCACCGTCCGGACGCCTGTGGGCAGCGGCATCGGTATGGCGGCCCAGCACTCCCAGAGCATGGAGCGCTTTTTCTTCGGCATTCCCGGCCTGATCGTCGTGGCTCCCTCGGACCCTTACACCGCCAAAGGCCTCCTCAAATCCGCCATCCGTTCGGACAACCCGGTGCTGTTCTTCGAGCACAAACTTCTTTACGCCAACACCGGACGGGTTCCCAGAGGCGACTACACACTTCCCCTTGGAAAAGCCCGGATCGTGCGCACAGGAGCGGATGCCACCCTGGTCACCCATCTTTTGGGTGTGTCTGCGGCCCTGGACGCGGCAGACATCCTCGCCCAGCAGGGTATAGAGCTGGAAATCGTGGATCTCGCCACCTTATACCCCATGGACAGTGAAACCATCCTGGCATCGGTTGCCGGAACGCGCCATCTTGTCACTCTGGAAGAAGGAACAGCCACCGGCGGAATCGGTGCCGAGGTCATCAGCCGTGTCTGTCTGGCAGGCTTTCACACCCTGAAACGCCCGCCATTGCGTCTGGCCGCCCCGGAATGCCCGGTCCCTTACGCCAAAAACCTGGAAAACGCCCTGATGCCTGATCCGCAGTCCATCGCGGCGCGGATCAGGCGCTGGCTTTCGCGGTAAGCTGAAAATGGGATGCCTAAAACATGTTATGGCTGACTTTATCAAACAGTTGGGTTGACAAATGGGGGCCGAAGGAGGCATGAGCCGGAAAAGATCGATGACACCCACTCTATCGCATTCACCCGTCAAAACGACACATTTCCGCCCAATACCGGTCCGTGGCTGACATTCCGCCGGTAGAATTCCACCTCATCGTCCGTTTCAAATCCGGGGATTCGGTGGAGGGCCAGGTTGGGGACATGGTACGTCAGCGCGTAGCCCAATGTCAGGGCCAGGTCAAAACCGGGACGGTGGATCTGATAGGTGAGACCGGCCTCGGGGGCGAATTTCACATGGACGGTGGGGATGTCAGGGGAAAAGGCGTGGTCGAGATCCGAGCTCATGCGGTCCATCACGCTGCCGGACACGGTTCCGAACCCCAGTCCGGCGGTGAAGGAACCGGCGACGTAAGGGTAAAGATGCTCGATCTTAAACAGCGGCCGCCGGTCAGAGGCCATGCTGTCGAAGCGGATCACGGCATTGAGCGAGGACAGGGTGAAATCCTCGTCAAAGCGGATGTCCCGGTCCCGGCTCGCGCTGCTTTTGCAGGACACCAGGGTGGGCCATGAACCGTGACTGACGCCCACGCCCAGAGCCATCCAGGGCCGGTAGCGGTACAGCCATTCCCCCGAAACCGATCGGGTTGCGATGCTTTTGACCTGCCCGTCGACCAGAGCGTCGGATTCCACGGAATCCACCTGAAATGAAAGGATACACGGTTTTTTCTTCAGGCTGACATACCAGGAAAAATCCAGGGTGTCGGCGGCGTTTTCTCCGCCGCCGAGGCGGCTGGTGGAGAGGGACGCCTTAAACGGTGCGTAATCCAGGGCCAGCCGGATCATGGCAAAGGATTCGTCGTCGTAGATCACCGCCTGACCGGGATTGAGTGTTTCGTTCAGGGCTTCGTAGGACGTTGAGTCATAGCCTGACCTGGGTTTGTAGCTCATCTGACCCATGCTGACATTCCACTGCGGCTGAACGTTGGCCGGCTTTTTTATCTCAGGATTTTCAGGCGTGACCGCCGGTTTGGCTTCCGCTGTCTTTGGTTTGCCGTTTTCCGCCGTTTCTTTTTTTTCGGCGGTTTCAGGCGGTGTGGGCTCGGGCTTGACCGGATGGGCGCTGATGTCCACGGGTTTTCTGGGCTGGGCCTTGCCGCTTTCGAGAAAGCTGACGGTTTTTTCATCGAGATTGCCGCTCACCGGGATGTTGTTGTCTTTCTGAAAATCCGAAAGGGACGATTTCGGGATATCGCCGCGCTTTCCGCTGACAGGGCCGAAATAGTAAAACAGCGATTTCAAGCTTGTCTGGGCACCGGTCACTGTTTTAAGTTCCCTGGCCTGATCTGCTGCAGTGGTGATTTTCAGGTCTTCGGCCACCAGGGCCCGGCATGTGGGGTCGTCAAGCCGACCGTTGGGTTTCAGATTGTAATCCGTCTGAAACGTGACAATGGCTTTGATGGTGGCGGGGTTCATGGAACCGGTCACGGCGTCGGGGTAGTAATTCATTTTTTTCAAAATGGCCTGGGCCCGGTGCACGGTGACCGTTTCTGCGCGGGTCACGCCGGAAAACACAAGAATGACGAACATCAGAGCGATGACATAAATGACGATTTTATCCATACAGGCCATGAGGGTGGATCTCCTTGCTGAGCTGTTGACGGGTTACAGGGCCATACTTGATATAAAACATCCGCTTCCGTCTCCGGCCGTTACCTGGGCCGTTGTTCCCAGGGTCCAGTCCTGCCGGGCGGTATTGTCCGCCTGATCGAATTCATGGCCGTCGAAATCTGCGCTGAGGGTCAAAGACGTTTCGCCGTCATCGCTTGACACGGCCCGGCCTTCGACCCGGATGACCAGGGTTTCACCCACAGCCAGATCCCCAAGCTCCAGACGGCTCTCCCAGGGAAGCCAGGTCTGGCCCTGGTCAAACGAACACCGGGTATGTTCAAGTCCCGGACCTGATTCCGTGGAAAGAATGATGGACAGGGCGTCATAGGGGCCCTGATTGACGACGGTGACGGTGTAGGAAAAGGGTGAATGGGCTGATAAAGAGCTCTGATCCGGCGATATCGTGACGTAAAGGTCCGCGCCCTGGGTGTCCCAGAGGGGAAATGGCGGAAGCACCCCGTCGTTCATGATCCAGACCTGAACGAAATCCCAATCCGGGTAACTGGACTTTTGCACCATGTTCTGGCGGTTAAGCCCTGCGCCCGCTTTGGACAGAGCCCATCCCGAGCCTGTCATGTCCCAGAAGCAGGACACGTAATCCTGTTCTTCCACGGAGTTGAAACCCACCAGTCCGCCGCATTCCGTTGTGCCGGCCACCTTGCCTTTGCTGTAACAGCGGACAAGGGATCCGCCCGGCATCATATACCCTGCAAAACCGCCGGTGTTTGCGGCTCCTGAAACCGATCCCGTGGCCATGCAGTCTCTGGAAAGAGCCTGAACGATTCCGGCAAAGCCGCCGGTGTCGCAGCTGCCCTGAACGCTTCCGGAGCACCAGCACTGGTCCGCAGGCCCCTGAAGAAGCCCTGAGAAGCCGCCGACCATGCTGTAACCGGACACGGCCCCGGTACTGACCGAGCGGAGTGTTTCACCGCCTTCAAGATATCCCGCAAACCCTCCCGCCGCGGTATTGCCATGGACCGCCGCACGGCTTTCACAGCGTTCCACCCGGCAGTCCATGAACATCCCGGCAAAACCGCCCACAAGGGTGTTGCCGTACACCGAACCCCGGCTCCGGCTGTTCACGACCGTGGCATTGAGGGCCCGGCCCAGAAGACCTCCCGCCGTGGTGAGCCCCTTGACTTCCACATCGGCTGTGCAATCGCGCACTTCGCCGCCGTCAAGGAAGCCTGCAAGCCCACCGGCGTAGGCGTTGAAGTCGAACATCTGTTCTCCGACGATAAGGATGAACGCTCCGGTCAGGGCAAAACCTCCGCCGTAGATTCTTCCGGTGACCGAGCAGCGGGTGATGAGTCCCTTGGCCAGCCCTGCGATCCCGCCGGATTTGGCCCCGCCCACGACTTTCACGTTTTCAAGACTGGCGTTTTCGATGACGGACGTTTTGCCCGTGGTCCCGAACAGGCCTACGGGTTCATCGATCATCGGGATGTTGATGTAGAGATTGCGGATTCCGAATCCGTTTCCATTGAACCGGCCGTTGAACGGTTCGGTCAGCCCCACGGGAATGAAACCCGCGCCGGTGTTCCAGATTTTCGTGATGACCGCATCCACGTTCGCCGTCTGAATGAAATAGCTCTCCCGCAGACTTTCGGACAGCCCCATGCCCTGAAGTCCGTAAACATCGCCGATACGGAAGGGGTCAGCCTCCGTTCCGTTTCCCCCTTTGAAACGGAAAAACGGCGCTGTCTTGTGTCCCTCGCTCAGCTCCATGGCCCAGACCGCGTTGAAATCCCAGGTTTCGAAACTTGCCGGCGAAACCATCTGAATCTCGGTGAGACCTTCCATCTGATTGTCCACATGGCCCGTGGTGGAACCGGAAACCGTGACGTTCCAGTAGTTGTACAAAAGAAGGGATGGCGTGTTCTGAGGATTGTTGAAAAGGCCCACGAAATTTCCGCCCGATCCGCTGACCACACCCTGGCAGTAACTGAACTGAATGGTTCCGCCGTTGTTCTGCCCTGCGAAACCGCCCACGTTACCGGCCCCTGAAACCGATGCCACGCTGTATGAGTTACGGACTGTTGCGCCTGTATTGAGACGCCCGACAAGGCCGCCGATGTTTGAACCTGTTCCGGAAACCAGACCGTTGTTGCAGCATCGCTCGATGAGGCTGGTTCCGATGAATGTCCCCACAAGGCCGCCAACATCGGAGGTTCCGGCGGTTTTGACATGGGATCTGCAATCCCTGAGCGATCCACCGGAGATGTAACCGGCCACGCCACCACATCCCTCATCTGTTCCTGAAACGGTGCCATACCCGGTGCATCGAATCAGATAAACAGATCCATTGCTTCCACCGATTATGGAACCCAGATATTTTGAGCCCGATATGTCGCATGTTCCGATGCAATCCGTTATCACGATCCGGTTGCCGCTCAATTCGCCCACCACACCTCCGGCAATATTCGTGGCTGTATGAACCTTCCCTGATACGCTGATCCGGGCGGCGGTAACCGTTGCAAGCTCCGTGGAACTGAAGGACATGATCCGCCCGGCCAGGATACCCGTACCGAAAGCCCCCGTGATTTCGGCGTTTTCAATAATCACATTCTGAACGGTGACGGCGGTGTCTGTGACGGTGATGCCGCTGAATAATCCAACACAGCTCTGATCAGGCCGATTGATATACAGATTGCGGATGGTATGACCGTTTCCTTCGAAAATTCCCCTGAAATACTGGTTCGCCGGGTCTGCGGGCTGTCCTGCGGCTCCCACCGGCTCAAATCCCCGGCCCTCGTTCCAGTTCCGGGTCTCTGTGGCATCGATGTCGTTCATCAGGATGCAGCGGTCCGTGAGGTGGTCTTTCATGGCCTGGAGGTCCTGGAGGGTATAGATGGGATAGTCGGCGGCGAAGACCGGAAAAACCGGAAGAAGGGCGGCCAGCGAAAGGAATGCCAATGCGATGAGTCGGGAACGGGGGATTGTGGTTGTCATGGGTGCGAAAACATCCTTGTCATATGATTTTTTGGATATATCATGAACTGCAGAGTATGATATTGACCTGAAATAATGATAAATAAATCCGTCAAAAGGTATTTCTGACGCCTTACCATCTATTCATAAGTAACGCGATATATCATGCTCGAACGTTTAATTGAAAATGACGTTGCCTATAAAGTCCAAAAAAATCAAAATGTCAAGAGCATTGTCGCAAGGAAGGTTCAAGGCCTCCGAAGAGGCCTCGATTGTTGATAATCATGGTTTTTGTTCACGAACAGGCAGATTCCTTGATGTTTCAGAGACCACTTTTTTCATTTCATCGTCGCTCATGGGGATATTGTAGATCTCTTCACCGGCATTTTTCATACCGTTCAGATTGAGGACCGTGCCGGGAACAAGATCTCCGCCCATGCCAAGGGTGTCTTTGACGGCATACAGCACCCAGCGAGGGCCTTCCAGGGAAAGAACCATGTAGGAGCAGTCTGCGGCGGCGAGAATGGTGTGGGCACTCAAATGGGCCAGGGTTTCGTAGCTGAGCACCACTCCCGCTCCCATTTCGTATCCCGCCGGAACCGCCACAGCCTTGGAGATCTGGTACACGCCGTATGACGCGCCGCCTGCCGCCGAAACGGCTGTGCCGGTCACCGCCGTGGTTCCGGCGATAAGGTTCCCGAACAGTTGCGAACCGGCCGCCGCCGTTTCACCGGCAATCAGAACAGAGCCTGCGCCCACCGTACCGCCTCCCATGACCGCCGCCCCCACGGTTCCGCCGGTCACGGCGACACCCGCCGCCATCAGGGGAACGCCGATGTAGTGGTTTGCCGTGCCTGCGGCCAGCCCCGCGCTTTTTACCACCACACCGCCCACTTTGGCGGCCCCGATCTGCCCTGCTCCGGTGATCGCGCCTCCGGCGGCCATGGAGCCGGCCACCAGGGGACCGGTTCCATACTCCAGCATGCCGTACAGCCCCGCAAGTCCCGCCACCGCTGACGGCGCGGTAATCTGGTACACGGATTTGGACGCGTTCCATGTCACATCCACAGCCACCTGGGCCAGGGCTCGTCCTTCCTCCTCAATGATGATCACGGGAAACGCCACGCAGTTCACGGCCAGATATCCCAGGCCGCCCACGGTGATTTTCGACAGCGGTTCAAGGGTGGCGTCCCAGAGAATGCCTTTCAGAACCCACCGCAGGGATTTCAATGTGGCCAGGGGAATTCCCGTGGTGTAGCACTGGTCCCATTCCTTTCCGGCCCGGCTGAACGAGTCTTTGACGTCACCGACGTAATTCTCGACGGTGGAGCCCATGAGACGGACCGTGGGGTCGGACAGGCTTTCCCGTGTGTCATCCGCTTTGGCGATGACGCCCATGATGTTGGCGTCGCTGAGGTTCTCTCCGGCGGCGTCCAGGTTCTCCCCCAGTCTGTGCGGAAGATAGCTGTAACCGTAGACAAAGCTTTTCCGGGCATGGTCGAACGATTCACGGGCACCTTCTTTTCTGTCCTGATAAAAATCACCCGCCGCGTCCTTTGAGCCGGCGATCATTTTTTTACCTTTTTCCGTGCCTTTCGCGTCTATGGCGGACCCCAATGCGTCGCCTTTTCGATAAAGCAGGGAGCTGTCCGGGCTTGAGTCCACGACCCCGCTGGCCAGATTTTTTGCCAGCACCCAGGAATCTCCGATGATTTTTTTCCCTTTGGCCATGGAAGAATCCATGACCTGGATCGTTCCGGGACGGGTCCGGCTTCGGATGTAATCCGCCGCGTCGTTGCCCGCCTCACGTTCGGCTTTGGCCAGCTTGAACGTCAGCTCCGTGCCTTTGGAGACGATGACCACGCTTTCGGATGCTTTTTTAAGGGCCGTGAACAAGGACTCCTTGGCCCTGAGTCCCGACAGTTCCTTGACGAACTCCCAGGCCGACGGGCCGGGCTCGATAAGACAGATGGAGGTGTTGGGAACTTTGAAAGCCCCGTTGTGGTACAGATCGCTGTGGCCCTGTTTCACAAGTTTTTTTGTGTTCTTCAGGCTGTCGTTGGTCCGTGCCGAGCAGGCCAGGATCATACAGAGGATAAAGATCGAAAACAGCCGGATCGCGTGTTTTTTATTCATGTTCGCCTCCCATGTCTTTCGGCATGTTTTTCAAGACATTGCTGATGACGGAAGGATCGTCGGTGACGATGTCCACCGACACCCCGTCCTCATTTTTCAGTTTTTCCAGATCCACCACGGCTCCGGTGGGGAGATTGCCGACAGAATAGCGTTTCCCGGTTTTGGAGTGTTTCAGCTCGCCCCTGGCTGCGGCGATCACCAGCCGCGGACCGTCGTAGGCGAGAAACACCGCCGTATCCATGGTTCCGAGGATCAGGTGAACAGGTATGGCTGTCAGGGCGTTGTACCCGAGAACCACCCCGGATTTGGCGTAATTGATCGCCACGCCGGTGCTGTGGGATGTGAGATCGTAACCCACCAGAGCCACATATTTTCCGGTGTCCATGGCGGTACGGACCACGGCGCTGCCCGCTCCGGCCACCGGGGCCGCCGCCGTGAACGCCACCTGATTCACGGCGCAGATCCCCGCTCCGGCTGCGACAGTGGCGGGAACCGTGGCCATGGAAAGCATGGACACTCCGGTGAGGAATCCCGATTCCAGCGTGGGTGAGATGACATGGTATCCGGTTTCGGCGCTGTAAAACAACGCCAGACCGGTGGCTTCAAGGGTGCGCCCCGTCACCACCGTAACTGCGGCTCCGGGAAGAAACAACAGACTGTTGGCCCCTTTCCCGCTGCCCTGAACGATGGACTTGGCCGATGGCCTCGCCAGTCCCTGGTAAAACGCCTTCAAATAGCCGGTGAGGATATCGCCCATGGCCATGAGACTGTTTGACCGCTTTCCGGACTGTTCATACTCGGCTTTGAACGAGGCCGCCGCCTCGTCGAAGGACTTTTCCCAGGATAGCCCGATTTTTTCTGAAACGGTGCTGTTGACCGAAGTGTACAGGTCGTTGATGTTGGAAAAATCGTCCCTGAGATTTTCAAAATAGCGGCCGGGAACGGAGCGCAGCCTGCGAAGGTCTTCGGGCGTCCGTTTCACCAGGCTGATGTGGCCTTCCACGAACGCCGTGCAGGCGTCGGAAAACGATTCTTTCGCCTGGTCCAGTTCCTTGCCTACAAGATGGGCAGTGCCAAAAGCGCCAAACACGGTGAAAATCGATCCGATTTTGAGGGTGTTTTTCGCAAGGCGGTAGGAATCTTTGGCGTTATCGTCCATCTGCTCTCCCAGGTCTTTCGACCTCTCGGCCACCTGGGCCGCAATGCGCCGCATGTTCTCTCCCGAGGGCCTGAAGGCCTTTTCATGGGCGTAGGCCAGGGCTTTTCTGGAACTGCTCACCACGAACCAGCCTTCGTCATAGAGAATCTTATGCCCCCTCAGATTGCCCTCGGTCAGGGGAATGATGTCCGGGTATCCCGTGATGGAATTGTCGGCCTGAACCGTTGTCTTTTTGTGATTGGCTGAGCAACCCGTGAGACCCATGAAAATGGAAATGGCTGTAATAAAAAAGGTAATTTGTCGTTTCATCGTCTGTCCTTTATTCAGTTTTTTTGTCTTCTTTATGATTATTTATTAAAAATATTCAAGCTTAAAATTGATTGAGCCGGAAACTTATTTTACATCACTCGTTCGAAGTTCAACGGGATTCCGTTTTCGCATGATTTTTTTCTCAAGTTTTTGATGAAAAATGGCGATACGTGTCCTGTCGCTGATGTGGCGCTATTTTCGGTGGATATGCACGCAACAAGACCTGTCACCGGGCTCAGGCAAGGCACATAACGGTGGGCGAAAGCCTGTCCTGCAAAGGAAGTGGCATTAAATTAAGTTTGCCTTCATTGATCTGCTTTGTTAATATTACGGAAAATGCTGAGCTCACTTCAATCGATCTAATGACACAATCCAATTAAAGAACCGTTTTCACCGGTTGCTTGTTCATTTTTGAAACATTTTATGGCTTTCACATGCGATTAGCCGGATACCGTCACCAACACTCCGGCCCTGATGGCCCAATGACAACATGAATTATTTTTTATGGACCTTCCGCTTCTTATAAGGAGCCGGACATGCTTCAACACTTCATTCAATGGTGGACATCCATGATCAGTAAAGACCATTCCACGGACAATCGCACATTGCAAGCGGATATTGTTGACAGGGTGAAGAAAATCCGAAGCGGCCTGAAAAGCATCGGTTCTCTGTCGGAAAAAGAATTCATGGCCCTGGGGGCGTCGCTGATGGAGGGCAGCACCGCAGGAAAAACCATTGAATCGAAAGCCCTGATCATTGTGTCCATGGCCGAGGGTTCTGAAGAAAAAAAAGCCCTGAGGTCCATGAAAGACCTGATCGACAACAGCCTTTCACGATTCCGGCATAACAGTGAAAACATCCGGATTCAGTTCGAATCGGTCAAAAGCGTTTTGCGATTTCTGGACGAACTCCAGGGAAAGAACGAAGACATCGAGCGGCTGGCGCGATATCTGAGGGCTGTGGCCCTCAACATATTTATCGAAACATCGCGGTCCAGCTTCGTCAGTGAAAATTTTTCGATCATCGCGAAAGAAATCAAGCAATTGTCAGAAAATATCGTCGATCTTTCAAAAAACGTCAACGCCACGGTGGACGATTCAAAAAAACGGTTTTCAGGGCTGCTTGCGGGAATCATGGACGGCGTGGACGAACTTGGAAAAGTGTCCGGGGTGGCGGATTCCGCCGTCAAAAAAGCTGTGGACATTACGGACAGCTGGCTGGATTCTGCGGAACGGACCGCGGTGAACGCCGCGAACATGGGAAAAAATCTTGCGTCGCATGTGGAAAAAATCGTTGTTTCCCTTCAGTTTCACGATGCCATGAGGCAGAGGCTGGAGCATGTGGTCACGGGTTTTTCGGATATCGCGGACCTGTTCGAAAATGCCTTGCCGGGCAAGGAACGCCTGGCAACGGCCCATGCCATGTCAACGATCCTTTACGACCAATTGCATCACATGACCGATGAAATCGCCGAAGTGCACATCCAGGTTTCCGCGGCTTTCGATACGCTGGGGCACGGTATAGCGACCATCGCCGAGCAGGTGATCAGCCTGACCGGGAATGCGGATCAGGACTCCGGCAGTCAGGGCAGCGATGTGGGCCGGCATCTCCTTGATTCCATTCAGGGCCTTGGCTCGTTGAGAAACAGGGGCACGCAACTTTTGGACCGCATGAACGACATCTACGGCTCCGCACTGTCCACCACATCGGTTCTCACCGAGCTGACGGGGAAAATCCACGACATCAGCATGGACGCCCATGTCAAAGGCATCAACGCCATCATCGCCGCAAGTCACCTGGGGGAAGAAGGCCGGACTCTGGCCGTTCTGGCCGGTGAAATGAAGCGGCTGGCGGATATGGCCGAGCTGTTTGTCAAAGATGTGGCCGTTATCATCCAGAAGGTGGTGAACGCCATGTCCCGGAATGACGGGGAAGAGGGCGGCGGCCTGGAACAGGAACATATCCTGGACAGCACCCTTTCATCCATTGTGAGCATGGTCGACCGGATGAAAAACCAGGCCGGGGACCTGAATCGGAACATGGAAACCATGAATTCTGTCCATCAGAAGGTGAAAATCCAGCTTCAGATCATCCCCGCCATGGCCGGGAATCTCAAAATGCAGATGGACAGCCTTAAAGATCTGGTGAACGTCCTTTCACCCTATGCCGACAGAACCGTTCAGGAGAAGATGCTGGATAACCCTCTGTTCAACCGCTACACCATGGAAAAAGAACGGCGGATCCACCGGACCATCGCGTCGGCGGGACGCCATAATGCCGAATCCGATGTTCAAACGAAGGAAGATACACACATCGAATCCCGTGAATTCGGGGATAACATCGAACTTTTTTAAAAACTGCACCGATCCGATGGGGGAATGCACATGGGAATTCGCATGAACAAAAACAAAGGGAAACAGCCGGTCCTTGTCCTTGAGGGCGATGTGGATATCTCAATCGCCGCGGATATCAAAACCCGGATCATGGATGTCATGAATGAAACAGATTCGCTCACCGTGGATCTCGGGGGAGTTGAGCGGCTGGATATTTCATGCGTTCAGCTTTTGTGTGCGGCCAACCGGAGTTTTGAAAAAAAATCAAAGCGGCTGAACGTGATCACCGGAAAAGGGGACAGCCTGTGCCGGACCCTTCTCGGAAGCTCGGGCTACGACGCCCATGACGGATGCCCGGAAAAAAAATGCCGCGCGTGCTTGTGGAAAAAAGGAGACAGAAACGATGGCTAAGAAAATTCTGACAGTGGACGACTCGGCCAGCATGCGTCAGATGGTGACATTCACGCTGAAAGGCGCGGGATACGACGTGGTGGAGGCCGTGGACGGAAGGGACGCCTTATCAAAAATCAAGGGGGCGGATATCGGGATGGTCATCACCGATCTCAACATGCCCAACATGGACGGGATTGAACTGATTCGCCAGATCCGGGCGCTTCCGGGCTTCAGGTTCATCCCCATCATCCTTCTGACCACCGAGTCCCAGGATAACAAGAAAAAGGAAGGCAAAGAAGCGGGAGCCACGGGCTGGATCGTCAAGCCCTTCAAGCCGGAGCAGCTGGTGGCCGTGGTTAAAAAAGTGTTTGCCTGATGACCAATAAAAAGGAGCGTGACCATGGACGCCCATAAACAAGCATTCATCGAAGAAGCTTACGAGCTGCTGGCGGAACTTGAACGATCTCTTCTCGAACTGGAGGACAATCCCGGTGATATGGCGATGGTGGGCCAGGTGTTCAGGGCCATGCACACCATCAAAGGGTCCGGAGCCATGTTCGGTTTTGAGGATATCGCCGCCTTCACCCACAATGTGGAAAACGTGTTCGACCAGGTGAGGAGCGGAACGATTCCCGTGACCCGTGAGCTGGTGAACCTGACCCTTACCGCCCGGGATCACATCCGTGAGCTTCTTGATGCGTCGGTGTCGGGTAAGACCGTGAACGAAAGCCGGGGCGTGGACATTGTTCTGGCCCTGAACCGGCTTGTTCCCCTGGAAAACGGCGGCATACCCCAGGGCGGAAAAGGTGAAGAAAAAAAACCCGCACCGGACATGGTGACCTACCGGATCCGTTTCAAGCCCCATCAGGATCTGTTAGCCCATGGAACCAACCCCGTTCTCCTGCTGTCCGAGCTTCGTGATCTGGGGGACTGCGCAGTCACGGCCCACACGGAAAACATCCCTGTTCTTGAGGACATGGACCCCGAGGGCCTCTACATTTTCTGGGACGCGGTTCTCACCACGGACAAGGGGTTGAACGCTGTCAGGGACGTGTTTATTTTTGTGGAAGATGACGCGGACATCACCATTGAAACCATTCTTGATGAAGACGATTTCACTTCAGCCGAAATGCCCCGGCCCAAGCTGGGTGAAATTCTGCTGAAGCACGGGGACATTTCAGGCGAGGCTCTCCATCAGGCTCTGGGAAGCCAGAAGCGCATCGGAGAAATCCTGGTGGAGGAGAAAATCGCCAGCCGGGCGTCGGTGACGGCGGCCTTGACCGAGCAGAACCAGATCCGAAAACGGCTGGAGCAGCGGGGGGAAAGCGCCGCACAGATTTCCAGCGTCCGGGTGCCTTCTGAAAAACTCGATCACCTGGTGGATCTGGTGGGCGAGCTGGTGACGGTTCAGGCCCGGCTCAGCCAGAAAGCGGCGAAACAGGGAGACCCGGATCTGGTGGCCATTGCCGAAGACGTTGAAAGCCTGACCAGCGGTCTGCGGGACAATGCCATGAGCATCCGCATGCTTCAGATCGGGACCACCTTCGCCACATTCAAACGGCTGGTCCGGGATCTTTCGGGGGAACTTGGAAAACGCATCGAGCTGACCACGGCGGGCGGGGAAACGGAACTTGACAAAACCGTGATCGACCAGCTCAAGGACCCCCTTGTTCATATCATCCGAAACGCCGTGGATCATGCCATCGAGAAACCCGAAGAGCGGCTTGCCGCAGGAAAAGACGCAACAGGAACCATCCAACTTTCAGCCGAACATTCCGGGGCCCATGTGCTCATCCGAATCCGGGACGACGGCAAAGGCCTGGATCCCCAGGTCATCCGGAAAAAAGCCGTTGAAAAAGGCCTCATTCCCGCTGATGCGGACCTTGAAGAAAATGAGATCCAGAACCTGATTTTCGCGCCCGGCTTTTCCACAGCGGCCGCCATCACCGATCTGTCCGGCCGTGGCGTGGGCATGGATGTGGTGAAGAAAAGCATCGAAAACTTAAGGGGAGCCATCGACCTTGTCAGCCGGAAAGGAGAGGGCACCACCATCACCCTGAAACTGCCCCTGACTCTGGCCATCATCGACGGCCTTCTGGTGCAGATCGGCGAAGGATTTTTCGTACTGCCTCTGTCTTCGGTGGAAGAATGCGTGGAACTGACGGAATCCCAGCGGAAATCCAGCAAGAACGGAAACATCCTCAACATCCGGGGCGATATCGTGCCCTACGTCCGGCTTCGGGATGAATACGACATAAGGAACAAGCCGCCGGCACTGGAGCATGTGGTGATCATGGAAACCTTCGGCAAACGGGTGGGTTTCGTGGTGGACCGGGTGATCGGTGGGCATCAGACCGTGATCAAGAACCTGGGCGGAGCGTTCAGGGATGCGAAGGATATCTCCGGGGCCACGATTCTGGGCGACGGAACCGTGGCTCTGATCATCGACGTGAACAAGATTATGGAGTGACATCATGGACAACACAAACATGGAAAACACCGGTCAGTTTCTCAGCTTTGTCCTGGACGAGGAGGTTTACGCCCTGGACATCCATCAGGTTCGCGAAGTGCTGGACCTGACCACCATCACCAAAGTTCCCCGTATGCCGGATTTCATGCGGGGCGTCATCAACCTGAGGGGCGGCGTGGTCCCGGTGGTGGACCTTCGCCTGAAGTTCGGCCTGAACGCCAGTGAAAAAACTGTGGACACCTGCATCATCATCATTGAAATCGACCTGGACGGTGAAACCACGCTCATTGGAGCCCTGGCAGACTCGGTTCAGGAGGTGATGGATCTGGATCAGGATCAGATCAAGGCTCCTCCCAAAATCGGCACACGCCTTAAAACCGAATTCATCCGGGGCATGGGCAAAAAAAACGACCGCTTCATCATCATTCTGGATATCGACAAGGTGTTCACATCCTCGGAACTCAGCCAGGTGGCGGACAAGGAAAACGAAACGGCCCGTTTTGACGAACAGGTGCAGCGGGCATAAGGGGTGGGGCATGGCTGATTCTCTGGCCGACAACTTTTCGCGGATCGAGCTGTCCGTTAAAGATTTCAGGCGTCTTTCCTCGTTTATCCATGAGCGGCTGGGGATCAAGGTGCCCGATTTCAAACGAAGCATGGTTGAAAGCCGCCTCAGAAAACGTCTGTCCGCCCTCCACATGCGTTCATACACCGAATACTGCGATTTTCTGTTCAGCAATCAGGGCATGGAGCAGGAACTTTCCGAATTCACCGACGTGATCACCACAAACAAGACGGACTTTTTCCGGGAGCCCCATCATTTCAGATTTATTCAGGAAAAAGCCCTGCCGGATCTTATGAGTTCCTGTCATTCCGGTGTAGACCGGAAACTCATGGCCTGGAGCTGCGCCTGCTCACGGGGAGACGAACCCTACACCTTGGCCATGGTGCTCAGCGACTTCGGGGAAACACGGCGGAGGTTCGATTTTTCAATCCTGGCCACGGACATCTCGAAACGGATGCTGGAAACAGCGGTGAAAGGGATTTATGACGAACAGGTGATCGAACCCGTTCCCCATGAGTTCAGAAAAAAATACCTGATGCGCAGCCGGGACCGGACCCTGCATCAGGTGAGGATCAGGCCCGAGATTCGGACGAAAATCTCCTTTAAACGGCTCAATCTCATGGACACCCATTATGGCCTGCGGCAGCCCATGGACATCATCTTCTGCCGGAACGTGATCATTTATTTCGACAAGCCGACCACGGAAAAACTTATCGCCAGGCTCTGCGACAACCTGATTCCGGGGGGCTATTTATTCATGGGGCATTCCGAACTTCTGGATGTCTCCCTGTACCCGCTGGTCCCCGTGGCCCCGACCATCTATCAGAGATTAAGGAACTCGAATCATGGGAAAAAAAATAAAGGTCATGGTGGTTGACGATTCGGCCCTGGTCCGGCAGACGCTGACGGAAATCCTTTCCTCGGACCCGGACATCACCGTGATGGATACGGCGTCGGACCCCTATATGGCGGCGAAAAAACTGAAGGACGACGTGCCCGATGTGATCACCCTGGACGTGGAAATGCCGAAAATGGACGGCATCACCTTTCTCAGAAAACTGATGACCCAGCATCCCATTCCCGTGGTGATCTGTTCAAGCCTTGCGGTGTCGCAATCGGAAACGGCGCTTAAGGCCCTGGAATACGGGGCGGTTGACATCATTCAAAAACCCACGATGGGGACCCGCCAGTTTCTTGAGGAATCGCGGATCCGGATCTGCGACAGCGTGAAAGCCGCCGCCGAATCCAGCCTGAAAAAACTTGCGAAACAGCATACGGTGTCTCCCAAGCTGTCGGCAGATGTGATGATGATGCCGGCCACCACCAAAGCCATGCTGAAAACCACGGAAAAAGTGGTGGCCGTGGGTGCTTCAACAGGAGGCACCGAAGCCCTGCGGGTGTTTCTCGAAGCCCTGCCGCCGGACGCGCCGGGTATGGTGGTGGTTCAGCATATGCCTGAAAATTTTACCCGGGCGTTTTCAAACCGGCTGAACGGCATCTGCCAGGTAACGGTGAAAGAAGCTGCCGACAACGATACCATTCTGCGGGGGCAGGTGCTCATCGCTCCGGGCAACTACCATGTGATGATCAAACGCAGCGGGGCCAGATACTACGTGGAAGTGAAAACCGGCCCCCTTGTTTCCCGTCACCGGCCGTCGGTGGATGTGCTTTTCAGATCGGCGGCGCGTTACGCTGGAAAAAACGCCGTGGGCGTCATCATGACCGGGATGGGAGACGACGGTGCCAAAGGCATGCGGGAAATGAAAGACGCCGGGGCCTACACCATCGCCCAGGACGAAGATTCCTGCGTGGTGTTCGGCATGCCCAAAGAGGCCATCAAGCATGGGGGTGTCGATAAAGTCATGGCCCTGGACCGCATTGCCGGGGAGGTGCTGCGAGTATGCGCGGGACCGTGAACCGACTTTATGCAGGGCCGGGATCTTCTTTGAATCATCCGGGCGCTGAACCCCGGAAGAAAACTGTAAGCATCCATATCGGAGAATTTTTCGCCAGCAGCGAACCGGTGGTGGTCACCACCTTTCTGGGCTCATGCGTGGCGGCGTGCCTGTTCGATCCGGACAGAAAAATAGGGGGAATGAACCACTTTCTTGTTCCCGGAATGGCCAGTTTCAAGGATTTCAACGCCGAAGCCCGTTTTGGGATCAACGCCATGGAGCTTCTGATCAACGCCCTGATGAAACTGGGTGCGACCCGTGAACGGATCAAAGGAAAAGTATTTGGCGGCGCCCAGGTGATTCCGGCTTTATCCAGGCAGGGGGCTGTGGGCTGGCGGAACGCTGATTTCATCCTGGAGTTCATGAGCCAGGAAAAAATTAAAGTGGTCAATCAGGATCTTGGCGGTTACGCATCACGCCGGATTTATTTTCATACCGACAGCGCCCAGGTTTTTCTGAAACGGGGGCAGACCCTTTCCACCCGACAGATGGTGGAACAGGAGAAAGAACATTTAAAACAGATCAAGGCGAAGCTGAATGACAGCGGTGGCATCACCTTGTTTTGAAAAGGATGGGGCCATTTGTCGGCTTTTCGTTCCGAGAAGCCGACCTATGAAAGGTTGTTATTTCACAGGAGGATTTATGGATTTCAAGGACATCAAGATCAAATCGAAAATCGTTTTCATCGTCATCGCCGGGATCGTGGCATCCGTGGGCGTGGTGGGCGGGTACTCCCTGATCAAAACCGTCATCCAGGCCAATTCGGACATCACCGCCTACAAAACCGAACTGATGGATCAGACCCGCCTGAAACTGAAGGATCTGGTGGACGCCACGTACACCATGCTTGAAAAAACCTACGACCAGTCCGCCACGGTGGACGCCATCAAACTCCAGTACGGTGAGGCCCTGAAATCCATGGTGGACATTCCCTACGCCATGATGAAAAAGGAATACCAGAGAAACCCCAAGGCCAGAGAACAGATCATCGGAAACGTGAACGGCATAAGGTACAAGGGCGACGGCTATTTCTGGATCAACGACACCAGCGGCGTCATGGTCACCCATCCGGTTCTGCCGGAGCTGAACGGCAAGGACATGAGCACCTTTTCGAAGAACGGGAAAGTGGTCATGGCCGAAGGCACCACCAACCCGCTTTTTCTCGAAATGGTCCGGGTCTGCCAGAGTTCACCCACGGGTGACGGTTATGTCAGTTACTTCTGGCCGTCGGTCACCGATCCCAACATTCTGGTCAGGAAACTTTCGTATGTCCGTCTGTTCAAACCCCTCAACTGGATCATCGGCACCGGCATTTACGTGGATCAGGCTGAAATCGAAGGGCAGAACCGGATCAAGGAAATCATGGCGGGCATGCGCTACAACAAGGAGGACTACTTTTATATCGTCGACTCGAACTACAAGCTGGTCATGCATCCCAACAAGGACCTTCTGGGCAAGAACATGAGGGACAGCAAGGATTCCGACGGCAAATTCTATGTGCGCGAGCAGGTGGACGAAGCCCTGGCCAAAGGCGAAGCTTACGTGTCGTACAACTTCGCCAAACTGGGCTCCACCAAGCCGGAACCCAAACTGACCTATGTCCGTTACTTCAAGAACTGGAACTGGGTGGTGGCCTCCGGTGTATACATCGACGATCTTGAGAAAAAAATCGCAGACAAGGAGCATCAGCTCCGCAGCTCCATGTGGGGCCAGATTTTCGTGATTCTTGTCACCACCGGCCTTTTTGTGGGCGCTGCCTTCGCCTTTGTGGTGTACATGAGCCGAAAATATGTTGAAGCCCCTCTGGCCCAGGGCGTCTCGGTGTCCAACAGCATGGCCGAGGGCGATCTCACCATGGAGATCATGATTCCCGGAAAGGACGAACTGGGTCAGCTTCTGCTTTCCATGAAAAACATGCTTGGAAAACTGAAAAACGTGGTGCTTGAAGTCAAGTCCGCCACGGAAAACGTGGCTTCGGGCAGCCAGGAGCTCAGCTCCGCAGCAGACCAGATGGCCCAGGGGGCCTCTGAACAGGCGGCTTCCGTGGAAGAAGTCTCGTCTTCCATGGAAGAAATGGCCGGCAGTATCAAACAGAACGCGGACAACGCCCAGCAGACGGAAAAAATCGCCATGCGAACGGCCGAAGACGCGGTGAAAGGCGGGGAAGCGGTGACGAAAACCGTTTCAGCCATGCGTGAAATCGCGGAAAAGATCACCATCATCGAAGAAATCGCCCGCCAGACCAACATGCTGGCGCTGAATGCCGCCATCGAAGCCGCAAGAGCTGGGGTCCACGGAAAAGGTTTCGCCGTGGTGGCTGATGCGGTGAGAAAGCTGGCGGAACGAAGCCAGGCCGCCGCTGCGGAAATCGGTACGCTTTCAAGCAGCAGCGTGGCCATTGCCGAAAGCGCAGGCGACATGCTGGGCAAGATCGTTCCGGACATCCGGAGAACCGCCGAGCTGGTTCAGGAAATCAACGCCGCCTCCAACGAACAGAGTACCGGTGTGGCCCAGATCAACCTGGCCATTCAGCAGCTGGATCAGGTCATTCAGCTCAACGCCTCGTCCAGTGAGGAAATATCGTCGACGGCTGAAGAACTGGCGGCCCAGGCGGAACAGCTCAAGGACGCCATCGCGTTTTTCAATATCGGCAGTTCGGGTTTCGGCCGCGGTGTCAATCCTCCGGCCAGTTTCAAACGCACTGTTCGGACAGAAAGACCCAAGGCCCTGGCAAAAAATGAAAAAAAGCCGGTGATGATCACCAACAAACCGGGAATCAGTCTGGACATGGGGGATGATCTGGATTCCGGTGCCGACCCCATGGATCACGATTTTGAAAAATACTGAACCCCTTCGCCGTAAGGGCCGATAATAAGAGAACGCCATGCCCCGGCTAAGGGGCATGGATTCTCTGATCTGAAACGAAAATGGAATCGAATGTGAATATAAACGACAATGAAAAAACCATACTGGTTGTAGACGACTCCCGGTCCATGCGTCTGATGCTTGAAGACCACCTGAGCCAGAAGGGGTTCCGGGTCTGTTGCGCCGATAACGGGAGGAACGCCCTTGACATGCTCGGGTCCATCCGTCCGGACGTGATTCTGTCCGATGTGTACATGCCGGAAATGAACGGTCTTGAGCTGTGCGAGGCCCTTCATGTCAGTCCCGAATACACGGATATCCCCTTCGTGGTGATGAGTACGGAAAACGATGCGGACAACATGAAACGCATGATGCATTTCGGGGCGGCGGCGTTTATCGTCAAGCCCTTCAACATCGAACAGCTGATGATCACCCTCAACACGATTTTCTCTTATGAATTCCTGATTCTTCTGAAAGAAAAAGAACGGCTGGACGTCGAGCAGCGTCTGATGCTCGCCGGAATCGAAAGCCTGGTCAGGGCCCTTGAAGCCAGGGATCAGTACACACGGGGACATTCGGAACGGGTTTCCATCATTCTTTCGGGTATGGTGAAATTCAGCGGAGGAAGCCATTATGAGGAAGAACGGGCGCGCCTCGCCGGTCGGCTTCACGATATCGGAAAAATCGGAATCCGAGACGACGTGCTTCTGAAACCGGGCCGACTCACCGAAGAGGAGTTCAATCATATCAAAGGCCATCCGGAAATCGGGGCCTCCATCCTTAAAAACATCCACAGTATCTCCGACATCATCCCCGTGGTTTACTCCCATCATGAGCGCATGGACGGGAAAGGCTATCCCCAGGGCCTTTCAGGTTACACCATTCCGTTGTGGGCCCGTATGGCCGCTGTGGCAGACACCTACGACGCCCTGACCAGCAACCGGCCATACAGGCAGGGCATGCCCCACGACAAAGCCCTTGAGATCATAGACCAGGCCTCGGGCCCCCAGCTCTGCCCCAGCTGCGTCCGCCTGTTTCATGAATGGTGCCTGAAAGAAAAACCGGAGACATTTCTTCATCGCTGAAACAGACCGGGTTGTTTAACAAATGTAAAACAATGGTAAAAGCCATATTAACAGATGGTTGGATATGGAATCACGTTCCGTTGTCTGATAATTCGTCATGAGTATCTTCCATAAGGCTTTGTTATCACGGCCTCGATGGACCATCGAACCATGACGGAGACCAGACCATGTTAAAACGCCTGTTTTTCATCGCCCTGATGGCAATGTTTCTCCCTGCCGCGGCCCTTTCGGGAACAAAGCTCCTGCTTGATGATAACGATCTCCATGGCCCGGCGGCCAAGCCCGTAAACCCCGTTGTTGAAAAAAACCAGGGTAAACCCTCCAAAGACATTCTGGATATCAAAAAAGGGGATTACAAATCCCTGGTGGAGCCGGTGCCGGCCCGCTTCAACGGAATAAAGGAACCGCTTCTCGCCAAGGTCGAACCGTTCAACGATAAGGACTACACCTGGTCCCACATCAAAAACAAGAACAACCACAGCATATACGTCAGCGACACCCCCTGGTCCAGATACCGCACATTTAAAGCTGAAACGGTGATCGACCAGCCCATTGAAGTGCTGATGGAAGTGCTTCTCGATGTGGACGGATTCGCATCATGGCTTCCGGACTGCCTTCAGTCCAGGCATCTGAAAACCCTGGGGGCTGACAAGTTCGAAGGTCATTTTCTCGTGCATGTGATCTGGGATTCCATCTGGCCCATCACCAACCGGGATTTCGTTATCGAGGTGGTGACCAGCATGGACTGGAAAACGGAAGAGATCACCGTTGAACTGATCAGCGTGGACGACAGCGATGTGCCTGTGGCGGAGGGGACGAAGCGCCTCAAAAAATTCTATTCCCGCTATCATTTTTCCATTGTGGACCGGAACAGGACCCATGTGACCTATTCGATGGTCGTCGATCCCGACCTGCCTTTTCCCAGCCGCATCGCGGAAATCCAGACCGCACCCATTCCTTACAAAACCCTTGAAGGCCTTGCGAAACGGGCCCAAGACCCCGTGTTCCGGCAACGGGCCGTGAGGGAGCTGTTTTAGGGTGACCGAAGGAGCGTTGTTTCATCACAAACATCCGTTTTCATTTGAAACAAGCCGCCGCATCGCCGAAAACAATTTGTTGAGATCGACAGGCTTCGTAATAAATTCATTCGCCCCGGCGTCCAGGCAAAGCCGGTGATCTTCGGCCTGCGCTTTTCCCGTGACGGCGATAATGGGTATATGACCGTGTTTTTTCAGGTTTCTCAGCTTTCGGATGGTTTCGTAACCGTCCATTCCGGGCATCATGATATCCATCAGAACAAAATCCACGGAATGGGATTGTTCAAGGAATTCAAGAGCTTTATGTCCATTCATCACCATGGCCGTGTTTATGCCGTGTTCCTCAAGGACCTGGGACATGATGAACAGGTTACGGGCGTCATCGTCCACGATCAGAACGTGCCGCCCTTTCAGCACTTCGTTTTCAATGAGGAAGATATCCGGGTCTTCGTTTCCGACCACCGCTTTTTCAAGATACGATTCTTTTTTGATACGCTCTTTCGCCCGTCTGTCCAGGTGAACGTCTCCCGCTTCAGAAATCCTCTCCGGTATGCACAGCGTGAACGCCGAGCCCTTTCCCGCTTCGCTGGCCAGGTGGATAGATCCTCCCAGCAGTTCTGCGAGACTTTTCGAAATGGAAAGACCCAGGCCCGTGCCGCCGTACTGTCGTGAAGTCCCGCCGTCCGCCTGTCTGAACGCTTCGAAGATGATGTCCCTTTTATCTTCAGGAATGCCGATCCCCGTGTCTTTCACGGAAATCGCCACGGTTTTCAGGGGGTCAAGGGCTTCGCCGTTTGTCCGCATGTCCGGCGACGGCCGCTTGAATTCAACGGTGACGGAACCTTCATGGGTGAACTTGATCGCGTTTGAAATGAGGTTTCTCAGAATCTGCCCGAGTTTCTGGGAATCTGTCCAGATGAATTCCGGAATGTCCTCGGAAACAGTTATTTCGAGACGGATTCCGTTCGTTTCGGCGAGATGGGTGAACGTCTGCCGGATGTAGATCGCGATATCCTCGAAACGCGTTTCGCTGATATAGACGGTCATTTTTCCGGATTCGATCTTGGAAAGGTCCAGGAGGTCGTTCACGAGGATGAGAAGATCGTTGCCGCTGTGATGGATGGTTTCCGCAAGTTCGACCTGGTCCTTTGTCAGGTTGCCCTTCTTGTTCTGGGCTATGATCTGTGAAAGGAGCATGATGCTGTTCAGCGGGCTTCGGAGTTCATGGGACACGTTGGCGAGGAATTCCGATTTGTAACGGGTTTCCTTTTTCAGCTCTTCGTTCTTGTTCAGCAAGGCCGTTTCCAGTTTTTTCCTGTCCGTGATATCGCGTAAGGACGCCAGATAATGGGTGCGCCCTTCGATTTTCAGGCCGGTGGAGAACATTTCAACGGTCTTTAAACCATCGCGGCAGTTGATTTCGATTTCCAGAGGCGATCCGTGGGTGGTGAGGGGAAATCCATAGGGAAGTCCGTTCAGTTCGTTTGATTCGACCCCGAATATGGTGCAGGCGGCGGGGTTGGCGAATGTAATGACGCCTCTTTCATCCACAAGAAGGATCCCGTCGAAGCTGCCGCCGATCAGCAACGACGTGAACGATTCTTTCTCTTCGATTTTCTTTAACAACCGATGGCGTTCAAGGGAGTAGGCGATCGTCCTGAACAGAAGGGAGCTGTTGAATTCGCCTTTGACCAGATAATCCTGGCTTCCGGATTTGATCGCCTGCAATGCCGTCTTTTCGTCGCTCAGCCCGGTCATGACGATCACGGGGGCATCCGCCGCCGTTTCCCGGATATGAAACAGCGTCTCGATCCCCTGGCTGTCCGGCAGGTTGAGGTCAAGCATCACCAGGTCGAATGTGTTGTTCTTCAGTTGAGAAAGCCCTTGCTCCAGCCGGTCGACCCACGTGCACCGAATGACCATCTGGGGAATTTTCGTCATTTTCTTTTGGATGATTTCCGCATCTCCGGGGTCGTCTTCGACCAGCAGCACACGGATGGTCGGCGGTGAAGAATCCTTTGGGCCTTCACCTGTCTTGTTTTCGGCGTTCATGGTTTTATACGGCATACGCGACCCCTTGTTACGATTCGTAAACAAGTGACATTAACAGGTCAATGCATCAACGGGTGATATCCCCCGGAAGCTTGGCGATATTGAACCAGAATCCGTCGATATACTCGACGACCCGGATAAACTCCTTCCATCCCACGGGTTTGGTGATGAAGCAGTTGGCGTTCATCTTGTAGGCGTGAAGGATATCCTCCTCACCGGAAGACGTGGTCAATACGATGAGGGGGATGTCTCTCAGCGCCTCGTCCATATTGATTTCTTGCAGCAGTTCACGACCGTCCATTTTCGGCATGTTCAGGTCCGTAAGAATCAGGTCCGGTGTGGGCTTGTCCTTGAATTTTCCCTGTTTCCTTAAAAACGCAAGGGCCTCGATCCCATTCTGGACATCATGGACATCTATTCTCAGGTTTTTTCTGGTCAATGCCTTACGGGTCAGTCTGACATCGTCGGTGTCATCGTCGACGAGCAACAGGATGATTGACTTCATCGGCTCATTTTTCATAACATTCTCCTGTGCTCAACTTTAGTAAGCAAATTCAAAAGGTTTGAAAGTCAATTGGCCTTTTCCCATCCGGTGGTGCCTGGGGTGCCGCCGGAAGAGTGAAAAAAAACTCGCTTCCTTTTCCCGGCTCCGTCAAAACCCAGATCCGGCCCCCGTGCCTTTCCACGATTTTTTTGCATAAAGCCAGCCCTATGCCTGTCCCCGGATATTCCCGCCGGGTGTGAAGCCTCTGGAATATCTGGAAAATCCTGTCGGCGAACTTCATGTCGAATCCGATGCCGTTATCCTTGACACAAAACCGCCAGCCGGTGTTGTCTCTTACCGCAGAAACCGTGATTTCCGGAGAGACGTCCCCCCTGTACTTGATGGCGTTACCGATCAGATTGGAGAGAAGCTGGTTGAGCTGACCCGGATCCGCGTGAACGGTAGGAAGGCTGTTCCACGATATTTTTGCGCCGCTTTCCCCGACTGCGATTTCCAGGTCCCTTACGGCCAGTTCCACCGCTTTGCCGCTGTCGACTTCCTTGAACGGATCGGGCCGGGTCCCCACCCTCGACAGGGCCAGGAGGTCGCCGATCATGTCCTTCATCCGGTAGGCACCGTCGACCGCAGAGCCGATGTAGGAAAGGGCTTCCTCGTTCAGATGGCCTTCGTATTCCTCTTTCAGGAGATCGAGATAGGACCCGATCTTCCGGAGAGGCTCCTGGAGGTCGTGGGAGATCACGTATGCGAACCCCTCAAGCTCAGTGTTGCTCCTCTCAAGGTCCCTGGTCCTTTCAGCGACCATGTTTTCAAGGTTTTCATTGATGGTTTTGAGCTCCTGTTCGGCGCGTTTCAATGCTTCCTCGCGCCGGTCCAGGTTGTCCAGCATCCTGTCGAACTCACCTGAAAGAACCGATATCTCATCCAAACCGGCAAGACCGGTCCGGCATGACTTTTCCCCTGAATTCACGGTATCGATGGTTTTCTTTATGGCATAGATCCGCCCCGTGATCTGCCTGCCAAGGAGCCAGGCGAGGATCGAACCCACGATGATCGCGACAAGAGCGTATAAAATTCCGTTCCTCATGATCGCGCGCATTTTGATGGCGGCATCGGCCTGGCCTGTTCCAAGCCTTACCCAGCCGATGAACCGGTCGTTCAGCATGACGGGAGACGCCACGTCCACAAGGCTGCTCGAACTGTTCAACACGGTATGTTTTTTTTCATCAGGCATGCCGAGTGCTCGAAGGCCGATTTTTTTCATGTCCGTATGGGCCAGGACTTTCCCGTTTTCGTTGGTGATCATGGCATAGACGAGTTCGGGATACCTTCGCTGGGCATCGATGATTTCCTGAAGGCCGGCGATATCGTGCGAAGCGAGCCAGACGCAGGATGACGTGGCAAGGGAATGGGTCAAGGCGTTGGCCTGTTCGGTCTGGCGTTCCAGAAGCATGGCCTGATGGCGGTATACGAGATCCCAGATGAACAGGGACATCATGACGGCATGTACAACGGCGACGCCCAGGATGAGTTTGAATTTGAAGGAATGAAAAAAAGATGGAAACCTCTCTGATTTCATGACGGCACCTTGTGAATTTCCTTGGTGATATGCACGTGACACTCGAGGTGAATAATAATTACGGCTGTGCCCCATCGACGTTTCTCACTGTTTTTTCAAAACGGGCCACATAACTCCTGACCACATCGTAACTCCTGTCGTCGGCATTATAAAAACCGGATGTTTCCATGTCCGAAAGAATGGCTTTGCCTTCAGTGGACTGCCGGAGTTGGAGGAGAAGGTCACACACCTTCCGCTTCAGCGCGTCCGGCAGGTTCTTCCGCGCCATGAGCGAATTGTTGATAAGGGAAGGTGTTTCCCATTTGACTTCGAGGGCTTCGGCTTCCTTTGGATGATCTTTCATGAAATTCCGCCAGGGAGGCGGCCATGTGGCACCGGCCGCACTCAATCCGAGGTACACGTTCATGATGGAAGATTCCTGGGATCCCACGTAACGGTTCTCAATCCCGTGGTTGACATCGACTCCGTGTTCGTAAAGAAAATACTGGGGCATGATGCATGCGGCAAGAGCTGTGGGAGCGGGATAGCTGACGATTTTTCCCCTGAGGTCGGCCGGCTTTTTAACGTCGCTGTCCTTTCTTAAAATGAAGAGCCCTTTGAAATCTTGGGGATCTCCAGCCATGGCAATGACCTCGTAGCCGCAGTTCATCGCCTGGAGGGTCTGCCACGGATTGGGCAGAATGAAAGCCAGGCGGCCCTCTTTGTATTTCGCTTCGAAATTGGCGTAATCCCTCGATGATTCCAGTACGAATGTGACTCCCGGAATGTTTTTCGAGAGATAATTCATCAAAGGCTGGTAAAGTTTACCAAGCATTTCTGGATTGTGCAGGGGATGGACCGCGAAACGGTACGGGATTTTTTCTGACTCAACCGTGGCCGCTGTATACTCCGGTCCCTTTTCCTCGGTTTTTCGATCACATGACGGAAATAGGGCCGATAATGACAAAATCGCCACAATGAGCGGTTCGAACCATTTCATGGTATCTCCTTCGTCAAGGAAACATAGCGATGAATCACACTGAATCATATGCTGACCCGTTTTAAGGGTCAGACCTGTCGAAAAGAATGGATGCCGTTTGTCTGTAATGGAATAATGCAGCGTTTTTTACAATAATATCGAACAATTCATTGGTTGTCTATCGCTCTTTTGGATGGGGAACTGGAATCAGCGCCGATCCTGATCGTCAAGAAACGTCCGGAATTCCATGCCGTAGATGTACAGAAGGACCAGGGCCAGTCCGAAGAGAAGGGGGCCGTAAAGAAGGCCCAGCAGTCCGAAGGTGTTGATTCCCCCGAGGATGGAGAAAAAGATGACCAGGGTGTGCATGTCCGAACCGCCCTGCATGAACATGGGGCGCACGAAATTGTCGATGCCGCCCACCACCACCACGCACCAGACGGCAAGACCTGCGGCATGCCAGCCCTGCCCGGAAAACACCAGATACAGACAGGCCGGACCCCAGATCAAGGCTGTTCCCACCATGGGGATCAGGGAGGCAAAGGCCATGACCATGCCCCAGAAAAGTCCCGGAAGGCCGCAGAAGAAAAAAGCCAGTCCGCCCGCGGCACCCTGGGCCAAAGCGGTGACGAAGGTTCCAAGAAGGGCCGATCGGGCCACATCCTTGATTTTTCCGATGATCTGGCGCTCCTGGGTATCGGTGAGGGGCACGAGGTGAAGCAGTCTGTCCAAAAGGTGGGCCTCATCGCGGATCATGAAGAAAAACGTGAACAGCATCAGGAAAAAATGGGTGATCAGCGATCCGATATTCCCGGCGATCCGTCCGCTCTGGTTGAGAAAAGCCTTGCCCAGGGATGCGCTTGTCTCCATGGCCAGCTTGTCCGGTTTCACCGAGGCGAGATCGGGAAACATGTTCCTGATGTCCGGCAATACATGGCGGACCATATCTCCAAGTTTGACGGCCATGGGGTGGCGGAGAAGGGCTTCCGCCTTGCCCGAGGCAATGAATTCGCTGATGGCGGCAAACGATGACACCGCCTGACGGATCAGGGAAAACAGCATGAAAAAAATCGGCAGCACCACCACCAGGGTGAGCAGAAGGCAGGACACCGACGCCGCGAGATTTTTCCGGCCTTTGAAAAAACCTTCGATTCTTTCGTGAACGGGACTGGCCACAAAGGTGAGAATCACCGAAAGGAGAATGGTGTGGATGTAGGGACGAAGAAGGACAAAACACCCCAGGAACACAGAAATCATCAGAAAAAAAAGCACGTAATGGGGGTTGATGGACACACGGTCGGTTTTTCCGAGCGGCTTCTTGGGAGTGGATAACGAATCACAACGATCCGAAATATCAGACACCGGAACCGTTCTTTTCATCGTGTTTGAAGATCCCTTTTTTTTTGCTCTGGCCATGGATTTCCACTCCGGTCTGCTGTTTTGTGTGCGTCAGATAAGCCCCGTGTGCCGCGTCATGCGTCTTGGGGAGAGTCATCGCTGAATACCATCGACGTTTTATAGGGTGTTTTCAAATGGATGTAAATCATAAAGAAACGTTGCACTTATACGTTGAATTCCCTATAACGGGTCAGCACCACACCACGACAGGTGATGTCCTTCCTCATTCTCCATCCGGGCCGTACACACCTCAAAGACACCATGAACGGTATCAAAGACAAGAAAGGAACGACCCATGAATTTCCATATCGGGAACCTGAGCACCAGTGTCACGGAAGATGATTTGCGGAAAGCGTTTACGGTTTTCGGAAACGTGTCGGAAATCAAGATCATCAAGGACCGGTTTTCAGGCATGTCCAAGGGGTTCGGCTTTGTTGAAATGCCTGACAATTCCGAAGCGGACAAAGCCACCAAAGCCTTGAACGGCAAGGAGATGAAAGGCCAGCGCATCAAAATCACCCAGCAGGATGAGCGAAGCCGGAAAAAACAGCAGAAAAAAAGGCGGTTCTGATCACTCCCTCTGATGAAGGCTCCGGTATCGGTTGGGCGTGGTGTCCATGAATTTGGGGAAAATCCTGTTGAACGTCCGGATGCTTTCAAATCCCACGTCAAAGGCAATATCGATGACATTGGTGTTGTCTTCCCGGAGACGCCTGGCCGCTTCCTCGATCCTGATTTCATAGATGAAATCCCCGAGTTTTCTGCCCGTGTATTTTTTGAAAAGCCGGCCGAAACTGTCCGGATGGATGCCCACCTGGTCCGCGAGGCTCTCCCTTGTCAGATCCGGGTCCGTGTAGTTCTGGTGGATATGCTGAATGGCGTATTTGATTTTTTCTTCAGCGCCGGATGACAGGGCCAGCGGTTTCTTTTTCAGCCCCGAATCTTCCAGTTTCTGGCTGAGCCGGGCGTTTTCGTGGATGTAGGTTTCAAGATTTTCGTTCAGTGCCTCCACATCCTCGGTGATGGCGATGAATTTGGAAACCAGGATGATGGCGATGCCCATGTACAGAAAAACCGCTCCCACATGGAAAATCATCACCTCGGGAACGTATCCGAACATGTTCACCGTCACCGGGGAAAATTTGCCTAGATAACAGAACCCGTCGTGAATGGCGCAGAGCACCACGGCAATTCCGAAAAAGCTGAAAACCCGGGCGTAAGGGCTTCGTTTGATCAAAGCCGACACATGACAGCTCAAGTTGTAGAAACCGATGGCGGTGGCCGTGGCGATAAGAATGGAGCCGTGGGACCGTATCGCGTCCTCCCCGGTGATAAACAGGCAGAAAACGCTCACCACGGCGATGTAAAACCACAGAAACCGCTCCATCCACGGCCTTTCAAAGTTGTAGGTCCGGTGAAGGGATATGGGGTGAAGCACGTTGAGAAGTGCCCATGAAAAGGCCAGGATTTTCAGCCGGGCGAGCTGGCTGGGGTAGATGGGCCAGAGGTTGCATATTTCAAGGACAATGGGCAACCCTATCCCCAGCTGAAGGCTGTGGTACATGTACTCTTCGGTTTCGAAACGCTTCAGGGAAAAGAAGCTGAAAATCATGAACAGGGCCATGCCCATGGCAATGGCCACATACCCCATGGACACATGGATGAAACGGGCGGTGTCGGCGCAGGGCGTGAGGTCCTTGTGGTAAGTGAGTCCAAGATCGCCCAGAATCTCGCCCATGCCGTGGACATTCACCCGGATGGCGATGACGTTTTTTCCTCCGAAAAGGACGATGTTCTCGGGGATTCTGTAGTTTCTCGGGAAATTCCACATGGCGAATTCCTCGGGGGGGAAATGCCCGAGGCCGCCCACAGGTTTGCCGTTCACAAAGGTTTCATCGGCGTTGCCGATACGGCCGAGCATCAGGCCCAGATCCTCACGCCGGGTGTCCGTGTCCACCGTCACCGTTTTTCTGAGCCAGCACACCCCTATGGATCTTCCTGTTTTTTCGATCATGGGACGCACCAGGCTTCCCGGCAGATCCAGGCTTTCCCAGGATGAGTCATCAAACTCCGGATCTGAAAACGCCGGGTTGTCCTCCATGGACATTTTCCAGGGTCCGTTCAACACGGTCAGTGGCTTAGGGGATTTGGGCTGAGTGTAAGGGTACGCGATGATCAGAACCATGCACAGCAGGCCGAAAAAGAAAATACCCTGCCGTGTCCAGGTTTTGAGGGTGTCGAACTGATCTGAATCAAAAAGGTTTTTTTTCATGTCGGCATTATGCCGCCCAAGCGGAACAGTCTGGATTTAAGGCTCTCAGATCGGTTCAGGCCTTGGCGGTCGTCTTGAATTTTTACACATGCAAAGTCGTGTTTACCACATGTATTGAATGAGATTCAAGAAAAAGATTCAGCGGGATTGTCAAACAAACCCGATCACGTGATCGGCCACATGTTCCCCGTCCATGGCCGCCGAAACAATGCCCCCGGCGTATCCCGCCCCTTCACCGCAGGGAAACAGGCCCAGGACGCCGGGGCTCATCAATGTCACCGGCTCCCGAACGATCCGAACCGGCGAACTGGTGCGGGACTCCACACCCAGAAGAAGGGCCTCGCCGGTATCGAACCCCTTGTATTTTTTCCCGAAGAGGGTCAGCGCCCCCCGAAGGCGGCTGACGACACCTGGGGGCAGAAGGGTATGCAAGGGGGCCGGAAAAACGCCGGGGACATAGGAACTTTTCCCTTGGATATCCCGGACCCGGCCTGACAGAAAATCCGAAAGGGTCTGGGCCGGGGCGCGCTGGTCTCCTATCTGACCCGCCGCAAACATGGCGTGTTCCACGGCGGCCTGAAAATCCATGGCACCCAGAGGGCCTGAAACACCCATGTCTTCCAGGCGCAGCTCCACCACCAGCCCGGCGTTGGCAAAAAGTCCGCCCCGACGGGCCATGCTCATGCCGTTCAGCACCAGCTCGCCGGGGGCTGTGGAGGCCGGAACCACATGACCTCCGGGACACATGCAGAACGAGTATACACCCCGCCCGTCCACCTGGCAGGCGATGCGGTAGCTGGCGGGAGGCAGGTGGGGATTCCTGGGATTCTGGCGGTAAAAAATGCCGTCGATGACATCCTGGGGGTGTTCGATACGGACCCCCAGGGCAAACGGCTTGGCTTCCACCGGAATGTTCTTTTCAACCATCAGCCGGTAGACGTCTCGGGCGGAATGGCCGGTGGCGAGGATGACGGCGTCACCGGGCACGGTTTCCGAGCCGTTCACACGCACGCCGACAGCCCGCCCGTCCTTGATGAGGATATCGTCCACAAAGGAGTCGAAACGGATCTCTCCCCCGGCACCGAGGATGGTTTCACGGATGGCTTTCACGATGCCGGGAAGCCTGTTGGAACCGATGTGGGCGTGGGCGTCGATACGGATGTCCGGGGACGCGCCGTGGGCCACGAAGATGTCCAGGATCCGGTCCACATCCCCCCGTTTGGTGGACCGGGTGTACAGCTTGCCGTCGGAATAGGTTCCGGCACCGCCCTCCCCGAAACAGTAGTTGGAATGGGGGTTCACAATGCCGGGGGTGTACAGCCGCCGGATATCTTTCCTGCGGCTCGTCACATCGCGTCCGCGTTCCAGCACCAGGGGTTTCACCCCTTTTTCCAGAAGCCTTAGAGCCGCGAAATACCCGGCGGGTCCCGCCCCCACCACAACGGCTGTTTTTCCTTTTGAAGGCGCAGGCTGGAGTCGGTAGGCCCGGTCTTTTTCCGGCTCCGGCCCCACAGCCACGCTGAGCACGATTTTCGGCCGCCGGGAACGGGCGTCCACGGACCGTCGCAGCACTCGCACCGCCACGTCCGCGTCATCTTGCATACCCGCCTTGCCCAGAGCCAGCTGCCTTATGATTCCCGCCTGATCCGCCTGATCAGGCTCCACCATGATTTCTACCCGTTTGTCGCTCATGCCCGGCCTTTATATATAAAAATGGAGTTTTCCTTCATTCGATGTTGGACGTTGAACGTTCGATGTTCAACGTTCATCCCTGCTATGGCCCTTCAATCACCTGCCCCCTGGATGTAAAGGAGATGCCCTGCTGGGATTCGGCACCGATCATCACCGTTTCCGCGATGGGCGGGTTCACGGGTTTGTCCGAGGTCCAGCGGACCAGGAACCCGGCTCCGGCTCCACCCTGTTTTTCATTCCGGGGAATCACATGGCGCGAGGAGGAAAGGGGCCGTATCGTCAGAGGCCGGGGCAGGTATTTTTTAAGAAGGCTGCCGTTGCTGTCGTAATAATCCACGGACGTCAGCGTAATGGCGTTCTTCGGGTCCACGTTCCGCACATGGAGGGTAACGGTGAGCAGAAACGGTTTTTCCCTGTTGCCGATGTAAATGTGGGAATAGGCCGGAACATACTGGGTCTGACCTGTGGAAAGGGATTCGGCAAATCCGGGAAGACCGGATGCAAAAACAGTCAACGTGATCATGAAAATAAAAATCAGGATCGGGTTCTTTTTCATGACTTTTTCCTCAACATATGTATTTGCTTTTAGAATTTTCAGCATCACTTCGCCCAGTTCTGGACATTTAATCCGGGGATTCGGGAAAATTCCCGCTCATTGTTGGTGACGAGAATATGGTTTTCCGCTATGGCGTGGGCCGCAATCCACAGATCGTTGTTTCCGACGGGCATCCCCTGAATTTCCAGAAAGGCACGGATTCTTCCATAATTCCGCCCCGCATGTTCAGGCATGGGGAGAACAGGAATAAACGTGGAAAACTCATACAGCAGGGACAGGACATTATCCCGCTGACGGCTTTTTTCGGCACCGTACAACAACTCGCCCCAGGTGATGATGGACATGGCCGCCTCACCCGGTTTGAGATTCTTGAACCGGTTCAACACGCTTTCAGGTTTCTGTCTCTGAATGTAGATACAGATGTTGGTATCTAACAGAAAGGTGTTCGCCATCACAGCCCCTCACGATTTTGTGGGGGAGTGTCTTTCCGCCCTTCGCCAAGAAAGTCGTCAGGCAGTTCCGTCAGCAGTTCAAAAGCCTTTTCAAGGCTTCTGGCCGGTTCCCGGAGAACGATTTCATCCCCTCTTCGGAATATTTCAAGTTCCCGGCTTTTAACGTAAAATTCTTTGGGAAGCCGAACCGCAAGGCTGTTGCCGGATTTAAAAACCCGTGTGGTGATCATGAGAGAACCTCCTTTTTTCATAATGGAGTCATTTACCCTGTATACACATAAAAGTATATACATTAATAAGGTAATGTTCAAGACACGCTTTCATCCGGTCAGTTCATTAAACTTCTGTCGTTCTTCCGCATGACCCACCACGGCCACCAGATCATCGGCTGCAAAGGTGAAATCCGCAGGGGGATTGGCTGTCATTCGGCCATCCCGCAAAACACCCACCACCGTGGCTCCGGTTTTGGAGCGGATGGCGGATGCGCCCAGAGTCTGGCCTGAAAGGTGGCTCGATGCGTCGAGGCGAAACCAGGACATTTCAAGCAGTGTTCTGAAATGGTGGAGCTTTTCAAGGAGCCACAGGTCATGGCCGTTTTCGGTCATGGGGCTGTATATGTCCAGGCGGACCGCATCGGTATATTCCTGGATGGCGGTGACGGGAATCTTCATATGGAGCAAGGCCTGGCGCGCGATTTCTAGACCTGCTTCCATTTCAGGCAAAACCGCCATGTAAACACCGCTATCGTAAAGTCCCCGGGCCTGAGCCACGCCTTCGGCCCTGGCCACAATCCGAAGTTCGGGTCTCAGAGTGTGAGCCCGATCCACAATGGTCCGGGATACGACATCCGAAGGTGTGGTCACCAGAAGAAGCCGTGCCTTTGAAATCTTCGCTGCCTCCATGACCACGTCCTGAGCCATGTCACCGAAAATCACGGGATATGCAGCCTTTTTGCATTCCATCATTCGCTGGTAATTCAGCTCCACCAAGACAAACGGTACAGAAAGTTTGGATAACACCTTGGCCACATGCTGCCCTACCCGTCCTCCACCGGCGATGATGGTGTGTTCGTTGAATCCCTTTTGAGGGATGTTTGACATTTCAGGAGTTTCCGCCCGGACCAGACGTTTTTTCAGGCTGTACAGGGGAACGGCAAGGGCTGAAACAAAGGGACTCGCCATCATGCTGAACACGGAAACGGACAGCACCAGAGCGTACAGGTCGGGACCAAAGGCCTTGCTTTCAAGACCGGTCCTGGCCAGGACAAAAGAAAATTCCCCTACCTGGAAAAGCCCCAGTCCCACGGCCATGGGCACGATGTTGATATATCGGAACATCCGGCAGAGAACGGCGAAAATAAGGCCTTTACCCACCGCGATCACGGCCACCAGAAACGCGATGCGGCCCAGGTTTTCCCAGAGAAAACAGGGGTCGAGAAGCATGCCAACACTGGTGAAAAACAGCAGCCCGAAGATGTCCCGCAAGGGGATGATGTCGCTCAGGGCCTGATGACCGTAATCGGATTCCGAGAGAACCATGCCCGCCACAAAGGCACCGAAGGCAAAGGAAAGCCCCGAAAGATATGTGGCATAACCCACGCCGAGTCCCAGAGTCGTTACGGTGAGAATGAACAGCTCCCGGGAATTCCATCTGGCTACGGCGGCAAGGAGAACAGGAAGAAGTTTGCGTCCCAGCACAAACATCACGGCAAGAAACGCAACGGACTTCGCCACGGCAACGGCCAGCATGGCAAGACCGCCTTCGGGATTCCCCAGCTTGGGAAGAATGATCATCATGGGAACCACCGCGAGATCCTGGGCGATAAGCATACCGATCATCACCCGACTGGACAGGGTTCCCATCAGGCCCCGGTTCATCAGGATTTTCAGGGTCACCATGGTGCTTGACAAGGAGATCAGGGCTCCGAACCACACTGAGCCGATGTGTGAAAAATCCATCATCCTGCCCAGACCATAACCCAGGGCTATGGTCAGCGCCACCTGCACCGGCGTTCCGACGAGTGCGATGGCTTTCACCGGTTTCAGTTCATCCAGGGAAAACTCAAGCCCCAGGGCGAAAAGAAGCAGGGCCACCCCAATTTCTGCCAGAAGCTCGATTTCATGCACACCGCCGACGGTGACTCCCCCGGTGTTGGGACCTACCACGATTCCGGCGACGATGTAACCCAGAATCAAAGGCTGCTTCACTCTCTGGGCGATCAGCGCACCGATCAGCGCGGCAATGACGATGATGACAATATCTGCGGCTAAGCCCACGGGTTGTTGATCCTTTAATGTTTACCATGCTTCCAAACAATGATCCTGTGAAAATCGATATGCCGGAATTATACCGTATCTCCTTTATATTCCAAAGGTGAAAGTTCATCGAAACCCCTCTATGCCTTAAGAACAGGTGGAACCGGTAAACCTTCATGTTCATCCGTCCCACGCTTTGTCATATCTTTTACATTTTCGGAAACAGTTGGTTAACACCGCCGTGTTAGTTTTTAAGACAAGGAGACTTCAGAATGTTCAGCAAGCTTTACATGAAAATGGCCGGCTATTTTTCGGCAATCATCGCCGTGACCCTGGTGGCGGTGGCCCTGCTTTTCTTTTTCACCCTGGGACTTCCGCTGGCGCGGGACATCCACAGCATGCTGAGAAACCATACACGTTACATGGGAGCCCTGGTCAAAGACGCGGCGGGACCGGCGAGGGACATGGACGCGGTATCGAAAGCCGTCCGTCTGTTTTCAGAAGAATACGGATTTGACGTGGGACTGTTCGGTGAAAACAAACGTCCCGTGGTCTCAAGCCCCGGATTTGAACACTGCGGCATCACCCTGACGCCGGGCATGATTCAGCGGGTGGAGGCGGAAGGAATTTTCGTCCAGCCCTCCCACTTCGGGCATCCCTTGATCTACGCATTCAAAGAAACGCTTTCCGACGGGTCCTCCCTATTCATTGTCATGACCCGGCACTTCAGGGAAAACAGACCCATTGCACCGTTTGTCACCGGCCTTGCGGTCTTGGGCTGCCTGCTTCTCGCCGCTGTTTATCCCTTGTCCCGAAGCATCACCCGGCCGCTCAGCGAGCTTTCAGGAGCGCTGACCCGCATGGCCCGGGGGGAATTCTGCGACGCACCCCATGTGGGGAAACGCTCCGATGAAATCGGGGAGGTGATCGCCGTTTTCCGCAGCATGAGCCGCTCGGTGGACCGGATGATCCAGTCGAAAAAACAGCTGCTGGCGGACATTTCCCACGAGCTCTGCTCGCCCCTTGCCCGCATCCGGGTAGGCATCGAACTGATCCGGGACACGGGCCGAGACGACAACATCCAGCGATACGCAACGGGCATCGAACGGGACATCACCAGCATGGATCACCTGATCATGAATCTTGCCGTGTATTCCCGGCTGAACCTTCCGGGCTTCGCCCTGTCCATGAAGGCCTTCGATCCTTCGCACCTTGTCAGCCATGTGGCGGCCCAGTACAGGCCCCTTGCCGGAAAGCGTGGAATCGCGCTGTTCACGGACATTCCGGCAAACCTGCCAGCCATGACCGGGGATTTCGAGCGGCTCAAGCAGGTGTTCTCCAACCTGATGGACAACGCCCTCAGGTACACGGAAAACGGGGGATGCATCACCCTTGGGATAGGCGTTAAGTCGGAAAGCCTGTCATTTTTTGTGGAAGATCAGGGACCCGGCGTCCCCGAAGGCCTTGAGGAAAAAATTTTCGAGCCTCTGTTCAGGGTGGATGCGGCCCGGAACGAGGACTCGGGCGGTTCGGGGCTGGGCCTCGCCATCTGTCGCCGCATTATGGAACTTCACGGGGGCACGGTGGTTTACAGCAGGACGCCGGATAAAACTCGGATGATCTTCCGCCTTCCTGTTCAACCAGCCTCTGAATCATCATCTTCATGAAAAGGATAACAAAAACACCATGGAAAAAAGCAACGCCACCCCACGGATTCTAAGAACACTGTCCATTGTCTTCGCCCTGATGGCCGTAGCCACCGCCATCCCGTTCAGCCACGCCGGGGAGCCGTGCATCCTGGGCTACAAATCCCTCTGCCCCTTCATGCCCGTGAGCACCCTCATCACCCTGTACGTTTCCGTCACCCTTCACAGGTATCTTCAAAACATGGGGTGAAAACCGGCGGACCTGTCGTGTTGATTTTTCAGGACGTTTCCGAAATGCCGGGCTTTCGCCCTCCGTTGTGGTCAATATTTGGTTGTCAGATTAAAATTCCGAAATGGAGTTATCCGTATTTTGCCCCAACGGGGCTGCATCATCAAGCCCAGGGTTGCGGCAAAGCCGCTACCCTGGGAAATTTCCGATGATGTTATCCAACCCCAACGGGGTTGCGTATCATACCCATGAATCGCCCATATTCGGACGCAACCCCTTTGGGGTTGAGGGGGTTACCGGCGGTCCCAGGGTAGCGGCGTTGCCGCAACCCTGGGCTATGATACGAAATCCCCTTGGGATTCGTAAGGCGTGTATCATCTAAAGCCTTAGCCTGACGTCAATTCCCCCGGAGGCATAAGAGACAAGGTTTTTCAGCGTTTACTTTACGAATGAGCGGCCAGAAATTCCAGCACATCTTCGGCCATCTGCTCCGGCCGTTCGATGGCCAGCATGTGGCCGGTGTTTTCGTAGATTTTAAGGACGGAGTTCTTAATTTCCCGGTTCATCAGCTGGCTGGATTCCAGGAACAGGTCGTCTTTGTCACCCACGAGAATGAGGGTGGGGCAGGTGATCTGCCGCAGTCCCTCAATCTGGGGGTCGGGGTCTTTGTAAAACGAGCGGATGAACCGGCCGATGGCGGCCCGGTCTCCGTCCTTGATCATCCGGTAGGCCAGGTCGTACAGGTTTTCCTTGTCCGGCCGGTCGGCGATGCCCCTGAAAAACGGGAAGGGCTGCATGCGGATGCCGGCCATGATTTTTTCCCAGCTGTATTTTTCAAAGCTTTGAGCGAACCGGTCGTGGAATGCCTCACTTTCCTCCTCGACCCGGAAAAAACAGGTGGCCGACGAGGTGTCGGTGAGGATCAGGCTGATCAGACGATGGCTGTTGTTCATGGCGTAGCGCACCGAGGCGAAGCCGCCGGTGGAATGGGACAGCAGGTGGAAACGGGAAAGCTCAAGATGGCCGGCCAGGGCTTCGATGTCCCTTCCGGTGGTTTCCACATCGTAACCCCAGGGTTCTCCATGGACCTTTGTCCGCCCGTGGGCCCGCATGTCCATAAGGATCACACGGTGGGTCCGGGCGAGGGCCTGGGCGACGCCCGTCAGGGTGAAGTACCCGGTGTTTTCGATGAGGCCGTGTACGGCAATCACCGGTTCGCCCTGTCCCCATTCCTCGTAGTAAATTTCCGCGTTTCCGCTCGGCGCGTAAGGCATGGTGACCTGCTATTCTCCTTCAAATTCGCACAATGTGAAGACCTTCTGGTCCTTGATCTTCTCCCGGCCTTTCAGGTCGGGAAGCTCCACGATGAAGGCGCATTCCACGATCTCGCCGCCCAGCTGGCGTACCAGTTTCACGGCGGCTTCCATGGTCCCGCCGGTGGCGATGAGATCGTCGACGATCACCACACGTTCGCCTCTTGTGATGGCGTCTTCGTGCATTTCCACATGGTCTTCGCCGTATTCCAGGGCGTAGCTGGTGGAGATGGTTTTATAGGGCAGCTTGCCTTTTTTGCGCACCGGAACGAAGCCCACGCCCAGAAGGTAGGCGAGCACGCCGCCGAACACGAAGCCCCTTGCGTCGATGCCCACCACCTTGTCGATGTTCATGGTGCTGTACCGTGCATGAAGGGCGTCGCAGGATTTTTTGTAAGCTTCGGGGTTCTGCATCAGGGTGGTCAGGTCCCTGAAAATCACACCTTTGATGGGCCAGTCGGGAATGGAACGGATGGTCTGGGTAAAATCCATGTCAACCTCTTGAAATTTTAGGAATGGTATTGATAAGAATCTGTTTCACACGGTCGGCGTTCTCGTGGAACACCTTGAGGATTTCCTCCCAGGACACCGGGGCCTCGTCTTCTTTCCAGCAGTCGTAGTCCGTGGACATGGCCACGGCGGCGTAGGGGACTTTCGCCTCGTTGGCCAGCATGGCCTCCGGGGCTGTGGACATGTTGATGATGTCGGCTCCCCAGAGCCGGAACATTCTGGATTCGGCTTTGGTGGAAAACCTCGGACCCTCGATGGTGACCACGGTGCCGCCCATGTGCACGGGCACGTTCAGTTCCCGGGCCGAATCGTACAGTTTCTGGCGCAGGTCCGAGTCAAAGGGCTCGGCCATGGGGGTGTGCTCGGCCCCGTTCTGAAAACAGGTGTAGAAGGTGTTTTCCCGGAACCGGGTGAAATCGATGAACTGGTCCAGAATCACGAAATGGCCCCGGCCGATGTCTTCCCTCAGGCTGCCGCAGGCCGTGGTGGCAAGGATATGGGTGACGCCCTGGCTTTTCAGGGCCTGGATGTTGGCCCGGTTGTTCACCTGGGTGGGGCTGAACTGGTGCTTGCGGCCATGCCGCGCCAGGAGAACCACGTCGCATCCGCCGATTTTTCCAAGGGTGAGGGGGGAGGACGGTTCGCCGTAAACGGTGCTGACATTGACTTCGCTGGGGTTTTCAAGGATCTGGGGGTCGTCCAGGCCCGAACCGCCGATGATGCCGACTTTGATCATATGTTCGCTCTCCTTGTCCCGCGGACGTTCGATTCGCGGGTGTACTTTTCCGTGATTGTCTGATAAGCATGGCGATGCATTGCAACGGGGATGGAAGATCTCTGTATCCCGTTGAAAAAGCTCATAAAGGCTTATACGTCAAACCCCCGGCCTTGACAACTTTTTTCGAAAAGGACGATTAAATGAAAGTGAACAACAAAGACATGCGCCCCATCTGGGCCGATCCCGAGGATACATCGGCCGTCTGCGTCATTGACCAGCGGCTTCTGCCCCACGAATTTAAGGTGCTCACGCTTAAAACCGTGGATGAAACCATCTACGCCATCAAGGAGATGGTGGTGCGCGGCGCTCCCCTCATCGGTGCCACCGGGGCTTACGGCGTGTTTCTCTCAACCCTCACTTCGGGACAGGGCAGCGTGGCCGATCTTGACACAGATTGCCGGAAGCTCAAAGACGCCCGTCCCACTGCCGTGAATCTGGCCTGGGCCGTGGACCGTGTGTTCGACGCCGTGAAAAACCTTGAAGAGCCCGAGGCGAGAATCCGTGAAGCCCGCCGTCTGGCCGCTGAAATCACCGACGAGGAAGCGGAAAACTGCCGGAAAATCGGCGAATTCGGTCTTTCCATCATCCGGGACATCCACAAAAAGAATCCGGGGAAACCCGTGAACATCCTCACCCACTGCAACGCGGGCTGGCTGGCCTGCGTGGATTACGGCACGGCCACGGCCCCGATGTACGCGGCCCATGACGCCGGAATCCCCATCCATGTGTGGGTGGACGAAACACGCCCCCTGAACCAGGGCGCCCGGCTTACGGCCTGGGAGCTGGGCAAGCACGGCGTGAAGCACACCGTGATCACCGACAACGCCGGAGGGCATCTTATGCAGCACGGCATGGTGGATCTGGTGATCACCGGAACGGACCGGACCACCTATACCGGCGACGTGGCCAACAAAATCGGGACCTACCTCAAGGCCCTGGCGGCCCGGGACAACGGCATTCCCTTTTACGTGGCCCTGCCGTCCTCCACCTTTGACTGGACCATGAAAAACGGCGTGACGGACATCCCCATCGAAGTGCGGAATCCCGATGAAGTGTCCAGGGTCCAGGGTCTTTTCAATGGAGACATCGTGTCGGTGCTCCTGCCCCCGTCGGATTCCCCTTGCGCCAACTACGCCTTTGACGTGACCCCGGCCCGACTGGTCACCGGCTTCATCACCGAACGCGGGGTGTGCGCGGCCAGCGAAGACGGGGTGATGGGGCTGTTTCCGGAGCGTTTTTAAAAAGAAAGGGGCTTGTCATGGCTAAAATTGAAGTTCAGGGGCATCCGATTACAATCATTGTTAAAGAACAACAGGATTATATATCGCTGACCGATATGGTCAGGCCCATTGAAAATGGCCTTGCTCTTATTGAAAAATGGCTTCGTAACAAAAATACCATCGAATTTCTTGGAATATGGGAAGAAATTTACAATCCGGATTTTAATTCCCCCGAATTCGAGGGAATTAAAAACCAAGCGGGTTTGAATCGCTTTGTCCTTTCAGTCAAACAATGGGTTGAAAAAACACATTCAAAAGGAATCATCGCCAAAGCCGGTCGATTTGGCGGTACATTCGCCCACAAAGATATCGCTTTTGAATTTGCTTCATGGATTTCACCTCAGTTCAAACTCTATCTGATAAAAGAGTTTCAACGTCTCAAAGACCAGGAAAAAACACAGATCGGCTGGGATATCAGGCGAAACTTGGCCCGAATCAACTACCGCATTCACACAGACGCCATCAAAGAGAATCTGGTTCCCCCGGAACTGAGCAGGGTGGAGATCCAGCGTATATACGCCACTGAAGCAGATCTTCTGAACATGGCTCTTTTCGGGATGACGGCCGGACAGTGGCGGGAAGTGAATCCTGATAAAAAAGGCAACATTCGTGATTATGCGGTTGTATCCCAGCTTGTCTGCCTGTCCAATCTTGAAAATCTAAACGCCCTTTTTATCCAGGACGGGCTGCCACAGGACGTCCGCCTAGAGCGTTTGAACCGGATAGCCATTCAACAGATGAGAATCCTGACTGTCGAAGCCGGAGCGGGACGGCTCTTGCCCTAATCATAAATAATACGGAGTTGAACGAACCATGCTCACCGACATTGAAAAACGTGCCATCGCATCCATTCAGGGCGATATTCCCATCACCGAAAAGCCGTATCACGCCATGGCCGAGAAAGCGGGGATTCCCGTGGACCAGTACCTTCACGTGCTGGCGGACCTTGCGGAAAAAGGGGTGATCCGGCGGTTCGGAGCCACGCTCCGTCATCAGAAATCGGGGTTCACGGCCAACGCCATGGTGGCGTGGAACGTGCCCGAGGACCGGGTGGAGGACGTGGGAACCACCATGGCGGCTTTCGGCGAGGTCTCCCACTGCTACAGACGGAACCCCACACCGGAATGGCCCTACAATGTTTACACCATGATCCACGGAACCAGTGAAACGTCGGTGAGGGACACGGCGGAAAAGATCTCCGCCGCGGTTTCCGTCACCGATTACGCCGTGCTGTTCAGCCGACGGGAGCTGAAAAAAACCTCCATGACGTATTTCGAGGATCTGCGGTAACCCATGAACGGGCAGGCGAAAAAACCCCGGATTCTCTGCGTCAATCCCTTTATCCACGATTTTGCCGCCTACGATGTGTGGGCCAGCCCCATGGGTCTTTTGCTTCTTGCGGCCCTTCTGAGGGACCGGAGTTTTCCCGTGGACTACATCGACTGCCTGTGCCGTTTCCATCCCCGGTCCGGCAAAATACCGCCGGACAAGCAGGGCCGGGGTCCTTATCTGAAAACGCCCCTCCCGCTGCCGCCGGGTCTTGAAACCATGAAACGTCGGTTTTCGAGGTACGGCATCCCGCCGGAATGGTTCCGGGAGGACCTCAAAAACACCCTCCGACCCGACCTGGTCCTCGTGACCTCCATGATGACCTACTGGGCCGGCGGGGTGCGGGAAACCATCGGCATCATCCGTGAAACATGGCCGGACGTTCCCGTGGTGCTGGGCGGCATCTACGCCACATTGTACGCCGACCACGCCAGGCGGCATTCCGGTGCCGACCGGGTCGTCGAAGGACCTGGCGAACATGTGCTTTTCGAGGTGGTGGAAGAGTTCACCGGAGCCCGGATCGAAACGCGACCCGAGTCCCTTACCCTGGACAACCTTCCCTATCCGGCCTTCGATCTCCAGCGGCATATCGCCCACATTCCCGTCCGGACCTCGGTGGGCTGCCCCAACCGCTGCGCGTACTGCGCGTCGGGCGTTCTTGCCCCCACATTTTCAAGACGGTCGCCGGAAAAGGTGGTCGATGAAATCATGTTCTGGCACCGTCGTCACGGCGTCATCGATTTCGCGTTTTACGACGACGCCCTCCTGACCGGATCGGGCATCCACGCCCGGCGGATTTTCGAGGGGATCATCGAACAGAAAGCAACGCTCAGGTTTCATACGCCCAACGCCCTGCACGTCCGGGAAATCGACGACAGCATGGCGGTTCTCATGCGGAAGGCGGGTTTTTACACGCTGCGTCTGGGTGTGGAATCCACGGATTTTTCGGAGCGGAAAAACCTCGATCAAAAAGTCACCGAAACGGATTTCCACAGGGCCGTCACAGCCCTTAAAAACGCGGGGTTCAAGAAAGAACAGATCGGTGCCTACCTTCTCACAGGGCTTCCGGGCCAGACTCTCGCCGAGGTGGAGCGCTCCATCCGGGGCGTCCTCGCAGCAGGCATCACGCCGGTCATGACACACTACACCCCCATTCCCCACACGGCCCTCTGGGATGAAGCGGTGAAACACTCGCCCTTTCCCCTGGAAAAGGACCCGGTTTACACCAACAATTCCATCTGGCCCTGCCTGGACCAGGGCTTTTCCTGGGAGGATATGACGCGGCTGAGGCGGCTGGCCCGGAGCGGTCCATAGAACGGTTGTCATCAATCTGTATTTTTATCTATTTGATTTTATGGAACGATCTGTATAACATCCCGCAGGGGTTAAAACCAGTAAACAAAAAACAAGGCGCTGAATCGCCGGGGGGAGATTCGTGCCGACGAAAGGAGACGTCATGGGTTTGAGAAAAACTATGGTATGCGGCCTTCTGGCCGTGATGATGGTGGCCGGAGGCTGCGGCGGAGGGTCCGGTTCCGGGAAAACGGCCTCGGAAACTGAAAAGGTTACGGTTCTGCCCGACCTTGAATTCACCGAAGGTGTCAATCAGGGCGGCATCACCCTGATCAAAAGCAGCGATTCCGCCGATCAGATGGCGGCGGCCATCGAACAGAATGAAACGGACAACGCGGACATCGATGATTTTCTCAGCGCAAACGAAAGTGCCTGCGACCCCAGACCGGGCATCCCTTCCTCCGATGAGCCCACGGTGGAGAAACTCCCGGACGGCAATATCCGGCACACCATCTCCCTGAAAAACGGCAGGCAAAGCAAAGTGATCACGCTGGGCGACATGATGGCCGTTCACACCATCGCCGAAGGCATCCGGATATTCCCCACCAGAAACAACCAGCTGGGCATCTATCGCCGTCTATACTCCAGTCTTTCGGCGGATCTCATCGGCCACCTCGGCCTGGTGAACCCCGACGATGTGGAAGCCCATCCCGTGGAGTATGGCGTCACCCAGATCACGGCCTTTAACGCGTCGATCATTGAGCACAAAGCCCAGGTCATCGGCACCCTGGCCATCGATCCCGGGAACCTGACCGATTATTTCAACTGCCGCACCGATATCGGCACCGGTGCGGAAAGCGACCGGGTGGGATGCGAGGCGGACTGCACGTTCCTGCCCGGCGGCATCGTGGCCAGTTATTCCTGGAACCATAAAGGCTCTGTGAGCTGCGTGAAAGACCAGGCCAACCGGGGAACATGCTGCGCGTTTGCCGTGGTGTCGGCCACCGAGTACTGGGTGAGCCGAAAGAAAAACCTGCGGGTCAACCTTTCGGAACAGGCCCTTTACAACCAGATGACCTACAACTGGGTGAGAAGCGATCTGGTGGACGGATACTACATCTCCAATGCCCTGGACTACGCCATTTCGAACAATTACCTCATCCCCTTCGAAAACCAGTGGAATTACAATCCCTCGCGAAACAGGACCGAAGACAAGAATATCGACGGAGACATCGTGAGGCTCCGCCATTCCTGTGACAACTACAACGAAACCTGTTCCAACTCAGCTCACCAGAGCGAATATGTGTGCAACGCCTCGGGGACGCAGTGCGGCTTCAGCGTGCCAAACATCAACCCCGATTCCAGGGGTTACAGACTGAAAAGCGGCCATGTGATCTGGGACCACAACGACCCGGAAACATCCTTTGTGAGGGCCCTGATCTATCTGGCCATGGGGGATCCGGTCCTGATCCAGGTGCCGGTGCTGGACCAGTTCGACGACGCCTTTGAAACCGGCTACGTGACCTACGTGTCCGGCGACCATGACGACCCCGCCATCGGCAAGAAATCCACCAACCGGGGCAACCACATCATGCACGTGGTCAGCTACATCGATAACGAAGATCTCCCCCAGGGCGCGCCCAACGGTTCCGGCGGCGGCTATTTCATCGTGAAGAACTCCTGGAGCACCTGCTGGGGAGACGGCGGCTACATCTATCTTCCCTATGCGTTCATCAAGGAATACACCCAGTACGGAAGCGTTTTGACCGCCATTAAGGAATGACATCTCAACGTCTTTGTCCTGTGGCGAAAGCTGAAGATGAGGCGATGAACCTGAACAGATTTATGACAACCACGATACGTATAAGGTCTTTCATAAAAAAAGGCGGCCGCCCTAACCGGTAGCCGCCTTCACGAATCCATCCTCCCCATCCCCATGGGAAATAGGGTTGCCCCTACCGGATTAATCGTGTGTTATCTTATTTTTCTTTCGGCGGAACAGCCCCTTTTCTGAAGCCGAAAAGAAAATAAATCATCCAGCCGACGAAAGGAAGAAGCGCCACAAGACCCCAGGCCGCTTTGACCCGGGTGGATCCGAAATCTTTTCTGAGCACATCGGTGATGGCCAGCATGGTGATGGCGAAGAATATCAGTCCGATGCCCGCCCAGACGGTAATGGTGTGGATAACGGCGCTATCCATTTTCCCCCTTCAGCAGTTTTGAAATCCGCATGAGTATGGTGACGTAAGGGTCACTGTGATTGTAAGTGTAAAGCACTTCCTGGGTTTTTGCCGAATCCAGGTCCGAGCGCCAGCCGTGGTGTCTCAGGTAATTGGCCACGCTTGAAATGGCGTCGGCATGGTCGAACATATCCACGATGCCATCTTCATTACCGTCTTCCGCAAGAGAGAGAACATTGCTGGGCATGAACTGGGGAATCCCCATGGCACCGGCGTATGACCCTTTCACGGCAAAGGGATCGATCTTTTCGTGGTCCACGTATTTCAGAAATGCGGCCAGTTCTTTGTAGGCCCAGGCGGATTTGATGTCCGCCTTCTTGTCGAAATCTTGCCGGGCGATCCGTCTGCTTTCATCGATGGATGTCCAGACACTCTCCCGGACCAGAGGATCCGAAAGGGCTGCCATGGTGGCCAGGGTGTTGATCACCGGACGTTTGCCCACAAATGTTCCAAGTCCGGTTTCCACAAGAATGATGGCGGCGATCACCGTTTTGTCCACCCCGAATTTTTCTTCGACACGCTGAAAATGATCGCCGTACTTGATCATGTACTGCCTTGCCAGGTAAATGGACGTTTCGTTGGCGAAGGATTCGTAGTTCAGGGTCGATTCGTTGTGAACGAAATACAGTCCGGCACCCCGTGCGTCAAAAACCAGGCCGCCGTCCTTGAAAACGCAGTTGACAAGACAGGTGTCGAAACCGTCATTGATAAGCTGCTGTTCCACATGTGAAAAATACGGGATTTCTTCACCTTGAACCGGGTTTTCCGCAAAAACCGGGACAGCGCAGGCTGAAATCAGAACCCATGTTACGGTGAAGACGATGTTTTTTATGTTGTTTCCGACACTCATGACCATTCCTAATTGTGCGTCCATGTTCCGCTCCGCCAGTAAGGACCCGGAAAATGGAAAAGGAGAAACAAGATTCTCGTAAAGACACCCGAATGCCGCAGTGTCTTACGAGAGATCAGGTTCCCCCCTCATCCCCCTCGCACAGCCCCCAAGTGACAGGTTAAGCACATTGCATGCCATATTTTACCAGGTTGTAAATACTTATTATTTTTAGGATATTGGAGGTCGGCCGACTGACCGCCTCAGAAAGCTGCCAAAAAAAGGCCGCTTTTAGTGACAAAATTGGGCACATTGCGTCCCGGCTCTCACCGGGCCCAGTCCCTTAACGAAACGGTTCTGCTGCGTCGAAGTTCGTAAGAACAGAGGGTTGTGTAGCCGGTTTTTGACAATATGGAAACCGCCTTGTCAAAATGGTGTGCCACCTTTTCAGGATCGTGGGCATCAGAGCCCAGGGTGAAGGGAATGTTTAATGAAAAACACTTTTGAACCAAAGATTCAGAGGGATAGCTTTCATGCGGGGCATGATCCCACCCGGCGGTGTTGAACTCCAGGGCCAGCCCTTTTTCGGCAAACTTTTGGAGAAACTCGTTGACCAGGGGTTCAAGCCGGGCAGGGATGGTCAGACCCGTTTTTTTCACAATGTCGGGATGACAGAGAAAATCGAAGTACGGCCAGTCCAGCATGCGGATAAGCCCCTCGAAGTAGGACTCCACCAAAGATTCGCGGGCATCGGTGTCTGACGGCGGCTGAGATTTTCGGCTGGCCACGTTGAAGCCGTTGACAAAATGATAGGACCCGCCGATGGCGTCGAAATCGTAACGGGAAAGGATGTCTTCGATGACGCCTTTCCAGTCGGGAAGAAAGTCCACTTCCAGGCCGGCCCTGATCGTCAGCCGGTTGCCGTATGTTTCCCGAAGCCGGACGATGGCCTGCATGTACAGGGGAATTTCTTCGATATCCATGGAATGTTTCCTGCCGGGTCCCCCGGCTATAAAATGATCGAGAAAGCAGATCTCCGACAGGCCTTTCTCTATGGCGCTTTGCACATACGCTTCCATGCTTCCGTCCGCATGGTTGCAAAGGGGGGTGTGGATGTGATAATCAATCATGACTTGTCCGTGAAACGTTTGAGGCATGGCCTCTGCACCATTTTTCTGTAACGATCACCGGACCATAACAGAATCGAGAGAACCGGCATAGTGAAAAAAAAATTGAAAACCGTATACAGCTGCCAGAGCTGCGGGCACAAAAGTCCGCGCTGGATGGGGAAATGCCCCGGATGCGGCGCTTGGGACAGCCTGGTGGAGGAAAGCGGTGAAGAAGGACGATACCCTTCGTCCGGCGGGAATTCCCTGGCCCGTGCGGTGAAACCCGTATCCGTGGCGGACGTGGAATGCACCGATGAAGCCCGGTTTTCCACGGGGATTTCGGAATTCGACCGGGTCTTGGGCGGCGGGCTGGTGGAAGGCTCGCTGGTGCTCATCGGCGGGGATCCGGGCATCGGAAAATCCACCCTGATGCTCCAGTCGCTGAACGGCCTGTGTGGACTGGGGCGAAGAGTCCTCTATGTTTCAGGCGAAGAATCCGTCCGGCAGATCAAGATGCGAAGCGGCCGCCTGGGAGCGTCAAGCCCCCGGCTTTTCGTGGTGTCCGAAATCGACCTCGAAATCATCCTGGCCACGGTGGAGGCGGAAAAGCCCGATGTGCTGGTCATCGACAGCATCCAGACCATGTACAACCCCGAACTTTCCTCGGCTCCCGGAAGCGTGAGCCAGGTCCGGGAATCCACACTGAAACTCCTGGTCATGGCCAAGAAAAGCGGCATTCCCGTGTTTCTCATCGGCCATGTGACCAAAGACGGTGCCATCGCAGGCCCCAGGGTCATGGAACACATGGTGGACACGGTGCTGTACTTCGAAGGAGACAGTCACCATGTGTTCAGAATACTGAGAGCCGTCAAAAACCGGTTCGGATCCACCAACGAAATCGGGGTGTTTGAAATGAAGGACCGGGGACTTGACGAAGTCCCCAATCCGTCGGCGGTGTTTCTGTCCGAACGTCCCGAGCGGTCACCGGGTTCGGTGGTCACCGCGTGCATGGAAGGTTCAAGGCCGATTCTTGTGGAGATCCAGGGGCTTGCCAGCAGCAGCAATCTGGGAACCCCCCGGCGGACCGTTCTCGGCCTGGACCAGAACCGGGTGTCGCTCCTTGTGGCGGTGATGGAAAAAAAGCTGGGAATGCACCTGACGGGCCTCGATATTTTCATGAACGTGGCCGGGGGTGTCAAAATCACCGAACCGGCCGTGGATATGGCCATTATCACGGCCATTGCCTCAAGCTTTTTAGACCGTCCCGTTCCCGAAGGTGTGGCCGTTCTTGGGGAAGTGGGCCTGACCGGGGAAGTCCGGGCCGTGAGCCGCATGGACATCCGGGCCGCAGAGCTGAAAAAGATGGGGTTCACCCGGATCATCGCCCCCCGGAGCAGCCTGAAAGGCTTGACCGGTCTTGACGGCATGACCGTGAACGGTGTGCGAAACGTGAGTGAAGCCATGGAGATGGTGTTTTAATGAAATTCAGACCCCTCAAGGACAAACCCAAGGACAAGAAACCGAAGAACACCTGGGACGACCATTACACCCGGAAAGCCAAGAAAGAGGACTACCCGGCGCGATCGGTCTATAAGCTTCAGGAAATTCAGAGGAAGTTTACACTGATCAAAAAAAATGATAGGGTTCTCGATCTTGGATGTTTCCCGGGGTCCTGGCTGATATATGCGGCGGAACTCACGGGTCCCGGCGGCCGTGTCACCGGCATCGACCTGAAACAGACGACGGTGAGCATGCCGGGTCACGCCCGGGCGGTTGCGGGAGACATTCTCGAAACGGGACCGTCGGTGGAAGGCCTTTTACAGAATCGTTACCAGGTGGTGATGAGCGATATGGCCCCATCCACCACGGGGATGAAAGATGTGGACGCCGCACGTTCCTATGAACTGTGCTGCATGGCCCTTTCCGTGGCGGAACGGGTGCTCGAACCGGGCGGCTCGTTTGTCTGCAAGATCTTCCAGGGTGAGGACATGGAAACTTTTGTGGAAAACGTCCGGATCATGTTCGGGCGACACAAAATTTTCAAGCCGGAGAGTTGCAGAAAGCAAAGCAAGGAAATATACGTCATAGGACTTGATAAAAAGAATCTTGAAGATAAAGAATTGAAATAACAGGAGGATCGATGGCAGGACATAGCAAGTGGGCAAATATCAAACACAAAAAAGGAAAGGAAGACGCGCGGCGCGGCAAGGTGTTCACCAAGCTGATCAAGGAAATCACCGTGGCAGCCCGCATGGGCGGTGGAGATCCCAGCGCGAATCCCAGACTGCGTTCGGCCATCATGGCGGCCAAAGCGGAAAACATGCCCAAGGACAACCTTGAACGGGCCATCAAAAAAGGCACCGGCGAAATGGAAGGCGTGAACTACGAGGAAATGACCTATGAAGGCTACGGTCCGGGCGGAGCCGCCATCATCGTGGAATCCCTCACGGACAACAAAAACAGGGCCATCGCCGACATCCGTCACATCTTCACCAAATACGGCGGCAACATCGGCTCCACCGGCTGCGTGTCCTGGATGTTCGACAAAAAAGGCCTCATCGTGGTCTCCAAAAAATCCGCCACCGAAGAACAGCTTATGGAAATCGCCATCGACGCCGGAGCCGAAGACGTGAAGGATGAAGGCGATGATTTTGAAGTGCTGACAGCGCCGGAAGATTTCGAAGCGGTGAAGGAAGCCCTGGACAACGCCAAAATCACCTGCTCATCCGCCGAAGTCACCCTGATCCCGCAGAACTACAGCCGCATTGAAGGGGCGGACGCCGAACGCATGATCAAAATGATGGATGCCCTGGACGACTGTGACGACGTGCAGAACGTCCACACCAACGCGGACATTCCGGACGACATGGAATGATCCGGCTGAACGGGCCTATTCGTTACACCATTTAACGCGCAAGGGGGAACATCATGGCGGTCATTGTCAAATTCATCGTTGTTCG
>DYJE01000030.1 GCA_020723285.1 Desulforapulum autotrophicum | reverse complement strand
CCATGATCGACTAAAATTACTCTACGTTGGCTTGGTTTGGGTGCGGAATGTCAGAGGAAGGCCCTCCATGGCCGTGATCCAAATGTATCAAACAAAAACCCCGGCCAGCTGATGGCTGGGCCGGGGTTAAATGCGTTACAGGGTCACTTCGCTGGTTTAGAAGGAAAGCACCAGTTCGTGGTAGAAGGCGGACATGTCGTCGATTTTAGCGCCTGCAACCCCGCCTTTCCAGAAATCACCGGCCATAAGGTATGCGGCTGTCGCTTTGTAATCCAGATTATCCATGAGTTTGCAGCTCAGAGTCAGGTCAACTTCCATGCCGTAGTCATCATCCCAGCCAGCTCTGGCTTCGTCGGCTTTTGCCATTCCAAACAGCCCACTGATGGACGTGCTGTCAGTAATATTGTATCCCCCACCGACGTACATCAGGCTGATACCGGCTGTGTTCATGTAAGTATTGGGCGTCAGTATGTTGCCGTTGCCGTCCAAAGTGGTGTCAAGGCCCGTGTTGTCGCCGAACAGGATAAGGAATTTTTCCCAGTCTTCACCTTGGCCCAAGAGGCCAGCAGCTTCGAGATCACCAGAAAAACCATCTTTATCACCGCTCATGAAGGCATAACCCAGTTCCACGTTTGCGCTGCCCATGGGAAGACCGGCTTCAAGCCAGTAGCACATGGCGTTTGCGTCTTTGTCAAGTTTGCCCAGATTGGCGCGAGCGGCCGCTTCGTTAGTGGTTGAATAAGTCGTGCCAAGAAGGCTGTTAAGGTGTGCATTGGTTGCATCGATGACCCGTGTCGCTTCAAGGAAATCATCGGCTTTCAATACAGCTTCACCGGTGATGAAACCGAATTCTGCGTTGATGTTGAGGGGGCCGACCTTGCCTGAGAAATAAGGCGCGATATAAAAGACCTGGCCATCAACACGTGGGAAGAAGGTGCTGGCTACGCCACTGAAAGCTGTTGCAGCTGCAGAATATGGCGTTGCAGCCGTAACCAAAGCTGCTCCGGCGGTGGTGATGCTCTGAACCGTTGCACCAGTATTGTAAACGTTGTTTAATATCGTCTGATCGATGGCATTGCCTTCGATAAACGAGTTGTAACTGTAAAGTCCGCCCAGGATACCGGTTTTCCAGTCTTTGTTCACGTAAGTACCGGTCAGATAAAACTTGTCATTGTCCCGGTTGGTCTGTTTGGTTTCAAGGGCTTTTTCAGCCACAGCACCAAAAACGAATTTATCGTCTCCGACAGGAATGGGCAGGATGTACTCGGCACGGTCCGTACCATAGGCGTTACCGTCATCAAAGAAATCGGTGCCCCATTTTATGCCGGTTTTACGGCCAAGCTGCCAGACGCCGATAGGTGAGATGATGCGCATCCAGGCATGGTCGATCTGGATGTTGTCATCGTCTTCAGAAGATTCGTTGATGGAGTTGGAATGTTGAGAACTCAAGACTTTATCAAGAATGTCCGCACGGGTGAAGAATGTTATTTTGTCGGTGACTTTGGTTTCAGTGTTGATGCGGAGCTGCATTTCACGGAAAGACTTGGTTTCTTTGGCGTCATCATCAGCCACAAGATCCGGGTTCATGTTGAGAACACCATCCAGAGTAAACGTACCCGTGACTTTGGTTTCCATGGCGGCGAACGACGGTGCGGCTACCATTAAAGCCATCAGCAGAGTTGCTCCAGTCGCAATAATTTTTTTCATCATCTTCTCCTTCTCGGTTGGTATGGATAATAAACGTTAAGAATGACCTAAGTTTATTACATGACGTTTGATGCTCGGGTGAGCAAACCCTTTTCAGTGCTTGTCCCCCTCCTTTTTTTCAGGTTAATGATGAACCGTCTGTTGGAGACCGGTCTGGCGTTTTTTAGGGTTTGAATCTGCAATGAACCGCATTTCCAGTTGTTGATTGATATTTTGTGTCATGTTGTGCGTTAATCGTGGTGAACTATGTTATTAATTCATTATAACTAATACTCAACGGTTGCGCCTGTCAAGGCTTTTGTTTGTCCAGTGACTGTTCAGATGCGGCGTATTCAAGGCATTTTTCAGACTTTGGCAGCCATGAACCGACGGATCAAGGGCGTTTACACTAAATCGACCTGTATCATCCCTGATTGATTCATAAAAATTATAACATCAAGAAAAGTTGAGAATTCAATCAAAAAAAATCAAGTAATAATCGTTTATCTAAATGGATATGTTTATTTCAATCTGGAGGAAGTGAGTGCGCCTGCCGCCGGGGCAGGTCGTATCGATGAAACCAATTTATCGATAATAAAGTTATTTTTTATATATACTTATCTTTCATAAAAATCAAGCCATAGTGTCGAGTTTGAATTTACGGATAAGGATTCTGTCACGCAAGCGTGTGGGCAAAGCGTATCGGATGAAGGGGAGAAGAAAACTCTGTTTGCCCAGCCGGATCACGGGTGCAGGATTGTCATTGAGAAGTCCGGACATCAGTTTCTCCGCGAATTCGGCGACCGGCGTGGCGTTCATCTGTGACGCCAGAGCCCGTTCCTCGATGGCTTCCGCGATGGCGGAGTAGAACGAAGGCTTGGCTTCGTCGCGAGGTATCCCTTTATGGGCCGTGTTTCCCAGTTCCGACGTGATGCCGCCGGGCTGAACCGTGACGACACGGATGTTGAATGGCGAAAGCTCGGCCCTCAGGGCGTCGGACAGCGAGTGAACGGCGGTTTTGCTGGCGCAGTACGCTCCGGCAAAGGGGCTGGGAAGAATGCCGGATACGCTGCCGATGTTGACGATGCATCCTTTTTTGTTGGTCATCATGGCCGGGGCGAACGCCTGGATCATGGCGATCACGGCCACCACATTCGTTTCAAACTGAAGGCGGAGACGGGAAAGGGGGATTTCAACAAGGGGCCCCATGGCGATGAACCCGGCGTTGTTCACCAGCATGTCGAGTCCGCCGGTTTCTTCGTTGATCCTACGGGCGGCCGACGCCACATTTTCAGGATCGTTGACGTCGAGTTTCAGGGTGGTCATGCCCATGGCGGCGAAATCGGCCAGAGTATCCGCGTTTCTTGCCGTTGCGAAAACATGAAGGCCCCGTTTGTGGCATTCAAGGGCCAAAGCCCGGCCGATGCCTGTGGAACAACCCGTGATCAGAACGGTTTTTCGAGCACTTTCCATGATCTGTCCTCCTTAACGTTGAGGCAAAACGAATTATGCAAGTTGTATCATGCGTTCCACGGACGAAAGGGCGGCACGGCGGATATCTTCAGGCACCGTGACCTTGCCTTCCATATGTTCAAGGGATCGAACAATATCGTTGAGGGTGATCTTTTTCATCTCCGCGCATTCCAGGCTTGTGGATACGGGGTAAAACCGTTTTCCGGGATTGGCTTTCGAAAGCCCATGAAGAAGGCCTGTTTCCGTTCCGACGATGAATGACTCGGCTTTGGATTCCGAGGCGAATTTGATCATGCCCGAGGTGCTGTGAATCACGTCGGCCATGGCGAGAACATCGGGCGGGCATTCGGGATGGGCCATGAAGACCGCGTCGGGATACACGTTTCGCGCGGCAGTCACATCTTCGGGCTTAAGTGCGTTATGATAGGGGCAGCAACCGTCCCAGATGTGGATCGTTTTGTCGGTCCGTTCAGCCGCGTAAAGGGCGAGATTCCGGTCCGGTGTCATGAGCATTTCATGATGGTCGATGCTGTTGGCCACCTTCACCACGTTGGCGGACGTGCAGCAGATGGTGGACAGGGCTTTGACGGCGGCGGACGAATTCACATACGTCACCACCGGCATTTCCGGAAGTTCGGACAATCGCTTTTTCAGCGATTCGGCGGTGATCATGTCCGCCATGGGGCAGCCCGCGTCGGTTCTCGGTAGCAGGACGGTTTTGTCCGGGCAGAGGATCACGGCTGTTTCAGCCATGAAGTGCACTCCGCAGAATACGATGACATCCGCGTCGGTTTTCGATGCCTTGATGCTGAGCTCAAGGGAGTCTCCAGTCATGTCCGCCACATCCTGGATTTCTCCCGGCTGGTAATTGTGGGCGAGAAGAATGGCGTTTCTTGATTTGAGAAGATCTCTGATTTTCTGTTTCATCGCTGATCCTTACATTTTCTGATCAAGGGGTATGACATTGGCGGATGCGGGTATCTTGAAGTTGAACATCAGGTCGTCTGAAAAGGGTTTGAACTCAAGATCCCTGAATTCGATGCGTGTTTCTTCTCCGTTCATGTTGAATGAAACGATTTTCAGAATATCGTAGGTTCCTTTGTCCACGGTGAGAAACACGTCTGTGAATCCCATGTCGGTTTTGGGGTTGAGCTTGAGCCGGAGGGTGTTTGCATCGGAGGAGTCCGCGATAGTGACCAGGAACTGGGTCCGTATCTGTTTGACATCGGTCAGCACGTTGGCACCACTTCCTTTGCCGAAGAATTCCTTGGACTTTCCGGTCCAGACATTGTTGTCCGACGGACTGTGTATCCAGAGCGTCGTACCATCTGAAATGTAGTGAAGAACTTCGGGTTTTTCGTATTCCCAGCGGAATTTTCCGGGTTTTTTGAAGTAGGCTTTGCCCTGAGCCTTTTCTATAACCTGTATTTCAGGCAATGGGGATTCCTGAAAAAAACTGGCTGAAAAAGAAACGGAACTGTACCTGTTTTCAATTTTGTTCAGAATCTGGGCTACAGGTGAATTGTCTTTGGGTTTGGCTTTGGTCCGTGATGATTTGCGTTTCGCTGCGTGGCCTGATTCGGCGCACAGGGCCACAATGAAGATTGCTGTTATGACCAGAAGAAGAACCGAGTTTTTTTTCATAATGTTCCTTAGCTTGCCGTGTTTTAAGCACGATGTAGGGTATTGCACAAATGAATGTTTAGGTGATAGATATAAAAATTTTGATTGGGTATCAAGGGATTTATCATGAAACAGGCGCTGACGGGGACAGGAACTGGTAAACGATATGTGTGCTACGGTTTTTTAACGGCCGCTTGGAAGGGTTGCTGGAATCAGGAATGAAGGATTATTTTAAAGTCACATCACTTGATCAGGTCATGGCATTTCGGTCTTTGTTCGGAACCGTGGGCTGTGAAGATGTTTTCATCGACACCTGCCACGGGCGGATTCTTTCAAGGGACGTGTTTGCGGACAGGGATCTTCCGGAATTTACACGTTCGACCATGGACGGGTACGCGGTAAAAGCGTCATCCACGTTCGGTGCGTCAAACGATACCCCGGCTCTTCTTACCATCAAGGGTTCAGTGGCCATGGGGGAACGGCCGGAATTTTCCATCGGCCATGGCGAGGCGGTGCGGATCGCTACCGGTGGCATGCTTCCCTCAGGTGCGGACAGCGTGGTTATGGTGGAGAATACCGAGACGGTGGATGATGAAACCATCGAAGTCTATCGAAGCGTGGCACCGGGGCATAACATCATTGAAAAGGGTGAGGATTTCGCAAAAGGGGCCATTCTTCTTGAAAAAGGCCGATTACTGAGACCTCAGGACGCGGGTCTGCTGGCAGCGTTCGGCCACTCCCGTATTCCGGTGTTCAGGAAGCCCGTGATCGGCATCGTATCCACCGGCGATGAAGTGGTCGATGTGTCGGTTGAACCGCCCTTGGGGCATATCAGGGACATGAACACTCACACCTTGCGAGGTTTGATATTGGACACAGGTGGGGATCCCGTGTCATATGGAATCGTGAAAGATGACGAAACCGAACTCCGGGCTGTCTGCGGTAAAGCCCTCACAGAAACGGACATGGTTCTCATATCGGGTGGCAGCTCTGTGGGAGCCCGTGATTTCACCACACGGGTACTGACCTCGTTTTCAGATTCTCGTCTACTGGTCCACGGCATTTCCATCAGTCCAGGTAAACCCACGATTCTCGCCACCGTTTCAGGAAAGGCGGTGTGGGGGCTTCCGGGTCATGTGGTGTCGGCGATGATTGTTTTTGACCGGGTTGTGAAGCCGTTCATACGCTGGATCTCCGGCTGTGTGGCGGATGACGATTTTATGAAAATACCGGCGATTCTTTCACGAAATGTGGCTTCGGCCCAGGGGCGCGAAGAGTATATACGGGTCCGGCTGGAATGGTGTGACGGAGAGTGGATGGCTGTTCCGGTGCTGGGGAAATCCGGGGTCATCAACACCATGGTCCTTGCGCATGGTATGATCCGAATACCCGTAAACACCGAGGGACTTGAAAAAGGTAGCCGGGTGTGGGTTATGGCTGTTTCGAACAGGTCATGACCATGACACCCAGGTTTTTCGATCGGGTGAACGTGATCGACAGACCGGTTTTTTAACTGTTATTGAAGCGGATGGCAGCGGATGAGTACGAAACGTAATGTGTATCTGGATATGAAGAGTATCGAAGACGCCCTTGGGATCCTTTTGCAAGCGTTTCCCGCCGGGACTCTCGGTGTAGAACGTGTCCCCGCAGATCAGGCCGTGGGACGCATTCTTTCTGAAGCGGTATGCGCGGGGATGTCTTCTCCCTCATACCATGCGGCGGCCATGGACGGCATCGCCGTCGCCGCTGAAGCCACATTCGGGGCCGGCGAAACTAGACCTGTGACATTGACGCTGGGTATTGACGCATATCCGGTGAACACAGGGCATGTGATGCCGGAGAACACCAATTCCGTCATCATGATCGAACATGTCTGCGATCACGGGAACGGGACTGTGAGCATCGAAACCCCCGCATTCCCTTTTCAGCATGTTCGGAAAATGGGTGAGGATATCGTGGCCACCGAACTTCTATTTCCCCATGGGCACCGCGTCACACCCTACTGCGTGGGCGCGCTGATTTCTGGAGGGGTTTTCAGTGTTCCTGTTCACAAAAAACCCTCTGTTCTCATCATTCCAACAGGTTCTGAACTGGTGGATTATAAGGATTTTGATCTGTCCACAGTCCCTCCCGGAAAAACACTGGATGCCAATTCCTATGTCCTTGCACGGCTTGCGGAAAGCTGCGGAGCCCGGGCAGAACGCCATCCGGTGCTTGAGGACGACAAGGGCCTGATTGCCGATACCCTGGGGAGAATGGCCTGCGATGCCCGTTACGACATGATTCTCATAGTGGGCGGTTCATCAGCGGGGTCGGAAGATTACGCGCGGGCCGCCATTCTGGAGAGCGGGAACGTTCGTGTTCACGGGGTGACCATGATGCCCGGAAAACCTCTGCTTTTCGGAGATGTCAACGGAAAACCCGTCTTTGGAATTCCAGGCTATCCCGTTTCCGCCATCATGGCATTCGAGCAGTTTGTCAGCCCTTTGATACACCAGCTTCTGGGGGTTCCGGTGATTGAACGTCAGAACCTTGACGTGATCACGACACGGAACATCACGTCGAAACTGGGGCTGACCGAATTTGTCCGGGTAAAGATCGGAAAAGTGGGTGAACGGATGGTGGCCACACCCTTATCCGGCGGGGCAGGCACCATCACCTCCCTGACAGAAGCGGACGGTATCGTAAAAATTCCAAGTCATGTCGAGGGGATAAAGTCTCAGGCCACGGTTCGGGCGGAGTTGTTGAAACCGTTGCCCCTGATTGAGAACACCGTGGTGATCGTGGGCAGCCACGACAATTCCCTGGACGTGCTGGCCGACCAGATCCGCGGGTCCGAACAGCACGGATGCATTTCACTTTCGTCCAGCCATGTGGGCAGTCTCGGCGGGCTTATGGCACTGAAGAAGGGGTTCTGCCATCTGGCCGGGTCCCATCTTCTTGATGAAACGGACGGATCCTACAACGTGTCTTATATAAGAAAACATCTTCCGGATAAAAAAGTGAAGGTGGTGAATCTTGTCCTTCGTGACCAGGGTCTGATCGTTCCCAAAGGAAATCCGAAAAACATCAAAGGCATCGAGGATCTTTCAAGGACCGGCCTTCGTTTCATCAACAGGCAGAAAGGTTCAGGGACACGGATACTTCTTGATTTCAAGCTGAAGGAACTTGGAATCGACGATAAAAGAATTGACGGCTACAACCTTGATGAGTATACACACATGTCGGTGGCTGCTGCGGTTCTGTCGGGCGCTGCCGACACAGGTCTCGGGATTTTCGCGGCGGCAAGGGCCCTGGACCTTGATTTCATACCTGTGGTGACGGAACAGTACGATCTTGTCATCGATGAGGCGTTTTATCATTCACGAAACATTCAGATATTATGTGAAACCATAAACAGTCAGGCATTCAGAAAACGGGTGGAAGCCCTTGGCGGATACAGTACGGCCAGAACGGGTTCTCTGATCCTTTGAACTTCAAGAAATCAATGCCGGGGAGAAATTGCATGGACGCTAAGATTTTCAGAGAATACGATATCCGGGGTATCGCCGGACAACAGCTGGACGAAAACGATGTGGTGCTCATCGGTAAGGCAGTGGGCACCTATCTTCTGAATCATGGAAAAACAAACCTCGTGGTGGGGCGTGACTGCCGGACCACCTCGGATCTTTACGCGGAAAAGGTCATCGAAGGCCTGAGATCCACAGGATGCAACGTGACGGATATCGGGGTCTGTCCCACGCCGATGATGTATTTTTCCATCCAGCATTTTAAAAAAGAGGGTGGGGTCATGGTGACGGCAAGTCATAACCCGCCGGAATACAACGGATTTAAGCTGTGTAATGGCACGGATTCCATTCATGGCGACGGTATCATGGCCCTCTACAAGATGATTGAGAATCAGGATTTCCGGACAGGATCAGGCTCCCTGGATTCTGCCGACGCCCTGACGCCGTACAAAAAATATCTTGCGGAAAACATAACGATATCAAAAAAGCTGAATATCGGCGTGGATGCAGGGAACGGAACAGCGGGGCCTGTGGCTGTGCCTGTGTTGAAACAGGCCGGATGTACAGTCCATGATCTTTATTGCGATATGGACGGGCGATTTCCCAACCATGAAGCCGATCCGACGGTGGCGGCCAATCTCAAGGACCTGATCGCCCTTGTCCAAGATAAAAAGCTGGATTTGGGAGTGGGGTATGACGGTGACGGTGACCGGATCGGCGTGGTCGATGAAACCGGTCGCATTGTATACGGAGATCAGCTGATGATCGTTTTCGCCCGTGAGATCCTGTCCCGCAGACCGGGGGCCACGTTTATCTCCGAGGTGAAATGCTCAAAAACCATGTACGACGATATCCGGAAAAACGGCGGTAACGCTGTCATGTGGAAAACGGGGCACTCGCTGATCAAAAAGAAAATGAAAGAGGAAAACGCGGCCCTGGCCGGAGAGATGAGCGGTCATATCTTTTTCGCGGACAGGTATCTGGGATATGACGATGCCCTGTACGCGACGCTGCGACTTCTCGAAATCATAGCCGACTCGGGAAAAACCATGGGCCAGCTTCTTGCCGATATCCCGCTGACCTTCAACACACCCGAAATCCGGGTCGACTGTCCCGATGACATCAAATTCAAGGTGGTTGATCAAATCACGGAGCATTTCAGGGACCGTCATGAAATCATCGATATCGACGGTGTCCGGGTCCTTTTCCATGACGGATGGGGGCTTGTCCGGGCATCGAATACCCAGCCCGCCCTGGTTCTCCGTTTTGAAGCCATGGATGAGAACAGACTTCTTGAGATCCGGAGTTATGTGGAATCCGCTCTTGCAACGGTGATTTCAGGTTTCTGAACTTCATTACAGGGCGGTCGTCCGGCCGCCCTGTTCAGCATCCTCGAAATATATTCGCTTATTTTTTTATTATCGAGCGATAATTTTCTTGATTTTTTCAAATCAATGCGATACTGAAAAATTATAGTGCCTTACTAAGGAATGATCAAACGCGCTATATTTCTCAACACAGCTATGTCTTGATTTACGTAATCTCTGCTGGTTACCAAGACCGCTAATACTACGAACATACCATTTGATTAATAGAATACGGGTTTCGTGCTGATCTAAGGCGGAGGTGTGCGTTCTATTTTTCAAAATGTCAAAGCAGGACCCGGCGACGGGAATCAAACTGGTCATTGTAATACAAGGAGGAGTGGGTTTGGCAGAAGGTACTGTAAAATGGTTCAGCGACAAAAAAGGCTATGGTTTTATCGAGCAGGAAGATGGCAGTGATGTTTTCGTACACCATACATCCATTGACATGCCCGGTTTCAGAACATTATCGGAAGGAGAACGCGTTTCTTTTGAAATTGAAACGAGCGGCCGAGGTTCTGCCGCCAAGAATGTCATCAAGTTATAAACGTTATTATTCATCGGAGTCGCAACTGTTCTAAACCCTGCCGGATATCCCGGCAGGGTTTTTCTATATATTCAGTCAACAAACGGATTGCTGTTGCCCTGAATTTCCTCGATGCGTCTTGCCCGTTCGATTTCCCAGGCATCCACCGGATCGGTCTTGGCCCAGGATTCAAGCAGTTTTCGGTTTTTTGATGAAACGATGCCATGGCCGGGGTAGGCCCAGTCCATGTAGAAGTAGATTCTCGCGATGTCTCCCCGGATCTCCTCTCGGGGTTCCGCTTTCCGGTTTTCGATTTCAAAGTCGCAGGCGCCGTATTCCCTTAATTCTCCCGGGATCATGGCGTAGCTGTAGTTCGAACGGTCACCGTTCAGTTCTCCCACCGCCGGAACAAGGTTGTACATGTCCGCTTCCATGAGACGGAATTCCCTGGATGCTTTTCGGGCACAGTTTCTTCCTTTGAAGGTTTTTCCCTTACGATCCACACAGGTGGAATCACCCTCGCGCCATTCGATGAAGGACCGGCCAAAGGCTTCGGCCGGAACCACATGCTCCCACTCAATGGTCTCAGACCGTCTGGTTTTTCGTTTCGGTGTGTACTTATCCGATGGAATGACCCGCTTTTTCAGGTCGAAGGGGCAGTCGCAGTAAAACGTCTGCCGGTGGTCGAAATAGACCTGGTCAAGCAAAATCTTTTTGGATGTGCTGAACGAATCATTGCCGATATTCCCTCCTGCCGCCCCCCATGACGGTGCGATGAGAAGGGCAAACAGAAACACGAATGCCCGCATGAATATCCCCCCCGGAATATTGGTAGACTGATTTTAAAAAAAGATATACATCATGATCAGGTCAAAATCCAGGAATACCTTGGCTGTCCTGGTTTTGGATAAATATTGTATACAGTAGTCAATGTTAACTCAGTTCAGATGTTGACATCGTTGTTAACCTGATGTATCCCTTTAAAAATGTCACCCGGTTTTACGACCGATAAAAATTACTTCAGCGACTTGCGGACATAACAAGCCCCGACATGGTGTGGGGCTTGAACGATACAAAACCATCTGCTGACTTCAAAGTTCGGAGGAGATTATGAACGATTTTAAAGAAATTGAGCCCGGTGGCCGGCCATTTGTCAGGGCGTATCTGGAATTCATGCTGTGGTTCGTGGGCAGGGCAATACAGGCGGCGTCAAAAGTGGATGATTCGGTGCGAAGGGAATTCGCCGAACTTCCCGAAGGATTCACATTCGCCCTGACTGCCGCTCCGGCAGGGCCGTCCATGGTGGTTGGAAAGGATAATGCAGGGAAAGTGAAATACCTCGGCAGGTCCATCGAAGGCCGTAACCTCAATGTGAAAATGACACTGAAAAGCATGGAGGGCCTTTTCCAGCTTTTTACGTTCAGGGAAAGCACACCCATCGCCAACGCAAGAGACAGGCTATTCGTGGAAGGCAACATCCCCGAAGCCTGCGCGGCGGTGAGAATACTCGATATCGTCCAGGTTTATCTCCTCCCGAAACCTGTGGCGAAGCTGGCCATCAAACGTTACCCCATCTGGGATCTCAAACGGCATTCCTGGAACAGAGCCATGGTGAACCTAAGAGCCGTCATCGGTTTCTAACGCGAAGGAGAACATATGCAGTTACCTGATCATTTTGAATTCATGTGTCCAGTGAAAACCGGTTCGGGCAGCCAGGCCCTTTCCCATCTCCCCTCAGACCTCGCCGCCTTGGACGCCAGAAAGCCCCTGATCCTCACCGAAAAGAAGAATTCTGAAAAAGGCCTTGTGAAACATCTGGTTCAGGCATTCAAAACCTGGAACATCACCCTGGGGGTTTATGACGGCATCGATGACGGCACGAACCTTGAGACGGTGAAAGAACTATACAACCTCTACCTTGACCGGGGCTTTGACAGCCTTATCGTTCTTGGAAACGGGAACGTGATGAATACGGCCAAAATTCTGAATATCGCCGTTTCCGGGAAGCCGGAAGATCTGAAACGGGTGAAAGAGGGGGGAACGATCACCGAACCTTTGAAGCCTATGGTTTATATTCCAGTGATTTCAGGCACGGGAACCGAAACATCCGGCGATGCCTGTCTTGACGGGCTCTGTGTTTCCTCGACATTTCTCATGCCGGACATTGTGACCATCGACCCCAAAGTGCTGCTTGACGAGGATCCGGAAAAGGTCGTGAACACCGGGCTTGCGGCTCTGACATATGGCGTCGAGGCCTACATGGCGGATGACGCCAATCCCGTGACCCTCACCTACGCCCAGCTGGCGGTTGATTTTGTCGTCAACAACCTGGAGGTTCTCGTTCGTGAATCGCTGGTTGCGCGGGGCAAGGTCAAAGCGGCGATCCGGGAGTTCCAGGCGAAAAAAGAACGCACAGCCCTGGTGAACGCCGCCTGCATGGCCGGTTATGTTTACGCCAGCACCGGACGGGGCCTCGCTTCATCGCTGGGCGCTCACGTAGCGGATGCCTCGGGATTTCCCAAAGGAATCGCCATGGGTCTTCTCCTTCCTTATGCCATGGACGTGTCCGCACGGATCAAAGGCCGGGATCTTTCATCGCTGATGCGCCCCATGGCAGGAATCGAGATGTTCTGCTGTACGCCGGAAGCCCAGAGGTTCGACTATGCCGTGAACCGGGTCAGGCTCCTTCAGAACGAGCTGTTCAGCCTTACGGGGGGGCGTGTTCCAAGAACCCTCGAAGACATGCGGATCACGCGGAAGACACTGGCCGGCATCGCGGAAAAGACGTCCCAGGAAAACGGGGCCTGTGACAGCGCCTTGTGTCTCACGATTCTTGAACACGCCTACGACGGCAAACCGGTCGTATCCTGATTTCAACCTGAGCTAAGGGAATATATAAGGAGAAGGTTATGCTTTTACCCAGTTATTATGAATACTGCTGCCGTGTGAAGACTGTTGCGGGACACGAGGTTCTGGAACGGATTCCTGAGCTGCTTTCCTCCATGCATGCCGGAAAACCCATGATCATCACGGACAAAGGGGTGGTTGCCGCCGGCCTGATGGACATCGTTACAGGAGCTTTGGCGGATAAACTTGTCATCGGCTCCATTGAAGATGATGTTCCTCCCGACTCGGACCTTCGGGTGGTCAACGAGCTGGCGAGAAAATACAAGGCCAAAGGCTGCGATTCCATTATCGCCGTGGGCGGGGGGTCCGTGCTCGATACGGCCAAGGGTGTGAACATCATCGTCTCGGAAAATGCCGATGATCTGATGAAATTTACCGGGGCCGGGGCTTTGAAACGAAAGCTGAAACCCCTTGTGGCTGTCCCAACCACAGCTGGAACAGGATCGGAAGTCACCCTGGTGGCGGTGATCGCCGACCATGAAAAAAACAGGAAGATGCTGTTCACGTCCTATTTTCTTCTGCCGGACGTGGCGGTGATCGATTCCCGGATGACCATGACCCTGCCGGATTTTCTCACAGCCATGACCGCCATGGACGCCCTGACCCATGCGGTGGAGGCTTACACCTGTCTGAGCAAAAACCCTGTGAGCGATGCCTGTGCCCTTGAGGCGATCACATTGATATCCCGGAACGTCCTTAACGTGGTGAAAAATCCCACGGACAAAGACGGTAGGCTGGCCCTGGCCACGGCGGCAACGCTGGCGGGTATGGCCTTTTCCAATTCCATGGTGGCCATGGTTCACACCATCGGCCACAGCGTGGGGGCGGTCTGTCATGTGCCGCACGGGACGTGCATGTCCATTCTTCTGCCTTACGGGCTTGAATACAACATGCACAAAAACGGAGAGTACACAGCGGAACTGCTTTACGCCGTGGCCGGTGAAAAAGTTTTCGCCAGCACGCCGAAAGAGCAGCGGGCCGCAAAAACGGTGGAATACATCCGGGGCATGAACCAGGCCCTCCACGACGCCACCGGCGGACGGCATGCGCGATGTCTTCGGGAAATCATGGGCCGCGACGGGAAACCCATGGTGCCGGCGGGAACCCTTGAAACTATCGCCAGGGTGGCCCTGGGTGACGGTTCGATTTTCTACAATCCCGAAGATCTGGACTTTGATGACATGATGATGGTTCTGACGGCGGCCTGGGAAGGCGTGAAGCTTGATCAGAACATGATTAAAAAGGGATGATGATGAACGACGGTCCAACGATTCAGTCAAGGGGGAGTATATGACACGAAAAGGATACATGGGCAAAATACTGATGGTGGATCTGTCAAAGGGCACCATCGAAGAAGAGGTGCTGCCTGATTCGGTTTACGAGAAGTATCTGGGCGGCATGGGGCTTGGGGCTTATGTTCTGTACAACAGAATCCCCAAAGGTGCCGATCCTCTGGGACCGGACAACATGCTGGGATTTCTTCCGGGTCTTCTCACCGGCACGGGCAGTCTTTTCACAGGACGCTGGATGGTGGTGGGAAAATCACCGCTCACCGGGACCTGGGGAGACGCCAACTGTGGAGGCACCTTCTCACCTGAAATCAAACGCTGCGGCTACGACGGCATCTTTGTCAAAGGCATCAGTCCCAAACCGGTTTACCTCTACATCGACGACCGGGTGAAGGAACTCCGAGACGCCGCAGACGTCTGGGGCATGGATGCCGTGGAAACCGAGGAATATCTGGAGAAGAATGCCAAGAAGACCGGCAAAAAACCCAAGGTGGCCTGCATCGGTCCTGCCGGTGAAAAGGTGTCCCTGATTTCAGGGATCTCCACCAACAAGGGCCGCATGGCGGCAAGGTCCGGTCTTGGCGCGGTGATGGGTTCAAAACGCCTCAAGGCCGTGGTTCTTTCCGGCAACAAACGCATCGAAGCCTACAACAAGGAAGAGATGAAAAAAATCAGCCAGGTCTGTGATTTCTGGTCGAGAATTCAGCCGCCGTTTGTCACCGGACCCATGACCGCCTTTGTGGGGGCACTGATGCGGATTCTGCCCACGGTGCTCACCCAGGACGGGCTTCTCTATAAAATCATGCTGAAAAAATGGGGAACGGTGGCCATGAACCAGATGTCCCCTGAAATGGGCGACTCTCCCATTAAAAACTGGAAAGGAAGCTCCAAGGACTGGGGTTTCATGAAGAGTTATTCATCCAACCCCGATGTGTTCACGAAATGTGAAACGGTGAAGTTCCACTGCTACTCCTGCCCGGTAGGCTGCGGCGGCATCTGCACCATGGAGGGAAAATACACCCATACCCACAAACCCGAGTATGAAACGGTTCTGTCTCTGGGCGGTTTATGCATGAACGACGATGTGGATGCCATTTTTTACCTGAACGAAGTGCTGAACCGTGCGGGCATGGACACCATTTCCGCAGGACACGCCGTGGCTTTCGCCATCGAATGCTTCGAAGAGGGCGTGATCACCAAAAACGATACGGACGGACTTGAACTCACCTGGGGCAATTCCGACGCCATCGTGAAACTTATCGAGAAGATGGTGAAGCGGGAAGGCTTCGGTCATGTTCTGGCGGACGGCGTGAAACAGGCTGTGGTCCGGATCGGGAGAAATTCCGAAACCTACGCCGTTCATGCCGGAGGCCAGGAACCGGCCATGCACGATTCGAGAAACGATCCGGGTTTCGCCCTGCATTACAGCGTGGAAGCCACACCGGGACGCCATACTCTGGGGTCTCATCTGTATTACGAGATGTATCAGCTCTGGAAAGTGGTGAAAGGCATCCCCAAACTGCCTCCCATGTACCTCAAGGGCAGCAAGTACAAGAACAGCGAAAAACAGGCGAAGATCGGCGCGGCCAACAGCCGGTACATGACCCTTGTGAACGCCACGGGAGCCTGTCTTTTCGGATCGTTCATCGGAGCCAGGCGCTTCCGGCTGTTCGACTGGATGAACGCCGCCACAGGCTGGAACCTCACGCCCAACCAGTACATGGATCTGGCCGGGGACATCCATACGCTGAAACAGGCTTTCAACGTGAAACACGGTATCGAACCCATGGAGCTGAAGATCAGTGACAGAGCCCTGGGACGTCCGGTTCAGAGCGAAGGGGCCAACAAAGGGCGGACCATTGAAATCGAAGAGATGATGGCCCATTACTGGGAAGAATTCGGCTGGGATCAGGCCACGGGCAAACCTGGACGGGAAGCCATGGACCGCATCACGGTGGGCGCTTAAAGGAGGAAAATATGGCTTATTCCATAACTGAAAACTGTATCGGCTGCACGTCCTGTGCAAACCTTTGCCCAGCCGACGCGATCAGCGGCGAAAAGAAGAAACATCACACCATCGACAGTGTTTACTGTATCGAATGCGGAACCTGCGGAAGAATCTGTCCCAAAAACGCGGTGGCAGACCCCTTCGGTCAGGTGGTGAAAAGTGAGAAACGGAAATACTGGAAGAAACCCGAGTTCAATCACAAGAAATGTTCGGGCTGCGGCATCTGTGTGGACGCCTGTCCTGTGGGGTGCATCGCTTTCGGTCAGCCGGACCCCAAATCGAAAACCGCCTATCCGGAACTGATCAACCTGAACGGCTGTCTCAGCTGCGGGTTCTGCGCCGGAGATTGTCCGGTTTCCGCCATTGTCATGGCTCAACCTTCGGACAGCCAGAGCGAAGCGGCTTAGGTTTTTTGATAAGGATTTGTAAGTTGGCCCGTTTTCACAGTCCGGTGGAAACGGGCTTTTTATTTGGGCCGGGGTGGTTCATCCAGGACATCCCGGACCTTGGCCGCCAGTTCCTTGATGGTGAAGGGTTTCTGTATGAACTCGAAACCTTCGTCAAGAACTCCGTGGTTGGCGATCACATCGGAGGTGTAGCCGGACATGAACAGTCTCTTGAGCGCCGGAAACCTGGATGTCAGACGATGGGAGAGCTCCCGGCCGTTCATTTCAGGCATGATCACATCGGTGATTAAAAGATCGAGGGAGTCTGTGAGGGTCTCGGCAAGGTCCAGGGCCTCACGGGGACGGGAAACGGGAATGACCGTGTAACCCAGATTTTTCAGCATGACTGTGGCGACATGAAGAAGTTCGGGTTCGTCTTCCACAAGGAGAATCATTTCTTTGCCGCCCAGGGTTTTGGATTCAGGGGATTTGGGTGAAGCTGGGGTTGAGGTACCGGAAAACCGGGGCAGATGAATGGTGAAGGACGACCCTTTGCCCGGTGCGCTTTTCACCTGAATGAAGCCGTTGTTCTGTTTGACGATGCCGTAAATGGTGGACAGGCCAAGCCCTGTGCCCTTACCCAGTTCCTTGGTGGTGAAAAAAGGTTCAAAAATGTTGTCAAGGGTGTGGCGGTCCATGCCACATCCGTTGTCGGAGACCGTGAGACAAACGTAATCTCCGGGAACCGTATCTTCGGTCATGTCGTCGTTTTTGTCATCGATGGTTTTATTCGCTGTTTCGATGATCACCTGACCCACGTTGTCTGTCAGGGCGTCACGGGCATTGATGACCAGATTGGCCAGGAGCTGGTCGATCTGGGCCGGGTCCATTTTAACGGGCCATAAACCTGAAGAGGGCCGCCAGGCCATGTCAACACCTTCTCCGATAAGCCTTCGGATCATTTTCAGCATGTTTTCAAGAGTTTCGTTGAGATCAAGGACTTCAGGAGTGATGGTCTGTTTTCGCGCGAAGGCCAGAAGTTGCCGGGTCAGATCTGCAGAACGCCGGCCTACGGTCTCAATGTCGCTGAGAACCTGATAAAGGGGGTTTGAAGGGTCGAGGGACATTCTGGCCAGTTCGGACCGGCCGATGATCACCGACAGCATGTTGTTGAAATCGTGAGCCACTCCGCCTGCAAGTCTGCCGATGGCGTCAATCTGGCGCGCGTGGTAAAGCTGGTTCAGCAGTTTCTGCCGCTCGTCTTCGGCCTTTTTACGTTCGGTGATGTCCCTTGCGATGCCAAGGACGCCCAGAAGTTTGCCTGAGGGACTGTAAACCGGGGTTTTGTATGTTTCAAGAAGTTCTGTATGGCCGTCATCGGCAAAGGTGACGACTTCTTCGTTCATGGTGGGTCTTCCGGCTTCTACCGCCGCAGCGTCATGTTTTCTGAAGAATTCGGCAAGATCCTTGTCAAAAAAATCATAGTCCGTTTTCCCGATGATCCGGTCTTCTTTTCGTCCGATGAAACATTCAAAACGTGAATTGCAGGAAAGGTACACACCCTTGGGGTCTTTGAACCAGATGAGGTCGGGAATGGTTTTCAGAAGGGTTCCGAGATGGGCTCCTTTTTCCCCCAGGGCTTCTTCCGCCCTTCTTCGTTCAATCACTTCCGTCTGGAGTTCTTCCGTTCTGCTGTAAACCATCCGTTGCAGGGTTCTGTTCCAGACCAGAAAACCTGTAATCAATATAACGATGACACATAAGACGATCATCGACAGGTTCCACAGTTCCTTGATCGAGATTCCCGCTTCCTGCCCCAGATGAATCCAGCGTTTGTAAATGTCGGCTTTTTCTTCGGCTGTGAGATGGGCCATGGTTTTTTCGAGGATACCTGCAAGCTCCGGCCAGTCTGACCGGACAGCGAAACCGGAAATATTCGGAGGATCCGTTTCGCCGGCCACTTTCAGGTTGGCGATGCTTTCCGCTTCGATATAGAAACTGGCGGTGGCCAGGTCGCCGACAAAGGCGTCGGCCATGCCGAACGAAACTTTTCTTAACGCGACTTTCAGGTCAGAAACTTCTTCGATCCTGATTTCAGGGTGGGTGTTCCGGATCAGATCCACGTAACCATACCCTGAAACCATGACGACACTCATGCCCTTGAGCTGGCTGAGCTTCAGATGACGGTCCACACTGCTCCGAACGACGATCACTGAAGGAATTCGGAGATAAGGCTCTGGAAAAACCATATATTCTTGACGCTGAGGGGTCTTGACGGCCGATCCAAGAACGTCCACTTCGCGTTTTTTGGCCCGTTCGATCACCTCATCCCAATTTTTACATTGGATGGCTTGAAAGCGGAGACCGGTCTTTTTTTCTATGAGATGTACAAAGTCAGCGGTAATGCCCGTATAAACACCCTCGGCGTCGAAAAATTCAATGGGCTTGAATTCCGGGTCAGGGCCTAGACGGATCACCGGGTGATCCATGATCCATTTTTTTTCCTGATCGCTCAAAAAGGACGCGGCAGGACTCAGTTCTGTTACTGCAGAGTTCGAATGAAAAGGGAGGGACAAGACAAGACCCATCGCAAAAAACGCGAGCCCAATGGTTTTTATGCATGAATTCGATATGTTGAATAGCATGAACCATCCATGGCAATATTGAGGCATCACAGCGCCGGCCTCCTGGAGTTTTGGGATGACCGTAACTCTTCAGCGGTAAATGTTGAATGAAAGTTTATCTTGATGAAGCTCAGCAGCAGGAAGTTAATTTCAATTAAATATATCAGAAGCGGCGGATTCGTTATAGCGTTTTTTTCATAATGAATGGATATTCGTGCTTTTTCCGGCTTTTACACACGGGTGAATGGGGGACTGATGCGGCCTCCATGCTTGACCCCTCAAGGGAAGTAGCATATATATTGACTGTAACATCAACGGTTCGCCGAGATCGGGGAAGAATCGTAGCGAGTCATCCAACGCTTCAATTGCATGCAAAGAGACCAAGAATACACAGACAGGAGCCAATTATGAAAAAAATGGTAGCGATGGTGTTTTTTATGTTTATTCTTTCCATTCCCGCGTCGTCTTTCGCCCTTCTGGGTGTGATCGACATCGAGGCGGCCGTGGGGGGCTGGTACACGTCGCCTTCGGGGAAATTCATGTACAATAACACAACGGGAAAATCGGATCTTGAAGATGTGTTCGGCTTTTCGGAAGAAGCGTTTCCCATGGGCCGGGTGAAGGTGGATGTTCCGGTGATCCCGGTGATCTACGTGATGGCGACGCCCATGGAATTCAAAGGGGACGCCAAGGCAAACTTTACTTTTGACAATCAGACATTTACAACAGGAGCCAAAACGAAGCTCACTCTGGATCATGCGGATCTGGCCTTGTATTACGGCGTTCCGTTCCTGGGGCTCGCGACGTTGGGAACCCTGCATGTCAATGCCGGGATCAACATCCGGGTGGTTCAGGCCAAAGCCGAAATGAAAGAGGCCAACCTTTCCGCCAGTGAGTCCATGGATATGACCATTCCCCTTCCCATGCTCTATCTTTCCGCCGATGTCAGTCCGGTGGACGCGTTTGCCATCGAAGGCGAAATCCGTGCCCTTTCCTTTGGCTACGGCAATGTGATGAGCGCCATCGCCCGTCTGCGTCTGAACGCTTTCGGGCCTCTTTTCGTCACCGCAGGATACCGCTATGAAGACATCAGCCTTGACAAGGATGATTTCGAAGCGGACATCGAACTGAGCGGTCCTTTCGCCGAAGTGGGTTTCGCTTTTTGATTGAATGTACCAGCTGATGGTATTCCAAGGCCGCCAGGTTCGTCCTGTCCGGCCTTTTTTTCGTCAGAAACCGGGAACGCCCATGGCTTTCAGGTCTTTTTCCAGGTCCGCCGGTCTGAACACTTTTCCGGGTCTCCATTTTCCGTGATATTCCAGGGTGGGGACCACCCATTCGATGCCTCCGTTGACCTCCACCACCTTACGCACCACATCTTCCGGTGCTGTTTCGATGTTGACCGATTCAAAGGGAGTTCCTTTTTCCTTCAGATACTTTTCCGTTTTGATGCAATGGGGACACCAGAACGCCGAATACACAGTGAGCATAACACCTCCAATTCAATCGGCAGTTGCATTTTTAGATGGTCTGTGGCAGTAAGTAAACGTTTTCGACCTCACCATGGTAAGTGTTCATGGTCACAAATTCAATATGAAAAAAGGCGGGTTATGAAAAAGATTTTCCTTCTTCCAATGTTTGGCTTTCTGTTCTTTTCAACTTACGCTTCCGCAGAAACGGTTCAGCTGGGACTTATGGCCAATGGCGATTCGGTCATGGGCCATGTTGAATTCCAGGTCAAGCAGGATCTTGGAATTGTTGCGGCAGGTGGCGGAATCGATTACGCCAGAGGGGAGTACACCGTGGGGTATGGGTTGGTGGCTTTCAGAAGCGATCAGCTGTTGCCTGGACTGAAATTTGGTCTGGGTTTCAAGGGATATCTCGGCAGGGTTGATGCGGAAGAGGGTGAGATGGAGGGCAATGTATCATCACTGGCGTTCCTCATTGAAAGCTCATACGAGCTGACGGCGTCCATCAATCCGGCACCCGTTCCGGTGGAGGTGTATGGCGGAGTCAGTTTTTCTCCTTCGTCATTGAGTTTCGATGAAACGGAATCCCTTCAGGAATATCAGGCCGGTCTTCGGTTTTACCTGATGAAAAACGCATACCTGTTCATCGAGGGCCGTTACAGGGAAATCGAGTTTGAAGAACGTGACACCGGAGAGTGGGACAGGGACGATGCCACACTTTCAGGGGGTGTGACGTTGAAATTCTAGAAAAAAGAAAGTCACTTACGGATCAAGTCTGGTCCTGAAATTTCCGGTGAACGTCGAGTCGCTTGGTTATCAGGGAGCGACATAACGGTAAACCGTTTTTTTCACCATGTTGGACGGTTTTTTGGATAGAAGCGCCCGGAGATGTTTCTCGTTGTCCGGCCAGGTTTTCATGTTTTCACCAAGGACTTTGGTCAGCGCTTCCTGGTCGTCGGCTTCGGTGACGGTTAACACTTCCTTGCCGCTCCAGGCCATCATTTTCTCAGACGGGGTCATGCCTGGGAGTAATTTCAAAGCGGCGGACTTCACGTTCTGGGACGTTTCCTTGTCGTAGTGTCCGGTGAACGCGTCGAAAGCCGCTGGATCGTCCATGCGTCTCAGGGCGTTGAACGAGGCCATGCGCACCCGTTCGTCTTTGCTTGAAAAATAAGGCTCGACCTGGCTCAGCACGTCCGAACCGCCGTAGTTGCCGATGGCTTCCAGCAAAGTGATCTGTTCCGCCGTGTCTTTCGTTTTTCTAAGATTCTCCACCAGGGATTTGCCCACCTCAGGCTTCAGGCTGTCGTTGAGCTTGTCAACACTGCCCAGGCCTCCGATGGCGTAGAGGGCCATGGTGGTCAGTTCTTTGACGGTTTTGTCGGATGATTGTTTGTCCAGGGCACCGTAGGCGTTCCACAGGGCGTCGAGCATGAAATCTTCCGGGTATTCGAAGCTGTGGACATAGGCCATGGCCCGCATGTGGGTGAGATCGCTGTATGCGGTGTTGGTGACGGCGTCGATCACGGCTTTCTGGGCGTCCTCGTGTCCTGCTTCGGCGATGAGCTGCCAGAGAAGGAGCTGGTTTTCATGACTGAACCTCTCTTTTTTCGGGTCCGCGTCCATGGCCTTGATCAGGTCGAAAGCCGCTTTGGGGAAAAGCCGGAGGTAGTTCAGCATGAAGGCTTCGGCTTTCCGCCGGTCCGCGCTTGCAAGGGATTTCCGCATGTCGAGGAAGACTTTCAGCGCATCATTGAGGTCGAGATTCCGACTTTGCTTGTCGAGGATGGAATCGGTGATGCTGTACTTTTCCTTGAACCAGCGCTGGGAACTCAATGCGGAAAGGGCCTCGCCAAATGTGGCAGCGAAGGCTGTGGGCGGCTGTTTGTCAGCCCGTTCCGCAGTGAAAATCACATCGCTTTTTCCAAGCTGCTTCTTGCCGCTTTCCATGACCGTGGATTCTTTCAGTCGGGTTTTGATGATCCACGCACCTTTGGCAGGGACCAGGGTCTCGGCCCGGCTTTCTTCGATGCGCACAGTAGACGCCCGGAGCAGCGGGTTCATGTCGTTGTCCGCTGCGTTTGATTTCAGGTATTTTTCCTTGACTTTGTTTACGGTGAATTCCCTGTCGTTTCCCCCCTTGGGCGAGAATGAATAATTCGCCTGGTACTGGCCCGAGGTGTCGATTTCCCGGGTTCGCCAGGTGTCGCCTTTGCCTTTGGGGCAGGCGGTCTGCATGGTGTAAAGGATGTTCCAGATCACGCTTTTCGCTTCTTCAGGGATCCCATGTGTGAACCGGAATCCGGAGAGGTAGCCTTTGGGGTTCATTTCGAAGACGAAGGGGTAGGTCACCGCTCTGGCATAGATAGGGGTCGCGTCGTTGAGGGTCTGTTCGTAATCGGCCACGGCTCCGGCCACGCGGATGTTGCCACCTTTGTTTTCAGGCGGGTAGAATTTCAGGAAAAGGTCGCCTGAGGTTTTCATGGCGAGTTTCGTTTCGTCGGCATTCTTGCCGGCCGGGGAAGGGGCGTGGCTGTTGCCCGCTGAAAAGATCTCAGGGCTCAGAACGGATTCAGAATCGAGGGAAAAACGGTAGGCCAGGGTTTCACCCGGCTCCGGTGCATAGACGAAGTCCGCCATTTCAGACATTTTTTCAAAGGGTGTGGATTCCCCGGAAAATCCGAAAACGCCGAGGTGGCTGAAGACAAGCGCCGCAAGGCCGAGTCCGGCGAGGGTGGTGAGTCCAAGGAGGAACGTTCTGGTATTCATCGTGATCTTCATCGTGAGCGGGTTCCTTTAAGGGGTCTTGTTTGTGTCTGTATGTGCAAGATTCCGGTACGTAAATGCAGGTCGGCTTGAGGTACGAAAGCCGACGGATCTCCGCAGAATCAAGGGCTGCGGATGGTAAACCGGACGGTCTGAAAGGTTATGCAACCGTTGTTGGATTTAATCGATCGGGTTTCGTGTCGTGAGCCCGACCTGCGAACGGCAGTTTTAAAAAAGTTACAAAATCACAGGATCTTGCCGGGATAAAGCCCGGCCTTCGTGTATTTTATTGCCGTGTTTTAATAACACCCGCCTCCGGCACGAACATCGGAGGCGGGTGGATTCAACGATTGGGAAAACACTTTACACTAGTTTTTATTCCAACTCAAGGATACGGAAGCACCTCCCCCTGCTTCCCAGAAGGCGGCCTTGATGGAATGCTGGCCTTGGCTCAGGTATTTTGTGAAACTGTAGGCTCCACAGCATCCCTTGTGGTAAACCTCCACGTTGTCGATGTAGATCACCAGATCGTCGTCCACGCTCCCCTGGAACGTGTAGTTGCCGTCGCTGTCGAAGTTGAAGACGCCGGTCCAGATGATCCTGAAGTCATCCCCGCGTCCTCCCGGTGTTCCGCCGCCCCAGTCGTAAGCGATGTATTTCCCCACGGGGTTCACGTCCATCATGTAATCGGAGGTGGCGCCGTCGAATTTCATGCCGTGGAACCGGTCCACTGTCTTCTGGGCCCATTTCACGTTGGCCCAGGCTCCGCCGCCGTATTCGTTGAACACCACTTTGACGTGGTGGGTTCCCGCGTTCATGGGGATGGTCTCGTACCACCACACTCTCCAGTCAGACCAGTAGGATTCGATGATCTTGACGTTGTCCACGTATACGATGACTTTGTCGTCAGCGGCGGCTCCGAATTCATAGGGGGCTCCGTTGAAATCGAAATCACCTTCCCAGATCACGGTGTAGTTGTTGCCGTCAAGCGTCACATCCCCCGTCGGTGCTCCATGACCCCAGTTGCTGTTCATGTCGGTCCTCCGGTTGACCGCCATGGGAATCAGCCGGCCGGAAGCGTCGTAATCCTTGCCGTAGATTTCCGTCACGATGTTTTTGGTCTTCTTGCCCCATTTGAGGGAGACCACGGCGTTATGGGTGTATTCAACGAAACTCATCCGAAGGGTGTGCCAGCCCTGGGACAGGTTGACGGTGATCAGGTCCGCCCGGCAGCACGAGTTGTAGGAGCCCATGAGGTTTCCGTCGATCCAGAACGAAAATTCGTCATCCCAGGCCGGAACGAATTCGTATTCGCCTCCGTCGAAGTAAAACGCCCCTTCCCAGACTGCGGAGAAGTTGTCGTAGTTGACTCCCGGAGGATTGCCATTGCCGAACCCTGTCTTGAAGTATTTTTCCCAGAGGCCCGGAGTCTGGAAGTAAGCCGAGTCGTCCGAGGTTTTGACAGGGTTGCCGCTCCGTGTCCTGTTGTTCCAGTACCTCCCCACAAAGGTGTTTTTCGGCGCCCAGGTCAGGCTGATGTCGGCCCATCCCGCGACTTCGATGTATTCCACCTTGATGTGGTGTGAGCCTTCGGTAACGGTGGCGGAACCGGATGTGGGCTGCCACCAAACCCAGTTGTTATCAAGGACGAGGTTTCCGTCCACATAGACTTTCACGCTGTCATCCCCTTTGGCGATGAACTGGTATTCCATGGTTTTAGGGAACGTGAAGTCCCCTTCAAACCGGATGGAGAAGTTATCCGCGTTCACCAGTCCTTCTTTGGGACTTTCACCGTTCCACTTGTAGTTGATCCGCTCGGTGGATTCGAAGTAGACCGGATCACCTGTCAAGGTGGTGTTGTTGTAGTAGAACGCCGCGAACTGGTTTTGTCTCGTCCAGTAGACCTTGGCGTATGCCGGAGAATGCAGTTCCTTGTAATAGACCATCAGCTTGTGGAATCCGGTGCTGACGAATTCCGTGTAATCTGAGTCCCCGAAATTGTTGGTCACGATGAATTCGCCGTCCAGCAGGATGCTGAGGTAGTCGTCCGAATCCACGTGGAACGTGTAATTGCTTCCGTAATCCGCGCTTTCATCGCCCCACACGTATTCGTCCGCTCCGGGGAAATCGAAATAGCCCTCGTAGAATGCCGAGAAATAATCCACCACACCGTTAAGGACAGCCGGACCGCCGTAGCCCCAGTCGTGGTGCAGCAACCCTTCATAACCGCCTAAATGCGTGGTCCCCGTCCAGTCGTCCTTGGGGTAGTAATAGGATTTGTAAAGGTTTGTGGCTCCGTACCCTCTGTACCATAAGGGGAAGAGGTTGATTTCATAGGTGTAGCCGTCCCAGTCGATGACGGTGTACTTGTAACTCCAGAAGAAGGCCCTGGCGAACAGGTAGGCCTCACCCTGAAGGGTGGAAAGCACGATGGGTGCCCTGAACTCCAGGAGCGCGATGGGAACTTCGGGAAGAATCTGGACACTGGGTGTGAGTTTCAGGCTGATATCCATGAGTGTCAGCTCCACGCCCACGCCCACGCAGAATCCCGGAACGCCCAATCCGCCTTCAACCGTTCCCACAAGGGATGCGAAGGGACCGGCTTCGGTCACCAGCTTGTTCAGAGCCTGGTACTTGATTTCGCCACGGATGCCCAGTTCGCCCACAAGAGCACCGGACACGGTGATGGGAACGGGCCCCACGTTGAATGTCTTTTCCTTTTTCTTTTCCACGCGTTTGGCGAACCGTTCGTTGCCTTCCTCGTCCTTGGAATCCCAGAGGGAGAGTTCGTTTTTGGTCATATAGTCATCGGGCATGGAGTAGTTCTGCCCCCAGATTTTCACGCCGAAGACGTAAACGCCGTAATCGAAATAGGAGTCTTTCACCGCCTGTTCCGAACTGCAGTCGAAGTTGAGGCGCGGACCCACGGAAAGGGGGGTGAAGGAATAGCCGAACACCTTGGCGTTGAGGTCGTTCATGGCGTTGAAGGTGGTGGCGTAGGGGTAGGTCATGCCGTTGAACTCGGTTTTCTTGTAATCCATCGTCGGACCCACTTCGTAACCGATGTTGAAATCATCGTTGCCGTAAGTCTGGCCTGTTCTGAAGTTGAATATGTTTTCATAGGTGCCTGTCACCGCCTTGACCGCTTTGGTTGCAGGCTCGGGAGCGAGGAATTGAACGGGCAGGATGATGACGTTGTCCGCCTTGTTGTCCTCGTATTCCTCAATGGTGTTGTCCGGGTCCATCGTAACCACCAGGTGGCAGGTGATGTCCGACTTGATTCCCTTGAGAGCGTTGTACGCATCGGCGTTCATGTAAAGGGTGTAGGTCTTGCCCGTCTGTTCCTGACGGTAAAGGGACGCGCATCGGTCTCCGTCGGGATAGCCTTCCCGGTCTTCGGGTCTGCATGTTTCTTCATAGGTCTGCCGGTCGATTTTCAGCTGCCCGCCGAAACCGTTGTCCACCGAGAAGGCCATGGGGTATTTCACGCCGTTCACGTCAAGTTCAAAGGTGATGGCCACGGGCAGGCTCGTGTCCTGAGCCATGGATTCCACTTCGAGATTGAGACTCAGGTCATGGCTTTCGGGAACGGCAGCCGGGTCAGCGAGCGGTACGGAAGCCGGCAGCTCGAAGCTGTTGGTGTACAGTTTCGAAGAAAGGATACGCAGGTTGGGCTTGTCGGGATTACCGATAATGGTCGATGCCGAAGCCACCACGAAGTTGTCGGCAAGATCCCCCGTATCCTCGCCCTGGATTTCGTCGTCTTCTGTTGTGACGTCAAACGTATTGATGGCGAAAACCGCTGTGTACAGGCCGTCGGGAATACCCTGGGGTACGGTGAAGGTGTGTTCCACATGGGCGTTCATGTTGTTGGTGCCCGGCATGTAGGTGACGCTGGTTTCCCGGTCGTTCTGGGATTTGATCACAGGATCGGTCATTTCACCCCTGAATCCCAGCTTGTCGATGGTAAGGGTGGTGAGCTGGTAGTCCGGTTCGAATCCGGCGGAAAGGTCGATGTCGCCGGGGTTGCCTGCTTTCAGGTACACCGTGACACTGGTGTTGTACTTGGCCGCCGTGGTTTCGATGTCGAACCTGATGGTTGAGGGAAGACCGGCCTGGGCTTTATCCTCGATCCAGACCTGGCCGAATTTCAGGTTTCCCGCCTCGAAATCGGGCACGTAGGTGTCGTCGCCCACATCATCGGTGACCACGGTAAGGCCACCCGTCCGGGTTTCGAAGGTGATTCCAAGGAGTGTCCCCTGGGGAACGGTGAGGGTAAAGTTGCCCCCGCCGTCCGTGATGGTCGTGCCGATGAGCTTGCCGTTCCGGTCGTAACCGTACACCGTCTCGTCCGACACCCTGCCACCATCTGCACCTGTGACGTAACCGCCCTGATCAAAGGCTTCGGCCACGGTGTAGGAGTTGGTGTCTGTTTCGTCACGCTGGTAGAGGTAGATGTCCCAGCCACCTTGGCCACCGGGGCGGTCTGATTCAAAGGAGATGAACTGGGCATTGGGGGTGACAATGGGGCTGGCCTCCTCAAAGGGGGTGTTCAGGCCCGGGAGATAGATCAGTTCGCCGGAGCTCCGTTCAAGGAGATAGATGTCTCCCGAACTTCCCCAGTATTGACCGCCTGACAGGAACGCGCCGTCCGGGCTGATCATGCCGTCCTCGTACCCTTCCGTTTTCACGATGTCCGGGAGGTCCACAAGGTGGCCGGCGAGGAGGTCGTACAAGTAGACGTCGTAATCACCCACGGTGTCGTCACGGCCAAAGGCGATAAAGGAAATGAGGGTTCCGTCACCGTTAAGGAGCGGGAAATATTCCTCGGATCCGGTGTTCAGCCAGGCTCCATTGATGGAAACCTTTTCAAAGGTTACGAGGCTGTACAGGAAGATATCGGAACCGCCGTTCATCGTGTCCGGGTTTTCACTCCTATAGGCCAGCATCTTTCCATCGGAACTGATGGTGGGCTGCCGTTCCAGATATTCGGTGTTCAGGCCCGGAAGACTGATGAAGGTTTTTTCACGGATGTCGTACAGGTAAACATCATAGTTGCCGGAGCGGTCGGACTGGAAAGCCACGAACCGCCCGTCTCCCGTGAGGGTCGGGGCGCTGTCGTCCGTGGTGGAGTTGAGTCCCGGAAGCGTGAGAAGACCCTGGCCGATGCGGTACACGAACACATCCTTGTGGCCGTTCCGGTTGCTCTGGAACGCAAGGGTCTGGCCGTCAATGCTGACGGAGGAATAGATGTCGTCACCGCTGCTGTTCAGTCCGGGCAGGGAGATGTAGTTTCTTCCGCTGCCGTAGAAATCTCCCTGAAGAGCGTAGACATCCTTGAGCTGAAGGAAGGACACGGTTCCACTGGGGCCGTCGGACTGGAAATCGATGGTGGAAAAGCTGACGATGAAATCACCGGTCCAGCGGTCTGCGCTGAGCACGGCGTCGCAGTTTGATCCGCTGAGATCCGTCACCTGGATTTTGTTCACGGGATACAGCCCCGCGTCAAGGGGCAGGAGTTTGTCGTCGTTTGCAAAGATGATGCGGACGGTGGTCACGTCGCCCCATCCCGTAATGCTGGAATAACCGAGATCCCGGGCTGCCTCGAAATCCAGGATGAGGGTGTCCTCAAGAACCGAACTGAGCATGATTGTCCGGCCTTCCGGGGTGGTGACTCCGGTGTCCGTCTGGGCAATGAACGATACGCCCATGTCGGTGTAGCTGTCGTTGTAGGGGTCCACCGGGTCGGTGTATCCTTCGATGGCGGTGTCGAACATATATTCACCCTGACCCCGGGCGATGTCCGTCATGGGGGCCGCTCCGATGCTGAGGCCCGGTTCAAGGTCGAGGTTCAGGTCCGATCCGTCAATGAAGCTGTACTCGATGAGGGTCAGCTTGGGTGCGAACTCGTTCTGGAACATGCCCAGGAAACCGATGACCCCGTCGACTCTGGGAAGATCGGTCCTTCCCACCAGACGGTCGTACTCGTCCTGGCTTGCGATGACGGGCATTTTCGTCACAGCCGAGGTATTGCCGATGTGGACCTGGGTGTAGATCTGTTCCGAAGCGTAGAGGGTGCCGTAGGGCAGCGTGACGGACACGGGTCCGCCCCAGCGGTTTCCGAGTGGTGCCCTGTCCTCGAACAGGATGATGCCGGAAAGTCCGGTGTCCACCAGAAGGGTGAGTTCCACACCTTCGGCGGTGGTGACCTTGAGGGTGGGTACGCCGGATGTTTCATCACAGGTGAGGTCGATGTTTTCCGCCGGGAGATCCTGCCGGGTCTGGGTAAAATCCGTCAGGGATGTGTTGTCCAGACTGTAGAAATAGATGTCCGACCCCCCTTTGCCGCCGGGCCGGCTGGAGTGGAACAGGATGTTCCGGCTGTCCCCGGTGAAACAGATTCCGTCTTCGTCGAATTCCGAATTCAGGCCTGAAAGCAGCTCATAGCGTTCCGTGCTGCGGTTGAAGACCATGAAATCCCGGTTGTACAGCCCCATTTCTTCATGGAAGCGATTGGTCTGGAGGGTATAATACGTCCCGTCAGGACTGATCACGCTGTCCGTTTCGGACGCGGTGGAATTCAGTGCCGCAAGGGTGTCGAGCGTGTGGGTGGTCACATCGTACAGATAGCTCTGGGGGTCGTAGATTTCGGCGTCGTTGTCCTGATAGTCGAAGGCGATGAGGGTTCCGTCCGCGTTTACCACCGGATCGTATTCCCCCTGGTCACTGTTTAAGCCCGGCAAGGGAACGTAGGCCCCTGTTTCACGGTTCACCATGTAGATGTCCGAGTCGCCCGCACCGCCGTCCCTCTCCGAACGGAACACGAGGAAACGGCCGTCGGCACTGATGGTGGGCGTCCTTTCAATGGATTCGGTGTTGACTCCGGGCAGGGCGACCATGCTCCGGGCCTGAAGGTCGTAAAGGTAGATGTCCCAGCTTCCCGCACCACCGCTCCTGTTCGAATGGAAGATCAGATATCGGCCATCTGCCGACAGGGAGGGGTCGGCGTCGTCCGCCGTGCTGTTCAATCCCGGAAGGGTGAGGATGCCTTCGTCTTTTTTCCAGACGCCGATATCCCAGCCGCCCATGCCATCGGGGCGATTGGTCTGGAACGCCACGGTGTTGCCCTGCTCGTCAGCGGTGGGGAAACGGTCATCTCCCAGGGAGTTCAGGCCCGAAAGGGTCTTGTAGTTCAATGCCTGGCCGGGAAGACTCTGCTGGAAGGCTTCCGCCATATTGGGACGGAAAAGCATCAGTATCGTCCCGTCTGGCCCTTCGCTCTGATAGTCCACGTAAGAAAAGCCAATGACGTAGTGCTGCCAGCGGTCGATGCCCAGCACGGCTTCATAGGTCACACCCATCCGGCGGAACGGGGCCACGCTGATTTCGGAAATCTTGAATTTGGGATAAAGGGTGACGGTGTTGGCCGGTCCCACCAGATTGAACTCGATTTCAGAATCTCCGTCAAGCTGCCATGTGCCGGTGGTCGGATCGTAACCCAGGGCTTTGGCCACCTCGGTATCCAGAACCAGCTTGCTCACCGCCCCACTGTCGAAGAGGACGTCCAGTTCACCGGTGTTGACCTCGCCGTAACGGCTTTTCGCCCGGAACGGCACCTGGAGGTCGGCGAAGTTGTAATCGATGGGCCGAACCGGATCGGAGAAGGTGTAGGTTTTGGCTTTGAAAATATAGGAGGATCTGGAACGGTCAAGAATCTCCATTTTTCCCAGGGACAGCGTGGCTGTACCGGTGGGGGGCAGGTTCAGCTCGAAGATGTTGACAGCAGGCTGGAGGGTGTTGAACGGTGCGTCAAGGAGCGCGTCGTCGCTTCCCAGAGCAAGCCCCTGGGTGCGGCGAAGTCCGATGATGCCGTCGGCACCCTTGGCGGTGAGAGAGGGGTCGCTGTCCGAGGTGGGGGAGGTGACCACCATGATGTTCATGTCATCGTCGAAATAAGCCCCGATCCTGACCTGGGCCTGGGCCAGGAATCCGGTCCGGGTGATGCTGACATAACGTTTGCTGATGGATGTGTTGCTGATCCGGGCCGTGTTCGCAGGTGAAAGTCTGTCCGCAAAAACGATGATGGCGTCGGAGCCGGTGTCTACCAGGAGGTTCAATGTCTGGCCACCCACGTCCACGGGAAGGAGGAACTGGCTGTTGCTTTTCCTCAGAAGGGTGAAGGTGTTTTCCGTGCCTTTATAATGGCTGCCACAGCCTTCATCCACAGTTCCATCCAGATCGTTGTCGATGGTGTCTCCACAGATTTCCGGCGCGCCGGGGTACACTGTGGCGTCGGTGTCGTCTTGATCGGTGCAGTTTACCACGTATCCCGAAGGTTGTTCGGACGCCTCAACGGAACTCGCGGCATCGCCGTATCCATCACCGTCAGAGTCCCTGTACCAGGTGCTGACGCTGGGAATCAGATCAAGGAGGTACAGCCGCCAGTTTTCAAGCACAGAGATTTCGTCGCTGACTTCAGGGGGAATGAAACAGGTGGTTTTGTCCGCCCATTTCCGGCCCCTCATGGAAGAACCCAAGGGGTACTCCGTGGCGGTCTGTGCCGTGGCCAACAGATCCGCGTCATAGGTCAGGGTGTCGGCCCAGTCGCCCAGCATGTCACTGATCGCGGCAAATTCATAGGCGGCTGCGGAAACGGAATTGTCTTCAGCATACGGGTACGAGCCGCCCAGCCAGAGTCCGGCGAAGTCCGCCCATGAACTGTCGCCGAAGAAATTCCGGGCTCCAAGAACCAGGCTGTCACGGGTTCCCGGAAGGCTGTCCTTCACATAGACCTTCGGTGCGGTGAACGTTTTGTAGGCGATGTACCCTTCAATCCAGGCGGCCATGTTCCTGAAAAGATCGATGCGTTCATCTTCGGTGAGCCCCTTGGAATCCAGGGAGTCAAGGACGTTTCTGAAATAGTTGTCCGGCAAGGTGCAGCCGAGTTTCAGTACGCGGTAGGCCATCATGGGGAGGTGGTAACGGCCGTTTGCATCGCGCTGGCCCAGGATGGAGCCCTGGATGTCCGACTCGATATCCTTGCTTTGCCTTGTTCCGTAATCGGAAAGCTCCGTTCCGTCAAACCCTTTGAAGTTCATGTTCGTGACCCGGTAAAGGGTTTTCATCAGGCTGCTGCGGATGGACCAGTAAGCATCAAAGGCACTGGTGGTCGAAAGGCTGTAAGGCTGGGGTTTGAACATCACGGTTTTCAAGGCTGCCATGTCCGAGGCGTGGGTTGCGGGCAGGGCCATGAACGACGAAAGGGCCTTGCTTGAGAGCTGGACCAGATATTTCGCGATGATGTCTTTCTCTCCGTTTGCAGTGGAGATAACCGCCAGGTTCTGTTCATGACCCAGGAAATCCGAGATCTGGCGCATGAACGCCAGGGCGTTTGCGCTGTCGTTTTCAAGATCGGACACGGTGATCACCGATCCGGTGGAGTATGTGGGGGAAGGATCCAGAGTCCCTATGAGGATGGGAGAGAAACCATTCACCGTGAACGTGAAACTGTGACTCGTTTCGTCATAGCTGTCGGGGAATATGTAAGTTTCCACTTTGGTCGCCGGATCGATGTGGATCAGCACCACGCTGTCCGGCTCCGGAGCCTCTTCAGGCGTGAAAATAATCTGAACCGGGGCACCGGGTTCACCGGCCAGTTCAATGTTGAAAGCCGCCGTGACGGTGACGCCGCCAATGGTTGCCCCGGCGAAACCGTCGATGTCCAGTTCATTGATTTCAATGGCGGTATCCACCAGAAAAGACGCTGCACCGGGCTTGATGGTCAACCGGCCCAGATCCACCGGTGTTGTGGACCCTGAAAGGAGGGTCTCCTGGTATGTGGAGACAGAGTTCAATGTGATGACGGGCAGGGTCAGAGACAGGTCCGTTCCCCCCAGGGACAGCTTAAGAACGGCTTCCCCCTGGTCTTCCGATGCGGCCGGGGATACGGTGAGGGTGCTGCCGGACACGGTGACATCTTCGGGACCCTCAAAATCCGTCACGGACACGGTGGCACCGAGTTCCGTGAATTCCTGGGGAAAGGAGATGGTCACAGGGGATCCGGCCACGAAAACGGCGGGCCACCTTCCCCGGATGATCTGTGCGAGAAGCTGGACCGAGTATACGATCCCCGATTCAGCTCCGGTTCCGTTGAATTTTCCTGAAATCCAGCGGGCCAGGGCGTCCACCTCCGGGTTGCCTGTGGATCTCGGCATTTTGAGCCCGGTAAGCTTGAGGGTGTATTTCATGAAAGGGACCGGGGTGGCCTGACCGTTTCCGGCTTTGGCCACGAGGAATGCCGCTTCGGAATAGGCGCTGATCACGGTGAGATTGGATGACAGCGCGTAACCGGCACTCAGGATATCTGATCCGGAAACTGCGGACCTGAGAACCCGGCCGCTTACAGGATGGGTCGCCGTGAGGATGAAGTCGGTGTCCGCAGCCAGTTTGACCCGCTCCACCGATAATGTCCACTGGCCGTCTTCGCCGCTGACCGAGCTTGACACCGTTTCTCCCGTCGCACTGTTTTTAAGGGCGATAGCCGCACCCGCGACATCGCCATTGCCGACACTGCCGGAAACGCTGATGATGTCGGGTGACGACGAGCCGCCCCCCCGGTGGCATCCGCCCGATAGAAGGGCCAGTAAACATACGGCCAGCCAGAATCCTTTGGATACTAAACGATACATACTCCCTCCCCCTTTTTGAAACCGGATATGATGGGTGCCTGTAGCCGTGAAACACAGCACCGTTGCGGTATAATTTCGGAAAAAAGGTAACTTACGGATAAACGGGCGCTCAAAAACGCGGACGTGGGACGTCACTATTAAATTTCGGTATGTGGCTGTGAAATCTTGAAGTGTTTTATGGGCCGTGGAGAATTTTCTTGAAAGCGGATTGGAATAAAAGGAGGGTAGGCCTCCGGCAGGACCGCCGGAGGCTCGATCAGGATTCGTATTTTTTTTAAAGTGTGGAAAGAAGGTCCAAAACTGAATTCAATGCCTCGTCCAGCTTCTCGGGATTGGGGCCGCCGGCCTGGGCCATGTCCGGCCGTCCGCCACCGCCGCCGCCCACCATGGCCGCGGCTTTTTTAACGATGTCTCCGGCTTTGACGCGGCCGGTGAGGTCTTTGGTGACGATGGCGGTCAAAAGCGCTTTGCCGCCGGATTCCGCGCCCAGGAGCACCACGCCGGATTTCAGTTTGTCCTTGAAACGGTCGGCCAGATCCCGCATTTCGGAAGGGCCTTCCACGTCGACTTTCTGGGCGATGACCTTGATGCCGTTCACCTCTTTCACCATCTGGTCGATGTCGTCGGCGGCTTTTCCGGCCACGGCGCTTTTCAGTTTCTGAAGTTCCTTTTCCAGTTTCCGGCTGTCGCCCATGATTTTTTCCACCCGTTCGGGCAGGGTTTCGATGGGGGATTTCACCAGGTTGGCCGTGCGCTGGGCCGCGGTGATCTGGTTCTGGATAAAGGCGAGGGCCTCGGCACCGGTCACGGCTTCGATGCGCCGGACGCCGGCGGCGATGCCCGCGTCGCTGATGATTTTGAACAGGCCGATGTCGCCGGTCCTTTCCGTATGGGTTCCGCCGCAGAATTCACGGCTGAAGTCGTCAAGGCTCACCACCCGGACCCGGTCTCCGTATTTTTCTTCGAAAAGGGCCGTGGCACCGGTTTTAAAAGCTTCTTCCGCATCCATTTCCGCCGTTGCAACCGGGATGTTTTTCCGGATCTGTTCGTTCACCAGGGTTTCAATCTCATCCAGGGTTTTCCGCTCGATGGCTGAAAAATGGGAAAAGTCGAAGCGGAGGCGTTCCGGGGAAACCAGGGACCCGGCCTGTTTCACATGGCTGCCCAGAACCGTGCGCAGGGCCGTGTGAAGGATGTGGGTGGCCGTGTGGTTCAGGGCCGTTCTTTTTCGTTTTTCAGTGTCCACGGTGAGGGTGACCGCGTCGTTCTTCTGGATTCTGCCTTTCACCATGCGGCATTTGTGGATGAAAAGGCCGGTGGGGTCTTTCACGGTATCCGTGACCTCGGCTTCGAAACCTTCGCCGGAAATTTTACCGCAATCGCCCACCTGCCCGCCGGATTCCCCGTAAAAGGGTGTCATCTCCGTGACCAGATCAAAGGTCATGCCGTCTTTGGCTTCGGCGATTTCATGGCCGTCCACGGCAAGCACCAGGACTTTGGATGGGGTTTCAAGTCCGGCATAACCGGTGAACGTGGTCTTGACGCCCTGGCTGGAAAGGGCCTTGAACGCTTCGCCCATGTGGGAGAAACGGATGTCGCCCCGGGATTTCTCCTTCTGCTCGTCCATGGCCTGGGTGAATCCGTCCATGTCCAGTTCGACGCTTTCGCCTTTCACCACGTCCTTGATGATGTCCACGGGAAAACCGAAGGTGTCGTAGAGTTTGAAGATCACCTGGCCGGACAGGGTGCTTTCGCCCTTGGCTTTCATGTCGTCCAGGGCTTCGGAAAGAAGGCGCAGGCCGTTGTCCAGGGTGAGGGAAAAGCTCTGTTCCTCATTTTTGATGACGGAGGTGATGAAATCGGCGTTTTCGTGAAGGTCGGGGTAGGCTTCTTTCATTACGTCGAACACGGTCCGTGCCGTTTCATGGAGGAAGGGTTTGGTAAGGCCCAGGTTCCGGCCGTAACGGATAGCCCGCCTCATGATGCGGCGCAGCACGTAGCCCCTTCCCTCGTTGGAAGGAAGGATGCCGTCCCCGATGAGGAAGGCGGCGGCCCGGCTGTGGTCGGCGATGACTTTCATGGAGACGGAAACCGCGTGGGATTCACCGATTTTGCGGCCGGACAGGTCTTCCACTTTACGGATGATGGGAATAAAAAGGTCCGTGTCGTAGTTTGTGTCGGCGTTCTGCATGATGGAGAGAATGCGCTCAAGCCCCATGCCCGTGTCGATGCTGGGTTTGGGGAGGGGGGTGAGTTCCCCTTTTTCGTTCCGTTCGAACTGCATGAACACCAGATTCCAGATTTCGAGGAAACGGTCGCAGTCGCAGCCGATGGCGCATTCGGGTTTGCCGCAGCCGTGGTCAGCTCCCCGGTCGATGTGGATTTCCGTGCAGGGGCCGCAGGGGCCGGTGTCGCCCATGGCCCAGAAGTTGTCCTTTTCACCCAGCCGGACGATGCGGTCCTGGGCCACGCCGATCTGTTTGTGCCAGATGTCGAAGGCCTCGTCGTCGTCGGTGAAGACGGACACCCAGAGTTTGGAAACGGGCAGTTTGTAGCCGTTGGTCAGGAGATCCCAGGCAAAGGCGATGGCTTTTTCCTTGAAATAGTCGCCGAAGGAAAAGTTGCCCAGCATTTCGAAAAACGTGTGATGACGGGCCGTGTAGCCGACGTTTTCAAGGTCGTTGTGCTTGCCTCCGGCCCTCACGCATTTCTGGGACGTGACGGCGGTGGTGTAGTCCCGTTTTTCCTCGCCGATGAAGGTCCGCTTGAACTGCACCATCCCCGCGTTGGTAAACAAAAGGGTGGGGTCGTCCGAAGGGACGAGGGACGAACTCCGCACATGGCGGTGGTTGTGTTTCTTGAAATACTCGATGAAAAGCGCCCTGGCTTCACTGCCGGTCATTTTCTGTTCCATGGTTCTTCCGTTTTCCTTGCATGCTCGGCCGGAACGGGCAAACGCCGTTCCGGATGGTTTTTATGTTTATTTCTTCTGCCCGGTATATGAGACGGTCTATCGTAGGTCGGGTTCTCGGCACGAAACCCGACAAAGACCCCATCCTTTAAACCATCGGACGGTGATTCTGCGAACAGCTTATTCTTCTTTGTATTTTTTTGCCTCCGGCGGCCCTTCCGGGGGACCAGATCCCTCTCTTTGCTGTGACAAATTTTAAAAATCTGGACAAACGGATTTTGGAATACGATCTACAGGACACTTTCACCCAATCCGTTTGTCAAACTTTTCAAAAGTTTGGCCCCCGGCAGGGCCGCCGGAAGCATTGAATGCTTATAAATATAAAAAATATTAATATATTTTCATTATTTCGAGCTGTTACAGATGTACTCGCGGCGTCGAATTCAAAGGATCGGATCATTTGTCGGGTTTCGTACCTCAACCCGACCTACGATAGCCTTCCTTTATTGCAACGCCCGTCGTTTTGCCATCCATTGAACGTTGGAAGTTTAGCGTTGAGCGTTGGACGTTAAAATCACCCTTCGCTGAGAGACGATCCCATTCACCATTCGATGTTGGATGTTCGGTGTTCGATGTTCATCCTTTTAAGCTTCAGCCGTCTCCACCGCGCCATCTTTCCGCTCGGGAATTCCGGCCATGTCCCGCAGTTCCTGGTAGATGCTTTCGTAAACCGTTGTATTGTCACCGAGAAACTTTTTGGCGTTTTCACGGCCCTGGCCGATGCGTTCGCCTTTGTACGAGTACCAGGCCCCGCTTTTTTCCACCAGGTTGGCGTCAACCCCCATGTCCAGAACTTCGCCGGTTTTGGAAATCCCTTCGCCGTACATCATGTCGAATTCCGCTTCACGGAAGGGGGGAGCCAGCTTGTTTTTCACCACTTTGACCTTGGTCCGGCTGCCGGTCACGTCGTTTCCTTCCTTGATCGCGGTGGATCTCCGGATTTCAAGACGGATGGATGCGTAGAATTTCAGGGCGTTACCGCCGGTGGTTGTTTCGGGGTTTCCGAAGACCACACCGATTTTCATACGGATCTGGTTGATGAAGATCACCGTGGTGTTGGTCCTGCCGATGGTGGCGGTGAGTTTTCTTAACGCCTGGCTCATGAGGCGCGCCTGGAGACCCATGTGGGAATCCCCCATTTCGCCTTCAATTTCAGCCCGGGGAACCAGGGCGGCCACCGAGTCGATGACCAGGATGTCGATGGCCCCGCTCCGTACAAGCATGTCGGCGATTTCAAGGGCCTGCTCACCGGTGTCGGGCTGGGAAACCAAGAGGTCGTCGCAGTTCACGCCCAGCCGCCTTGCGTAGGACACGTCAAGAGCGTGCTCGGCGTCGATGAACGCCGCGATGCCGCCTTTTTTCTGGGCTTCGGCCACGGCGTGGAGGGTCAAGGTGGTTTTACCGGAGGATTCCGGCCCGTAGATTTCCACCACCCGGCCACGGGGAAGGCCGCCTATTCCTAAGGCCTTGTCCAGGGCCAGGGACCCGGTGGAGATGACGGGAACCGCCGCCACATCCCTGTCTCCGAGTTTCATGATCGAACCTTTGCCGAACTGGCGCTCGATCTGGCTCATGGCCGATTCCACCGCTTTATCCCTGTCGATGCTTTTGCTCATTGTCGTTCTCCCATGGGAAAGATGCTTTTATGATTCAAACTTGTCATGTCAGAAAAAGGGGTTATACGATGTTTAACTGAAAACGGCAAGGATGATCCGAAGCAGGACGGCGGCCATGATTCCGGCGGCCACGTCGTCGGCCACCACCCCGGCACCGCCTGAAACCCCGTCTTCCAGGTTTTTCACGGGGAACGGCTTCAGTATGTCGAAAAACCGGAACAGAATGAATCCCAGGATCACGTTTTTCAATGTGAAATCAAGCCCCGTCATGGTCACCAGGAACCCGGCGATCTCGTCGATCACCACGCAGCCCGGATCGTTTGCATTTAAAATCGCCACCGCCCGGTCCGCCACCCAGATGGCGAAGATCACGAAAGCCACGATCATCAGGCTCTGGTAAGGCAAAAGACCCTCGCCGTTGAACCAGGAAAGGATCAGGAAAAGGGGAATCCCCACCAGCGTTCCGAAGGTCCCCGGCGCAACCTTGATTTTTCCAACGTTGCACCCCGTGGCCAAAAACACGATCTGATTATCGGTCAATGCGTTCATCATCCTTATCTCCCCATGATACTTCAATCCATCGTAGGTCGGGTTCTCGGTACGAAACCCGACAAATGACCCTATCCTTAAAATACGGCAAACGCCATTTTCTAAGTTGTCTCAATTTATTTTGCCTCCGGCGGCCCTTCCGGGGGACCCGATCCCTCTCTTCGCTGGGACAAGTTTTAAAAATCTGGACAAATGGGTTTTGAAATATGACCATCCGGGCACTTTCTCCATATCTGTTTGTCAAACTTTTCAAAAGTTTGGCCCCCGGCAGGGCCGCCGGAGGCCTTAAGATTGTTTATCACTATGAACATGCGAATGCCCGCCATGGTGGTGATCATGCCTATCATGCCCATGATGCCCATGGGAATGATTGTGCCCGCTGTGACACGCCTCCGCCACATGCCTCAAGGGAATATCCTTTTCCCGGGCCACGGCCCGTATCGCGTCGTATTCCGGCGTGATGTGGAGGGTCCCGTCGGGCCGTTCGATCTGTTTGGCGGCGATTTTTCCATAGGGACTGTCCACGGTCACCGCTTTCCGGGGCAGCACGGTACGGCCGCTCTGGCGGTATCTTACGCCGGTGCTGGTGGTTTCGGTGAGTATCCTCCGGGTGAGTTTTCCCCGGTCCATATCCTTGCACAGCACCACCACCACGATGCCCGGCCTGTTTTTTTTCATAAAGACCGGCTGGAAATACACGTCAAGAGCCCCGTCTTCGAACAGCCGCTCCATGAGATAACCGTAATGCTCCGGGTTCATGTCGTCGATGGTGGTTTCGAGAACCGTCACCGTTGCCTTGCCGTCGTTTTCGTGCAAAAACGTTCCGGCAAACACCCGTAAGAGGTTGGGCCGGTCATCCAGATCCCGTTTCCCCGCTCCGTAACCGGTCCGGGTAAAGGTCATGGGCGGCATGTCTCCGTAACCCCGTGAAAGGGTGGCGAGGATGGCGGCCCCCGTAGGGGTGACCAGTTCCTTTTTTATAGAAACACCGTAAACCGGGATACCTTCGAGGATTTTTGCCGTGGCCGGTGCGGGGAGGGGCAGGGCACCGTGGGCGCAGTGAACGAACCCCGACCCCATGGGAAGGGGCGACGCCCAGACGTTTGTGACATCCAGGTATTCCACGCAAAGGGCTGTTCCCACGATATCCACCATGGCGTCGATGCCGCCCACTTCGTGGAAATGGACTTTGTCCTTGGGACATCCGTGAATTTGGGATTCCGCCTGGGCGATCCGGTCGAACACGGTGAGGCTCAGCTTCTTCACCCGGTCCGAAAGGGGCGATGCTTCAATGAGATTCAGAATCCGGCTGTAGTTCATGGCGTGGACGTGTTCGGCCTCATGAACCGTCACGCTTGTTCCCTGAATGCCATGTTTTGAAACGTTCTCCACCGTGATGTCGAACCCTTCGAGAGGCAGGCGTCTGAGATCGCGTTTCACGTCGTCCATGGAAACGCCCAGGTCCGCGAAGGCACCAAGGGTCATGTCCCCGCTGATGCCGGAAAAACAGTCGAAGAAAAGATCCATGGTGTTCCTTTACGCCTTGTTCCCTTGCGTGTGCAGGGCGATGATTTCAAGAAGGAGTTGGGCGGACGCCACCATGTCCGACAGCGCGATATGCTCGTTCACCGTGTGGACGTCGGTCATGCCGGTGCCCAGGACGCCGCAGGCGATGCCTTTTCCGAAAAAGATGTTGGCGTCGGCCCCGCCGCCCGTTGTTTTGCACTCCATGGGCATGTTCAGTCGTTTTGCCGCAGCCCTGGCCAGAACCACCACAGGGTGGCTGTCCGGGATGTTTGTTCCAGGGAAATCCTCTTCCACATGGATGGCCACCGTGGGCAGGGTCAGGTCCGGCGATGACGGCCGGGCTTCGGCCACCACGCGGTTTGACGCGGTGCGGATATCCCGGATGATGTCTTCCATCTTTGCCTTGCTGTGGCTGCGGACTTCCCCCAGAAGCACCGCTGTGTCGGGAATGATGTTGGTGGCCACTCCCCCTTCGATTTTTCCCACGTTGCAGGTGGTTTCGTGGTCGATACGCCCCCAGGGCAGGGCGGTGATCATTTTCGACGCAAGCACCACGGCGCTCACGCCTTTTTCAGGAGAAGCGCCGGAATGGGCAGCCTTGCCGTTGAAGGTGATTTTGAACCGGCTGGCAAACGGCGCACGGGTGAAAATACCGCCGGTGTCCGTGGCATCCAGGATGTATCCCATTTTGGAGTCGATGAGGGAAAGGTCGATGTGTTTGGCCCCCAGAAGTCCCGCTTCCTCGCACACGGTGAACACCACCTCGATGGGACCGTGGGGCAGGCTTTTTTCCTTCAAAACCCGCATCACCTCGATGATGACGGCCAGGGCGCTTTTGTCGTCCGAGCCCAGAATCGTGTCTCCCTTGCTTCTGAACACCCCGTTTTCAAGAACCGGCTCGATGCCTTTGCCCGGTTCCACCGTGTCCATGTGGCCGCAGAGCATCATGGATTCCGCATCGACCGTCCCCTTGAATTTCGCCACCAGATTGCCGGTGTTTCCGTTCACCTTTTCTCCGGCATTGTCTATGAAAATTTCCGCTCCAAGATCTGTGAGGATCTTCTGAAGAACAATGGAAACCTCGTGTTCTTCCCGTGATACGCTGTCGATGCGGACAAGGCTCGAAAACGTGTCCGCCAGTCTTTCCGTGTTGACCATTATATGAACCTCGATTCGGGTATGATCTGTGAATGATTGACGCCAAAAAATGACCTCCACCATAACCAAAAAAAAAGGGCCTTTCAACCCCGATCATGAAAAGCCCGTTGCAAATATATTGACAAATTCTTATATTCTCTATAATTCAGCAGCAACGAAAATCAGGACCGTTCAAAAATCCTTTCTCATGGAAGTGCGCAGCGTTCTGGTGATGCTCCCGGACTTCAAATCCGGTGTAAGGCGCTAATCACGCCTTGGGTGGGTTCGATTCCCATGCACTTCCGCCATTATCATTGTACATGGATGCCATTCGATCAATCTCTGTAATTATGAAAACGGGTTGTTTTCGGCACAGCTTCGGAAAAAATGAAGAAGTAAAAACCGCTTAACACAATTTTATCATGGCCCTCACATAAACCAAATACGACCCCTCTAAATTGGCAGCCGTAAAGGGGATTGAAACAGGTCTCAAAAGGATTCTCTCCATAAAAAAAAAATCAAGGGTACTTCGTTGGCTTGATCAAAGCACCAGGAAGCCCGGCAAAAGACCAGACGGTCTTTTCCGGGCTTTTTTTATGCCCGGACGAAAGAGGAGGTGGTTCGAGCAAAAGCGTCTGAAGAAAAGAAACGGACAAACGAGGCCGGAACCTTCGAAGGTGAACGCACCCCAAAGCTTTTCGGCGTATGTATTTTTCTGTGAACTGGCACAACTCAATTTTAGGCGAAAAAACAAACGACAAACGAAAAACCCAAGATCAATCATAAAAAAAGGAGAAATGAAAATGAAAAAATTTGTACTCGCTCTGGCAGTTTTTTTAGGTGTTGCAGGCACTTCCGGCAGTGCACTGGCGTACTTTGACGGCGGCCTGAACGGCAGCCTTGTGGTCAGCATTTATAACAAGGACAACAACGAATGCTCCATCGACCTGGGTCATGTTCTTGATGTCATCAACCTCCGGAACGTCGAAGTGGCCGCTGCCGGTTCCTGGAACATCAACATGTTTCCCGGCCTCACCCTGTCCGACCTCAGCGTCGGTGCCTATGCCGTGGACGTTGACAGAAGCGTGGGCTACTACAACATGTTTTTCGGGCTCAGCACTCCCGACGTGAACGACATCGTCTGGGGCGGCACCAGAGCCTACGGCATGTTCTGCAACACCGCCGAATACTCTCTCGGTACCCTCAGCGAATCCGGTAATCAGATGTCCGTTATTGAATCCGCCCATGACAACTCCTATTTCTGGAGAATGATCGGTAACGCCGATTTCGAAGCTTACTACATGGGCCTGATCAATCCTTTTGACATGGCATATAACAACCCAGCCCTTGAAAACGGTGCTGAAGGCCATGGTGAAAACTGGGAAGAAGGTGCCATAGGTTATGTGGACCTTTACCTGTATGATTACTTCAGACAGCTTCCCGATGCCGCCATCAAAGCTGACGCTTATGTGGCCACCATCCGTCTTTTCGCCGACGGCAGTGTTGTGATGAACCCCACGGTTCCCCTGCCCGGCTCTCTCGTTCTTCTCAGCTCCGGTCTTCTCGGCATGATCGGCATCCGCAGAAAGAACGCCTAAACTTTGGATGACAGGCAGCATCTTGTTGTAACAAAGGTTTGACCGGGCCGGTTCCGGACATCCGGAGAGCGCTGAAACGCCAACTGTTCACAGGATACAAGCGAACCATGCCATGCATGACACATGTTGGGACACGACATGGCGACAGACGCACCCCGCTACGGTGCCGGTCCGATTTGCAACGCGTGACTAATAAAGAAGTGAAGCATCAAGCCATGTGTTTGGGATCAAAAATAAGAAGAAATGAAACGCCAAAAAAAACCAAGGAGAAGAAAATGTTTAAAAAAATTGCATTGAGCGCAATCGCAGGCACCTGCCTGATGGCCATGGCCGGAGCGGCAGACGCCGCCACCTACAACATCAATATCTACGGCGCATCCGCCCAGTACACCTACTGGACCACCGCCGCCCCCGCCTACCTCAAATCACGCGGTTGCGCCGACGCCGATATCCGTTCAGCTTCCAAAAAAGTCAGCGGCCGTGAACAGGGTATCGCCTGGTGCGCCGGAACCGTGGGCCTGAACGGCGTCACCGGCCGCGGCTTCAACAATAACGGCAATGACTACTTCATCCGCTACTCCGCCAATGCCTCTTACGACGGCATCATGGGTGTCCAGAACAACGCCACTTATATGCCCGCTGCTGACAGCGCGGCAGGTTGCAGCGCCGGCGAACGCCTGATGGCCAACGAAAACACCGTGACCTGGGTCGCCTACCCCGGAAGCCCCACCACCGGTAACATCGGCGGCGTCTCCTGCAAGGACATCACCATCGGGGCATCCGATGTGGCCGCCAAATCTTTCAGTCAGTACAGCAAAGGCTACCTGACCGGCCACAGGGAATACCCCGGCGGCACGGAAGAGGTTCGCGACATCAAAAACATCACCATCAGCACATCGAGTTATAACTCTGCCCGTCCACTGGTGGTTCCCTTCGGTTTCTTCGCCAACACCAGCGTTCCCTACGACAATATGACCCGTCTCATGGCCACCTCAATCTTCAGCGGCCAGGTTGCCAACTGGCAGGATTTTAACGAAGCCAACCCCGACCTCCAGGTTGTGGCCTGCCTTCGTCACGCCGGTTCCGGCACCCACGCCACCCTTGACAAAGCCGTTATGAGAAAAGATTTTCCCCTGGTCCGCAATCAGATCACACCGGCCCAGAGCATGGGGGCCACCACGGTTGTCTGGTTCAACTCCGGCACGTCGGAAATGATGAACTGCATCAATGAAAATCAGGGCGCTGTAGGTTACGCCGACGCGGACAGAAACATCACGTCCCTCGCCAACACCAAGCGCATGTTCTGGATGGGCGCAAGCGCCGCCAGAGCCAACATCACCGGCGGTGTTTACGATTTCTGGTCAAAACAGTGGCTGTACTACTCCAAATCCGAACCCACCGATGTCAGAAACCTGATCACCTCACTGGTGAACTTCGCCTCCAACCCGGCCAACATGCCTTCATCTTTGAGCACCTACTGGGCCGCTTCAAATGAAATGAAAGTGGAAAAATCTAGTGACGAAATTTATCCTTCGTTCCAGTAGCAGAACCTCCGCGTAAGCGGTACGTCGTGGTGACGTAGAAGTCAAAGGGCCTTTTCTTCGGGAAAGGCCCATTTTTTTATTGAAAGAACGTTGAGCGTCCGGCAATGATTTTCCACCACATACAATCCAAACAATCGGCTCATCAATGCCTTACAGAACCGTGAAAAATTACGTCGGATTTGACGGGGCCTTCAAGTGTCAGCCTGGGGGGCGACTGTCGACAGCGGCGCGGATTTCCAGGCGGAGGACCGGCCGGCGATTCAAAATAAAATGATAATATATAATGATGAGCGTGATGACATGGGTGTGCTGAAACAAATCATGGTTGTTGCCGTGGCAGCCGTTTTTGCGGGTTGCGCCACGATGTCCGCTGAAAAACTACGGGTCGCAAAAGGGGACAGGGTGGAACTTCACGTGTCCTGCCGCCTGGCTGACGGCCAGCTGATCTATTCCACTCTGCCGGTGAAGGACAGTGACAAAATCAGCCCGGTTTTTTTTCCGCCGGACAAGGAAGGACCCGTGAAAACCGTGGCGGGAAGCGGTCTTTCCGGCCCCCTTTACGGCAAACTGAAATCCTTTGAAAACGAGGTGATCACCTGTCTGGCCACACAGATCCCGGGCATGGCCCTGGGCGAGTCCCGAAATGTCACCCTGACCAGCTCGGAGCCGCCGGATCTTGAGGACCCGGACCGTTACCTTTCCCTAAACACAAAACGTCGCTATCCCCTGAAAAAAGAGGTGGTATTGTCCGCCATGGCCAAAGAGACGGGCAGGGAACCGGTGGCGGGAGACCGGGGCAAGGTGAGCGGCAATCTTTCTTATGTGGTCCGGAGCGTGGACACGGCCAGGGACAAGGCCGAGGTCGAAATCGAGTTCAACGACGGCGACATCCTGGACATGCCCTTCGGCCCCGGTGTGCTCAGCCATGATGGCGAATATTACCGCATCGACATCCGGGCCGAAATGGGGCGGCTCATCCGGACCCCGCCCTTGCTTGGAAAAATCATCCGCATCGAGGACAAACGTTTCGTTATCGATTACGGCCATCCCTTTGGCGGTGAGACCCTGACCTGCGATGTGGAAATCGTCGGCATCGACAAGACGCCCAGGCCGGATGAAGGCCATGAAACGGATGATCAGGATATTCAGAAAGACAAAGAAGGACCGGAGAACGACACGGTGACGCCGTCAGGAGAAAACAAATCATGAGACCCAAGGTCAATCCAGGAAAAAAAACATGGGCCGCCCTTTTCTGCGCGGCGCTGACTGTGATCGCCCTTTCCGTTTTCGCGGGGATGTATGGCGGGGACACGCCTGAAAAAGATGCGGGCCGAGAGGAAGCCCCGGCCGGTTCGGGACCGGGGGATTTCAACGCCGTTCTCGACCGGGCTCTGGCCCAGGCCAAGGCGGAAGGGAAAACCGAAATCAGTGTATATCCCGATGAGAAAGGCGATGTGGTCCAGGCAGGCGACATGGTGGATGTGGATTATTCCCTGAGGCTTCACGACAGGACACTCATCAAGACCACGCTGGCTTCGGAAGCGGGAAAACGGGGAAGGAACGGCGAACCCCTTCCCGACCCCGGCGACATCCGGAATGAAATCCACAGGCCGGAAACCTTTGTGATCACCGGCGGCATGAACGGCACGGACATCACCGGCTATTTCCTGGGCATGAAAAAAGGCGAAAAAAAGCGCGTGACCCTTGAACCCGGCAAAGGCGGCCTGTCCTATGACGAGAAAAAAGTGTCCCGATTCCCCCGGTTCAGGCAGATTCCCCTGGAATCCGTGATGGACACCGCGGAATTCAAAGCCAGCTTTGGTAACGAGCCTGAAAAAGGCGGTGTCGTCATGATGGCCCCCCATGTGGCGGCGGAGATCCGGGGGGTGAAAGACGGAAAGGTTCTGATGGCGGTGAAGCATGACAAGGACCGCGAGGAACGGGACAGTCTGGGACTGACAAAAATCACCAAAGACAAAAACCAGGTGGTTCTGGAACTTGTTCCTGACATGGGTGCCGAATTTGTCCTGGACGCGGACAAAGGCCGTGTATCGGCCATGGACAAGACGCATTTCACCGTGGATTTCAATCCCAGGGGCGCGGGAAAACCCATGACCATGGAGGCGACGGTGGTGAATGTGGTCAAAGCCTCAAAGATCGGCGACCGGTCCATATTCTGGATCACGGATTACGAAAGGGGCGTCGAGGCCATGGGAAAAGTCAAAAAACCCTTGGTTCTCTTTCTCTATAAAAAAGACTGCCCCTGGTGCGAGAAAACGGAAAAAGAAGTGTTTCCCGATCCCCGGCTGAGGACCCTGGCTGAAGACTACCTGTGGGTGAAGGTGGATTCCAGCGCCAACACGTCCATCAAGGAAAAGTTCAAGCAGGAAGGCTACCCCATGACGGTTCTGATGAACACGGACCGTTCGGTGTACCGGGATCTCAAGGGTTACAGGGACGCATCGAAAATGAGAAACGAGCTGCTCCAGTGGTCCGACGACCGGAAAACAGGGAAAAAAACCTATGAACAGGGTGCCGGAGATCCGGTTCTCGAAACGGAAGATTGCCGCGATGATTGCGAGGAATAAAGAGGGTGCGGTGACACGAACCGTAAGCGGCGTGACGCTTTCAGGCTTTAGGGCCTTATTCCGGACGGCTCCGGTGGATTTTTGGGGTGTCATCCATGAAAATCGCTGGGTTTTGAACGTACGGTGGCTTCGCGGGTTTCTTGTGGCGGCCGCTGTTCTGCTGGTGTTCGCGATCCAGGGCACCCAGGCTGCGGAAACCGAAGACCCAGGGGGAGACACGGAAATCCGCTTTGATGTGAACGCCATCACAATCAAGGGCAACACCCTTCTTCCTGAGGAAACGCTGACCCGGGCCGTAGCATCATTCACGGGAAAGGGCAAAACCGGTGAAGACATGGACAAGGTCAGGGCCGCTCTTGAAAAGCTGTACCGGGAATCGGGTTACCCCACAGTGATGGTGAACATCCCCGAGCAGAACGCCGACACCGGCATTGTGGTGTTTGACGTGGTGGAGGCCCGGCTCGCGAACGTCGAAGTGACGGGCAACCGGTATTTCACCATGGAAAAAATCCTGAACGGACTTCCGGCGTTCGCGTCCGGTGAAATTCTGTACCTGCCCAGGGCCCAGCGGGAGCTGAACCAGCTCAACATGAACCCGGACCTCAAGGTGAAGCCCGTGCTTATGCCCGGCCAGACCCCGGGAACCGTGGACGTGGAACTGGCGGTGACGGACAAGATGCCCCTTCATGGAAGCCTGGAGCTGAACAACAGGGCGTCGGCCAACACCACGGATCTTCGGGCCAACGGCGTGATCCATTACGACAACCTCTGGCAGAAAGAGCATTCCCTGTCGGTGCAGTTCCAGACCTCGCCGGAAGACATGGACGAGGTCAGGGCCCTCAGCCTTTCCTATATGATCCGGGCACCCTGGAACGTCAATCACATGATGGCGTTTTACAGCGTGTTTTCAGACAGCGAGTCGGCATTCGGCGAAAGCTTCAAGGTGGTGGGCGAAGGAACCATGGCGGGCCTTCGGTATGTGATCCCCTTGCCGGGCACAAGCGCTTACGTCCACAACGTCACAGCGGGTGTGGATCACAAGCGGTTCAAGGACGTTCTATACTATGGCGGCGAAGACAATACAGCGGACGTGACCCCGGTGAGTTACGCCCCCCTCTCTTTTGCCTACCAGGGGACCTGGATAAACGAGAACGTGAAAACCACCCTGAACGCGGGACTTAACATGGCACCACGGGGCGTGGCCATGGATGTGTCGGAGTATGAGAACAAACGGTTCAAGGCCAGGGGCAATTACATCGTCTTTAAATCCGGAGCAGAAATCGCGGCGGCCCTTCCCGCCGGGTTCGGGCTGAATCTGAAAATCGACGGCCAGGTCACGGACCAGCCCCTGATTTCAAATGAACAGTATTCCACCGGCGGTATGGAAAGCGTGAGAGGCTACTATGAGAGCGAAGCCGCAGGCGACAATGCGGTGAGCGTGTCTCTTGAGATCGCATGGCCTGAGGCGGTGAACCTGTACCGCCGATGGAAGCATGAAGAAACGGATGAGAAAAATGGCGTGGTCCAGCGGTTCAAGGCTCGTCCCTACGTGTTTTACGACATGGCCTGGCTGAGTCTCAAGGACCCGCTGCCCGGCGAGGAACAGCCGGGGACGATTCAGGGTGCGGGTGTGGGGCTGAGAGGGTATGTGACCCGGTATGTCAGCTACGGTCTGGACTTTGGCGTGGCCCTGGAGCGGACGGATAAGACCGAAGCCGGGGAAGGGCGGGGATACGCTCGGGTGAAGTGGGCGTTTTGAAAAGGATGGGGGCATGTGTCGGCTTTCGTGCCTCAAGCCGACCTACGCGTGGCCGCAGCAGGTTTGTGGGATAACACCAATTGGTAAGTTGACAGCCATCGTCGGGCTGGTCGCATATGATAAAAAAAACCGGGGTTTGAACATGAAGAAGACGCGAGGAAAGAAAACATTCAGGCAATGGACGGCCATGGCGATGATCGCTGTGCAGTCGGGGTTTTACACGCCGTATGCCTATGCGGCGTCGCAACCGGTGATTCCGGGGTATTATGGAAAGGATACGGGCACTCTGGTGCCGCCGTCGGTGAACGCCCTGCCGGTGGTGCGGTCTGTGGTACGGAACGCCACCTTGTCCCAGGCCACGGACAATGAGCTGGTGGTCCACCAGACCGCGGACAAGGCGGTGATCGACTGGGAAAGCTTCGACATCGGGGCCAGCGCCCACACGCGCTTCGATCAGCAGGGACAGGCGGCCTGGTCGGTGCTGAACAGGATCCACGACCAGAACCCCAGCCAGATTTTCGGTCGGCTCACGGCGGACGGCACGGTGTACCTGATCAACCCCAACGGGTTTCTGTTCAGCTCGGGCGCGGTGGTGAACGTTCACAGCCTTACGGCCTCGGCCCTGAACTTGAAAAACGATTTTCTGAGCGACCTTTTTCCCAACGATCTGGACAAAGCCACGTATTTTGCCGACATGACCCTCGACGAACAAAGTCAAGTGAACAGCCCTCTGGTGTTCAGCACCGAAGCCCTAACCGGCATGACCGGCACAGCGACTGACGCCCATATTGTGAACCACGGCCTGATCCAGACTGACAACGCCGGGGCGGTGATTCTCCTGGCCCCCCATGTGGTGAACACCGGAACCATCGACGCCCCCATGGGCCGGGTGGTTCTCGGGGCCGGGGATTATGTGCGGATGTACGAAAAAGTAAACGCTGAAACACTGATGAACGTGGTGGATGTACAAACCTCGGGAGACCGGGTGGTTCTGAACGACAGCACGGGCAGCATCACCTCGGACCTGGGGGAGGTGGGGCTGTACGGGTCCTGTGTAAACCAGGCGGGTCTTGTCCGCAGCGTCACCGCCGCCAAGAAAAACGGACGGATCGTCCTTTCAGGCACGGACAGCGTCATTACCGGGGCTGACAGCCGGACAGTCTGCCTGATCAGCGATTCACCGGAAAAAGTCCACAGCTCCTTCGCCGTTACTCCAGGCGAAATCACCGTGACAGCGGGAAGCACCATCGACCACAAAGGCCTGATCCTGAACCCCGCAGGCACAGTGACCCTCTCCGCCGGCGACCGGATCTACCTTTCCAGCAAAAGCCGCATCGACGTGTCCGGCGTCACCGCCGAACTCGCGGCCGCTGAAAGCGTGGTCACGGTGAAACTAAACAGCGTGGAACTGAAAGACGACCAGCTTCAGAAAGACGGCATCCTGAAAGGCGAGGAGGTCTCCTTTCCCGTGTACGCCGGGTCTTCCATCGGTGACGTGTCCTCCTCGCTGTCCGACAGGGAGGTGACCGCCGCCGAAAAAGCCGTTCAAGGGGGAGAAATCACCCTGACTTCCATAAACGGCGAAGTCATCGCCCGTGACGGATCGGTTCTCGATTTCAAAGGCGGCAGCACCCATTATGCAGAAGGGTACGCCGACACCACCTGGCTGGTGTCCGGAAACCGGGTGTACAGCATCAGCGACGCCCCCGGCAACCTCAGGTACGACAGCATCCTGGGCGAATATGAAAAAAGCTACGGCCGTTTCGGCATCACCGAAACCCTGGGCGGAGTGTATTTCGGCGGATCGTCGGCGGTGAAAACCCGGATCACCGATTTTTACACCGGGGCCGACGCGGGAACCTTGAATATTTTCAGCCGGTCGGCAGTACTGGACGGCATTCTGGACGGCTCGGTTATGCCCGGTCTGTACCAGCTCGAAGACGGCCTGCCAGATAATGAATTCGGACGGATTTACGCCCTGGGACTGGATCAGCCCCTGGGAGGGGCCTTGACCATGGGCTACACCATGCAAGCGGACAGGAATGAAAATGCCATATCCGCTGTTAACATTACCGGTGAGATCGCCGTGGTCGCAGAGAAAAACGAACTTCCGGAATCCTTTACCGCTGACACGGCATTGATGGACGTGGCGGCGGATCTCGGCATTCTCTCGGAGTTCAGCAGTGATACCTATACGATGTATAAAACCCTGATTTCAGCGGATACCCTTTCAGGGTCCGGCCTTTCGACGGTGACTCTCGGTGCGGACACCCGGGTGGCGGTGGAACGGGGAGCCCACGTGAGCCTGGCGGCAGGCGGTTCGTTCAATGCAGGCGCACGAAACATCACCGTGGAGGGAGAGATCCTCGTTCCAGCCGGAACGGTTTCGCTGATTTCCGGAGACACCCGTACGACCCCTGAAATTTTTATCGGCAGTTCAACAACCAACCCTTCTTATGTGTCAGGGGATCTCCTGCCCGAACGAATCTATCTGGGAGAACATTCCGTGATTTCAACGGCAGGTGAGACCGTGGACAACAGCTTGGCTCTGGCCGAGGGGACAGCTATCCGTGCCTGTCAGGAAAAAGGCGGAACCATCAAGCTTCTCGACAAAAACTACGAAGGCGGAGAAGGTGTGATTCTGAAGGAGGGCAGCCTTCTTGACGTGAGCGGTGGTTACGAAATCACCGCTCACGGCGGGGTGGCGGGTGGGGGCGCTGGAACCATACTGCTCCAGGGCCTCAATCTCGTGCTGGACGGCACCCTTTCGGCCTATTCCCTGGAAGGCTGTGAAGGCGGAAGACTCGATCTTTTCGCCAAAACCGTCACGGTGACGGCTGATGAACCGGGACGTGTTCTGGGCTCTGATTTCTCAGCCTCCGACCCCCTGGGTCTTGACCTGGGTCTTGTTTTGTCCGGCAACAGACTGGACAACACCGGCGTGACCCGCCTGAACCTCTCAAGCTGCTACGATCTCACGGTGAAAACCGGAGCGGATCTCGGCCTGTCAGCAGTGAAACTTACAAGTCCTCTGGGCGGCACGGAGCGGAGTGCAGAGCAGGTCACGGTCTTCCGGGATGAAACGGGAGAGACAAAGGTGAGCCTTGAGGCGGGCAAGACCATGGAGTTTGCTGAAGAAGTAAGCCCGGAGGTCATGTCGAAATCCAGGATCGTGATGGAGTCCGGGAGCCGCATCACCGCTGATCCCGGCGGCAGCATCACGGCCAAGGGACCGGGCATCGACATCGACGGAACCTTGGACGCCCCGGCGGGAACCATCGGTCTCACAGCAGGTGATCTGGGTATGACCCTCGGGCAGAATGCAAAGATTCTGGCCCTGGGATACAACAAACCGGAAGCCGGAGAGATCGATGAAAACGGAGCCTTGCTTTTAACCCCCCTTGACGGGGGGACCGTAACCCTGAAAAGCGCTGCCAACCTCACCACCGAGGGAGCTTCCCTCATCGACGTGAGCGGAGCACAGGCCGTGACCCGGACAATCATCGATGAAACGGGCCGCCCTGTTTCGAAAACCCTCGCCGGAAACGCGGGAACGGTGAACCTGACGTTTCGTGACAACACGGATGTTGAGGGAAAAACCACCGTCAACGGGTCCCTCAAGGCCGGTCACGCCGATGTGGACGGGGTCACCGGCGGCACCCTTTCCGTCACAAAAACAGAAACCATAAATGGCCTGGACATCAGCTCGGGCTTGCTTAAAACATACTCGTCAGACGGCTTCGACGCCCTGACTCTGGCCAGCGGGAGAGCCCTGAACTTCAAGGATTCCCTGAACGCGGACATCGGCCGGACCCTGACCCTGGACGCCCCGGAAATCAGGGCTTCCGGAGATTCCGGGCAGCAGGTTCTGCTCAGAGCCCGTGACGTGACCCTTGAAAACAGCTGGGGTATGATCAATCACGCCACGGAATCCCGTCAGGCCCTTTTGGACAGCAGCAGTCTGGCCTTGAAAGGGACTTTCATGGATATAGGAGGGGCCCTTGATGTTTCAGGATTCGGCACTGTGAATCTTGAAGCGGAACGAAGCATAAGCTGCGGGGACAGGTTTTATCAATATTTTTCCAGCGGTGTAACGGTAAATGCATACTCCGGTCTGCTGGACATCCAGGGTGACCTGAACCTCACCGCATCCCGCATATTTCCCACCACACTGTCCGATTTCACACTCCGCAGCGGAGGAATGCTGACCACCCTGTCTTCGGGCGTGGATGAAATATCCCCTGTTTACTCCGCAGGCGGTCGACTGGTTCTGGAAGCGGAAACCATCGACCATGGCGGCGTGCTCGAAGCGCCCATGGGCTCGATCGTTCTTTGCGGCAAGGACAGAAGCGGCGCGGACACGGAAGATTACCAGCGGGCGGATCGGGTGACCCTGCGGGAGAACAGCCGGATCAGCACCGCCGGAGACGCTGCGGTGCTTTATGGAAACTATACATCTGATGCCTCGGTGTGGCTTGTCACCGACAAGACAGCCAATAACTCATCGACACAAATGAAATTCGAATCCCTGGGAGACCGCAGTGTGGTCATGGCCGGAGAAACGGTGGTGTCGGAAAAAAATTCGTCCGTCGATGTCTCAGGCGGAGGTTCGGTGTACACCTATCTTTTCCAGAATGGGGTTGAAGGCACCACAGACCCCCTGAAAGCGGATAAAACCTGTGTCCTACTTCCCCTTGCAGCGGACGCGGCCACCGGTGAAGGAATCTGGCTGTCCGGCGGGTCCGGCGTGGCCGAAGGCCGGTATGTTGTGATGTCCGAAGAATACGCCTTCCAGCCCGGTGCCCTGATCGTCACCGACATGGGCGCGGCAAGAAACCTTGCTTCGGGAACGGTGAGCGAAGCCGGATACCCGGTGATCATCGGCTACGCTTCCGCTGCGGGTCAGGACGGTCACAGCCCCACGGCCCACGCTTATGTGGTCCGGAACGCCGAAGCTGTACTGAAAGAGGGCAATTACTCGTACAAGGAAAAAACCGCCCCGGATGCCGGGTCGTTTACCGTAAACGCCGGAACCCATGTGCTGGACGCCACCCTTTCAGGCGCGGGTAAAGACGGCGGCCATGGCGGCACCATCGATCTTTCCGGGGCTCATGTGGTCATCGGCGAAACCACGGACGCTGCGGGTAAACTGGTCATCGATCCTTCCAGCCTGTCAGGTTCGGGCTTTGAGAACATCACCCTGGGTGGGCTTGACACCGAGGACCTTACCGTCACCGCGGCAAGCCGGATCAGCGTGGAAAACCTCACCCTCAGGGGCAGCCTTATCTCCCTTGAAGGAGGGAGTTCCATCGACACCGGCCTTGACGGAACAGGCACCGTCTCCCTTCTGTCCGCGAACGGTATCGTGGATCTCCATCCGGGCTCGGTGATCCGGGCCGGTGAATTCCTGACCCTTGAGGGGCAGGGGCTGAACCTGGGCGGAACCCTTGCTGTGGAGCAGGGAACCTTAAGCCTTTCCGCCGGTTCAGTGTCTCTGGTTTCAGGAAATACGGATTTTGCAGCCGGTTCATCGGGTCTGATTCTCGATCAAGACCTGTGGGACATGGTTTCGGACGTCCGGACCCTCTACCTCACAAGCCGAAAGGGTATCTCCGTGGACGGCGGCCTGTCCCTTGAAATGCAGGGCGGACTTGTGCTGGACGCAGCAACCCTTTCTTTGGACACGGACAGTGGAAAAGGTAAAACAGCGACCCTTACCGCCGGGACACTGTCACTTGAAAACAACGGGGCCAAGGACGTTTCGCCGGAAACTCCGTCCGCAGATCCGGAAGGCAACTTTAGCCTGTCCGCCCGTGAAAACCTGACCGTCGCTTTTGCTGACCGTGCGGAATCGGACAAGGAAACCGGAGTGTCCCGGTCCATATCCCTGACCGGAGCCGGAAAAACCATGCTGAACGCGGGCGGGGAACTCCGCCTCAAAGGCCAGGGCGTTCTGGACGCAGCCGGAGACCTGACCTTGTCCGCCCCTGTGGTGACGGGTCTTGTGAGCGCCACGGAAAAAACAGACGGAACCACCCGTTACACCACGGCGGACACCACGGTCCGGGCGGCGAACGGAACGTTGAATCTTGAAGGCGGGGGCGGTGTCCCGGTCCAGGAATGCCTGGGCGGAAGCTACCGCTTTGAAGGCCTTGCCGTCACGCACAGAGGGGCTATTGTCACGCCTTCGGGAACGGTGTCCTTCATCGCCACCGGAAACGCGGATCAGGGTGTCACCCTGAAACCGGGAAGCGTCATCGACGTGTCCGGCACTGGCGATGCCCCGGCAGGGTCCGTGCTCATTTCAGCGGCACATGGCGGAGTCACGTCGGACAGCGGCTCCACCGTCGATGTTTCCGCAGGCGGCCAGGGTACGGCAGGCTCCCTGACCGTCAGCGCCCGTGAAAACACGGTGGCTCTGATTGGAGCCCTTGAAGGAAAAGGTTCGGACAGCCGTGTGGACCTGGATGTCAACAGCATCGATGACCCGGCCCTTGCCACGGTCTTGAACGCCCTGAACCGCGGAGGTTTGGATGACACGGTGACCCTGAGGGTCCGAAACGGGGATGTGACGGTGACGGGCGGTCTTTCAGCATCGGATATCCACATCGGCGCAGACCGGGGCGATCTGACGGTGGCGTCGGGCGTGTCCCTGGGACGGGCCGCCGATGAAGGCGGAACCGTGGTCCTTGACGCCGGAAAAGACCTGGTTCTTGAAAACGACAGCCGTATCACGGCCACAGGAACGGCGGGCAACGGCGGAAACGTGTCCCTCACCGCTGTCTCCGGTGTCCTGGCCCTTGAGCAGGGTGCACTGATTGACGTGTCCGGCGCTGAGGCGGCTTCCGGCGGGAGCGTCACTGTCAACGCGGTCCGGAAAGACGGCGATAGCGTTGCTGTGAACCTTGACGGAACGGTCAAGGGCGCGTCCTCGGTGACGGTGACGGCTTTTGACGTGAAAGAGGGCGTAACGGCGGTCAACGCCGGTGTGCTGGCGGACGTGAAACAGGAAACGGAAGATTTCATGGCCGCCGTGGCCGCCAGCGGAACCGTGGCCAAACTCCTTCAGAACCTGACCCTGACGGACCGGACCGGAACGGAAATGGAAGGATCGGGTCTGTTCCGCGTGGCTCCGGGCATTGAACTCCGGAGTTCCGGCAACATGATCTTTTCCACGGACTGGGACATGAACGGGTTCGCAACGGAACCCGGCACCCTGGTTCTGAGGTCAGAAGGTGATCTGACACTGTCAAACGGCGCTGCGCTCCTCTCACACCCCACCCTGCTGAACGATTTGAAAACCGGAACCCAAAGGGACTCCTGGAACGTCATCCTCACCGCCGGAGCAGATTTCGGCGCGTCGGACCGTTCGGCCACCGCAGACAGCGGAACCGCAGGAAAGCTCACATTGTCCAACGGAAGCCTGGTGTATTCGGAAAGCGGGGACATCCGACTGTCAAGCCGCCTTGCCATGGCTCTGGGCTGGGGGCGGGAGCAGTTCTATTCCGTGGAAAACGACGGAAATTACTGCTCTGTGGCGTCCTATGACGGAAGCATCACCCTGGAAACCGGGGACACCCTGACCCTGACCGGCGGGGCGGTGCAGAACGGAACCGGCGACATCGACGTCTCGGCGGCCGGGGATATTGAATTTAAAACGCGAAAAACCGGCAATCTATCCATCACCGGCTCCGTACGCACCACCGGTGAAGCTCCGGACAGCCTTGAGGGATACCAGGTGGGGGCGTCTGTGTCCAACCAGTCCCGGTTCGATCTGGGATTTCTCTACAAAAACGGTGGCGATATCACTGTTCAAAGTGGCGGGGATATTTCAGGCTGTCCGGTTGAGCGGGAATGGAGTGTCTCCACTGTCTTGAAAAACGCCGAAGACGTCGATGAGGTGCATTGGGCGGCCGGATATGGTGAAACAACGTCCAAGATTTATACGAACAGCCCCGTCTGGACCCAGGGCATCGCCGCCATGGGCGGAGGTGATGTGCGGATTGACACCCAGGGAAGTCTGTCCTGTTTTGGGGGGGTGTTTGGTGAGGGGAAGCTTGCCGCTGTCGCCGGAGGGGATCTCAACGGACGATTTCTGGTGAACAAGGGTACCGGCAGGCTTTACACTGCGGGCAGTTTCGGAACGGATACGGTGATGGAGAATCAAACCCTTGAACTGTGCGATGCGGCCATGACTCTTTTCGCTCAAGGGTCCATTGCCTTAGGCTCTGTTGTCAGTCCTTCGATGCTGAACATACATTCTGATAATTTATTATATAATCGGACCAATAGAACATGGAACCCAGGATATTCGGAGAACGCATCGGCCACGATCATTTCCGGGATCGGCGATATCAGCATCAAGGGGCGATCGGGTTTTTTCCAAAGTGAAATAAATTTAAGGATTGAACCAGAATATGGTTCATGGGCGTCAATTCTTCCACCTTCCCTGACCCTAATTTCAGGCAATGACATCCATTTGATTGATAATTTATCTCTTTTCTCATCGGAAAACGGACAGCTGAATCTGACTGCCGCAGGGGATATCGACAAGGAGGATGTTGATGGCTCGATAAATTTAAAAGCCACACTCGATATGTGGGCCTACGATTTAACCCTTGCACGGACCCCAATTTTGTCCCTGTTTGACCTGCTGATTGATGCTGATTCAAGGCTTATCAATTACATCAGCGTTTTGCCAGATCACTTAAATCATGTGAATGACGAAAAGGCCGTGCGAATTCAGGCCGGCGGGGATATCCGGAACCTCAATCTGGTGCTTCCGAAAAAAGCTGAAATCATCGCGGGAGGCGATATTCTGGATCTCGGGCTTACAGGCCAGAACCTTCATGCCGACGATCTGACACTAATCAAGGCCGGGGGCGATATCACGTTCAGCACGACAGTCAACAAAGATGAAAATTTTGCGAAAATCGAAATGGGCGGGCCGGGACATGTGGCGGTGATGGCGGGGGGTGACATTGACCTCGGGAACTCCGAAGGTATCACCAGCGTGGGCAGTCTGTGGAATCCGGCCCTTTCCGCCGAAGGCTGCGACATCCTGGTGGTTTCGGGGTTCGCCGGAGCTTTTGACCTGGATGCCGTAACCCGGTCCGGTGTTTTCCTTGACATGGTGAAAGCCCTGGGCACGGCCTACTCCACGGCCCTGGGTGCGGACGGCCACACCGTTGGAGCGGACATGATTCTTGCGGAGGTGAAAAAAGCCGTGGACGGTGCGGACGAGGCGTTTCTCAGCGCGTTCATGGATATTCTGGGTGAGGAAAAGGACGGTGGCTACGTCGCGGATGACCTGATCGCCGCAGCGCGGGCCTACCTGAAACAGACCCTTCCGGGCTACACGGGACCCGGCGAAACTTCGGATTCAAAGGCAACGGAAAACTCCGCGGCAGGCAACATCGACATGGTCCGCTCCCAGATCGCCACCCGAAGCGGCGGCGACATTTCCATCATCGCCAAAGGGGATATCAGCGTGGGCCAGAGTGTGTTCTCCTCCAGCGCCGACAAGGAAAGCACGGGGATCAACGCCATGTTCACCGGTGACATCGACGTGTTCGCCATAGGGGATGTGAACGTGAACGAGGCCCGGCTCATGACCTGGCTGGGCGGAGACATCGGAGTGTGGAGTGACCAGGGAAACATCAACGCCGGCCGGGGTTCGCGGACCGAGGTGAGCACCGGACGGAGCCAGGTCATAACCAATGAAGACGGAACCAAGGTGGTGCGAAGGACCCCGGTGGCGGTGGGCAGCGGCATCCGCGCCCTGACCTTCGATCCCGACGGGCTGGAAGGCAAGGCTGAAAAACCCGAACCCGGCAACGTGTTCCTGTTCGCCCCTGCCGGCGTCATCGACGCGGGCGAGGCCGGCATCGCCGGAAGCAGGCTGTTCCTGGCCGCGGAAAAAGTGCTGAATGTCCAGAATATCAGTTTTTCGCAAGGGGCCGTGGGGACGCCCATGGTGGCGGAAAGCACGGTGAACCTGGGGGCCATCTCCGGGGCCGGTTCCCTTGCCGCGTCCCAGGTCGGGGACACGGCGTCGGCCCTTTCGGCGGTGAACAAGGCGTTCGAGGAAAGCGCCAAAAAAATGGAAGAGACGTTTCTGCCCAGCTGGCTCCGGGTGGAATTCATGGGATTTGATGTTAACGATGGAGGGATGTGACCGGTATGGGCGGCAAGAGAAGATTCAATGGCGCGCGGAGATGCGTGGGCGGGCTGATGGTGATGATCGTGTTTGTTTTCGCGTTGCTTGGCGTCGCATGGGCTGATGAAACATGGTGGAACGACGACTGGCAGCTCCGGAAGAAAATGGCTCTGGACACCACTCCGTCAGGTGCCGATGTCCAGGGCAACCTGGGTGAAACCCCGGTTCTCATCCGGCTCCACACAGGCAACATGAACTTTGCCGGAGCCAGGGACGACGGCGCGGACATCCGTTTTGTCGCCGCCGACAACAAGACGGTCCTCAAACACCATATCGAGAGCTACGACGGCCAGGAGGAAATCGCCGTGATCTGGGTTATGATGCCCAAGGTGTCCGGCAATTCCAACCAGGATTATGTCTGGATGTACTTTGGCAACAACGAGGCCGTGAGCGGTGAAGACGAGCACGGAACATTCGGGAACGCCTCGGCGGTGTTTCACTTCCGTGAGACTGAAGGAAACCCGTCGGACAGCTCCGGGAAAAACGTCGCGGTTTCAGGATTTTCCGGCAGCCAGGGCCTGCCCTCGGTGATCGGAAGCGGCATATCCTTTAACGGCATCACCGACCATATGACCTTTGCCCCGGCACCTTCCCTGGATATGAAAGAGGGTTTCACCGTGGCCGCCTGGGTCAAGATTCCCACCGCATTGACCGACGCCGTGTTGTTCAACCGCACGGGCAAAGGAGAGCTCATCGTGGGCGTGGACGGAACCAAGCTGTTCTGCCGGGTTGATTCTCCCGGCGGTTCCCAGGCCACGGAAAAAACGGCGGCCTTATCCCCCGGCGTATGGCACCACGTGGCGGTGACGGGAACGCCCGAGGGCCTTGTCACCGTGTATGTGGACGGAATCAAGATTGACTGGATGAATGTCAAGGGAAAGCTCCCCGCTTTTTCAGGTGACATGGCCCTGGGTTCCACGGTGAAGGGCTCAGGGTTTTTCACCGGTGAACTGGACGAGGTCCGCATCGGGGGATTCGCTCTCACGGAAGACCGCATCCGCATGGATTTCGCCACCCAGGGTGCGGACAAGGTCTGTGTGATCGCCGGCCCCGAAATCGGCAACGACGGCGGCGGCCTTCCCATGGTCTACATGAGCATCGTGGCCAAAAACATCACCCTGGACGGCTGGCTGATCATCGGCATCCTGATGGTCCAGGGCGTGATGAGCTGGGTCGTCATCGGATCCAAGGCGCTGAACTTCAGGGTAATGAAAAAGGAAAACCTGATGTTCCGGGAATCGCTGAAAAACTCGGACGACCGGTCGATGTTCCGGCTGGCCATCACGGATTTCGACCAGTCCTCATTGTACAGGCTTTACAAGGCCGGGACCGACGCCATCGGACGCTGGTTCGACCTGGACAAGGAGGACGGCAACCTCACCGGCAAACAGATGGACTACGTGAAATCCGAGCTTGAAAAAACACTGATCGCCGAGACGACCCGGATGAACGACGGCATGACCATTCTCACCATGGCCATTTCCGGCGGACCCTTTCTCGGGCTTCTTGGAACGGTGTGGGGCGTCATGAGCACCTTCGCGGCCATGGCTGACATGGGGGAAGCCAACATCATGGCCATCGCCCCCGGCGTGGCCTCGGCCCTGGCCACCACGGTGTTCGGGCTGATCGTGGCCATCCCGGCCCTTTTCGGCTACAACTACTTAAGTTCAAGGATTCGCTCCGCCACCATCGACCTCAACATCTATCTGGACGAGTTCAGCCTTCTCACAGACCGGACTTTCGGAGGAGACCGATGAAACGGGATTTTTTCGAACTGGCCAATTTCAACGAAATCAACGTGACGCCTCTGCTGGATCTGGCCTGGACCCTCCTGGTGGTGTTTATCATTGCCATCACTGCGGCCATTCAGGGCATCAAGGTGAACCTGCCCAAAGCCAGCAACACACCCAGTCTGGTGAAACCGAAAACCAAGGCCGTGACCATCCACGAGAACGGGCAGATCTACCTGGACGCCTATCCGGTAACCCTTGAGGAACTGGAAACCCGGCTAGCCCAGTTCAGGGCCGTGGACCCGGATCTTCCCGTGGTGATCAAGGGCGATGAAAAGATCTATTACCAGAAAGTGATCAGCGTTCTCGACATCATGTCCAAACTGGAAATCACCCAGCTGGGCCTGGTGACCCAGAAACTGGTGAAATGACGCTGAAGGAAACGGATCGAACATGACGGACGCATCGGTAAAAAAGAAAGCCGGGTCAAAAAAGGACCCGACGAAAATCATCGTGGGCGTGGCGGTCGGCGTGCTGATACTGATCATCGCGGGATTGGTGATCCTGGCGATGCAGGGGGATTCGGGCAACAGGAAGAAACGAATCCAGAGCATCACCCTTCTTCCTCCTCCGCCTCCCAAGGTTCAGGAAAAACCCCCGGAGCCGGAGGTCAAGAAAGAGGAGGTTGTGGAAGAAATCCCCGAACCCGAGGAGCAGGATCAGCCCGAAGAATCTCCTGACGAGACCAAGGCCATCGACGACCAGCTGGGCGTGGATTCCGACGCCTCGGGCGCCGACGGTTTCGGACTGAGGGCGAAAAAAGGCGGGCGATCCATTCTGAGCGGAGACGGCAGCGACGGACAGTTCAGATGGTACACCGCCATGGTTCAGAAAGAGATCAGTGACCGGGTCAGGGACCACCTGGAAAAAAACGGCGGCATTCCCGAAGGAGAACTGAAGGCCCTGGTTCGTGTGGAACTGGACGAGGACGGACGGGTTGTCAAGTATGCGCTGCTGAAATCCTCGGGCAACGCCCGTATGGACGCGGCGATCCTGAAATCACTGGCCGGCGCGGGTTTCGACGATATGCCGCCCCAGGACATGCCCCGGGCGCTGCGGTTCAGAATTTTATCCAAAGGCAAGGCGTAAATAAATAGGAGAAATAGACAGCAATGAAACGGGTGATGAACGTGGGGACATGGAACGGCCTTCTGGCTTTCGCTCTGATGATTCTGGTGATGGCAGGCGCTGTTCCCGGTCACTGCGATGACATGCCGGATGATACGGCGGCCATTTCCGAAGCAGGAAATGATGAAACTCCGATGGAAGTTGACGATGAAACCCCGGCGGAGGCGGGTGAGACCGAGGTATCGTCTGAAAACGGCAAAACCCCGGCCATGACCCTTCCAAGGAGCGTGATCGAGGACATTAAAAACCAGATCCGGGAAGAGATGCGCCAGGAAGACAAAAACTGGCTGGACCGCATGCACCTGTCCGTTCCCGAATGGACGAAAAAAACCAGGATTTATGGGGATTTCAGGGTACGTTACGAGGGTATTTCCTACGGAGAGGACAACGGCCTCATCGTGGACCCCCAGGACACATCCTACCTGATCAACACCCGTGAGGACCAGGAACGTTACAGGACCCGTGCGCGCCTTGGCCTGACATCCGAGATCAACCCCCAGACGATGTTCGAGATCCGCCTCGCCAGCGGAAGCTCGTCGAACCCCGTGTCCACCAACGACACATTGGGCGACTACCTGAACAAGGACAGTGTGCTCATCGACCTCGCCTACCTGAAACTACTGCCCATGCCGTCAAAACCCTGGTGTTCCGTTATGGCCGGGCGTTTTCCCTCGCCGTTCATCGCCACGGACCTGGTGTGGGACGGGGATCTGGCTTTCGAAGGCCTCGCCATGAGTTATGACACCCGGAAAACACGAACTTTCGGGCCGATTTTTGTGGCCGGGGCCTTTCCGCTCCAGGAAGAGGAATGGTATTCGGACAAATGGCTGCTGGGCGGCCAGCTGGGTATGGAATACCGTCACGGCAGCGATCTTTCCTTTGTGCTGACCTCGGCGTACTACCATTACGAACACATCAAGGGGGTGGTGAACTCCGCCGCCACACCCAACCTCAACGACTGGACATCGCCCCTGTACCAGCAGAAAGGAAACACCCTGATCAACATTTCGGCGGATTCCAGCAGTTTCACGCCGGGCATCGCCGGCGATTTCCGCCTGCTGGACCTTGTCGCTTCCGTGGACTGCGCCTGGTATTACCCGGTCCATGTGAAACTCACCGCCAACATGGTGGAAAATCTGGGTTTCGACCGGGATGAACTGAAACGTCGCACAGGAGAAGCTGTCCGTGACGACAGCACCGGCGTCAAGGTGGAACTGATGGTGGGCCACGCCAGTGTCCGGTCTTTCGGCGAATGGCAGTGGACGTTCGCATACAAGCATCTGGGTGCCGACGCCGTGCTGGACGCCTTCACCGATTCCGATTTCCATATGGGCGGAACCAACGCCAAAGGCTGGAACCTCAAAGGCTCATTCGGAATCCTCGGCAACGTGTGGCTGGACGCCCAGTGGATAAGCGCCAACGAGATCAGCGGCCCCCAGCTTTCCATCGACCAGTTTCAGCTGGATCTCAACGTGAAGTTCTAAGGTGTCAAGGAGGCCTGTGATGAAAGAAAGTCTGACCGTGTTTCTGATGTTTGTGGCGGCCGGTCTTTCCGGCTGCTCGTTCTACTGGAATCACGATTCCAAAACCGTGGCCTGGAAACCTGAGTGTGAACCCCTTGCCTATGAAATCGAGGACCGGAAAAACACCTTCAATCTCGGACGTCTCGAACGGGGCATGGATTCGGACGAGGTTTACAGCCTGATGGGCATGCCCGATCTTTACGGAGAGTTCGGAACCGCAGACGAAGACGTTGGGAAGGTTTTTTTCTATTATACGGGAACGAAAGTCAGCGACGGTTCGGCTACCTTAGAGGAATGCACACCCCTGGTGATGGTGGATGGCAAACTCACGGGATGGGGCGCGGATTTCTACAGGGAGGTCAAGGCCAGGGCAGAAGCGGCTGAAAAAAAAGAAGCGTTCGAGAGATGATGGTCAGTTATTGTTTATTCTGCCGGTGATTATGAACATCGAACATCGAACATACAACATCGAATGGTGAATGGGTTGCAGATGTAGGTCGGCTTGAGGAACGAAAGCCGACGGGCCTCCGCACAACGAAGGGTGACGGATGTTAAACAGAGCGGTCGCAAGGGTCATATCCGTTTTGATTATAATGGATCGGGTCATTTGTCGGGTTTCGTGCCTCAACCCGACCTACGATAGGCT
>DYJE01000079.1 GCA_020723285.1 Desulforapulum autotrophicum | reverse complement strand
AAATACTTGTAATTTCATTATGTTAGTGTTAAATTCAGCCATATTATTTCACTTGAATAACTCTATTTTAAAAAGGAAAGAAACATGGCTCATTTTTTTGAAAACAGTCGCCACGTTGGCACGGAACCTGTTTTGCGAGGTGTGTGCCAATCTTGTTGATTTTATTAAAAAAATAATATTCTCGCGAGAATTTCTCCAGCAAAGCCGTCACAATCCCGCTGATTTCAGCCGCAACAGATCGTTGCCGTTCACCTCTCTCATCCTCTTCTTCTGTAATTTCCTCAAAAGTTCCTATCAGCCTGAACTCAACAAATTCTTTAAAATCCTCTCCGGCTCCACCGTTGCTCAAAAGATGGTCTCCAAAGCGGCCCTCTGCAAAGCCAGGAAAAAAATCAAACATGAAGCCTTCACCCTGCTCAATCAGGAGGCTATCGGTTATTTCAACCAGCATTTTCATCCCAGAACATGGCACGGTTTTTTCCTCAAATCTGTTGACGGTTCAACTGTCAAGCTGCCCGCCACCCCTGACATTGCCGATCATTTCGGTGTGTGGAACCCACGGCAGGGCGATCCCGTTCCCATGGCTCGGATCTCTCAGATGTTTGATCCGCTCAACAAAGTGACCACACATGCCATCATCGGTCCGAAGAGCACCGGAGAAAGGGACATGGCGGCCAGCCATTTCGAACACCTCACTATCCATGATCTTGTCTTGCTGGATCGTGGCTATCCTGCTTTCTGGATATTCAAGCTTATCCTCTCCAAGGGTGCTCATTTCTGCGCCAGAATTTCCATCAAAAAATGGAGGCTCATCCGTACATTCATGGAATCCGGCAAACGTGAACAATTTGTCACCCTCAATGTGCCGCTCACCTCTCTTGAAGCCTGCCAGAATCACGGCTTGGATACCCTCCCAATACAAGTACGCCTGGTGCGAGTTGAACTGGAATCAGGGGAAGCGGAAGTGCTCATCACCTCACTGACCGATATGGAGCAATACCCCCATCATCTCTTTGCCAGTCTCTACCATGACCGATGGCCAGTGGAAGAAGATTACAAAACCATGAAATGCCGGATCGAGATCGAAAACTTCACGGGCAAAAGCGCCTTGTCCGTTTACCAGGATTTCCATGCCCGTGTCTTTTCCAAAAATCTGACCGCCATGCTGACCTTTACCGCTCAAGAGCAGGTTGAATTGTCAACCGCTGAGCGGAAGCAGAGCTATCAAATCAATTTCACCCAGGCGCTCTCCACGATGCGCGACAGCATTGTGCTGCTTTTTCAAAGAACAGGTGCTATTGTGCAAAAAATCATATTCGATCTGCTGACAACAATTGCCTCGGCAATCGAACCGGTCAGGCCAGGCAGAAAATATCTGCGTAACCATAAGCGATCACAACGAAAATATTCGTTAAACTACAAACCAATTCTTTAAGTTAATGACATTGAT
>DYJE01000078.1 GCA_020723285.1 Desulforapulum autotrophicum | reverse complement strand
ATTAATTAATACATGTTGTTATGAAATTCTACTTTTTACGAGTCCATCGATGTTGAACGTTCGATGTTCATCCCCACTCCCAAATCACACCTTCATCCCAACCACCGCCCGGGATATTTTCGACAACTGCCCCACCAGTCCGCGTTTGTGCGCCATAATCGTCTCGTACAGCTCGTCGTGGTCTTTGGGCGGAACGAACAGGGGATCTTTCATGGAAAGGCTGAGCGCCCCTGCTTTGCAGGAGGGCACACAGACCCCGCAGCCGATGCAGCGGTTCAGGTCGATGCCAATGGCTTTGCGGTTTTTTTTGTCGTAGATCACAGCGTTCATGTGACAGCGCTTCACACATTTTCCACAGCCGTTGCAGGCGGAACGGTCCAGAACGGCGTAAAAGTTGCTCGCCGTGAAATCCACCGGACGGGGCATGGAGCTGACCATTTCCATGACGCCGCAGCAGCAGTTGCAGCAGGAACAGACAAACTGGGGCTCACGCATGCCCGAGGCGAAAAGCACAAGGCCCTCTTTTTCGTTCTGGTCCAGAATGTCAAGGGCTTCCTCCTGGCTCACCTTGCGCCCCCAGCCGTTCCGGTTGTACGTATCGGCGTAGTCCCTGAAGCCCATGCAGATCTCCCGGCGGTCCGTGGCCTTGCAGGGCAGGCCCGCCATGTCCCTCCCTGTGCGGCAGATGCAGGCCGTGACCCCGATCCGGTCTTTGGACTGATAGACGATCTCCCGGATCTGGTCGTAGGTGGCTATGTGCTGCACCGTTGTCAGGCTTTCATGGATGGGGATCACCCGCATCTGGGGGACTTCCGTGGCCAGGTATTCAAGCAGAAAGCGTTCGAGCACGTAACGGTGTGTGTCCAGGAAAAATCCGGCGTTCAGTTTCGATAGATGCATTTCGAACATGCCGATGACAAAAGGGTGAAGGGCGTAGGTGACGCCTTCTTCCGCGTACCGCACAAAAATACTGCCTTTTTTCTCCATGGACAACAAAAGGGCCTTGAAACGGTCTTTGTCGTCAAAACCCAGGTTTCCGGCCCTCACAAAAACCTCGTCAAAGATCCGGCCCCGATGGTCCAGGGCAAGGGCCGCCCGGGCCTCCTCGGCGGTGAAAAAGGATTTGAGGAGGCGGATTTCCACCCCGGTAAGGGTTCGCGGAAAACCCACGGGCTGTTTGTCGAGATGGGAGCGAAGGGCCTTGAAGGGTTTGTTCGCTGCGTTGAAGAATTTCAGTTTTTTGATGCCCGCGTTCACGGCCTGTTTCATGGGGGCCTCCGTGTATGGCTGTTATTTGATTTTTTCCGGGATCAGGTTAAGATCACCGCCCGATTATTTAAAGGATAGGGGCATTTGTCGGCTTTCGTTCCGAGAAGCCGACCTACGATGGTCCGCCGCTCAGCCGCCGATCCATCATTCGACGTTGGACGTTGAGCGTTGATGGCGTCGTAAAAAGTCCCATATGCGGCGTTATAGTGTTTGGCCAGACA
>DYJE01000077.1 GCA_020723285.1 Desulforapulum autotrophicum | reverse complement strand
TCGGTGTTCATGTCCTTCTGGGCGTGGATATAGATTTCTTCTTCGCCTTTCAGGTCCTCGAAGCGGAGCTCGTTGAAACCGTCGCCTTTCACCGTGTGGGTCTTGATGGTGCTGCGGGTTTTGTGTCTGGGGAGATTGTAGGGCGGAGTGTGTCTGGCGTTGAACACCGTACCCACCACCACGGGTCGGTCCGGGTCGCCGTCCAGGAAATCCACCAGAACCTCCTGACCGATCCGCGGGGTAAAGACGGTTTCCGGGCCGCCAGCCCCTCCGGCCCAGATCTGAGCCACACGGACCCAGCAGCTGGCCAGCTCGTTCTTGCCAACCAGGTCCCAGTGGAACTTGATTTTGATCCGGCCCAGTTCATCGGTGTAAATCACTTCGTTTTCAGGCCCCGTGACCACGGCGCTCTGAATGCCTTTGACCGAGGGTTTTTCAAGCAACGGTGGCCTGTAGGGCACACCGGCGGGAAGGCAGGTGAACGTGTTGCCGTAGGTGGTGCCTTCTTTGGATTCTTCAAGTTCCCGCAAAACCTGGGGCTGTTTGCCGTCGTGGATCACACTCTTGACAACATAGTTCTGTTCGGAGTCGCAAGCGTAGCGGGGAAGCAGGGTAAAGGCGTGACCAGGGGTCAGCTGGCGGCATACGCCCTTGCCGACGCATTCCGCGCTTCGCCAGGTCTCGATCTGAAGACGGTTCCTGGACATGCGCCACGCCGTTTGTTCATCGCCGATGTATCCGGGGTAATCGTATATTTCGTAAAACAGCGGATTTTTTTCTGTTTTGGCATGTGTGCCACGGGATTCATTCTCCGTGTAATAGTAGTCCCGAAGGCGTACCTGTTCGGTCACGACCCGTTGTACCGTGGTGAGCTCGGTGATGTGGTCTTCGAAATTCACCAGCTGGCCCTTGGGGGACAGGATCACGTTTCGGGTTTTGCCTTCGATGGGGTCGTGAAAATGGTGGGTGTCCGTGATCACGAGAATGGCCTTGTCCTCTTTGAAACGGTGGTAGAAGAACAGGCCTTCCTCGGCCATGATCCGCCGCATGAAATCCATGTCCGTTTCACGGTACTGGACGCAGTATTCCCGTGGCGTGTAGGTTTCTCCAAGTTCCATGGCAAAGGAGCCTTGAAATATCCGGCCGCCTTTGAGCACCTCCTCGACAATCTGGGGCACAGTCATATCCTGAAATATGCGCAGGTTCCGGCTTCGCGTGAGGGCGAACAGCTCGGATTCCACGACAATCCGGGTCAGGCGGTTCCGGCCCCGGGGCGGAAGTTCCTCGTATTCGGTGATCAGGCCGTAATAATACCGGGTCGACTGCCTGCCATTGATGCGGCCCTTCACACGTTTCCTTAAGATATCGTCCCTGGTGAGGTGGAAGTCCGGGATGATGACGAGTTCCGCACGAAACGACGAAAAAAGTTCCTCTTCAAGATGAAATTCGTAAACATCATGGGTTTTTCCGTCAATGGCGATCTCAAACTG
>DYJE01000029.1 GCA_020723285.1 Desulforapulum autotrophicum | reverse complement strand
CGCCGCATATGGGACTTTTTACGACGCCATCGATGTTCGCGTTCATTTTTTTATAATGGGGGAATTATGACGTTCTGGAACCGCAAAATCGAAACCATGAGCCGCGACGAGATCGAACAGATCCAGCTTGAAGGGGTTCAGGCCACCTTGAACCGGATTTACAAAAACGTCCGCCATTACCGCAAGGTTTTCAAGGCCATGGATTTCATGCCCGAGGATTTCTCCAGCCTTCACGATCTTGCAAAGCTGCCGTTCATCACCCGCCGTGACCTGAGCCTGAACTACCCTTACGACATGTTCGCCGTTCCCTTGCGGGAAGTGGTGCGGCTTCACATGGCCTCCGCCAATTTCGACGAACCCATCGTGGTGGGGTTCACCCGGAACGACATCGACAGGTGGGGGGAGCTGATCGCCCGGAACCTCGTGGCTGTGGGTGTGACCAAAGACGATGTGGTTCAGATCGCCCTGGCCTTCGGCATCACCACCGGGCCCTTCGGCGTACAGGTGGGGGCGGAACAGATCGGGGCCTCGGTGATTCCCATGTCGGCCCGGAAATTCGAAGACCAGGTGAAAATCATGCGCGATTTCAGGACCACGGTTCTGGTGTCCACCCCCACTGTGGCCATGGGTCTTGCCAAAACCATGGAAGCCATGGATGTGAGCCCCGGAAGTCTGGCCATCAAGGCCGCCATTCTGGGCTCCGAACCCTGGAACGCGGATGTCCGCAGTTTCATTGAAGAACGGATGCACGTCACGGCCACCGATACCTACGGGCTCACCGAGCTTTTCGGACCTGGCGTGGCTTTTGAATGCCCGGCCCGAAACGGACTTCATATCGCGGAAGATCATTTCATCGCGGAGATCATCGATCCCGTGACCCTTGAGACTCTGCCGCCGGGTTCCGAGGGCGAGCTTGTCCTCACATCGCTCACCAAGGAAGCTCTGCCCCTGATCCGTTTCAGGACCGGGGATCTCACGTCCCTGGATTATTCGCCCTGTGACTGCGGCCGGACCCATTGCCGGATTTCGAAAATTTTCAAACGCTGCGACGACGTGGTGATCCTCAAAGGGATGAGCTTTGTTCCCGATCAGGTGGGCCGTGCCATTTCCCGCATCACCGGAGGTGAACCCTCGTTCCAGATGGTCATCGACCGGGAAGACAGCGAAGACAGGCTCACCGTGTTCATCGAGGTTTCCGAACTCACCTTTTTCGATGAGATGAAAAAACAGAACATTCTCGTGGCGCGCCTTCACCATGAAATGTCCGAACTGTTCGGCTGGGATGTCCCGGTGCGCATGGTGGAACCGGGAACGTTTGACCGGAACCGGAAGGTGATGGATAACCGGACGCTGGGTTAATCCCCGGCCATTCATGAATAAATCTTATGGGGTATGTATTGAAAATATATACCCCAAAAACAGAGTGGAGTCGGATATGGAAACGGCCAAATTATTCATTTATGGATAAACCCAGTTGCGAACACCGGAAGGTCAAGCCGACAAAAACAATCCGCTTTAAATTGACGCTTTCCCATTTCAGTGCAACGGTTCTTTCTGTTCTTGCCATCGAGCTGATTTTCATTCTGGCTTACCTGGTTTATCTAAACACCCGTTCGGGTGCAGAGTGGGCGGGGATCTGGGCTGCAAGGATCGCAGACGCCATGAGTGTCCAGTATGATGGTGAGGCGTCGCTTAAAGACGTTGCATTGTCGTATACGGACCATTACGATAACGTGTCTTTTCCGGAACAAAGTAACCGGCATGAATATCCCCATGAAGCGGAGTGGCTGGTCATTGTTGATCCAAAGGGAAGGGTTGTCACGGGAACGGTTTCAAACCGTTATCATCCGGGGACCCTGGTTGGCAGGGAATCACTGCCGGGTTTTAAGTCAGAGCTGCTCCCGCAAAAAAGGGATGACGATGAATTCATTTTCAATTCGATTTCATATGATTATTCACGCGATAAAAATTCATATATCGGACAGGCAACAATAATTGGTGAAAACGACCGGCTTGCCGGTTGGGTATACTACGGTGCAACAATCAGGGTTCACGATCTGTTTACCCGTGAATCTCTTGCGGTCTATTTCGGTACCCTTGCTCTATCTTCTGCTGTCGGGCTTGGGATTTCATGGTGGTTGTGCGGTCTGATCGCACGATCATACAGTCAACGGCTGACTCGTCTGCGAGATGCAAGCGTGGCCGTATCGTCCGGCGATTATTCGGTCTGTATTCCTTTGAAAGACGGTGATGAAATTGATCAGGTGGGGGAACATTTCATGGCGATGGCTGCTCAACTGGATGACCGGGTACGGGAACTGAGAGAGCTGGCGGAGTGGAACGCCCTATTGGCAGAGGAGGCCAGCGCCCTCGCTTCTCTTGAGGAACGGAACAGGATCGCACGGGATCTTCATGATTCGGTAAAACAGCAATTGTTCGGTATTTCCTTGTCAGCTGGGGCCGTGGAAAAACTGATTGAAATGGAACCGGATAAGGCCGGAAAAATCATTCGGGAGATCATCGGCCAGACGCAGGATACACAAAAGGAACTGGATGAGGTTATTCACCATCTCAGGCCGCCGGAACTCGGACATAAGGGGCTCGCAGCGGCTTTGAAAGACTTGTGTTTCAAATGGCAAGCCAAGACAGGCATCGAGGTCGATGTCATTATTTCCGGAACACGGGAACTATCGCTGACAACAGAATATTCATTTTACAGAATTGCCCAGGAATCGTTAAACAATATCGGACGGCATTCTGAGGCCAGCACAGTGACGATCAAGTTTGTATGCGAAATGACATATGCGGAGCTGACAATAACGGACAATGGAAAGGGTTTTGATATTCATTCGGGCCGGCGAACGCAGTCTATAGGGCTTTCTGTGATGAAGGAACGGGCGGAAATGGCGGGCGGCTTCTTCAGCATAAGCAGCGTTGAAGGCGTTGGGACCAGGCTGACAGCCCGATTGCCGGTTAGGGGCATAAAATGAAAACGATACGTATACTTATCATTGATGATCATCCGGTTGTCAGAAATGGTTTAAAACAAATCCTCCTGATCGAGAAAGATATGGAAGTCGTCGGTGAGGCCCAAGACGGAATCACAGGCGTCGAAATGGCGCTCTACCATGAGCCGGATGTTATCCTGATGGATCTCGTCATGCCTGGAATGGACGGGATCGAAGCAATAAAACACATCAAAGAGGCATTACCGGACACCCGGATTGTCGTTTTAACAAGTTACCATGAAGATGTCATGGTAATCCCGGCTGTCCGGGCCGGGGCTTTGAGTTATCTGTTGAAAAGCACGTCACCGGAAGAGCTCCTTGAAGCCATTCGGGCGGCGGTGAAATCGGAAACACGCATCCATTCAAGAGTGGCCGGTGTTCTGGTTCAGGATTTGAGAGAACCTGGTTCAACCCCGGACAAACTTACTCCGCGGGAGCTTGAAATTTTAAAGCTCATCGCCGCCGGGATGAGCAACAAAGTCATTTCAGGCACGTTGTTTGTTAGTGAAAAAACAGTGAAAACCCATGTTTCAAACATTCTTTCCAAACTCGGTTTGTCTGATCGAACGCAAGCTGCTATTTACGCCCTTCGTCACAACATGGTTCCATTTCATAGAAAATAACTCCAACCCGTAAAATGCATGTGGTATTTTAACTTCCTGATTTATAAAAGGATATATGTCTTTGTGCGACTAAAGTCCTAGATTAAAATCAGTCTCTGTGCCGTTGCGCCGTGTATCAGTCTCGCGTAGCATGATCCCGCTTTAAAAAAAGAGGGTTCTAAGGGACGAAGAGTGATCCCGGAGGCCGTAATGATTATGAAAGGAGAAGGTATGCAAAAAAACAAGAAGATGTCGATCAGGAAAGGAGGTCCGGTCATGAAGTTGAATCAACCATGGGATGAAGTGTTTTTTTGCGGGTCGACGGACAGATTCTCATCCATCATTATACGACGCATGAAATGCTGTCTGTTTATCGTCATCATCCTGTTGATTTCATCTTTTCCTTCTTGTGGGGCTCATTTTTCAAATGATCTCGCGCTTTATGATGATTCCGTGCTTTATGATAACAATGAAAGCTATTGGGTCCAGTTTCTTCCACAGATCAATCCGCCCCTCGACAATGACTTGAGTGTGGATGTGGCCGTTATCGGCGGCGGCTATACGGGGTTATCTGCCGCCTATCATATCAAAAAATCAAAACCCTCTCTTACGGTGGTCATCTTCGAGGCCAAACGTGTCGGCAATGGGGCTTCCGGCCGTAACGGAGGGCTTGTTCTGGCCCAGACTTACAGCGAGGGCGGCATGGCGATGGGGAAGAACAAGGCGTATCACAAGGAGATTTATGACATCACCGTCAAGAGCATGAAGCGGCTCAAGGCGCTGGCTGAATCCTCCGGTATTGATCCGGAGTATGTGCTCAACGGCCAATGCACCGGCATATACAACGCTGAAAATTTAGAATATTTCAGGGAATATGCTGCAGAAGCTCGGAACCTGGGTATGCCCATCGAATTTTGGGAAAAAGATAAAGCCATCAGCAAGCTTGGGTCTCCCGGACTTCTCGGAGCTGTCTATGATCCCAACGGGGGGATGGTGAATCCTGCCAAACTGGTTGCAGCTCTTAAAAAACTGGCCGAGGATGAAGGGGTTGTCATTTATGAGAACAGCCCGGTTGGAAACTATACGGATGGCATGCCTATCACATTGTCTGTCTTTGCCGACAACCAGGAATACGAGGTCAGGGCCAAAAGCCTTGTTATTGCTGCCAATGCTTATGTTGCGGCCACTTTGGATTTTCTGCCGGATGACATCGAAGCGGCTCATACACAAGTGGCTGTCACGGCTCCCTTGTCCGATGAACAATACAAGAGTGTCGGCTGGAAAGATAACATGGCATGGTACGACGACCAGTACGCTGGCACAGATTCCGACGCCACATTCCATATGATCATCACCAAGGACCGTCGCATCGTTATCGGCGGCGGAAGTGTGGAGTACAATGAAGACGAAAGCCTCCTTTACCCAGGCAACCTCGGCAAGATCGAAACCCAGATTGCCAAACGACTCTCCGAGATATACCCCTCGCTTAAAGATGTCCGTATTGAAAACACTTGGGACGGAATCATTTGCGAAACCAAGAGCAAGGGGGAGAGGATTGGTGTCACCGGGAAGAATAAGAATATCTATTATTCTGTCGGGTATAATGGGGGGCAGGGTGTGAATGTGGCTTTCCTCTTCGGCGAGCTTGTGTCGAGGCTCTACAACGGCGAAAATCATAGGTTGCTTGAGATTTATACCCATTAAGAAAAATGATGATGGGGGCGGCTTACCGGGCCTCCCCATCTCCGGTTGAATGTCATAAGGATGTGATATTTTGAATGGCACTGCTTTTTTATGTGAAAGCACCAGCCGGAAACACCTAAGGAATGTGACGTGACGCTGACATCCGGCCGGGTTCAAAATATTCCACAATTATACATGATCAAGCTTTCAAAATGGTTGATGCTGACCATGCCCATCGTTTTTCTTTTTTATCGGGAGAATGGTCTTGGAACTCAGGAACTGTTTGTGTTGAAAGCGGTTTATTCTTTTGTCATCGTTGTTTTTGAAATCCCTTCGGGTTATATCGGAGACGCTTGGGGAAGAAAAAATGCGATGATTGTCGGGGCCGTGCTGGGAACCGTCGGATTTGGGATCTATTGTTTTGCGCGAGGGTTTAACGGATTTCTTGTAGCCGAGATTGTCCTGGGCGTGGGGCAGAGTTTTATTTCAGGCTCCGATTCCGCCCTGCTCTATGATTCCCTTGTTGAAGCAAAAAAAGAACCGCTCTTCCTTGAAACCGAAGGTCGCTTGATCTCGGTGGGCAATTACGCCGAGGCCATCGCTGCGCCCCTCGGAGTATTGCTTGCCGCGGCAAGTCTTCGCACTCCTTATGTCGTTCAGGCGTTGATCGCTTTTTCTGCCATACCGGCAGCCCTAACACTCCGTGAGCCCGTGCACATCCCGTTATCGTCCGGCAATGTTAAAGGGTGTCTGGGGAATATACTTCATGCCGAATGCATTCAAAACAAACAGATGCTTTGGAATATTCTGTTTTCCGCCACAACAGGGACCGCTGCCCTTGCCATGACATGGTTTGTCCAGCCACTGTTTGCCCATTACACGCTTCCTTTGCCTCTGTACGGGTGTTTTATTCCAGTCTTGAATCTTACGGCCGGAACGTTTTCACGGTATGCCCATGCCATTGAAAAAAAACTGGGGTTCGAATCAACCCTTTTCTGTATCACCATGGGAATATCCCTTGTCTACCTTGCCATCGGGTGGATTGATGCAACATGGGGGCTTATATTTCTCATGATCGCATCCATGGTCAGGGGGGTGGCAGCACCGGTGTTAAACAATCACATCAACCGCGTAACGCCTTCAGTGATTCGCGCAACCGTTCTCTCCATTCGAAACATGATCATACGGCTTACGTTTGTTGTTGCAGGGCCTGTTCTGGGTTGGTCCGTCGAAAAGCAGGGTCTTTCATCCGTATTGTTCGCCGGGGGGATCGTTTTTTTTGTTAGCGGTTTTATCGCGGCAAAACAGCTGATGGCCTCTGTAAACAGGCATAGCCCTCACGGTGTTGCATTTCCCTGCCGGTTATCTGGACGTTTTCAAAGCTGAAATGAGGTCAATGACACTCTGGACTTCAGTGTTGATTGCCGGGTGTGTTCAGGTTATATTAAGAAAAATTTTAATTAATTTAAAAGGTTGAAGAAAATGATATTGAAAAAGACAGCGGGTATAACATTGTCCATAACAGTCGCAGTTATCGTCCTGTCCGTTATGTTTTGGTTGTTGGGCGAAAAAGAAGCGGTTTTCGAAAAAAACGACAGCTTCTGGGCAAAAGAAATGATGCCCGCCAATGCGGCGTTGAACAAGAATATCGACGTGGACGTGGCGATTATTGGCGGAGGATACACGGGCCTTTCGTCTGCGTACCATTTGATGAAATACAACCCTGGGCTTCATGTTGTGGTTCTGGAAGCCAAACAAGTAGGCAGCGGGGCTTCGGGAAGACATGGCGGCATGGTGTTGCCGCAGCCCCCGACAGAATCTTTTGAAATAGCCTTTGATGACAATCTTCACAAAAAAACTTACGAATTGACGACCCGGAATATGAAATCCATGAAAAGCATGTGTGAAGAAAGTGGTGTTGAGTGCGACTTAAAGTTAAATGGCTTTGTCCATACAATCATTGATGAGGAAGATATCCCATATTACAAAGAATATGTGAAAGACGCCAACGATATGGGCATCCCCCTGGAATTCTGGAACGCCGATCAAACAGAAGATAAGCTTGGAACCGATCGTTATTCAGCGTCAGTTTTCGATCCCAATGGCGGCAGCGTCCATGCCGTCAAATTAATCAACGCTCTGAAAATTGTGGCTGAAAAAGCAGGAGCGGTCATTTATGAAAACAGTCAAGTCAATGATATTTCAGAAGGCGAAACCATCGTCCTTAAAGTCGGTGATGACAATCATGAAGTCAAGGCCAGGGATATCGTCCTTGCAACCAATGCCTTCACATCCAAATTAGGCTATTTCACTTACAGCATGATCCCCGTTCATGCCCAGACGGCGGTTACAGAGCCGCTTACAGAAGAACAGCTGGCAAACATCGGATGGGACAGCCGTTTGCCATTTTATGATTCAAAAAACTATCTCTTTCACATGGTCTTGCGTGATGACAATCGCATCGTCATTGGCGGGGGAGATGCTGATTACTATTTTAGAGGCGATCTGAAATACAAAGGGGATATCCAAAAAATTCATGAATTGACGCTGAATGAACTTGTCACGGTTTATCCAGGTTTGAAGGGAATCAGACTTGAATATATCTGGGACGGATTATTGGGCATGACCTCGGATGAGATTCCAAAGGTGGGTGTGACCGGAAAGCACAAGAATATATACTATGGCCTGGCATACAATGGGCAGGGTGTGAATATGTCCTATATGTTTGGTGATGTGATCGCTTCCGTTTACAGCGGCAAAACTCACGGTTGGGAAGATACACCCTATTATGGCACTCATTCAGGGATTCAAGGCTTTATTCCGCCGGAACCTTACAGGTGGATTGGCTCAAAAACTTTGATGGAATACTATAAGAGACAGGACAGACAGATCGACAGATAGGATACGACTAAGCTGTTCGGCTGGGATGTTCCGGTGCGCATGGTGGAACCGGGAACGTTTGAGCGGAACCGGAAGGTGATGGATAATCGGACGCTGGATTAGTCCTTGACCATTTTGGATATATACTGGATAATATATATCCAAAAACAAAGAGGAGCCGGATATGGAAACAGCCAAATTATTCATCAACGGGCGAAGTCAGGCGGTGCGTCTGCCTCTGGCATACAGGTTCGAGGGCACGGAAGTCTTTATAAAAAAAACGCCGGAAGGTGTTTTGCTGATGGCCAAAGGCCACTCAATCTGGGACATCTGGGAAAAAAATCTGAACAAATACGATGACGTGATCATTTCGGACAGGGAACAGCCGGACGTTCATCAGGTTCGGGAGGGTCTGGATGACCTGTTTGATTGACACGAACATCTGCATTTACATCATGAACGAGAGACCCCCTTCGGTGATTCGCAAGTTCAAACAGATGGAGGTGGGCCAGGTCGGTATTTCAAGCATCACCGTTTCCGAGCTTTTCTACGGTGTCTCAAAAAGCCGTGATAAAATCAGGAATGAAAAACGGCTTGAAGAATTCCTGATGCCGTTTGAAATATTGTCCTACGACGATCAGGCCGCGCGATGCTACGGGGCCATCCGGGCGGAACTTCAGGTTCAGGGACTCACCATAGGTCCCCTTGATATGCTCATCGCGGCTCATGCCCTCAGTCTGAACATGATTCTGATCACGAACAACGAAAAGGAATTCAGGCGCATTCCGTCTCTTGTTGTCGAGAACTGGGTTGTTTGATATTCCGGCCATTTACTTTCACCGCCATATGTAGCATACTTGACCCACCCGAAAATCATGACAGGCCGTTATTCATCTTCATCCGCCTTTTCTTCAGCCTCAGGGCGCCTGTCCTTAAGTGTGTCACGTGAACCCATTCGAGAATGAAGCATGGATCTTTCCCCCTCGCCGTTGATATCAGGTACGACCATCGACGCCATGGCGGTTCCGCCGCTGGTCATGGCCGGAATCTGCGCGTTCGTGGCGTTTTATCACGGTTGGGTCGCGGTCAGGCGGGTGAACCCCAGCGTCAATTTCGCGTTTTCAGCCACATGTCTGGGAGTGGCACTGTACGATGTGTTCTGCGCCGGTCTTTACAACTCGCAGGCCCTTGAACAGGGCGTCTTCTGGCAAAAACTCCAGATCGAGGCGTCCATGGTGATGTTTGCGGCCTTCAGCTGGTTCATCTACCACCTTACCCAGATGAAAATCCGTAAAACCATGACAGCCCTATCGGCTTTTCTGGCGGTCTTGTTCGTTTTTGCCATCGTGGATCATGGTGCTCTCACGGTGTCCATCGACCGGCCGGCCATAAAAACCATCGAACTGGGTAAGCTGGGTTCTTTGATATACTACGAAGCCGAGCCCGGAGCGGTCTTTCAGATCGCTCTTTTCGTTCAGATGGTGGTCCTGCTGCTGCTCCTCATCAAAACTTACCGTTTTGCCCGACAGAAGAATTACCACGGATCGGGATTCCTTTTTTTTTCCATCTGCTTTTTCATCGGAGCCGCGTTCAATGACACCCTGGTGGCCGCCAACGTGTATGCCTCGGTGTATCTGATGGAGTATTTTTATCTGATCATCATCGTCCATATGACGTATATGCTGCTCAACCAGTTTGTCAGGTCCCATGAAAACTTCGAACATCTCAACACCCAGCTGGAAAATAGGGTTCTGGAACGGACACTGGACCTTGAAAAGGCCCTTGACCGTGTGCGCCAGCTCGCGGAAAAAGCGGAAAGTTCAAGTATCGCCAAAAGCGCCTTTCTCGCCAACATGAGTCATGAAATCAGAACGCCCATGAACGGTCTGATCGGGTTTACCGATCTACTGTCGGAAACGGTTCTCAGCGAAGACCAGAAGGATTATGTGCGGACCATCAAGCAGAGCGGGGATTCCCTGCTTTCGCTTCTCAACGACATTCTTGATTTTTCCAAAATCGAAGCGGGTGAGCTGGCCCTTGAAAACATTGAATTCGATATCGAGTCCCTGTGCTACGACGTGTGCGATCTCATGCGTCCGCGCATCGGCTCAAAACCCGTGACGCTGATCTGCGATGTCAGCGACGCGGTGCCCGAACGCCTGATGGGTGACCCCAACCGGCTGCGGCAGGTTCTGACCAACCTCATGGGCAACGCCTCAAAATTCACGGAGCAGGGTGAAATCGAACTCCGGATTTTTCCGGAAGAAGAACGGGACAACGGAATGATGATTCACGGTGTGGTCCGTGATACGGGGACCGGCATTCCGGCCGACAAACTGGCGGTGATTTTTGAACCGTTCCAGCAGGCCGACAACTCGGACACGCGGCGTTTCGGCGGAACGGGTCTAGGTCTTTCCATCTGCCGTCAGATCGTCTCATTGATGAACGGCAGACTCTGGGTCGAAAGCAGGGTGAATCATGGCAGTTCCTTTCATTTCAGGGTGTTGCTGGGAAAATCCATGACCGCCTCAGCTCCACGGCCTTCGTTCACCGTACTTTCAGGGAAAAAAGTTATGGTTGTCGATTCTCACAGGGCCAGCCTTGACATGATCTCGGCTATGCTTGAAAAAGAAGGGATGGCGGTCACAGGGCTGACCCTGGAATCCGATGTTTTTAAAACTCCGGATGCAGATTTGGCGGATCTTTTCATAGCCTGTATCCGGTCCGCGGCCAGTCCACTGCTGGGCGCGGTGAAAGCATTCCGTGATGCAGAACCGTCCCATCGGCGAATGGCCATGATCGCCCTTTCCTCGGTGACGGAACTGATGCCAAGCCACTGCGAAAACGCAGGGTTCGACGCTTTTCTTCCATGGCCTGTGAGGCGAGACAAACTTTGCCGCATGGCGGCCCGGCTTCTGTCCGCTGAAAACGTTTCCGAAACTCCTCAGGAAAATCAGGGCCGGACACAGGTTGAACGGCGGGTCATCATGGACGACACCCGGTCAGTGACCATTCTTCTGGCCGAAGACAATCCGGTGAACCAGAAACTGGCCGTTGCGCTGCTGAAACGCGAAGGTTACCGTGTGGACGTGGCTGAAAACGGGGCGAAAGCGGTGGCCAGGTTCCTTGCCGAACCTGAGGCCTATCAGCTGATTTTCATGGACGTCCATATGCCGGATATGGACGGGCTCACAGCCACACGGGCCATCAGGGAAGCCGGTCATGCCAGGATCCCCATCATCGCCATGACCGCCCACGCCATGAAGGGTTTCCGTGAACAGTGTATTGAGGCAGGCATGAACGACTACATCAGCAAGCCCATTCAGAAGGAAAAAGTGTACGATATGATCACCCGATGGGTAACCCCCGTCGAATAAAAAAATGCCACTGACCCACACAAGCCTTGAAATCATCCGGGAAATGAACGAAAAGTTTCGGATGATTCTTTTTTTTCAAACATCGACAGACTCACATGATATCCGGAGATGATTATGATTTCATTCAGAAAATTTTTAATGCGCCGCTATCTGGGCCAGTCCATGGCTCTGCTGATTCTCGCCCTGGGGCTTTCAGCCGGTTGCGCCACAGTCGGAACGCACCCGGCGGGAGAAACGGTCAAACCGGATCCCCGGCTTTTCACCCATGACCCTGCCCTTCACATTGGAAAACTTGAAAACGGGCTGACCTATGTGCTCAGGAAAAATCAGGAACCCAAAGACCGGGTCAGCATGCACCTGGTGATCCGGGCCGGTTCGGTTCAGGAGCGGGAAGACCAGCGGGGCGTGGCCCATTATCTGGAACATATGCTGTTCAACGGGTCGGAAAATTTTCCGCCGGGTGAGCTGGTCAAATATTTTCAGAACATCGGCATGCAGTTCGGCGATGACGCCAACGCCCACACCGGGTTTACGGAAACGGTTTACGATGTGCTGCTGCCTCTGGGCGACAAAAAAAATCTCGAAGACGGTCTCAAGGTCATGAAAGACTATGCCAAAGGCGCTCTTTTGCTTGAAACCGAGGTCCAGCGTGAAAAAAACATCATCCTTGCCGAGAAAAGGGACCGGGACTCCGCGTCCTACCGAACTTTCGAGGCGGTTCTCGCCTTTGAGCTGCCGGAGATGCTGTTGGCCAAACGCCTGCCCATCGGGACTGAAAAGGTCATCGAGTCCGTTACCCGGAACACCCTCAAGGAATTTTACGACACCTGGTACAGGCCCGATCACATGATTCTGGTCATGGTCGGAGACTTTGATATGGACCAGGCTGAAACCATGGTCAAAACTTCATTTTCAGATCTTGTGCAAAGAGCTCCGGCGGTTTCGGAGCCCGATCCCGGAAGTATAAATCACACGGGTACTAAGGCCTTTTACCATTATGAAAAGGAAAGCGGAAAAACCGAGATTTCATTCGAGAAGCTCACAAAGGAAGTGGTTCGGGCCGACAGCCCGGAGGAACGATACGCCGCGCTGGTGGAACAGATGGCCAACGCCATGATGCAAAGCCGACTGGACGCTCTGGTCCGCAATCCCGATTGCCCTGTGACAGGGGCCTCCGCAACGTCGGGTGTTTTCCTCAAGCATGTGCGTTACGCCAATTTCGCTGCGGAAGCCAGCCCGGACAAATGGGAACAGGCCGTGGCATTTATCGACCAGAACCTCCGTCAGGCCCTGACCTACGGTTTCAGTGACGCGGAGTTGAACCGGGTGAAAAAAAACGTGGTCTCGGATCTGGAACTGGCGGTTAAAAAAGCCCCCACCCGTGACAGCGGGGCTTTGAGCACAGGCATCATCCGTACACTTCTCATGGACAAGATCATTCTTTCACCTGAAGCGTCTCTCGCGCTACTCAAGCCCATGGTGGAATCCCTCTCCATTGAAACCGTCAACGCCGCCTTCAGAAAAGCCTGGTCACCAGAGCATCTTCTGATCCTCGTCACCGGCAACGCCGATCTTCAAAGCAAGGACGTGACGCCGGACAAACGCGTTCTCGACGCATACGAAAAAAGCCTCTCTGTGGCTGTAGCCCCGCGAATCGAGGAAAAAGAAGCGGTGTTTCCCTATCTGCCGGAACCTGAAACACCAGGGAAGATTGCGGTCAGGAAAACCGTGGACGATCTGGGGCTGACCTGTGTGGAGTTTGAAAACGGCGTCAGGCTCAATCTCAAGAAAACGGATTTCGAAGCCAGCCGGATTGTCTTTAAAATGATTTTCGGCGACGGCACAGCCCGTGAACCCCTGGACAAACCGGGACTGTCATCCCTTGCCATGAATCTTGTCAACGAAAGCGGGTTCAAATCCATGGACAATGAAACCCTGAAAAGGGCTCTTTCTGGGCGTAACACGGAGATGGGTTTCATGGTGCTTGAAGACAGCTTCGCCTTTTCCGGAAGCACCACACCGTCTGAAATCCCCTTGACGTTCCAGCTGCTGGAAGCCCAGATCAGGGATACCGGCTTCCGTCAGGAGTCTTACGATCTGGTCATGAAGCGCATGAAGCAGGACTACGACGAAATGGAGAAAACCGTGGAAGGTGTGGAAGCCCTTCATGCGGACCGTTTTCTTGCGGGTGGCGATTCCAGGTTCGGACTGCCGCCCTATGACATTTACAGCCGGAATTCGGCTGCGGATGTGGAAACCTGGGTGGGAGCGGCGCTGGAACACGGGGGGCTTGAACTGTCCATGGCCGGCGACATGGACATCGACGCGGTCATTGAATCGGCGGCCCGCTATCTGGGATCCCTGCCCGCAGGCCGCAAGCCGCCAAGGCCTCTGATCAAAGGAACGGACGCCCTTCCCGCGTTTCCTGCGTCCCAGGTTCTGAATCTTGAGGTTCCCACGGAAATTCCCAAAGGTCAGGTCAAGGTCGTTTATCCCACGGACGATTTCTGGAATATCTCCCAGACCCGCCGATTGTCGGTTCTTGGCGCGGTTTTTTCTGAAAAACTGCGGAACGTGGTCCGCGAGGAACTGGGGGCGGCCTATTCACCCTACGCTTACAACCAGGCCAGTCTGGCCTACCCCGGTTACGGAACCTTTCAGGCGGTGGTGAGTCTGGACCCCAAGGATTCGGGTCGGATCGTGACCAAAATCAAGGACATCGCCGAAGACATAAGGAAAAACGGCATCACCGCCGATGAACTGAAACGGGCCGTGGACCCCATTGTCACCAGTATCAAGGACATGAGGCGGACCAACGGCTACTGGCTGAACAGCGTCATGAGCGGATCGGGGCGCTACGCCCAGAAACTGGACTGGGCGCGGACCATGGAAAACGATTACGCCTCCATCACGGCGGCGGACATTAAGGCTATGGCCGCAAGGTATCTTGACAACAGCCGGGCCGCCACGGTGGTGATCGTTCCCGCCAGAAAACCCTGAATAAAAAAAGCCCACCGAGGTTCTGCCGGTGGGCTTCATTCTTGCAAATAAACAGTATCAGATCCTGAACTTGCCCACCATGTCCTTCAGGGTGTTGGCCAGTTGTTTCAGCTGGTCCGTGCTGTCGTTCATGTGACTGCAATTGTCGGACATGCTTTTGGTCGAGCTGTTGACTTCCGAGATGTCGTTGGCGATCTGGGCGGAGAAAGATGTGCTCTGCTCCACATTGTCGTTGATTTCGTTGATGACCTGGGACACGCGGACCACGTTGCTGGCGATTTCCTTGGTGGTGGCGGACTGCTCCTCCACCGCCGTGGCAATGGTGGACACGATGTCGTTCACATCGTTGATGACCTTGGAGATTTCGCCGATATCCGAAACGGTTCCTGCGGTGGACCCCTGAATTCCCTCGATCTTGGTTTTGATGTCCTTGGTGGCTTCGGCGGTCTGGCGGGCCAGTTCCTTGATTTCATTGGCAACGACGGCAAAGCCTTTGCCCGCTTCTCCGGCCCTTGCCGCTTCGATGGTGGCGTTCAGGGCCAGAAGGTTGGTCTGTTCGGAAATTTCCGTGATGGTTTCCGTGACTTTCCCGATGTCATCTGCGGCGATGCCCAGTTCCCTGACACGCTCCGATGCCGTTCTGGCCTGGGACACGGCCCTGTCTGTGATGGATCGGGCTTTTTCTGAATTGCTGGCGATTTCGTTGATGGTGGCGGTCATTTCCTCGGTGGCGGCGGCGACGATCCCGGTATTGGAAGAGGCTTCCTGCATGGAGGCCGACACGGAATCCATGTTGACCCGCATGTCATGGGCGGCCGAAGCCACGGTGTCCGCCCGGCGCGACATTTCCCCCGATCCGTTTTCCATCTGGGAGGACAGCCGGGACAGATCCACCGACGACTGGGTAAGGGTCTGGGAATTGGTGGCAATTTTGGAGACCATGTCGTGAAGGTTTTCGATGAAGGTGTTGAACCATTTGGCCAGGTCACCCACCTCGTCACGGGTATCCACGTCAAGACGCCGGGTGAGGTCGCCTTCGCCCTGGGCAATATCCCTCAGCATGGACACGGTGTTGTTCAGGGGTTTGGTCACCGCGCCGGAAATGATGATGGACACCAGGGCGCTGGAGCAGATCACCACCACCAGGAACAGGACCAGGTTGGCGTTCTGCTGGGTCTTGATGGCTTTACCGGTGGCCGCGAGCTGGTTTCTCAGGTTTTCCGAATAGAGATTGGAATTGTTTTCAAGGTCCGCCACGATGGTTTTCATTTCCGTGGCCAGAGCCAGGGCTTTGTCCGTGTTGCCGGAGTCCGCAGAGCCTCCTTCGGCGTTTTCAGACTGGCTGAGGGCGGTGTAGACCGGCTGGGCCCGGGTTGTGTAGTTTTTCAAACGTTCCTTGATGTTGTTTAGTCTTGCGGTGTCCTCTTCGGTGACTTTCCCCATGGCGAGGATGTTTGACAGAGCCTTGTCCGCTTCATCGGCTTTGGTCTGGGCCGTTTTGATGACTTCCGAATCACCCATGAGCACCGCGTCGTTGTAAAGCTTGATCTGGTCGTTGAATGCGGTGAGCGCTGTTTTAGAATCCTGGCTGGCCGGGAAAAGGTATTCCGACACCATGAGCAGCTGATCCTGGGTTTTGGATCCGTTGATCATGCCAAAGGCCATGGAGATGAAGTAGCCGAGGATCAGGATGCTGATGCTGCACCAGATTTTTTTGCCGATACTGAGTGATTTCCACATAATGTGCTCCCTGTTGAACGATGATGGCCGATGGATTGATGAAAACCGGCGGGAGGTTTTCATGACAACCTTATTCAAATGTTATGATTTCTGTGTGACGTTTATGCTTAAAACCGTATGGCTTTAATGGTCGGAAATGACGCCTCGATGATCATATCGGTAGAGCGGCGTCAAACGTTTATCATTATTTTCAAGTTTTTTTTGATGATGCGTTTTGAATGGCTTTCAAGTTTCGGTGAAATGATATAAATCATATCCGATCAACAGCTTAAATGCAATATCAATGTCGCTTGACCCTGATTTGAACCCGCAGCACGAGGAAAGATATATGACATACCTTGCCATTGATCCAGGCTCCACGTCCACAAAAGTTGCCGTTTACTGGAACGGTAAGTTTATTAAGGGGAATTTTGACCATGACCGTAAGGATTTAGAACAGTTTCAAGATATTATGGACCAGAAAGACATGAGGTACAAAACCATTGTATCCTGGCTCGGTGTCCATGGTTTTTCGGATCTTCCCTTTCGCGCCGTCATCGGACGCGGCGGACTGATCCGGCCTGTGGAAGGCGGGGTGTTCGCGGTGAACGACGCACTGATCAAAGATCTGGAAGACGGATTCAGTGGGCGGCATGCCTCCAACCTGGGCGGGATTCTCGCCCGTGAATTCGCCGACAGTCACGGTTGTCCCGCTTACATCGCCGATCCGGTGGTGGTGGATGAGATGGACGCCGTGGCCCGGTTATCCGGGTTATCCGGTGTTGAACGGAAAAGCATCTTCCATGCCTTGAATCAGAAGGCCATGGCCCGAAAAGCAGCGGAAAGCCTGGGGCGGAGCTATGACGACGTCACGTTGATCGTGGCCCATCTGGGCGGCGGCATATCCATCGGCGCTCATAAAAAAGGCCGGGTGGTGGACGTGAACGACGCCCTGAGCGGAGACGGCCCCTATTCACCGGAGCGTACCGGGGGATTGCCTGTGAGCGGCGTGGCGGAACTTATCCGTTCCGGCGCATACACCCCGGAGACTCTGGTTCGCACGGCGGCGGGCAAGGGCGGTGTGTATTCCTATCTGAGCATCACCGATATCCGCGAACTTGTGGGCCGGGCGGAGTCCGGAGACGATCAGGCGGAGCTCGTGCTTTCCGGTATGGTCTACCAGATCGCCAAGGAAATCGGCGGTCTTGCGGCGGCCCTTGACGGGGCCGTGGACGGTGTGGTGATCACCGGGGGCATTGCCCGAAGCGAAACGGTGGTCGAGAGGATTTCATCGAAAATACGGTTTATCGGCCCGATTCTGGTGCAGCCGGGGGAACATGAGCTGGAGGCCCTGATCGATGCGGCACGGCGAGTGACAGAACACGGTGAAGCGGTGAAAATTTATTCCAATACCACCGTGTGAAAGGACGTTGAGCTATGGTCGCACTTATGGAATCTCTGGTAAAGGAAGCCAAAAATACAGGAGGAGCCCCGCTGGCGGTGATCTGCCCGGACAACAAGGCCGTGAGCGCTGTTTCCGGGGCCATGGCCGAGGGCATTGTAAACCGGGTCTATCTGGTGGGGGACGCCGTGAAAATATCCTCGCTGGCCAAACTGTCCGAGATTGATTCGTCGCGCTGCGAAATCCTGGATGCCGGGAGCGAGGAAGAAGCCTGTCTCTCGGGTATCCGGCTTGTGAAACATAACGACGCCCGGATGGTCATGAAAGGGGAAATCAACACAGCTGTGTTTCTCAAGTCGGTGCTGGACAAAAATGATGGGCTCCCCTCCAGCCGCAGGCTGTCCCTGGTCTGCATTTTCGAGATTCCCGGCCTTGACCGGCTGGTGATCCTTACCGATCCCGGCATCAATCCCCGGCTCTTTTCAGCAGGCACTCCGGAAAGCGGATTCGATGTCATCCACAATGCTCTGGATGTGGCCCGGAGCATCGGGATGGAGGTGCCCAGGGTCGCCATTCTGGGTGCCAACGAAATCCCGTCTGCTTCCGTTCCCTCGTCCCTTCACGCCCAGGCCCTGTCCCGCATGCCCTGGGACAAGGCCCTTGTGTCCGGTCCCCTGTCCTACGACATCGCCCTCTATCCCCAGTTTGCCCGGAAGAAAGGGATGGACGACGATCCCGTGGCCGGTCAGGCGGACATTCTCATCGCGCCGGATATCGTCAGCGGTAACGTGATTTACAAAAGCTGGATCGCCACCTGCGGTGGCACCGTGGCCAACGTGGTGCCCGGAGCCCAGGTGCCTCTGATCATCTCGTCCCGGAGCGACACCGACCGGTCCAAATTCCTTACCATCTGCTCGTCGGTGTTGTTCAGCCGGTATATGAAGCGGAATGAAAATGAGTCGGGTGAAAAAACTCCGATCTGAAGCCATCGGGTGACTTTTCTATGCGGTCATCTTGTTTAAAGGCAAAAAAAGAGGGCGGCCCACAGGACCGCCCAAACCAAAAGGAAGGAGTACTTTCCAGGGATTCGAATGTGAGATGTTTACTTCAGCTTGCGCCTTATGCCTGTGGCGAAGCTGATCAGGCCGGAGCCCAGAAGAATCAGGGCGGCGGGTTCCGTCAGCTGGATAAGACCGCTGCCTGAAACTCCTTCCGCTGAAACTATGGAATGCTGGATCTGAGACGTCTGGACAGTGACGGCGATGGCTGATTTGTCCAGAGACTTCTGAGCCTCTGCAAAAGCCTGTGTCATGGATGCAATCAATAAAAATGCGCATAATAATAAAAGTGTTTTCATGTTCCATATCCTCCAGCGGTTGATGCCGCTCGTTTTTTTAGTGTTGCCATCTTTATAGCAAACGGTGTGCCAGAGGGAGTGTGTTTTGTAACGTGCTGGATATAATGATGATGTTGAATAGATATTCGGCCGATGTGAAATGAATTCCACAATTCAACCGGTGTTCAGGTGCGAATGGACTGAAGTGAATTACACGGTTTACCTGTCTGAATATTGTACATATGGAAAATAAAACGCCTGGACAGCCCCCCTAAATTTCGGACCCTCCAGGTGAAAGCCGTTCATCCTGAATCAAATACTATAACGCCGCATATGGGACTTTTTCGACGCCATCAACGTTAGGTGGTCTGACGGAACTGGGCGATTTGACGTGAGATGAGCACCAGTTCTCCGTTTTCATCCCAAAGCTCGCCGTCTTCTTCCACAAGACCGCAGGTGATGAACCGGGATCTGAAATGGGCTTTCAGCCATTTGGAACGGGGAACGGCCCGGACATTCACGGAGAATTCAATGGTGGGGACCCAGGCCACCGGGCCGTGGGTTGCGAGCACCGGAGGGGGGAAGGCGTCGGCCATGAGCACCAGCGCCAGTCCGTCCAGCGGCCGGTCATCTTTGAACCGGATCCAGCCTTTGTGGACCGATGTGCTTGACAATTGGCCCTGAAACCATCCGGCGCATTCTGGGTCGAGGCGTACATCCATGTTTTTGTAGAGGGTGTATGAACCGAATTCAGGGATCGCGATGCAGTCTTCAAGCGGTGCCACGGGGGGTTCCGTCGTTTCGTACCGCTTGTCACCGTAGCAGATGCCTTCAGGTGAAAAGGTGCCCCAGGCCCTGACTTTTTCACGCCCGTCCTGGAGCAGCCGGCTCTGGAGGCGGTTGAAACTGCTTCCCTGTGTAATGGATTCAACATGCACTCTGGCGTCGTCGATGAGGGTTCGGGCAAGGAAGTTGGCCGTGACGATGGCGGGATGCTTTTTATCCGACCTTTTGAGCATGGCGGAAAGGAGAATGGCCATGAGGTATCCGCCGTTGGGGTTTCCGTTGATGGACCATTCGTCGGTCAGACGTCCTTCGGATGTCTGATCGTCTATCATTTCAAAATCGGTGTCGTGATCGAAAAGGTGCATGGGATTTCCTTGTCAGGGTTTGGGGTTGTCCGGGTAAAGGGTGATGGCCGGAGACCAGGCCAGCCAGTCTTTATCCGCTTTGTCGTGCAGTATGAATGTATCTCCAGGTTTTGCGGGATCACCCATGTCCGGTGATGGAGGTGTGGCAAAGGCAATGCCGCCTTCAACCAGGGATTCCACACTGTTCATCTGGAACCTTGCCCCTTTGAACAGGCCGAAATCCATGGACATGCCGCTGGCATTCCAGAACTTGCTGTTCTTATGGACAAGAGGGGCGAAAGAAGCTTTGACGGACACGGAAACCTGAACTTTGTCCGCTGAATCCGCCAGTCGGTATCCTGTGACACGGCCCACCGGGACTTCCCGGTAATACAGCGGCACGCCTTTTTTGATGGAACCCAGACGGGCCGTCGTCAGGATCAGGGAAAGATCGTCAGGAGACACTGAAAGGGTCGGTGGTTCTTCAACGCCCAGAAAATCAGTCTGGACATCCCCCCGGCCGGGAAGAACGGCAATGTAATTCCCGCTGATCAGGGTTTCAAGGTGGGAGGTTTCAACAATACCGAGCCTGGGTTTGACCACCCAGAACTGGGAGCCTTCAACGGCGAGCTCTTCCGATTCTCTGGAAAGCATCACCTCCACCACCACCGACGCCATGCCTTTGTCAGGGCGGACACGGGAGACGGTACCCACATGAACATCCCGGTACCGAACCTGGGATCCTTTTTTCAGTCCGTGGCCGCTCCCGAAACGGATCCGTAACGGAATGCCGTTTTCACGGGCGGCGTCATAATCTTTGTGAAGGGGGAATTCGTGGCCGTTGGCAATGGCCTTGCCTCCCTGTTCCGGAGTGAAAAAAGCGATGCCGCCGTATATGATGGATTCTATGGATTCGGTACGGACGTCCACACCGTTGATATCCCCTTTGACCGAGATGCCACTGGTGTTCCAGAATTTGGAACTGGAGCGGATCAGCGACGTGTAGGGTTCTTCGATGTTGACATCGATAAGCACCATGTTTCGTTCTTTGGAAAGATGGTAGGAAAGGACGGAGCCTACTTTCATTTTTCTGTAGAACACCGCCGTGCCCCGGTTGATGGAACCCAGGTCCTCGCTGGCCAGGACGATGTTGAGGCCGGAGCTCTGGTCCAGGCGCAGAGGGGCGTCTTTCATCACGTCGAAGTCCCGTTTGGCCGGACTTCCCAGCGTGAATGACATTTCAAGGTATATGCCTGATAAAAGGGTGTCGAGGCCCGATATCTCCGTCAGGGACAAGCGGGGTTTTACAGTCCAGAACCGTGTGGATTCGTTGAGAGCCGGTTCTGAACTCGGCACGAAAAGAAATTCACCGGTCACACCTGAAAGATCCTTGTTGATGTCAATGGACTTCAATACCCCCACTTCAATGCCTTTGTAGTACACTTTGGTTTTTGACGGCACAAGGCCTGTGGCTGTTTCAAAACGGATGTTAACCGAAATTCCGGCATCGGCGCTTTTGTAATCGTCGTAAAGAACGAAGGTGTCTCCGTTGCTGCACTGTTTGAGGGCTTTCCTTGATTCAGGGTCGGGATTGAAGAACGAGATGCCCCCGGCCACGATGGAGGCCAGGGATTCGGCCTGGAACGTGAGACCGCCCAGGTCCCCGGAAAGTGTGATGCCGCTGGAGTTCCAGAACCGGGAGCAGGGCGTCACCAGATGGGCGTATGGGCTCTGGATATGGATTTTGACATCCACGCCCGTGTTGTCGGCGTTAAAATCGTAACTCTGGACCGAACCCACCACCACTTTGCGGTATAAAACCGGCGATCCAGGCCGGATGGAACCCAGGTTGGCCGTTTTTAAAACGAGATGCAGGCCCGGTTCGGAGTCCAGAATGGGGGGCGGACTGGAAAGGGCGACGAAATCGAAGGACGGTTCTCCCTGGCCCGCTCTCATTTCGATATAGCTTCCCGAGACCAGGGTTTCAAGGCCGGATATGCCGAGAAGCGAGATCCGGGGCTCCACGATCCAGAACTGGGTCCCCTGACGAAGGGCCGCTCCGGCGGTTCGGCTGATGGAGACCGTGGCCACGACGCCTTCCAGATTGTCGCTAAGGCTCAGTTTCTTGATTTCACCAATGATGACGCCTTTGTGCTTCACCTGGGTTTTTCCGGCCATGAGACCTGCGCCGGACTCGAACCGGATGCGGATGGTGTAATCCCTTTCGATGAAGTTGTTGTAGATCAGCCAGGCACCGATGCCAAGGGCCACCAGGGGAAGCAGCCATATAAAGGAAAAGCGACGCTGGGGGATCACTGCGGCCTCGTGGGCTTCAGGTGCCTTGAAAACAGAAACGTCATCCGGAAGGGCGGGGGAGGCAGGGGACGGTTCCGTCTCTTTGACTTCTGCAACTGTCACGTCGCTGATTTCGGGACTGCCGGTGGGTGTTTCGTCGTTCCTTTCCCCTGGGTTGTCCACGGGGCCGGGCTTAGGATTTTCTGCCATGGGGGGCTTCCTCCAGATCCCAGATCAGCCTGGGATCGAAACTTAACGATGCAAACAGTGTCACGACCACCACCGATGCGAAGGCCGTTGCGCCTGGGCCGGGAACGACGGACGACACCGCCCCCATGTCCACCAGGGCGGCGAGAATGGCGATCATAAATAGGTCGAGCATGGACCATTTGCCGATCAGGCCGATGAAGCGGTATATCCGCGTGCAGTGAACAGGACTGAACGTCCATTGAAAACGGACGCACAAAAGAAGAAAGGCAAGGCCGGCCAGTTTGAATATCGGAACCACGATGCTGGCGACAAAGATGATGGCGGCGATGGGGAACATGCCGCTTCGGATCAGGCCCAGGATGCCCGACATGATGGTGTCCGGCGAACCCGATCCGAACCTCACCACCTGGGTGATGGGGCAGATGTTGGCCGGGATCAGCAGAAAAAAACCGGTGAGCACAAGGGCCCAGGTATGAGAAACGCTTGATGCGATCCTGGATTCCACGCGGGATCCGCAGCGTGTGCAGCGGCGAGGGCCGACGGGGGGGGCGTTTTTAACATCGATGATTTTATTGCAGGTCAGGCAGAGGGCGAAGCCCGCTTTTTTGAGTGTGACGGCATTCCGGGTCATGGTTTTTTCTCCATGACGTCCCAGGCTTTTTGAATGTCGAAGCAGATCATCGAGAATATCACCATGGCCAGCAGGCCGATGAAACTGTAGAGCCCCAGTCCGCTGATCACCTCACCGTAATCCCGCATTTTAATCAGGGAAACAAGGATTCCGATCAAGTATACGTCGAGCATGGCCCATTCGGAAAGATGATGGTACATTTTCAGGGCTTTGACAACAAACCGCTTGTTTTTCCCCGCTCTGACGGAAAACGAGATCGCGAATAAGATGGTAAGAACCAGAAACGGGGCAAGGATGCTGCAAAACAGCACAAGGAATCCCATCCACCAGTAACCGCTTGAAAACATCTGGATCACTGCTTTTACCATGGTGCACCGGCCGGAGAATCCGAGGACGCTGAAGTTCAGGAGCGGAAGAAAACATGCAGGGAAAAATAGAAAAAGTCCTGAAAGACTGAAGGCCAGAGTCCTGTCCATGCTGTCCGTTTTTAATCGGAGAATCTGGGCTCCGCACCGGGGGCAGGCCAGCGAAAAACCTTTGACCGGATGCGTCTTCAGAATAAGGAGATCGCAGTCCGGACATCCGATGAGTCCCTCGCTGTTTTGAACGCCTCCGTGAATCATGTTTTATCCCATGCCGAAAGAACTGCGTCGCCGGTCGACCGCCGGTTTTGACATACGTATGTTATGAAATGGACATCAGAATTATTTAAATGACAAAAACATAGCGACTTTTCAAGAGATTTTCGTGGCATGGCACAAGGCCGGGCCGGATGCCGGGATAACAGGCCTCACACCACGCCGGGGGGCATCGGCCGAACGGCGTCTCCTCCGAGAACATAACCCCCGTCCAGCCGGATGACGCTGCCTGTCATGAACGGTGCGCCGTCAATGATGAATTCACAGGCTTTCACCACGTCAGAAGGGCTTCCGGTCCGGCCAAGAAGGGTATGGTCTTTCACAGCCTGGCGTTCGGTTTCGGAAAGAAGCCCCCACCCGCGGGTTTTATCGCCATGGCGGGTGTCCACAATACCCAGCATCAGTTCGTTCACCCGGACTTCCGGAGCGCCCATTCGCGCCCATGTTTCCGTGAACAGCGATATTCCCCGGTTGAGCGCGGAGTAACCTTCGTTGAAAAGAAGGCTGCAGGGGCCCGATCGACCGACCAGGGCGGCGATGGATGAAATGTTGATCACCACACCGTTGCCCGACTGTTTCAGGTAGGGAAGCGCCGATTCGAAAACCCACCGTTTGGCGGTGAACGTTGTCACCATTTCAAGATCCCACTGATCCCGCGTGTATGCGCCGTGAACCACGGGCATGCCGCCCCGCTCGATATTGTTGATCAGGATGTCCAGGCGGCCGAACTGCCGGACAACGCGCTCGATCATGCCGGGGATCTCGTCCGTATTCCGGAGGTCTTGACGGATGATCATGTGGTCCGTCCCGGTCAGGGCAAAATCCCGGACCATGTCTGAGGAGCTTTCCTCCCAGTCGTACCAGGTCAGGGCTGTTCGTATGCCCTTTCCGGCCAGGGAAAGGCCGATGGCCTTGCCGATTCCTTTGACAGCGCCCAGAACCAGGGCCACACGCTGTTCATTCATACGCCCCTCACCGGGATTTTTTTCCAAAAAGTTCCATGGCAATCCATTCAAGACCGAAATCAAGAAGGTTGAAATCACTGGCCATGATCTGATGATAACGGCCCTTTCCGATATCGCCTTCACTCACCAGATTGTCATTTTTGATCAGGCTTCTGAAACGGTCCACGTCATAACAGGCAAGCACGAATTTATCCCTCTGTTCACCGCTCAAAGGGCCGGGCATGATCTGCTGCTTGAGGCTGATCAGCTCGATCATCCGGTCGTTGGCCCTGTTGTACTCATCAAGGCCCTGGCTGATCACCCAGTCCCTGACCCTGATGGACCGGCCTTCATCGAAGCCCGAGCATACCGGATCCTTGATGAGCGCAAAGTGTTCAGTGATGGCCCCGGTCTGCCGGGATCGTGAAATGGCCCGGGCCAGAGGAAAGATCCGGCAGGAGGCGGGCCGGTTATCGTAAACGCCGCAACCCTGATCCGTGACAAAAGGACAGGCGTTGCCGTCAACACCGCTTGTTTTAAAGGAAACGATGGGCAGTCCCGTGGTATCACCGCTGTATGTCACGGTGTATGTGTCAAGAAATTCCGTTGATGACATGCCCAGATGATTCTTGAGGCGGAGGATGTCGTAGGGATAGAGAAACTGGTTCACATCCCTGCAGCATTGATTGAAGCAGGTCACCCCGGGGTGGCAGGTGAATGTAAACGAATCTTCAATGCCGATGTATTCTGGTTCAACACTCATGATGAAAAAAACTCCCTTATAAATTATCGTCCTTGAGTTTCCGTGTTTTTTAATGAAGAACAGCTACCATGTCCCACAGGTATGTCAATTCTTTTTTTAGGTGGCCCGTCTCTCTTTAAATATCTTGACATAGATGGGGTCCGATGATAACTTTGCGCTTTGATTATTGTAGGGAAGAACTGTTTGGAACTGCGTCTTTATCAACATAATCAAGCTTTTAGAGTCGGGAAAAGGGGGGCTGGACAAACGCGGTCCCCGATGAATAAAAATTCAGTTTATTGTTTTTGGAAACTGCCTGGAGAAGAACACTCTTCCGGCGACTTGTTGTGAGGGGCGGCAGGGCGTATGGCCGGTGCCGCCAAACAGTTAACGCGGGTGTTGATCTTTTGCTGAGGTCAGCACCGAATTAGGGAGGTATAATTAATGCCAAGCTATGTAATCGCAGAAAAATGTGACGGCTGTAAAGGCGGGGACAAAACCGCATGTATGTACATTTGTCCCAATGACTTGATGGTTCTCGATGCGACCGAGATGAAAGCGTACAACCAGGAACCGGATGCGTGCTGGGAATGCTTCTCATGCGTAAAAATCTGTCCTTCTCAGGCCATTGAAGTTCGTGGCTACTCTGACTTCGTTCCTCTGGGAAGCAGCATCGTGCCCATGATGGGTACCGAAGACGTAATGTGGACCTGCAAATTCCGTAACGGCGTTGTAAAACGCTTCAAATTCCCCATCCGTACCACTCCGGAAGGCGCTGCAAACGAATATGCGGCTCTCAAAGGCAAAGACCTGAACAGCTGCCTTCTTTCAACTGAAGAAGCTGAAGGCGTTACGCTGCCCCAGCCCACTCAGCTTGCATAAGACTGGATTTGCTTGAAAAAACGTTCATATCACGACTATTCCAAATCTTAAGGAGGAAAAAATATGTCATTACCAAACAAACCTTTGGGAGAGCTTAAAGCCGTTAGAGATCCTGAAGTTATTGAAAAAGAAGTTGATATTCTCATCGTTGGCGGTGGTATGGCTGCATGCGGTACCGCGTTTGAAATCAAGAAATGGGCAAGCGATGACATCAGTATCCTTCTCTGCGACAAAGCAGCGATGGAACGTTCCGGCGCTGTTGCGCAGGGCCTTTCAGCCATCAACACCTACATCGGTGACAACGCCATCGAAGACTACGTCCGCATGGTTCGTAACGACCTGATGGGTATCGTTCGTGAAGACCTTATCTACGACCTTGGCCGTCACGTTGATGACTCCGTTCATCTGTTCGAAGAATGGGGACTTCCCATCTGGAAAAAATCCGCCGAAGGCAAAAGCATCGACGGTAAAGCCGGTCTGAAACTCGGTACCCTGAAATCAGGTGCCGCTCCTGTTCGTACCGGTAAATGGCAGATCATGATCAACGGCGAATCTTACAAGAGAATCGTTGCTGAAGCCGCTAAAAAAGCTCTCGGCTCAGACAACATCCTTGAAAGAGTGTTCATCGTTGAACTTCTCAACGACAAAAACGATCCTAAAAAAATCGCTGGCGCTGTGGGTTTCTCCACACGTGAAAACAAAGTGTACATCATCAAATGCAAAACCATGATGGTTGCATGCGGTGGCGCGGTTAACATCTACCAGCCCCGTTCAGTCGGTGAAGGAAAAGGCCGTGCATGGTACCCCGTATGGAACGCCGGTTCTACCTACACCATGGCTCTCCGCGCCGGTGCTGAACTCTCCATGATGGAAAACCGTTTCACGCCTGCCCGTTTCAAAGACGGTTACGGCCCCGTTGGTGCATGGTTCCTCCTGTTCAAAGCCCATCTTGAAAACGGCCTTGGCGAAAACTATGCAGCTTCCGACAAAGCCAAAGCAGAACTCCAGAGATACGCTCCTTACGGAACCGCAGCCATCACTCCGACCTGCCTCCGTAACCATCTGATGCTGTTCGAAATGAAATCCGGTCGCGGTCCCATCATCATGAAGACCTCCACCGCTCTTCAGAAACTCGGCCAGACCATGGACAAGAAAGAACTCAAGCACCTCGAATCCGAAGCTTGGGAAGACTTCCTTGACATGACCTGCGGTCAGGCAAACCTCTGGTGCGCCACCAACACCGAACCTGAAAAGAAAGACTCCGAAATCATGCCCACCGAACCGTACCTCCTGGGTTCTCACTCAGGCTGCTGCGGTATCTGGGTTTCCGGTCCGGACGAAGCTTGGGTTCCCGAGTCATACAAAATCAAAGCCTCCAATGGCAAAGTGTACAACCGTATGACCACCGTTGAAGGTCTCTTCACCGCTGGTGACGGTATCGGTTGCTCCGGTCACAAATTCTCTTCAGGTTCACACGCTGAAGGCCGTATTGTCGGTAAAGAAATGGTTCGTTTCGTTAAAGACAATCCCGACCGCAAACCTGAACTGAAAGAGTCCAAAGATGAGCTGGTTAACCTCGTTTGGAAACCCGTCCGCCTTTACCTCGACAACTGCGCTTACACAACAGCCGTTGACCTGAACCCCAACTACGCGAAACCCGCGGGTATGGCTCTTCGTCTGATGAAAGCCACCAACGAGTACGGCGGTGGTACTGCTACTTACTATCAGACAAGCAGCAAGGCTCTTGACATCCTTATCGACGACCTTCTGTTCATGATGCACGAAGATACGGACAAACTGGCTGCCGGCGACCTCCACGAACTGATGAGATGCTGGGAAATCTATCACAGAATCTACACCGTTGAAGCTCACGTTCGCCACATCCGTTTCCGTAAAGAAACCCGTTACCCCGGTTTCTACTATCAGGCTGACTTCCCCGGACAGGACGATGCAAACTGGTTCTGCTTCGTGAATTCCAGCTACGATAAAGCCACCAAAGAGTGGACCCTCAAAAAACAGGATTACGTGAAAATCATCTCCTAGTTTTTTGATCGCACTCTGATCGAGTTGTAATGCAGGCCTCCAGGTGTCACCGATGCCTGGAGGCTTTTTTCGTGACATGGATGGCGGTGGATGAACAATAGGGCGTTTATGCGTAACGCCGTGTCCAGTTTTTTAAGGGTTTTATTGGATGATCATGATAAAACCCTTCGGAATATGGGCACGTTAGGCGAAAAACCTGAAAAAGGCCCAAAAATAATAAGACCATCGTTTTCGGTTTGAAGGCATTAAAGAGTGAACCTTTTTTAATTTTTATGCATGGAGGGATAGCATGACAATAGACAAAGCAGCCCCTGCTAGTGCGAGTATCTTGGTTGTTGGTGGCGGGATCAGCGGACTGACCACAACACTGGAAGCAGCGGAAGCAGGCCAAGAGGTGCTTCTTGTTGAAAAGAATCCGTATCTGGGTGGACGCGTCATTCAGCTCAATCAGTATTTTCCGAAGCTGTGTCCGCCGACCTGCGGTCTTGAAATCAACTTCAGACGCATCAGAGACAGCAAAAACATCAAAGTTCTGACCATGACGGAAGTGGTCAAGGTTGAAGGCGCACCCGGCAACTACGACGTGACCCTTAAAATCAGCCCCCGTTACGTCAACGAAAACTGTACAGCCTGTGGCGCCTGCGCCGACGTCTGTGAAAGTGAAATCGACAGTGATTTCAACTTCGGCATGAACAGGACCAAAGCGGCTTACCTTCCGTGTGAAATGGCTTTTCCTGCGCGCTACGTGATTTCCCCCGAAATCGGAGCCGATGACAAGAAACGTGTTGAAGAAGCTTGCAAGTACAAAGCCGTGGATTTCTCCATGGCTGAAAAAACCCTGACGGTCAAAGTGAAATCCGTGGTCTGGGCTACCGGCTGGAAACCTTACGATGCCACGAAAATCGACAATCTGGGTTTCGGCCGCCATCAGAACATCATCACCAACATGATGCTGGAGCGTATGGCTTCTCTGAACGGCCCCACGGCCGGCAAGATCCTCCGTCCTTCAGACGACCAGGCACCCAAAACCATCGCTTTCGTTCAGTGCGCCGGTTCCCGTGATGAAAACCATCTTCCCTACTGCTCATACATCTGCTGTCTGGCGTCGTTGAAACACGCCACCTACGTGCGTGAACAGTATCCCGACGCGGAAATGACCATTTACTACATCGACATCCGCACACCGGGTCAGAAATACGAAAAATTCTACAAAAAACTCAAAGAAGACAAGAAGGTCACTTTTGTCAAAGGCAAAGTGGCCGCCGTGGCCGAAGGTGACAACGGCAGCATCACCGTGACCGCCGAAGACGCCGTGACCGGCGCAAAAGTGAACCAGACTGTGGATCTCGTGGTTCTTGCCACCGGTATGGAACCCACCATGGCGTCCGACAAACCCCAGGCTGATCTCACGTTCAACGAAGACGGTTTCATCGTGAACGATTTCACAAAAGGCGGTATGTTCGCGGCTGGTTGCGCCAATAAACCCGCTGACGTTATGTCTTCAAACCAGAATGCGACAGGCATGGCCCTGAAAGCGATTCAAACCGTGATGGGGAGGTAGAAGTCGATGAGCAATAAATTCGGTGTATATATATGTAAAGGATGTGGAATCGGCGAATCCATCGATTGTGACCAGCTGGTGAACGTGGCTTCCGAAAAACGCGCTCCCGCCGTGGTTCATGACTGCCTGTGCAGCGCCGACGGCGTGGCCACCATCAAAAAAGGTGTGGCTGAAGGCATCAACTTCATTTCCATCGTGGGCTGCTCCAAACGTGTCAACTCCGATATTTTCCAGTTTGAAAACTGCATGGTGGACCGTGTGGCCCTTCGTGAAAATGTGGCCTGGACCATCTCCCGGGAAAAATATCCCAAGAAAACGGAAAACGACGACGATTACTTTGTGGATAACGTCCAGCTTGCCGCTGACGATTACATCCGCATGAGTCTGGCCCGCCTTGAAAAAGTGAAACTTCCCGAACCGTTCCAGCTTCCTTCCATCTCCAAGAAAATCCTGGTGATCGGCGGCGGTATGACCGGTATGTCTTCAGCCATTGACGCTGCCAAGGCCGGTTATGAAGTGACCATCGTGGAAAAGGATGGCGCTCTGGGTGGCTACGCCGCCAAAATGAGAAAACAGATGCCTGTTGCCGAACCTTACGACAGTCTGATTCCTCCCATGGTGGCCGACAAGATCAAGGAAGTCCAGGCCGAAAAAAACATCACCGTGAAAACAAACACCGTGGTGGCCCGTATTGCAGGCCAGCCCGGTGAATTCACCGTGACCCTCAAGAAACCCGGCGAAACCAACGAATTCGACGTTCCCTATCCTCTGCCCGATTCCATGAAAGTGGATGAAAACGGAAAAGAGTACGACGCGGAAAAACTCCTTGAACTCTACAAGGAATACAACAAAGGAAAGAACGACGTTCTCACCCTGGACCCCAACGGCGAACTTTTCGGTGCCGTGATTCTGGCCGCCGGCTGGAGACCCGATGTGATCGAAGGCGACGCTTTCAAACATCTGGGAGTGGGCGATGTTGACGTGGTGACCAACGCCCAGTTCGAGGAAATCGCCGCCAAAGGCAAAATCGTCCGTCCTTCCGATGGAAAAGAAGCCAAGAACGTGGTGTTCATCCAGAGCCCCGCAAACGGAGACGACCGGGATTTCAATTACGCCGGTTCCGTCACCAGCATGGTGGCCCTGAAACAGGCCAAATACGTTCGCGAAGATTACGAGGACGGAAAAGCCTATGTGATTTACCAGCACATGAGAACCCCTGGGTTAACCGAAGGTTTCTACAAGAACATGCAGCAGGACAGCGGCATCTTCCTTACCAAAGGTGAAGTGACCGCCGTTGAGAAAAAAGGATCGGGCTTCGTTGTTTCCGCCAAGAATACTCTTCTCGGCGAAAGCATCGGCATCAAGGCCGACATGGTGGTTCTCGCCGCAGGTATGGTTCCTGCCACAGCCGACGACCCCGTGGTGAACATGGCTTACCGCCAGGGCCCCGCTTTCCGCGACAACGGAATTTTCGATGAATACGCGGACTCCAACTTCATCTGCTTTCCCTACGAAACCCAGAGAACCGGTATCTACGCCGCAGGTTGCGTCCGCCGCAGCATGACCATCGAAGAATCCATGGAAGACGCCACCGGCGCGGCCCTCAAAGCCATCCAGTGCATCGACTCCGTGAACCGGGGTGTGGCTGTTCATCCCAGGTCCGGCGACATGACCTTCCCCGACTTCTTCTTCCAGCGCTGCACCCAGTGCAAACGCTGCACCCAGGAATGCCCCTTCGGCGCTCTGGACGACGATGAAAAAGGGACGCCGAAACCCAATCCCACACGTTGCCGCCGTTGCGGTACCTGTATGGGTGCCTGCCCCGAACGTATTATCGGATTCGCGGATTACAACATCGACAGTATCGGTTCCATGGTCAAATCCATCTGGGTACCCTCTGAAGACGATTATTACAATCCTCCCATGCGTATCCTTTGTCTGTACTGTGAAAACGACGCCATGCCGGCCCTTGAAATGGCTGCCATGAAAAAAGCCCAGATCGACCCGCAGGTCCGTTTCATTCCTGTACGCTGCCTCGGTTCCGTCAATACCATCTGGATCAAGGACGCCCTGGCTCAGGGTATGGACGGCGTATTCCTCCTGGGATGTAAGCACGGCGACGATTACCAGTGCCATTTCGTAAAAGGCAGCGAGCTTGCAAACGTGCGTATGAGCAAGATCGGTGACGCTCTTGCGAGCCTTGCCCTTGAAACGGAACGCGTGGCCCAGTTCGAAGCAGCCATCGACGATTACGACAAGATTCCCGGCGTGATCAACGCCTTCGTTGAAAAAGTCGTGGCCATGGGTCCCAACCCCTTCAAAGGCTTCTGATTTTTCGAAAAAGAGACTGGTTATGATAACAGCCCGCACCGGAATTTTCCCGGTGCGGGTTTAAAAACAAAGAAATTTTTTGAAATTGGGAGGCATGAACATGTCGAATCAATATATCATACAGCCGGATCTGACCTTTATTAACGAGGTCGTGGGTCTTGGCGGCGATACGTTAAAAAAATGTTTTCAGTGCGCCACATGCTCCGTAGCATGCCCCATCGCTCCTGAAAACAGCCCTTTTCCCCGCAAGGAAATGATCGCGGCAAGCTGGGGCCTGAAAGACAAACTGGTGGGCAGCGCGGATATCTGGCTCTGCCATGAGTGCGGCGACTGTACGGCCCTGTGTCCCAGAGGTGCCAAACCCGGCCAGACCCTTTCCGCCATCCGTTCTTACGCCATCAGCGAATACTCAAGCTCGGTGCCCGTGGTTGGAAAACTCTCCAAAATGGTCACAGATCCGAAAAAACTCGCCCTTCTTACGGCGATTCCCGCAGCGTGGCTGGCTCTCATGGCCATCATTACGATGTTCATGGGCGGCGTCATGGAAAAAATCTTCCATGTGATCGGTCTCCACTGGTACCATGTGACCGATGCGCCCATCGCCCAGGCCCGTTTCATCTCCACCTGGCTGGTGGACATGACGTTCGTTCCGGTGTTCAACATCAGTCTGCTGATCTTTGCTTATACCTTATATAAGATGCTCAGCGACATGCACGCCAACGCGCTGGCCGAAGGCAAAACCGACAAGGAAACCCTGGATTACAAAGCCTACTTCAACACCATCCCTACGGTTCTGAAAAAAGTGCTCAAACACACCCAGTTCAACGAATGCGGTGAAAACAAAAACCGTGGCACAGCCCATATGATGGTGCTTTTCGGCTTCATCGGCTGCCTCATCGTGACCACCATCGGTTTCGGTTTCCTTTACGTTCTCGGCAAACCCGGTCCGTACAGCCAGTGGTGGCCGTTCAAATGGCTCGGAAATATCTCCGGTATAGCCATTGTTTTCGGTGCTGTTCTGATGATCAAGGAACGCCTCGGCAAACCCGATCTCAACGCCTACAAAGACTGGTATCTCCTGGGTCTTGTTCTGACCCTGGGTGCAACCGGTCTCCTGACCCAGATGGCCCGACTTGCCGGAATGGAAATCGCCACCTACGCGATTTACTACATCCATCTGATCGCCGTGTTCCATCTGTTCGCCTACCTGCCGTTCTCCAAACTCGCCCATGCGGTTTACAGACTGGCAGCCATGACGTATGCGGAATACGCCAACAGGAAGTAATCTTCAGCTGTAATCCGGATTCTGGAACGAGAAGGAGAGGGGAAACCCTCTCCTTTTTTGTTTACCCGCCCAAGCCGCAGTTCACCTGCTTCAATATATTCAGAGATATCCCGATTTTAAAATCCTTTCGTACCGATCGAAGATATGGGACGACAAATGCCCGAAGTGGGGTATGTTCACCCTGTGATTTGCCATGCCGTGACGGTTAGAACAGACAGGCCCATTCACGTCAGACATGTCCAACTCGGCATTTTGGGGAATCTGCTACGTCCATGATGATGAAAAAAGATGGAAAAAAGGCTGGAAATCAGGGTGAAACTGTGAAAAGACTTTATCGGGAAAAATATAAATCCATAAAAATTCAGTGCCATGAAACGTCAATTGAACGTGATGGCTTAAGCCGCAAGGGATGAACTTTGCCGGGCGACTTTACGCCCATCAACTTGTCGGCTTTTTATGGGGAATCATATTCAATGTTCTGAAAAACGGGGGGAAAATGAGACGGGTTCTGCCCTTGCTGCTGGCGACTCTTGTTTGGATCATCTGGCCTGATAATGGCAGTGCCTACACGGACATCACACTGTACAACAGCTTTGCGGGGAAGGTTGATTTCACGGCCACCGGGCGGTCACTTAAAACCTCGGACACAGCCGTGGCCTCATCGGGCAGCAGCACGCTGGCCCTTCCTGCGGGGACCACGGTAAAAGCCGCTTACCTTTATTGGGCCGGGTCCTGGAACAGCCAGATCGGAACTTCAGCTCCGGATTACGCCATCACCCTGACCCGCACCGGAAGTTCAGCCCTGAATATTACCAGCGCGGACAGAAGCTTCACCGAGGATTTTGCCCGGTTTGACGGCGGTACGGATTCCAATGAAGATTACTTCGGTGGTTTCAAGGATGTGACCGCGTATGTCCAAAGCGGCGGTGCGGGGACATACACGGTTTCAAACCTCAGTGTCTGGACCAACACGCCCCATTCGTCCGTCTCCACCATTGTGGCGGGCTGGGCGATGATTGTGGTGTATGAATACCCGGAGTCGTCCACTCAGCCCTTGCGCGTAGTGAATGTCTACGACGGGTTCAAGCTTTACTACAGCGCTTCGGGGAGCGATCATATCGATTTGACCCCGTCCAATTTCCAGATTCCTTCAAGCAATATCAGCGGCAAACACGGGCATTTGAGCTGGGAAGGCGATGTGGGGAATTCCAACAGCTACGAAAATCTTTATTTCAACGGCCACAGCATCACCTCCACAGCAAATCCCTTGAACAATCAGTACAATTCCACGCGGACATTACCGTCGGGAGATCCCAACTCAGGCCTGTCCTCCACAGCCGGGAACGACAGCAACGCTCTTGCCATGGATCTGGATTTTTATGATGTAAGCCAGTACCTGAGCGCCGGGGACACCTCTGTTTCAACACGATACCAGACCGGAACGGACATGGTGCTTCTGAACGCGGAAGTTTTATCGGTGACCAATTCCAACGTGGCGGATCTTTCAGTGACCGCCACAGGAAACGGCCCCTTTGTTGCCGGAGCCAACGGAAGCTACACGGTGTCGGTGACGAACAACGGACCCAGTACGGCCGGGAGCGTTCAGGTGACCGCCGCCCTGCCCGCGGGGCTGGCCTATGTGAACACGCCAAGTGGTGTCTGGGAAGGTGTTTCGACCGATGATGAATCGGGGTCCACAGTGGTTTTCACCTACACCGGATCTCTGCCCGTGGCGTCCGGCGCAACCCTGCCGGATCTGGTGTTCAACGCGGCTGTGGATGTCCAGGCCCTGGATGAAGGTGGGCAGGTCACATCTGTGTTTACCGTGGGCGGGTCCACTTTTGACAACCATCAGGGCAACAACAGTGTCAGCGTCATAACGGATGCCGCAGCCATGACCGCCAGCCTGAGTTCATCGGCACGGGGGCTTGCCAAAGCCGGGGACAGCCTGACGTATTCAGCCACCCTGACCAGTGTCGGTTCCGTACCTTTGACCGGGATCGTGGTGAACGGCGGAGCCATGCAGGGGGGAACCTGCGTGACGAATCCATTCCGGGTCACGGAATATCCGGTGACCGCCGCCCAGTTCTCCGGAACGACTTATGAACTGACGTTGAACCAGAATCTGGCCGCCAACTATTTCGTCATGGTACAGGGCAGTGACGGTTCTGGCTCCACCAATCTGGGCCCCAATTCCTGTTACATCGCGTTGACATCCGACCCCACGGGGACAGGTGATCTTGCCGTTTCCTCGGCAGCCAACCGGCTCGGATTCACACGGGGCGCATCCGTGAACGGATGGGCCGGAGTCATCACCGTGGTGGAATGTCTGAACGATCAGGCGGTTAACGGATTCAAACTTCTGGGTGTGGAACGTGTGGCGCACACGGGAACGGCCACAACAGGGACCGACACCTTTGCCTCCGGATGGACGAATCTCAGCCGGATCATGCTCATGGGCGGATACAACGGGGCCGGGTGTGACACATCCGAAGGCACCGCCGCCAACACCAAAACCTGTCATGCCAGAATATACCCCACAGGTTCAGGAACCATCAGCTGGAGCCGGGACAGCGGCGGTGCCACCCTTGCCACTGCTACAAGTACAGTGATGGTTGTGGAATGGGGAACGGCATGGACGGTCCAGCGGGTCCAGGTGACCGGTAACAACGGTGGTAATGGTGTCAATGCCACGACCGAGTATAATACCGCAAGTCTTGGAACGTCGGTATCCCGAGATCACACCTTTGTCTGGGGAACAGGCCATACCAACGATAACGGGGCAGGGGATGCCGCAGAAGGTGTTTTGATCACCCTGGGCAACGGTGTTGCCCAGAACGCCACGGAAAACACGGTGGCTGTAGGCCTTGAATACGCGAACAACAGTGTGAATTTCGAGGTCTACACATTGACCCATCCTCAATTGCATGTGGATTACCGGTTTAAAACCCAAGGCGACGCGATCAGCTCGGCAGTTTCGGTGACCGTGGACAGCGCGGGATCTCAGCGCATGGCGATTGTGTCGAACGGATGCAGATCCACCGACACAGTTTACCCGATGCCCATGCTGTCAGCCCGGTATCAGAGCGGCAGTTCCGTGCTTCTTTCACGGCAGCGTTCGGGAACTGCTTTCGCGGCCTGGGTTCAGGGTGTGGATTTCAGTGACGTGACCACCACGGTCTGTCCCACGACCCTTGCCATCCATGAAAGCATGACGGTGAGTTACACCTACATCATCGACACGGCGACACCCGATGAATCGCTGATCACCAACTCCGTGTTTGCCTACAGCAGTGAAATTCCTGCTTCCGTCGGGGTTTCCGCATCAGCGACGGATTACATTCCGGGCTACATGTCGGCCAACAGTTCGGCGTTTTATTACGAAGACAACCTGTTCTGCCGGGATCTTGAAGGCTCCGGCCTGAACGACACCATCTACACCGGCGGATACGGTTTTGCCCCCCTCACCTGCTACACCACCGCGTATTACGACGCCGGAGGCAATCTGGTTTCCACGGATACAGCGTCGTGCAGCAGCGGAAGCGGTTTTTTCTACAGCTCTTATGACAACAGCTCGGACACGGCGGCATACGGAACCTGGACAGCGGTGGTGATGCCGTCGTCGTTCACGCCCAGATCGACGCTGAGCGCTCAGATGACCGCCGTGCCCACCGGCGTGGTGGATGTGTTCACCGTGGCCAGCGGCGGCAAAGTGGAATTTACCGACCCGGCCGGGAATCCGGTGGACGGTTATGACATGAGCGCCGGGGAAACATCGGTTTACATCAAGGTGACGGACAGCGCTGCCAATACGTCGGCGGGAATCGTGAACACGGTGTCGGTGACCGTGGTGGACAATGTCACCGGGGATTCGGAAACCGTGATCCTCACTGAAACGGGAGCCAACACCGGCGTTTTCACCAACGCGTCTGGCGGCCTCACGGTGTCCACGTCAACGGGAACGGGAAACAACAGCGGAATCCTCAGGGTGGCCGGTGAAAACAGCATCCGTGTGGATTACTGGGACACATCGGGAACTCTCTACTCCGACGAAGTCTACATTCCCCTTTTGGCGCTGATCACCTCGTTTAGCGCCACCGAGGAAAACGGCAGCGTGGTTATCGAATGGAAGACCGCGGCGGAGATGGGAACCCTGGGTTTCTATCTCAAACGGAAGGATACGGCCAAAGGCAAATACAGGGCGGTTCACCAGGGCCTTCTCACAGGGCTCCTGGTGTCTCCCCAGGGCGGAACCTACCGGCTGGTTGACAGTGATGCCGTTCCGGGAAAAACCTACACGTACAAGCTGACGGAAGTGGAAGTGAAAGGCCGGAGAAGGGATTACGGTCCGTTCAAGGTCACGGCGGGCGGATCGTTATCCTCGCTGTCCGAATCAGGAACCGCTGCAAAAAAAAGCCGGTCCGTGTTTTTGAAAGCTGGAAGTTTCAGCCGCTCACCCCATGTGAAAAAAAGGGTTTCTGCGTCAAAAATCCTGGCCCGCTGGAACACGGCTAAACTGAAAAGCGATCTTGCGGCTTTTTATTCCGGTTACGGGCAGGGCGCAAGGGCCCGGATGAAAATCACCGTGACGGAAGAAGGGCTTTGCTATGTTCCGGCATCGGAAATCGCTTCAAGCCTGAATTACACGGAAAGCCGCGTGGCTGCCCTGATCGGAACCGGCAATCTGGTTCTCACGAACAAGGGTTTTACCGTGGCGTATCTTCCGGCAACAGGCAACCAGGGGATTTATTTTTACGGCGAATCCCCCAACAGCAATTACACGGATCAGAGCGTTTACATGCTGAAGCCCGGCAAAGGCAGCATCATGACTCAGGCGGTGACAGGCGGAGGAACGTCGGCGGGAAGCGCTGCCGGAGCTTACACGTTCATGGATACCGTCCATGTGGAGGAAGATCTCTATCCCCTGACCGCGTACTACACCGATCCTTACGACGATTACTGGGTGGGCGAATATGTGGTGGCCGGTGACGCGAGCCTGGGAACACTGACGGTTGAGGTCCCTTCACCGGGCCTTGACCGGAGCGGTGGCGACGCTCTTCTGACGGTGACTCTCAAAGGGGGTTCCCTGACCACGGCGTTCCCGGATCATACGGTCAACGTGGCGGTTAACGGTGTATCCGTGGGACAAGGAGCGTTTGACGGCACACAGAAAGCCGAATTGGCTTTCAGGGTTTCCCCGGCCATTCTGGACGTCACCAACACCGTGACCCTCACCGGGGTTCTCGCCCATGGCGCGCCGTACAGCATCTTCTATTTCGATTCCGTGGATCTAACATACCCCCGGAGCTACACAGCGGCAGGCGGAGTCCTTTCGGCGACCGGCCGCGGTCAGGATCTGATCCGGGTGGCGGGATTCACCGGCAGCGATGTGAAGGTGTTCGACATCACGGATAAAAAGAAACCGGTCCTGATCACCGATACGTTCAAGGAACAGGTGGACGGGAAGACCTGTGTGAGCTTCAGGAGCCGGAATTCGGAAGACCGCTATCTGGCGGTGGATACGGCGGAGTGCGGTGCGCCGTTTGACTGGGACGGTGTGTCCCGCTCGAACCTCAAGTCGCGAATGAATGGGGCGACCTATCTGGTAATCACGCCGAAAAACCTCCTTGAAGGTGCCCTGGCCCTTGCGGAGTACAGAAAAAGCCGGGGTTACAGTGTCAAAACTGTGGTTCTGGACGACATCATGAACGAGTTCAATGACGGAACATCCCATCCCGAAGCCATCAAGGATTTTCTGGATTACGCCTACAACAACTGGCGGATCAGGCCGGGTTTTGTGGCCCTTGTGGGCGACGGAAGTTACGATTACAAGAATATCAGGGGGTATAACGACTGCCTGATTCCGCCACTCATGACCGGCACACCGGACGGCCTGTTTCCCTCGGACAACCAGCTGGTGGATGTGGCGGGTGATGACGGCAAGCCCGACATGGCCATCGGCCGATTCCCCGTCCACAGCAGCGAGGACATGCTGGTCATGGTCGAAAAGATCAAAGCTTACGAAAAAAGCGGCGGTTCCTGGACAGACCGGGTGATCATGGCGGTGGACGATGCGGACCAGGGCGGTAATTTCCCGGAATTCAACATAAAAGTGGAGGCATGCATTCCGAAGGGATTGGAAAGGCTTAGGTTCACTCTGGGCCAGAGCAGCTTCGATACGGTGAAAACCCGCATGATCCAGGCGTTGAACCAGGGCGCGTTCCTGTTCAATTATCTGGGTCACGGCGGTATCGACCGGCTGGCCGAGGAAGGGCTTCTGGAATCCGCCGATATTTCCACGCTGGCCAATGGCAACCGGCAGCCGGTCATGGCGCTGATGACCTGCGCCACGTCTCTGTTCGCCGTTCCCGGTTACGATTCCATCGCCGAAAATCTGGTGACCGCTGCAGGCAAAGGTGCCATTGCGGTGTGGGCTCCCTCCGGCCTCTCCGCAGCTCCCCTGGCCACGGTACTCGACCAGGAATTCATGCGCGCGGTCTTTGCCCATCGTAATGGAACCCTGGGTGAAGCGGTGCGTTTGGCCTGCCGCAACTACACGACCAAGATCGGGGACACGGATCTGACGGATGTGTTTGTGCTGATGGGCGATCCTGCCCTCCGGTTCGCGGACTGAAGGTTGTATTAAAAAGGAAAAACCATGAAATCGCATGGCATCAAATATATCAAGGTGGACGATGTGGTCACCCGCATCATTGCCGGAGAAAAACTCATCGTCCCTGTAAGGGGTCAGCTGGCCGATATGCGGAACATCTATACCGTGGACCCTGTGGGGGCGTTTATCTGGGACGGCATCGACGGTACGCGGTCGCTTGAAGAACTTCGGGACAGAATCACGGCTGAATTCGATGTGGAAGAGGCCGTGGCGGAAAAGGACCTGATGGAGTTCATGGCGCAGCTCACATCGTCGGGACTTGTTGTGGAGGCCGGGTGCTGAACTGCATTGCGCCTCAGGTCTCGACGGATGATTTTTTCCTGCGGTTCAGAAACCGGGTGGCCAGAGACCGGATTCCCCTTTCGGGCAGCTTTGAACTGACCACGCGCTGTAATTTTTCATGCGTCCACTGCTATCTTCCCGAAGGGGACAGGAAAAAAAAAGATGGGATAGACACAGCCATGGCCATTTCGATCATTGACGATCTGGCCGATGCGGGGTGTCTGTACCTTCTTCTGACCGGCGGGGAGCCCCTGTTGCGGAGCGATTTCGCCCACATTTACACCCATGCAAGGAAGCGGGGCATGCTGGTGGTGGTGTTTACCAACGGGTCCACGGTCACCGAAGAGCATGTCCGCCTGTTCAGGGAATACCCGCCCATTCAGGTGGAGGTGTCGGTTTACGGATCAAACCCTGAGACCTATGGCCGCGTGACCGGTTCGGCCGATGCTTGCCAGAGAGCCATGGCCGGGATCAAAAGACTTCATGAGAATGGTGTCAGGGTCAGTCTGAAAACCGTTCTTATGGATCTGAACGTGCACGAGCTTGACGATATGGAAGCCATGGCCCGGAACCTGGGTGTCAGGTTCCGGTTCGACGCGGCCGTGATGCCCCGTCTCGATGGAGATCAAACGCCTTTGCACCATCGGGTTTCTCCGGCGACAGCGGTGGCATGCGAGTTTGGTGACCCCAAAAGGGCCGCTGACTGGGCTGAGTTCTGGAAGAAAAGCTCAAAAACAGCCATGGACCGGTTTCTTTATATATGCGGCGCGGGAAAAACCTGCGGCCACATCACGTCAGACGGATTTCTTCAGCCCTGTCTGATTACGTCAGGCATCCGGGCCGATTTGAGGAGCCTGGATTTTCCAACGGCCTGGGAACAGGTGAGCCGGACTGTGGACCGCTTCGAGGCCGATTCCGCCCATCCGTGCAGGGCATGCGAGCGCATCACCCTTTGCGGCTACTGTCCGCCGGTGTCCGGCCTGGAAACCGGTTCGGACGTGAGCAAATCAGAATACCTGTGCCGTATGGGACAGTTGCGGCACGAATACATTGCAAGACTGGGAGTGTGACATGACGGATAACAGCAAAAAAAAACGGACGTACTCCAAACCGGTGCTCACGGCCATCGACCTTGCAGCTGAAGAGGTCCTGGGCACATCCTGCAAGACAACCACGTCAGGAGGCGTGCCCCGGCTGAATCCCTTTAACTGCATGGGTTCCAACTGCCACGGATTGGGGTCCTGATTGGGTCATGGTCATGAAAAGGTGCTGTGTGTCGGGGGCGTCCGGTACGTGATTTTTGGGGATGCCACGCCGGGTTTCGAAGCACTCGGCCCGGCCATCAGGGCTTTTTTGTCTGAAGAACCGGCAGGCTCAGACACCATGGATGTCATTGTCCGGGTCGTCTTCGAAAATGCTCCCCAGACCGGGGAGTGGGAAATTTTATTCAACAGCGGGGCAGCCTGGACCATCCGAAGGAAAGGTGAAACCCGGGCCGCGGTGTTCCAGCCTCCGGGCTTTGACGTTCCATTCTGGACCGCTCTGTTTGATCGCGACGGTCTTCAGGTGGATGTCTATATCGATCCCTCCGCAGAACCCCAACCTTTTCCCCCCTTGTCTCATCCTCTGGACCAGATGATCCTGGTCAATGCCCTGGCTTTTCGAAATGGAGGACTTCTTCACAGCACCGGCGTGGGGATCGACGGTCGGGGTCTGTTGTTCGGAGGAAAATCCGGTGCCGGGAAAAGTACGCTGGCCAGCCTTTTTTCTGGGCAATCCGACGTGACGGTGCTGAGTGATGAACGTGTGGTGATCCGGGAGAATCCGCAGGGTTTCCGGATATACGGAACTCCCTGGCACAGCGACAACCATGATGCAAACCCAACGTCCATGCCGCTTTCGGCGGTGTTCTTTCTTCATCACGGCCAGGAAAACCGGATCGACCGATGTGAAAGGTCAACGGCCCTTCATCATCTGCTTCCTCTTGTGTCTATTCCCTGGTATGACCGAGACCGTATTCCGGCCATGATGGATCTCTGCGGCCGGATAGTCGACGCAATCCCCTGCTATCATCTGTATTTCAGGCCGGATCATGATGTGACCCAAAGGATCATGGACGTATCACGCGCATTGGGGGAGGGACGGGTGAAACTTTGAAACAGACGGTTTCGGTTCCGGCGGATGAAATGGGCCATCTTATTGCACCGCTTCTTTCAGAAGGAAAAAGGTGCCGTTTTATCTGCGGAGGGAACAGCATGTATCCGCTGATCCGTGACGGGGACACCCTGACGGTTGCCCCACTCACAGGAAAACCGGTATATCCTGGGGATGTTCTGGCCTTTCTCCATCCTTTTTCATCGTGTCTTGTCATTCACAGGGTCATGGCTGTCGGGAAGGGAAACACCGTGTTCAAAGGGGATCATGTCCGGGAGACCGACACACGGATTCCAGGGAAATATGTTCTGGGAATCCTGGAATCCGTGACGAGAAACGGGCGGCCTGTCTGGGCGGGGCTGGGCCCGGAGCGGAAGTGGATCGCCCTTTTCAGCCGCATGAATCTGATCCTCCGGTTCTCATCAGCGTTTCTTTCGATAAGACGGAGAATCAGGCTTTTTTGTCGTTGACTCTGTTTCTCAGAATCGTTGAGCTTTTGAAGGTGACAACGCGGCGTTTATCAAGGATCAGGTCTTCTCCTGTGGCGGGATTCCGGCCTTTCCTGGCGTCCTTGTCCTTGACGCAGAGCTTTCCGAATCCTGAAATCAGGACATCTTCGCCGTTTTCCAGGGATTTTTTCATGATTTCAAGAACGGTTTCAATAACTTCGGAAGATCTGATTTTGGAGTATCCCAACCGTTCCGTAACGGTGTCGACAATATCGGCTTTTGTAAGAGTCATGGTGTCTTTTATTCCGCTTTGTTGCAATTAATATAAATGATTGTATGGATCATCAGGGTTTTAAGAATTCAGTGATAAATACTTGTAACCGGCCGTTGTGTCAAGAATTTATAAGGGGAGCCTTTGCATTTTCAGACGGGGTTGTGGTAAGATGGAGTATCTTTCACATCACCTGTGGCCCCGGCTGTTACGATACCCGGCAGTTCACCCTCCCAACGACGATGACGTTCCGTTCCATGCTGCAGTCATGTTTTTTCCCGGGGCCGATGATTGAATTACAGACCAAGCATGACAGGAGGTTGCTATGGATGATTACACCATGGATCTGCGCAGCGGTTTTGACCGCCGTTACGAAGATGACCGGCGGACGCTGTACAACGTGATGCCCCTGGGTTACGACAAACGGAAAAGCAAGATGGAAAGACGAGCGCCCACAGAGCGAAGATGGAACTGGATGCGTCACACCCGCTGGGGCAGTGTGGGGCCGGACTACCGGATTTCAGGGTGAAGGCCCAGAATTAAAAGGCCGGTTTCTCTTTTCAAAGACCGGCCTCCCGTATGGCTTCCGCAAAACTCTGGCACAGGGGAGACAGGGTCCGGGATCGGTGGGTGGTCAGGAAAAAATAACGGCTGAGGTCCACACCTTCCACGTCAAGGGCCAGGAGTTTGCCGTTTGCGAGATCGTCTTCCACCGCCTTGGTGGAGAGGATGGATACTCCGATGCCGCTTTTTACGCCCTGGCGGACGGCCGCTGTGTTTCCCATGGTGGCCACGATTTTTAAGGCCGAACTCTCCGAGCCCGCGTCCTGAAGGCTCCGTGTAAGGGATTTCAACGTGCCTGAGCCGTATTCCCGTGCGATGAAGGGCTCGTCTTTCAGCATGTCGAGGGTGACACGGCGAAGGTCTTTCCATGTGTGGTCCGGGGGGATCACCAGGGCCATGCTGTCCCTGATCACCTCTTCCTGAATCAGGTTCTTGTCACTGTACCGTGCACCCACCAGACCGATTTCGATCAGTCCTTCACGAATGGCCTTGACGATGTCTTCCGTGTCCCCGATTTCAAGGGATACGGTGACTTCGGGATAGTTTTTGATAAAGGAGCCGATAATCTGGGGAAGGATGTAACCGCCGGGAATGGTGCTGCCGCCCACCACCAGATGACCTTTGGTTTTGCCCTTGAACTGGGCCAGGGCGGTTTCCGTTTCATTTTTCAGGGTCAGGAGTTTTCTGGCGTATCCGTAGAGAAGAGCCCCGGCTTTGGTGGGCAGGGCTTCTTTGCCCATCCTGTCGATGAGGCGGCATTCAAAATGATCTTCAAGATCCTTGATGTGGCTGCTCACCGTGGGCTGTGACAGGTGGATGGCTGCGCCTGCCTTGGAAAAGCTTTTCAGTTCGACGACTTTCGTGAAGATGTGCAGCTGCCAGAGGTCCATGTCAGAATCCGCCTTTTTCGTACTTTTCCCTGAGTCTCCGTTCCACCACCGGAGGCACAAGCCCTTTGACTTCGCCCCCGAAACTGGCCAGTTCCTTGACACCGGTGCTGCTGATGAATATCCAGCGCATGCCGGTCATGAGAAACACCGTCTGGATTTCACGGTTCAGGCGGCGGTTGAACATGGCCATCTGGAATTCGTTTTCGAAATCGGAGACAGCCCGCATGCCACGCAATATGGCCTGAGCGTTTTTTTCGATGGCATAATCCATGATCAGGCCGTCAAAGGAGGACACTTCCACCCTGGAGTAATTCTTCAGGCTTTCCCGGATCATGTCCACCCGCTCTTCCACGGTAAAAAGAGGTTTTTTCTTTTTATTGTTCAGAACAGACACGATGACTTTGTCGAAAATCTTGATCCCTCTTTCCACGAGATCCACATGGCCGAAGGTCAACGGATCAAAGGTTCCGGGGTATATGGCGATGGTCGGCATGAACGGTCCTTTTTTCAATGATTGATTTAATGGTCTTAAGCTCTATCATAGTTTTTCTCAATCGAACAACAGTTTTTCCGGCCATGAGGCCGGGTTTACGACATTTTGGGGCAGGATGGAACATCGTCGCTTGCCCGGCTCTCCCTTCATTCCTCCACGGCCTCACACCGGGGTAAACGTAACCGTTTTGCCAAACAACGTGATTTACAAGATCCCCATCATGTGGTATTGCCCCACAGGTATCCGATATATTCAAATGATAGATTTTGTGTTCACGATGAGGCTGCTCCTGCTGCTAATAAATTATTGAGTTAATAAATCAAGACCTCAACAACTGAAGAAAGCGCGATCGCTCAATGTGTGCCCATGCAAAGATAGTTCCGTTCATTTAAAATAACTGGGAGGCTTTATGGCAAACGGTGTAAAAATAACAAGTTCCGAAAAAAATCAGCCGGGACCGGATGATGAATACAGTCTGGCATTCGATTTTAGCGAAATGCATGAAGCCGGAAACTATAATGGCATAGATTACAGCCTCATGCCTGTTAAGATCACAAAGCCAGACGGCACATATATTACGACTCTCAGGACAGACAAATTCGGCATTTCGAACCGATTATTTACGAAAAAACAGGAAGAACTCGTTGCCTGGGCATGCAATCGGTCGGGGTTATGGGACATCACCGAAGAATACGAAGTCATGGAGGACGAAGAGGGACCGGAGGTGGAAGATGCCTGATCCCACAAAGTTCTATACTGTTAAAGCGGGAGACACGTTGAGTGAAATCGCCCGTCGTTATGGGACCACCGTCCAGCAACTGCAAACCATCAACGGCATAAAAGACCCTGACCGGATAGGCTTGGGCCAACTCATTGCTTTAAAAGCAGAAGCTGTTTGTAAAGTGGACGTGCTGCTACTCGATCGTGAACGAAACCCTATTAAAAATGCCAAAATGCGCCTGAATTACAGCGGCAAAAGTGAAATACTATCCACAACAAACGATGGCCGATTGCCGACCATACTGACAGACTCTCCCGAAGATCTGGTCAAAATTTCCATAGCGCGTTTGAACGGCACGTGGAAAAAAATAACTGAAATTACCTCCGGTTGGGGCAATAAGCTGGTCACACTGGCAAGCCCCAAGACTAAGTTTGCCGGAAAAACAATGCCACATCCCAAAGATCCCGATGGCATGCCGATTGTAGACCCGAAACGAGCGGATAAAAATCCAGTCACCCCACCTGAATATCCTGAGACAACGAAGTCCAAAGGCAAGTCACACGGAAATTATGGGGATGGCAAAGGACCAAAAACCAAGAAAAAAACCACTGAGAAAGGTTTGCCATTTAAAAAAGTGACAAACGATCAGGTGAAGCTGGATTTTCTTGGAGGCTATACTGGAGAAAAAATAACCGAAGAGGATTATGTGAATGCGGCGAAAAGTATAGGTTGCGAAGTGGCAGTGATTAAAGCTGTAGCCGAAGTAGAAACGAAGGCTGAATCCTTTGATAAAAGAAATCGACCAACAATTCTCTATGAAAGGCACCAATTCTCAAAAAGAACAAAACCGAAAAGGAAATATGACAAAGTCAATCCTGATATATCAAGCCGTAAACATTATAAAAAAGCATCAAAAGGCAATAAGGAGCTAGTCGCTTCTGGGGCGCTGCATGATTATGACCTATATGGCAATAGTTATTCCAAATTGGCTAAAGCATACTCGTTAGATAAGGAAGCAGCATTAAAAGCTTGCTCTTGGGGTAAATTCCAGATCATGGGCTTCAATTATGTTGCCGCTGGTTACAAAACCATTTTTTCTTTTGTTGAAGGTATGTGCCGATCAGAAAGAGAACATTTAAAAGCGTTTGTAAATTTCGTAAAGTCGAATGAAATTCTTAGGCAGGCAGCAATAAAAAAAAATTGGGTAATATTTGCAGAAAATTACAATGGTGAAGGTTATGCTGAAAACAATTACGATAACAAAATGAAGAAGGCTTACAAACGTTATGATAAATAAAATATTTATTGTGTTATTTTCAATTTTTCTTGTTAACACGTCTATAGTGTTTGGTTTAGATAAGGCCCATGTAACTGCTGTTAATGTCTCTATGGCAAAAAAGCTTATCGTTAATCATACGAATACTCACAGAAATAAAGATACAAAAGGGCTTGAACCAAGTGATAATCAATCATTTAAAATTAGTATTAATAAAAAGACATTTTATATAGTTCCGTCTATTCGAAACTCACCCGAAGACGATCCATCAATTTGTTCTGTCTTATTATTTAATGATAATAATGCAAGTGTTAGTGCTATTGATACTCTTGGTATAGCGGGCAGTATAAGGCCTTGGGCCTGTGATGATATTGAGGCGATGTCATTTATGGATTATTATCATGACGGAAATATTAAAATAATTGCACTTTATTCTGCGACCGCACCAAGTTCTGATCAATTAAATGTGCCTGTTGTATTGAAATTAGATATCAATACCCCTTCTTTAGTGATTGACGAATATTTGACAAATAAATTAAAAGGCAAACATGTTAATTCAATCAAATCAGCCCGGAGGTTGTTAAAAAAAAATTCCGAAAAATGATAATCCCCTATCAAATCCTTATAACCCAGATTACTGTTGAAGCCGGGGTCGCGGGATTTTGGTTTTGATCGAAGGCCCGTCGCTTGTCCGTCTCTCCACACATCCCTCCATGGCCTCATGCCGGGTTTGGCGGAAAAGGTTTGCCAAACAACGTGGTTTACATGATTCCCTTCATGTGGTATTGCCCCACAGGTATCCGATATGTTCAAATGATAGATTTTGTGTTCACGATAAGGCTGCTCCTGATGCTAATAAATTATTGAGTTAAAAGGTCTTTGCAAAATCTGTATCAAACCTTTTGGAAAGGACGAACCCATGACCCTTGAACGTGACCCGGCCCTTGCGTCGGGCGATCCCTTTCTTTTGTTCAGGAACGTGCGACAGTTTGAGATCGCCATCGACGGTCAAAACCATGATGTTTATGAATTTCATCTTGAAGAGGATCTTTTTTCTTCCTATCGGGCGGAACTCGTCATCGTACCGGAAAGGCATCTGTCACCTGACGATCTTTTACGAAAACGGGTGAAAGGGAGCATCCGGGGCAGGAGTTCGATCCGGTATTATTACGGCCTGATCACCGAATACGAGGAACTACCGTCAAGGGGGCGGTACCGTCTGTTCCGGATCGTTGTGGAACCCGAGCTGTTCGCCCTGACACGGAGCCGTAACATCCGAATCTTTCAAAAGATGACCGTCCCACAGATTGTCGAGGAGGTCCTTAAGGGTGGGCGGATTTTTGAGGGGACCTATACCATGGAGCTTGCAGAAAACTACGCGCCCAGGGATTACTGCGTCCAGTACCGTGAAACGGACATGGATTTCATGCGGCGGATCATGGCCGACGAAGGGATGTTTTTTTATCACCGCTTCAAGGAGGACAAGGCGATTCTCGTGATCACCGACACCCATCATTTTCATGATCCCATCGAAGGAAAGACCCGGACGGTGAATCTGGCCGCAAAGGGAGAACTTGTCAATTTCGAGGATCACATCACTGAATTCACTACCGTGAGACGGGTGGTCACCGAGCAGATTCATCTGCGTGACTATGATTACACCCTTGTCAAAACCTGTTATGCCCGAGCAGAAACCGAGAAAAATCCGCTGTTTTACGAAATATACGATTACCCTGGATACGTTCTCGATGAAAAAACGGCACAGCGCATGGCCCGTAATCGTCTTCAGATTGAAACCTGGCGTCGGGCGGAATGCTCGGGCAAAGGTGTTTGCCGTATGCTGGCCCCCGGACACGCATTCACGCTCCGGCCTCGGTATGCATTCGAGAGTGACGCCGATTACATTGTCAAACGTGTGGTTCACGAGGGAAAGCAGCCCCAGGTCCTAAGGGAGCTTGAAGAATCCAGGGAAGGAACCACCTATGGGAACACCTTCACCTGCATTCCCTCGGATGTGACTTTCAGACCTCAGTTGCTTCCAAAACCGTCTGTTAAAGGACTTCAGAGCGCCGTGGTCTCAGGGCCGGAAAATGAGGTGATCTACACCGACGAACTCGGCCGGATCAAAATCAGATTTCACTGGGACCTGGTCGGCAAGGAGGAACTCAGCAGCTGCTGGGTCCGTGTGTCACAGATCTGGGCTGGCAGCGGCAAAGGCTGTGAAACCATCTTTACCCCCCGGATCGGGCAGGAAGTGCTGGTGGATTTTCTGGATGGCGATCCTGACCGGCCCGTGGTGGTTGGCACAGTGTTCAACGACAAACACGCACCTCCCTACAATCTGCCCGTGCATAAAACTCGAAGCACCATCAAGACCCACACCGTGAAAGGCGAAGGTTTCAATGAACTGCGGTTTGAAGACCTGAAAGGCAAAGAGGAAATCTACATCCACGCCCAGAAGGATATGAACACCGAAATTCTGAACGACCGAAGAACGGCCGTCGGACATGATGACAAGCTTGATATCACGAACGACCGCAGCAAAACCGTGGGCCACGACCAGAAAGATGACATCAAGAACGACAAAACCATAATCGTGGGGAAAAATCACAGTGAAACCATCGGCGAGAACATGAACGTCAAAATCGGTAAAAATCTTGACGAAGTCACCGGTGAAGACAAAACCGTTGAAGTGGGGAAAAATTATCGGAACACCATTGGCGAAGACGCAGACATCCGTGTGAAGGGGAATGAGACCGTCGATGTTGGCAAAAATCACAAAAGCATCATCGGTGAAAACAGCACCGGGGATGTGGGCAAGGACATGACGGTCAGGGTGGGCGGCAATGCGTCTCTGACGGTGGATCGAAATATGTCGGCGAGCGCACAGGAACATGTGACGACCACGGCCGGCAAAAACGTTTCCATCACGAGCAGCGGTGGCGATGTGATCATTCGTGCCGGGGGCGCTACCGTGACCCTCACCAAAAACGGCGACATCAAGCTTGACGGTGCGAATGTGTCTGTGAACGCTTCAGGCAAAATCACCATGAACGGGACGAGCATCAATCAAAATTGATGGCGTCGTAAAAAGTCCCATATGCGGCGTTATAGTGTTTGGCCTCTGGGCTTTTTTCCATAGCCATCGGGTGACTTTTTACGAGTCCAACAGCATGAAGAGGATTAGATGTTCGATATAATCAATAACACAATGTTTATGGCTGATTCAGCGGTTCTTTTTGACCAAGACGGGGGAGAGCTGGCCGTTGCGGTCGTAAAAGCGACGTTCGAGCTTCCGAAAAATGGAAACGCCGCAGTGCCTTCCCCGGAACAGATGGCGGTTTTTGCCAGGGATGAATACGAAGGTGAGCCTGAAACGTCGGGGATCAGGTACCCGGTCGACCTGATTCCCGGGAAAAAGGGAACGGATATCGGCCTTGCGGGAACCGTGTACAATCCCACGGCTAAGCCGGTTAAGAAACTGGTCGCGTCTGTTAGGGTGGCCGACTGTTACAAAGAGGTCCTTGTCCTGGGCGACAGATACTGGACCCAAAGCCTGCTGCGCCCCGGATACACGATCACCGATCCTCTGCCGTTTGAACAGATGCCGATTTCCACCCGGCGGACCTTCGGAGGAACAAGCAAAAACAAAGGCGGTGACGAGGTCCGGTTTGCTGAAAATCCTGTGGGAACCGGTTTTGTTTTCGCCGGTAATCCCGTCGGCGGTCTCAGGCTGCCCAATTTTGAAGATCCGAAAAACAGAATTAAAACATACCGGAAAAGCTATGCGCCCGTCTCATTCGGGTTTTCGCTTCCCTGCGCGGCCCATCGCCTGCCGTTTGCCGGAACCCATGATGAGGCCTGGATGAACCATCGCCGCCCCCTTTACCCGGAGGACATGGACGCCCGGTTTTTCAACTGCGCCCAGCCCGAACTGATCTCAGACGGTTTTTTGCAAGGCGGGGAAACCGTGGCGCTCACCCATCTCACCCCGGACGGGTTCAGGGAATTTCAACTGCCCCGATACGATATCCGGATGACCTTCATCATCAAGAAACAGCGGATTGTGAAAAAAGCCCAGCTCCACACCGTGATGATCGAGCCGGATCTGAACCGGTTTTACATGAGCTGGTGGGCCGCTGAGCGGACAGGAAAATCACCGCGCTACCTGGACTGGATAGAAGTGGACATCATGACATAAAAAGGAGCGTCTTTTGATAAAAATGACGGAGATTGTCATCACAGAAACAAACAGCGTGACGGCCATTGGCGGCAGCGCTGACGAAACGGCGGATTCGTTTTTTTCCGGCAACACCCGCATCACTTACGATGAAACCCTCGAGGATGAGAAAGGCCGGCCGGTCAAGACCGCCGTGATTGATTACCTGGGAGAAAGAGATCCCGATGAGGGAAGTTTCATGGGAACGATGGCCGAAACAGCCCTGATCGATTTGTGCGGCCGTTATTTCGGGGAACATGACCGCGTGGAGGACCTGTTCTTTTTTCTCGGGCTTCCCGCCGACCGCAGGCCCGGCCCGTCGATGGCCGATTGGAATCAGGTCTGGACCAAACGGATCGAAAAAGAACTGGAACGGTATGCCGACAGGATTTATGTGGAATTTTTCAGCGCAGGCAACGCATCGGCGATTCATGGCATTCAAAACGCCGCCCGGATTTTGACCGCATCTCCTCTGGCGGTGTGCATTGTCGGTGGCGTGGACTCCCTTTTGTCCCCAGACACCCTGGCATGGCTTGCAAATGACTGGCGTCTTGTTTCCGAAAGCCACGGCAGGCAGCACGGGTTGTTTCCTTCCCATGCAGCAGGATTCCTGATCATTGAAACGGAAAAAGGCGCTGAGAAACGACATAAACAACCCCTGGCCCGGATCATCGGTCACAGCCTCGCCACCGAAACCGCGCCCTATGTTTCCGAACGCCCGTGCAAGGGAGACGGTCTGACTCGGGTGATCCGAAGCGTTCTTGAAAACACAAACACACCGCCGTCAGCCATCGATTCCATACTTTGTGATCTGAACGGTGAACATCACCGGTTCAAGGAATGGGGTTTTGCGGATATTAGGTGCTTTCCCCATAGTTCACCCGGACTTTTCCATCCGGCGGACTGCATGGGCGATGTGGGGGCGGCCTGGGTTCCGGTTCTTGCGGGTCTCGCGATCCAGGGTTTCAAACGGGATATTCTGGGGAAAACGGCCCTGATTGTCTGTTCGGATGACCATGGAGAACGAGGGGCTATGATTCTGTGTCCGTATCAGGAAGAAGACTCGGTGATAAAAACATAAGTTGACATTACATACCTTGCCCCCGGTCCCCCGGCAGGGCCAGTGTTGTTGGTTTAAGCATGTTTGTTTCTGATGGGCACGCTGGCGCTTTGCCCATCCTACAGGATTCCGGTCTGTTGCCCGTAGGATGGGCAAAGGCAAAGCCGTGCCCATCACTTAAGCCAACAGCATTGCCCGGCATTGCCGCCGGAGGCTTTTAAAAACAAATATTAAAAAGGAAATAATCCATGGGATCCAATGTATTCGCAAACGGCATGGGCATAGCCCACCAGGGCAGCGGTGACAAGAGCGTCGTCGGACCGGATGTGTGCAAAACACCCGCGCCCGGCGGGCCGGTTCCTGTACCCTATACCAACATGGCCCAGTCCGCCACGCTTGTGGATGGCAGCAAAACCGTCACAATCAACGGGCAATCCGTGGCCATCAAGGGATGCAGTTACAGCGTCAGCACCGGGGATGAAGCCGGGTCGGCGGGCGGGGTGGTTTCGGGAAAAACAAAAGGCAAGGCGCAGTTCGTTTCTTTTTCCTTTGATGTAAAAATCGAAGGGAAAAATGTCTGCCGTCACGGGGATCTGATGACCCACAACGATAAAAACACCATGGGGTAACACATGACAAATGTTGGAACCCAGGGCGGTTCATCGCTTAATCAAAGGAAAGCCAATCATTTTATCGAGTTCCGGGTCAAGAACAGGGACACGGGAAAGCTGATCAAGGGCGTCAATGTCGTTGTGAAACTCGGCGACAAGTCCACCCACGCGATGAGCACATGGAACAGCGGCCGCGCCCATTTCGACCATATTTCGGATGGTCTCTGCGAACTTTTAAAGTGCGAGCTGGGCCATGAGCTTCTTGAGGAAAAGGAAACATACGTTCTCAAGGACGGGGACAGTCTTCAGGATATTGCGGAAAGAGAAGTGGAACGCGGCAACGAAATCACCTGGGAGGACATTGCCGCCATCAACTGGGGCGAAGGGGCGCGGGACTCCCATGTGGCGAACCAGCATATGCGTGACAGATACGGCTGTACCCGGTATTTTTTCTGGAAAAACTATGAGTACAACAAGAAGGACGGAAAAACCCACACCCTGATCATCCCGAAACGGATCAGGCGGGTGGATCTGGCCATTGATCAGGTCCACGAGATTCTGGTGAGCCTGAGCCAGACCAAGCCTCAGTTTCTGGCCTGTGCCGGTATCCCCAACGTCACCTTTGAGACGCAGATGTCGTTTATCCGGCCCAATGCGGCGGTTTATATTAAAAAACTCAAAGAGATCGTCACGGCCCATCCCCAGTCCATGATGATGATTTTCGGTCATGCGGACAAGCTGGGGACCGAGGACTTCAACAAAGCCTTAAGCGAACGCAGGGCGAAAAGCGCATACGCCCTTCTGACCCGCAACCCTGACTACTGGCTCACGCTGTTCAAAGATGGCAGCATCCCGGACAACGAGGACTGGGGGCTTAAATCGGTGCAGGCCATGCTTAACTTTCTGAACCCGGACGCAAAACTCGATCTTACGAACTCCATGGATGATCGAACCGCCAAAGAGCTGGAAACCTATACCGCAAATCCATGGCGGTGGCTTAATCAAAGGAAAACCATCACAGGCCAGGCCCTTAAGGCGGTCATTCATAAATACATGGACACCCTGATGGAGGGTGTGACCCTTTCGGAAAGCGATTTTTTCGGCCCCAGACACGCGGGATGCGGTGTGTTCAATCCTGTCATCGACACCGATCGGGCCGAAGAGGACAACCGGCGGGTCACGTTTTTTCTTTTCGACCAGAACCGGCTTCCTGAAATCCCCTGCTCCGGCACGGACCTCGCCCCATGCCGGTCACAAAGCGGTCAGTACAGAAAAAATCCCCGGCACACCTACCGGCACAACGACAGCTTTTCCTGCGCGTTTTACGACAGCATCGCACGGGACTGCGAAGGGGAGATGAAACTTATGGACATCATCGCCTTTGACAGCCATATGCATTTTATGAGCGGTCACTGTACGCCCATGCCGCTTTTGTGGAACCAGATACCTGGAAAACCTCAAATCAGACGGTCGAGACTGGAAATAGCCGGGGGCTGGGCACTTCGTTATACCGTAGGCAAACTGCCCATTCCCATGGTTGCCGGAACCATCAAAGGCACATGGACCCAGCGGCAGTCGACGCTTGCCATCGCCGATATGGGGATCGCCCAGAATGACGCCATTTACAAGAAAACCTATGCCAAAGACCTGGTAAGGACAAAGGGGCGGGAGCTGTACACGCCCATGATCGCCATGCCCATGGACATGGCCTACGCCCATATTGACGGGTATAAGGGGGAGCCCATTTACCATCTCACATCCTACCGGAAATATTTTATGATGGATGTCACCCTGCCCGATGGGACGCCCACCCAAGAAAAAGTCCTGATCTGGCCGGATGAGATTTGTCAAGGTCGTGATGACCTGTTATCGGAAGCCAAAGTCAGAAAAAAATATCCCAATAAACCGATTGCCACAGAAAAAAACAAAAAGGCTCGCCGTGAAGGGTATTATTATTTTTGGTCCAGAGACTGCGTGCTGGATGATGAGGATATTGCGTGGCTTTCGACATACGACGCCGCAAAGGAATTCAAGAAACGCACACCGGTGTGGCTGCCGGATCAGGAACGTGATCTGTTCGAAGACTGGGCCGCCCAGAAGGAGGCGACCCTCACTGCGGCCATCAAGCATCCGCTTCGCTACATGCCCATGTATCACTATGAGCCCCGGCGCTGGAGCGCCCTGGATTACCCAGGCCAGTATCAGGAGATGAAAACAGGCGCTACACCGCCTGATGAGGCAGAAAAAACCGATCCGCCTTATGACGAACCACGAAACTGGGACGAGCCCTTTTTCGACATCGCAACGCCGGTTAAGCCCGGGACCTTTGTGGGTTTTAAAATGTACACGGCCCTGGGGTACAAACCCCTTGATCCGAAACTATCAAAAACCCTCACGGCATTTTACAAACGATGCGAGAAAGACGGCATCCCGGTCTTGTGCCACTGTTCGCCCAGCGGCATGTATTCCCATGACCGGACCTTTTACTTTGACCGCGAGCTGCGCCCGTTCCGGGAACGGTACATGACCCATAAACGGGGTTGGATTAAATTCTGGAAAAAATACGAGAATTTCGACAGCGTGATGGGATTTTACGACGAGTTTGTCCGCCCCTCCGCCTGGGAAAGCCAGGTGCTTTCAACCTACAAGAAACTGAAATTGTGCCTGGCCCATTTCGGCGGCGGCAGCTCCGAATGGAAAGACTGGAGCGACGACACCCATAATAAAAGACGGGCGGTTATCATGGACGATCCCGACGGCATGACCCCCATCAGCCCGGAGCAGGAGGAAAAGTTTATCGCCGGCTGGTATCAGGACGAAGCCGCTAAACCCGCCGTGGGCAACCCCAAACGCTGGATCCGTGAAATCGTCGACATGATGGCCACCTATGAAAACTTCTACACGGACATTTCTTACCATTATGTGAAAGACCATAAAAAACAGCTCAAATGGCTGATCAAGACCTATCCCCACATCAAGGAGCGCATCATGTTCGGCACCGACTGGTACATGACCGAACTGGAAGACTGCACCATCCATGAATTCGTTCACAACGCCAAAAAAGCCCTGGATGAAATCACCAAAGACCTGGAAACGGAAACAGGCATCAAAGATGATCTGTGGCTGAAGTTTTCGAGGATCAATCCTATGAAGTTCTATGGGATTAGGGGGATTGCGGATAATTTTGCCAAGGGGTTGAAGCAGGGGGTTGTTTTCTTGAAAAAAATGGCTGAGGATGAAAAAAGTTTAACTACAAAAAATACTAATGTTGTCTTGAATAATACTGTCCTCGAAAGGAATGTTGAAATAATCAAACGATCAGATTTATTTTAAAAATCGTTGATAAATTGGAAAGATACTATGCAATATAAGATAAAATCAAAACTAAAATTCATTATTTTTTATACGCTGATAAATACTATTTTATCCTCACACTTGTGCGCCTTCGGAGAAAACACCATGATGCCAGTTTATTCATTAAATAAAGCTTTAATGCCAAAACTCAGTCCAAAAATTTATTCAACAAAAAGAAACAAAATCGAGGGTCTGTTTGATATTCCAGTTGATGACGCTATTGCAACGAATAAAATCGGAAACGCCATAACATTAATCCATTTTAAAGGTGATAATGTAAAATATGAAACCGTAAAAAGAAATTTTTTGGATTATGTCAGCGGAGGTAACGATGGCTATATGCCGATATTTTCTGAAGATACAATCGGCTATTCTATCGGCCGGGGATTTTTACTGTTTAATATAAAAAACAGCAAATTCAATTACTACAGTATTGCAGGGGGATTTGATTATAAAATTAGTCAAATTAAAGTTATTGATGCTGAAAAGAAATTATTTCTTTTTAAAATCAGGGATCTTGGGAAACGACACCCCACATTTTTACGAATAATGGATTTAAGTGCTGAAGGTTCCGATATAATAAAAGAAAAAGATGTGGGTGATTGTGGAATAGCTACAAAAGATAAACTGATTTTTGTTTGGAGTGAAAATAAAATTTATGTCATGAACACAAAATTTGAAAAAGCTGATCACCCTCTTGTTGCGACATTCAATAAAGAAAAACATAAGGATTATGGAAGTACGATTGAATTAATATTCCACCATAAGTTACCGTTTGCAATCATAAAAGAAGAAAAATACGATGAATCATATAATAGTAAAACGTCAGTATGGTTAATTTCCTGGCGGGAAAACGATATGAAGTCTGACAAGCCAAAGATGGTTAAACTTTTGGCCGAAGATAGTTTTAGTTATACATTTTCTTACGATGGGAAGTGGTTATGCTTTGTGGATGCAACAACCGCCCCAAGAAGTTTAGTCATGATGCCGGTTGATCCTGATTTGCCTCATTTCTTAGGAAAACCCATATATCTTGGTGAAGTTCCACGTCCAGAGAATGCAAATGGAGACGCCATGACCCGCAATCCATCAGGCCTTGTCATGTCCGAATGCGAAGGCTACGAAGGCAAATGCTGGCTGAAGAAGTGGGACTTCACCGAAGCGGAAAAGCTGATCGAAAAGAAGAAATAACCCATAAAACATGATGCACCGAAATTACATTGCCCGCCGGGAAGGATTTTCAACTTCTGGTCATGGGATTGTGAGCTGGTGTTTTTTGATGCGTGATTAGTCAACAGCACCTCGCTAACATCTTTTTCAATAACTTATTCTGAATAACCAGTGCCAAATGGGATACATCATGAAAATCAAAAAACTCATCTTGCTCATTGTTCTGATCAGCTCAACGTTCGTGATGGGCGTACCTTCCAGCTGCCGTGCTGATGGGCCTCAAGGAATGTTCGGCGGTGCGGCAGGCTGCCTGATCATTGCCCTTATCATCCCCATCAGCATTGTTTCTTCAGTCTCAGATGCAGTTGACAACTTACTTTTCAAATTCATCAGAATTCATGGCAAACTGGCGATGATCCGCAGATCTCCCATCGAAAGGGACCAGGACGGACGCATAGTAAAGGCCTTTATCATTGGCAGGACACCCATCGATATCCGTGGAAAAACCATGTTTGTGGATGAAGGTGATGTGTGTTTCCATAAAAATGGATCACTGCGGTCATGTTATACGGGCACCGAAACCGAGCTATATATTGGTGACAATACCACAGTAAAAACGTGGGGCGACGTCTCATTCTACGACAACGGTTATGTCCGGGAAATTCGGAACCCGGACATCAGCCGTGAATTCACCATCCAGGGGAAAGCACGATTCCTGACCACAGCATCATATGGTTATGATGAAAAGCACTTCAATACGGTGTTCCATCGCGATGGGAGCATCGAGCAATGCGTAATACAGAAACCGGAAACATTTAACGTGGCCGGAGACGCCGTCACATTCCCTGCCCGAACCCGTCTGCGCTTTTCCATGGAGGGTCGTCTGGTTTTCGCAGAGGCACCCCCTTATGAAAAAACGGATCTCCGCTTCCGGGGGACGTTCCGGCCAATTTACGGACCTGTGTACTTTCATGATAACGGTCGGCTCAAATCCTGTGTTTTCGATGAAACGTCGATCAGGAACGGCACACATCCATTGAAGGTCAAGGGGGAGATTTCATTTTACGATAACGAGCAGATCAATACCTGTATTCTGTCGGATATTGGAAGGCTCACAGTCAATGGCCAGAAGCTTGTGTTTGACAAAAAGCCCATCTCATTTTACAGCAACGGACAAATAAAAAAAGGTCAGACACCTTCATACTTCGATCAGTCCTACTCCCATCTTGGCATATCGATCCCTCTTAAACCCATGAGCGAAATCAGCTTCTACGCGTCCGGAAGGATCAAGAATCTTCATCCGGATGAAACCTGTTCTGCATTTTTGAGGGGAATCCCCATCCGTTCTGATCATTTTTACGGCATACAGTTTTATGAAAACGGGCAGATCCTGTCGACACATGTGTGGAAAAGTGAAGTTTTTTATTACCGTAATCAATGGATCACGATGGAAACCTATGCAGGAAGGCTTTTGTACGACCTTAATCGAAATGTCGTGGCCTTCACCCATGGTAAAAACCGAGAATACCTGATCGAGGGCCACCCCATCGTTGTACCTCCCCTAAACATGGTTACCTTTGAAGATGACACCATGACAACCCTTTCACGGGTTGAAATCAATCCCGACAACATCCTTCTCCCTGAGGACGTCGTTTTGGATACCTCCTCCTTGTCCAGCAACACGGTGATATTCGTCAAAGCCAAAACATTTTACAATGTGGAGAAAAAAAAGGGGAAAGAAATTCTCGATAAGGAAGACAACATGGAGCTTTACGCGAAAGATGTGGAAGCCCTCATGTTTACCGACGAGGCGGAGGTGGAAATTGGCGGCAAGGTCCATGTCTGCAAGCCCATGGAGTGGATCGAGCTCCGGTGAATGGGGATCATGACGTGTCTGGCTTCATCCGGTACTCCCGAAATCCGTCTGGTCAGGGTAGGGTCGCTGGATTCTCTTCGGAGCCGGGCAACCGGAACCTGAAAAACGTCAAAGCCGAACGTCCGTAGAAACGCTGGTCCGTTTGGGTAAAACCGGGCGTTGGGGGAGTCATGCTGTCGGCCGGATCATGTTCGGCGACGATCAGGGCCTCATCGGCCAGACACCCGGCTTTGACAAGGGCAGCCAGGGCAAGCGGGACAAGACCTTTTCCGTAAGGCGGGTCGGCAAAAACAAGATTGAACAACGGAGCGGTGGTCCTGAGACAGGAAAGATCCCGGCTCGCGTCCCGGCTGATGACCGTGGTCCGAACAGTCAGGGCGGTGCAGGCCTCGCAGTTTTTGCGGATCACGGAAAGGGCCTCCCGGCTGTTGTCCACAAAGACACAGGATTCGGCCCCCCGGCTCAGGGCTTCGAGACCCAGTGCGCCGGTGCCGGAAAAAAGATCCAGGACCACGGCGTTTCTGACCTCCATGCCCAGGATGTTGAAAAGGGTTTCCCGGAGACGGTCAGCGGTGGGGCGTGTCCCTAAGCCCTGAACGGTAAACAGTTTTTTTTTCTTGTACATGCCTCCGATGATTCGCAACATCCGTTTTCCTCCCGCGTCCGTCAGCGGGCCAGCGCTTTTTTCAGGTGAGACACACTGATGCCCAAAGTTTTGGCGGCTTTGTCCAGGTCGTTTCCGAGTGCCGCTGCTTTTTCACGGACAAACAACTGCTCGAACAGGGCAAGGGCTTCTTTGAGACTGTCCACGGTATCGAAGGGCGGGCAGAGAACGGCCTGGTTGACGGAAGGGGTCCGGCTGAGGACCGCAATGAGGTCCGCGGCGGAGATCACATCGGATGAAACGGTCACCGCCAGGCGTTCCGCCAGGTTTTTCAGTTCCCGGACATTGCCCGGCCAGAGTTCCCGGGCAAGGAGTTCCAGGGTGTCGGCGGCCAGGGTTTTCAAGGTTCCCCCGGTTTTTTCAGCCCATTTCCGAAGGAAAGACATCATGAGGATAGGCGCGTCTCCGGCCCGTTCCCTGAGTGACGGAACATGGATGGGGATCACGTTCAGCCGGAAGTACAGGTCTTCCCGGAACCGTCCCTCTTCAATGGCTTTTTCAAGATTTTTGTTGGTGGAGGCGATGATCCTGACATCCACATCGTGGACCCGGTTTCCGCCCAGTCGCGTGAATTTCTGTTCCTGGATCACCTGGATGATTTTGGCCTGATTGGCGAGGCTCATGTCCCCGATTTCGTCCAGGTACAGTGTTCCCTTGTCCGCGATTTCAAATTTTCCGATGTTTTTGGAGACGGCCTGGGGAAAAGCCCCTTTTTCATGACCGAACAGCTCGCTTTCGAACATTTCGTCGGGAATGGCCGCACAGTTCACCGTGATCATGGGATGGTCGGAACGCTTGCTGAACTGATGAATGGTTTTGGCCACCAGCTCCTTGCCCGTTCCGTTTTCTCCGGTGATGAGGATGGACGAGTCCGCGGGCGCTGAAAGCATGATCTTCTGTTTGAGGGCCTGGATGGCGGGGCTGATGCCGTCGATGGAATTTTGGGAGATCATCCGGGTGCGAAGGTATCTGTTTTCCTCTTCCAGTTTTCTGAAGTTCAGGGCGTTGTTGATGGCCACGATGACTTTGTCGATGGAGATGGGTTTTTCGATGAAGCTGAACGCCCCGTGTTTGGTGGCGGTCACCGCTGTTTCGATGGTCCCGTGGCCGGACAGCATGATCACCGGAAGCCTGGGGTTTGTTTTCTTGATTTCCTTGAGGGTTTCGATGCCGTCGATGCCGGGCATCCAGATGTCCAGAAGCACCAGGTCCGGGGATTCGCTTTCCACCACTTTCAGGCCTTCGTACCCGTTGGCCGCGGTGAGGACCTCGAACCCTTCATCCGAGAGAAGGCCCTTTAAGCTGCTGATGATGGAAGGCTCGTCATCGACGATCAAAAGGGTTGGAAACATGGTTTTGCTCCTTTATTAGGTGTCATAAAAAATTTCAGGCCGGGAATTCGATGATAAACCGGGCGCCCTGGGGATGGTTGTCCAGTACACGGATGTTGCCGTTGTGATCGGCGACGATGGAGTTGACAATGGCCAGGCCGAGGCCCGTTCCTGATTTTTTTGTCGAGAAATAAGGCTCGAAAAGCCGGGGTTTGATGGGGTCGGGAATTCCGGGCCCGTTGTCCGCCACTTCGAGGGTCACGATGTTTTTATGGGCGTCGTGGTTCATGACAATCCGGACAAGCCCGTTGTTCTGAAGGGCCGAAATGGCATTGTCCAGAAGGTTGATCATGGCCTGCTTGATCTGCTGCCGGTCCAGGTTGATGAGGGGAATATCCGTTTCACGGACAATGTCGAAAGTCACATGATTGTGGCTTTCCCGGTACAGCGAAACCGATTCCTCGATGATCAGGGGCAGGTCGCAGGGGCCGGGATTGCTCATTGGGAAGCGGGCAAAGGATGAAAAGGCGTTGACCAGATTGCGGATCAGGTCCACATGGTCGATGATGGTCCTCGTGCATTCGTCGAACACCGGATCGGCGACTTTGGCCGAGTATCTTCGTTTCAGGCGTTCGGCGGACAGGGCGATTGGGGTCAGGGGGTTTTTGACTTCATGGGCGATGCGACGGGCCACTTCCCGCCAGGCCGCGACACGCTGGGCCTTTTCAAGTTCCGTCAGGTCGTCGAACACGATCACCGTACCCATCGGGTTTCCGTCGTCGTCTTTCAGGGCGTTGGAGTGAACCATGAAGCTCCTGAGCCTGTTGTTCAGGGTGAGGCTTAAAGGGAAATCCACACCCGCTCCGCTGAACTCCAGTTTCTCTGCCACCTCCTCGGCTTTGCCGATATGCTGCCGGTCCAGCAGTTCCTTGAAGTTTTTTTTCAAAACCTGTTCGGCCTTGACCCCCAGCATCCGTTCCGCCGATTTGTTGAGGGTGGCCACATTGCCCCAGGGGTCCAGGGAAATGACTCCGGCTGAAACGTTTTGAAGCACGATTTCCATGTACTGGCGTCGTTCCTCGATTTTCTGGTTCTGCTCCCTCAGCATTCGGGCGGACAGAGCCAGCTGTGTCCGGCTGAGGCTGAGGTCATGGGTCATCTTGTTAAACGAACCCACAAGGGTTCCGATTTCATCGTCGGTGACAATGTCGATATGGAATCCCAGGTCACCTTCAGCCACGCGCCGCGTGCCTTCCGCAAGCTTCAGGATGGGGATGGTTATGGATTTGGCCATGTGGAACGCGAACCACACGGCACAGAATACGGCCAGAAGTCCCACAACGGAAAGGGCGATGACAAAGGAGAGCTGGATGGGGCTTTTGTACAGCTTGATCTGCTGGTATTCCTGAAAACCCAGGGAGATGGAGGTCATGCTTTGACTCATGTTTGCCGGGATCACCACGGAGAGGACCACATATCCTTTGATGCGGTCCGGTGGAGCGCCCATGGGCAGGGCGGCCACGGACCTGATCAGCTCCCGTTCGGCTGCGGTCTCCGAATAGGTTCTTGCAGGGCCGTTGTCCGAAGGTTTGACAAGTTCTTCAAGTTCTACGGGTTTTTTAAGGAAAAGATCCACATCCTCCACAGCGGAATACGCCAGCCGGTTCCCCTTTTCATCATAAATCTCCATGGAACTCAGGTGGTTTTCTTCACGGCTTGCCGACAGATAACGGTTGAGGGCGTCCCGTTTGGCCGGGGCGAGGTAATCGTTATCGGCCACGCGCAACGCCACTTTGTCCATGAAGAAACGGCTGTGCTCTTCCACATAGGTGTAGAGCTGGCGCCCGATGGCCAGGGAGTTCTCAAGGGCCTTTTCCACGGGAGGATTGAACCACAGGTCGAGGCTTGTGGAAATGAACTGGATGGAAAAATAAAAAAGCACCGTGGTGGGAAGGAGGGTGAGGGCGATGAAGGCCACCAGGAGCTTGGTCCTCAGTTTGGACCCCATGATTTTGTGTTTTCTGTCGGAGTAGAGCTTGATGATGTTTCGGAACACCAGGACGATCAGAAGGAGAAACAGCATCATGTTGAGGTTGATGAGGATGAACATCAAGATGGTGTTGGACGCCGGTGCGTCGTCACCGAACGGGGTGGCTCGGCTGATTACAAAGGAGATGGCGCTGACGGCGCAGAAAATGGCTCCGATGAGGAAGAATTCCAATTTCCGGTGTTTTTTTTCGACCAACGAAAGGGACGTCGCCTTTAAGTTCGGATCAGGTTCCATGCTCTCTCGTCCTGTGGGGGAAATGACCGATGTTCATGTGAATATCGATCAATAGATGAAAGTGACGGCATTCCAGCGCGTTTCAAGTTTCCAGGAATTCAGGAAAAAAAGAACGTATTTCAGATATTTGGGTCTTGAAACCTCGTTCATTCGGGCCTTGACCCTGATCTTGTACTTTCCGCCCCGGACAAGCCCCTTGACCTGGGTGAGGTTCAGCCCGTCGATCCGGGTCATCAGTGCGGCGGCTTCATCGAAGCTGGCCACTTTCACCGGCTCCGGATTTTTCCAGGACCGGGTGACGGTGTATTCTTTTTTCAAAGGGTCGTATTTGATGGTGTTGGTGAGATCGAGCTGGGTGATCGGGATGTCTCGCCAGAGGCTCCGGGACTGATAGATGGTGACGGGAAAGGAAAACGAAATGCTCAGGCCGCTGTTTACCGCCGCTGTCAGGTTTTCGTTGAAGGCGTTGTCCACATCGAAATAAAGGAGAAGGGAGTCCCGTGTGCTGTTCAGGGTCATATTGGTGATGCGCGCACCCGGAGCCGCGTGGGCCTTTCCGGACGGAAGGAACACGGCCAGAACGAAGATAACAGCTGCGCAGGCGATGGCGCTCAGCTTTCTGGTGGCGTTCAGGTGTGTGCTTGGTGATCTCATGTGCATTCGTTTCCCCAGATGCATCCGGAATGAAGCCAGCGCCAAAATCCATGGGTTTTCGCCATATTATCCGATTGTCCCGGCCCCCGTTTAACGGTCATCTATATCCGAGGCCCCCTCAAATGGCAAGGGAATTTGATGCCTTGACATCCCCTGCGGCCGGACTTCCGAAGGTCATCGTTTCCCAGCAGTCCTTCCGGCTGAACAGTTCTTTCAGGAAGGCGTGGTTGAAGGCGTGGCCGGATTTGAACGTTTCGATATGGCCCAGGATCGGCATGCCCATGAGGGAAAAATCCCCCAGGCAGTCCAGTAGTTTGTGACGGACGAATTCATCGTCGAAACGAAGGCCGTCTTCGTTCATGACGCTTTCCTTGTCGATGGCGATACCGGTGTCCAGTGTGGCTCCCTTGGCCAGGCCGTAGAGCCTCAACTGCTCAACATCCTTGTAGAATCCGAAGGTCCGTGCCCGGCTGATCTCTTCGGTGAAGGCCCGGTCGCACATGTCGAACACGTAGGTCTGTTTTTGGATCAGCGGATGATCGAATTCGATGGCACAGCTGAGTTTGAAATTCGGGTGAGGCGTGGCCCTGACGGTTTTGCCGAATTCCTCGATGGCCAGTTCGTCGGTGATGACGATAAAGGTCCGGGGGGATGCAAGGTCCGTGATTCCCGCCTCCAGCATCATCCGGGTGAACTGGGCCGCACTTCCGTCCATGATGGGCATTTCATAGCCCGATATCTCCACCACGGCGTTGTCGATGGAAAGACCGAAGAACCCCGCCATGAGATGTTCGATGGTGGAGACGATGGCCCCTTCGTTGCCGATGACCGTGGCAAGGCTGGTGTCCACCACATTGTTGAAAATGGCGCTGATGGCCGGGCTGTCCGGCAGGTCGGTGCGTATGAATTTGATGCCGTGGTTGGCCGGAGCCGGTTTGATGGTGAGATCGACGGAAATCCCCGAGTGAACGCCCACGCCTTTACAGGAAACAGCTTTGGCCAGGGTCCGCTGGCGTGTGAATAACGGTTTATAATCCATGCATCCGTGTCCATATCTTGAATCCGGCTTGTGCCGGGGTTTTGTTTCACGAAAAGACCTGAAATTCCGTGTGGAAGTAACACGCTTAAACCGTTCTGATTCAGCAGGTTATGATTCAGGTTGCGGGCAGAAATCCGCCTGGTTTTCGCGGGATTATACATGAAACATCCGAAATTGCAAAATACAAAAGGATTGTTCCTTTTCCGTTCATCTGCTATAGCCAGTTTTTTGACATCCAAAAGGAGGCTCTTTCGTGCTTTCCCGTATTTCAAGCTGCGCCGTCGAAGGCATCGACGGTTCCATCATCGATGTGGAAGTGGATATCCGTTACGGCCTTCCGGCCTTCACCACCGTGGGGCTTCCCGACGCGGCGGTGAAAGAGAGCAGGGAGAGGGTCCAGTCCGCCATCCGGAATTCGGGTTACGCATTCCCCGACGACCGGATCACCGTGAACCTGGCTCCCGCCGATGTGAAGAAAGACGGCACGGCCTTCGATCTTCCCATGGCCGTGGCCATTCTGGTGGCCACCGGGGCCGCGCCCCAGGACGCCGTCAAACCCTATCTTTTTTTCGGAGAACTGTCCCTGGACGGGCGGCTCAAGGCCGTGAAAGGTTCGTTGCCCATGGCCATGGCCGCCCGGAAAGCCGGTTACAAAGGGATTGTGGTGCCCTTTGAAAACCGGCGGGAAACGTCGGTGGTCAAGGGTATCGACGTCTATCCCGCACGGACCCTGTCCCAGGTGGTGGGGTTTGTTCTGGGGCATACGGATATTGAATGTGAACGGACGGACATCGACGCCCTGTTCAGGGACGGCGGCCGCCATGACACGGATTTTTCCGAAATCATGGGGCAGGAGCATGTGAAACGCGCCCTGGAAATATCGGCGGCAGGTTCCCATAATCTTTTGATGTCAGGTCCCCCGGGCTCGGGAAAAACCATGCTGGCCCGAAGTTTCTCGTCCATTCTTCCGCCTTTGTCCTTTGAAGAGGCCATTGAAACCACCAAGATTTTTTCCGTGGCCGGGCTTCTCGGGAAAGACCAAGCCCTGGTGACCCGTCGCCCGTTTCGTTCCCCCCATCATACCGTGTCCGACGCCGGTCTCATCGGCGGCGGTCATCATCCCCGGCCCGGAGAAGTCAGCCTCGCTCACAACGGCGTTCTTTTCCTGGACGAACTTCCGGAGTTCAAGAAACACGTTCTGGAGGTGCTCAGGCAGCCGCTTGAAGATAGGAAAGTCACCATTTCACGGGCCGCCTCCACCCTGACCTTTCCATCGGCCTTCAGCCTCGTGGCCGCCATGAACCCCTGTCCCTGCGGATACATGACCGACAAAACCCATGCCTGCACCTGTTCTCCGGCTCAGATCGACCGTTACAGATCAAGGCTTTCCGGTCCGCTGCTGGACCGTATCGACATCCACATCGACGTTCCCGCCGTCCCGTTCCGGGAAATCACACGGGGCCGTGCGGCCGAAACTTCGGCGGCGGTGCGGGAACGGGTGATGGCCGCGCGATCGATTCAGCAGCGGCGGTTCAAAAATCTCGGCGTGCACGCCAACGCCCAGATGAGCAGCCGGATGATCCAGCGTTTCTGCGCCATGGACAGCGAGTGCTTAAATCTTCTGGAACAGGCCATCAACCGCCTGGGTCTTTCCGCCAGAGCCTACAACCGGGTGATCAAGATTGCCCGGACCATCGCCGATCTTGGGGGGGAAGACGCCATCCGGGCGGTACATGTGTCCGAGGCGATTCAGTATCGGAACATGGATCGGATGAAAGGATTGAAATGAAAAGATTGAAATGAATGGTGAATGGCCGGGGTTTGCGGAGGGCGGTATATATTAAGGTGCGGTGCCGGGATGCGGAAAAATGAACGTCGAACATCCAACGCCCAACGCCCAACATCGAATGAAGGATCGGGTCATTTGATAGAGATTGGCGCAGGACGGCGGTCATCGTAGGTCGGCTTGAGGCACGAAAGCCGACAATGGCCCCATCCTTACTCATGCTGCGCATGGCGGCGGACCGTATAGGTATTACAACTCATCTCCTTCCAGCGGTTTTCGGTCGGCAACTTTATTCAGAATGGCCATCATATCTGACATATCCGCTCGTTCAGCCCGGCTCTTCAAATAATCTTCAGTCATGATCGCGGAGATTTTTTCAGCAACGGCCGAAGAAATAAGCTGATTGATCGATACCCCTTCCATTTTTGCGATTTCACGGATGTGGCGGTGAATGGATTCCGGTAGTCTGAGGCTTAAAGCACCCATTTTATATCCTCCAATAATTTTTTTGGCTCGACGGTCCTTACTCCAAATTGTTCGCTGCCTTTGAAATCTTTTATGTTGAATGTCGAAATAAGTCCGACACCGGACGCAACGGCCAATTCCAGTACAAGATCATCTTTAGGGTCTGGCAAAAAAGGGCGCCAAAGGTAATGAGTCTTCTGAAAGACAGACAAACCGCACAAGTTATCCAGGAAAGAATCAATTTCAGGATGTGAAAAACCGAGTTTGCGGCTGTTTCGTTTCAAGACATCTTCATATTCAAATAACAGGGCCACCGATAATACAGGGGTAATCGATCGATGGGTCATGGCCTTTAAAATACGATACGACGCCCCATGGATTGAGTAGAGTCCTGAATATACGATATTCGTATCAAGGACAACGTGAATACCGGCACCTCCTGTTAGTTGATGTATAAATAATACCGTATGTGGTATCAGTATCTTTGTCAAGGTTGATTTTTCATGAACGATTATGAAAAAAAGGGGATCGAAAGGAATAGTGAATGAACAGGGTTTGCGGGAGTTTTGGATAAAAAAAGGTGCGATGAAGGGATGCGGAAAAATGAACATCGAACGTCCAACGCCCAACATCGAATGAAGGATCGGGTCATTTTTTAGTGATCTGCGCATGGCGGCGGTCATCGTAGGTCGGCTTGAGGCACGAAAGCCGACAAATGCCCCCATCCTTATCATGCGGCGATGGTGAATGCGTTGTACAGCAACGGAAGGTTTAACACATTCGGGCTTCTCGGTATCGTGAACGGCCGATTATTATAAGGATCGGGCCATTTGTCGGGTTTTGAGAACCCGCCCTACGAGTCATCGTCATGAAAAGGGCTGCAAGGATCGGAAGATTGTCCAAACTGGCTCCAATCCGCCATTGGATGTTGAATGTTGATGGCGTCGTAAAAAGTCCCATATGCGGCGTTATAGTGTTTGGCCAGA
>DYJE01000028.1 GCA_020723285.1 Desulforapulum autotrophicum | reverse complement strand
TTATTACAATTATGTCCTTTGTTGAGCTCCTGACTTTTTACATGGGCATCAACATACAACATCGAATGATGGGTGGGCGGAGGTCCTAACTCAATATGAAGTTGCCCGGTATTCGGGAAGCATGAACTGAGAACATTCAATAAAAAATAGCAACCGCTCGTAGGTCGGCTTGAGGTCACGAAAGCCGACACATGGCCCGATCCTTTGAATAAGGCGGCCATCATGTTTTTTACAAAAACAGTGCGACATACGGAGACCATAAGACAATGACAACCGAACACCACCTGCTGTACGATGTGAAAGACCACGTGGCCCATATCACCATCAACCGTGAACACCAGAGAAACGCCATCACCGCCGAGGCCATCGGACTGTTTCTCGGTTACCTGGACCGGGCCGAAGCCGATGCGGAAGTCCGGGTGGTCTGTGTCTCGGGAACTGGCGACAAGGCGTTCTGCGCCGGGGCCGACCTGGGGAGTGCCATGGCCGGAGGCGGCGATGCCCTTTCGGCGTTCAAATCCTACGCCCATGTTCTTAAACGCCTTGCCGCGTTTCCCAAACCCACGGTGGCGAAAGTGAACGGTTCCTGCCTGGCCGGAGGCACGGGATTCATGCTGGCCTGCGACATCGTCATCGCCTCAAACCACGCCCGTTTCGGCACACCGGAAGTGAATGTGGGACTTTTCCCCATGATGATCGGCGCCCTGATTTTCCGGAACGTCAACCGGAAAAAAGCCATGGAGATGATTCTTCTCGGCGAAAAACTCACCGCCGATGAAGCCCTGTCCATGGGCATGATCACCCGTGTTGTTCCGCCCGAAGACCTGGCCGGAGAAACCGATAAAATCCTCCGGTCCCTCACCGAAAAAAGCCCCATCGGCATGACCCTGGGAAAACGCGCCTTCCACGCCGTCGAAAACCTTTCCCTCGAAGACTCCTTGGATTATCTGGCTGAAAAACTGCTGGACGTTGCAGGAACACAAGACGCCCTGGAAGGCATCACGGCCTTTCTGGAAAAGCGGCCTCCGGTGTTCAGGGGTATTTAGGACAAAGCACAAAAGGGCATAAAAAACAGCCCCTTTCTACTTTGACTGTGTAAATCTTGCCTCCGGCGGCCCTTCCGGGGAACCAGATTTTAAAAATCTGGGCAAATGGGTTTGTCAAACTTTTCAAAAGTTTGGCCCCCGGCAGGGCCGCCGGAGGCATAAAAATTCATTGAATGGATAATCATTACATAGTCAAATTAATCATGCGTCTTTTTCAAGACACACAACCGCCGGAAGCGATTTTCCTTCCATCAGCATGAGGAAGGCCCCGCCACCGGTGGAGATGTAGGACATTTTTTCTTCCACTCCGGCTTTGTGAACCGCCGCGTCGGTGTCGCCGCCGCCCACGATAGTCAGGGCCGGGGACTTGGCCACAGCGTTTGCAAGGTCCATGGTGCCTTTACTGAAAGCGTCCATTTCGAACACGCCCATGGGGCCGTTCCAGACCACGGTGGCCGCGCCGTCAAGGGCTTTGGCATACGCGGCCACGGTTTCGGGGCCGATGTCGAGCACCATGAGGTCTTCGGGTATGGCGTCGATTTTCACAGGGCGGGGCGCGGCCGAGGCTTCGAATTTATCGGCGGCCACGGCGTCCACGGGCAGAAGAAAGTCGATGTTCTTTTCAGCGGCCTTGGCAAGAACCTGTCGGGCGGTGTCGAGAAGATCGTCTTCCACCACGGATTTCCCCACGCTGACACCCCGGCTCTTGAGAAAGGTGTTGGCCATGGCCCCGCCGATGATCACCTTGTCCACATGGTTCAGCATATTTTCGATGGCGGCCAGTTTGCTGGACACCTTGGCACCTCCCAATATGGCCACCAGCGGACGCTTGGGGCTTTCCATGGCTTTCCTGAAATAATCCATTTCCATGGCGAGAAGGAGCCCGGCCACGGACACCTGCGCAAATTCGGTGATGGCGGCCACTGACGCATGGGCCCTGTGGGACACGGCAAAGGCGTTATTGACGTAGACATCGCAGAGGCTGGCCAGCTCTTTGGCCAGCTCGGGATTGTTCTTTTCTTCACCGGCGTGATACCGCAGGTTTTCCAGAAGAAGAATCTCACCTTCCTTGAGGTTTTCCACCATGGCGGCAACCTCGGGACCGATACAGTCCGGGGCCATCTTCACCTCTTTGCCCACAAGTTTTGACAGGTAAGGCGCCACAGGTTTCAGGCTCATTTCGGGAACCGCTTTTCCCTTGGGCCGACCCAGGTGGGAAGCGAGAATGATTTTTGCCTGCTGCCCCAGGGCGTATTCCAGAGTGGGGAGAACAGTTCTGATCCGGGTATCCTCGGTGATATTCTGATCCCCATCCATGGGCACGTTGAAATCCACACGGATAAACACTCTTTTTCCTTTGATATCCACATCCTTGATCGTTTTCATCTTTTGCTCCCTATTGATATTCATTGATGCATGGAATTTTTTTTACCCATTTGGCCGAAATTTTCAAGACAAACTCACCACACCTGAAATAACATCCCATCAAAAAAACGTCATAACAACTGACCACACGAGGTGAAATCATGAGCGTTCAAGCCGCCAGCACAACCATCGTCACACCCCATCTCAAGGAAACACGGAAATTTTATGAAGACCATTTTAACGCACGGCCGACGTTTGACTGCGGCTGGTATGTGGTTCTTCAGCTTGATTCCCATGCCACGGATCCCAAATCAACCAGGCATTACGACCTCTGTCTCATGGAGCCCCAGGAAGGCATGCAGTCTTTTGCGGGTGGAGCCGTCATGAACCTTCAGGTCGCAAACGCCGATGACACCCACGCCCGTTTTATCCGCGCCGGGATTTCCCCCGCCATCCCCCTCAAGGACAATCCTTGGGGAGACCGGGGTTTCGGGGTTTTAGACCCCTCTGGGCTCATGGTTTACTGTTACCATGCCATCGCCCCGTCTCCGGAATACGAGCCCTTCATATTAAAATAAGCTATGATGAGGAACGAACGTTCAACTTCGATGGACTCGTAAAAAGTCGGATATAAGCATCAAACCCGTAGGTTGGGCTAACGCCCACCACAATTGGCGGGCGTTAGCCCAACCTACTGTGTAGACGACTTTTTACGAGTTCATCAACTTCCAACCCCAATGTCGAATGGGCTGTTCCACCGAGGATATCGCACCCCGCAAAGGGCCGTAGCCGTCAATTCCAAAGGAACGTCCGCCCCTCCATTGAATGTTGGACGTTGAGCGTTGGGCGTTGGACGTTTGAACAAAAATCGACCCTCCCGCAGGTCGGCTTCTCGGTTATCTTTCACATGGGGCACGCGTCCATGACTCGCGAAAGCTCCGTCATAAAAAGAACATCGCTATAAAGCTGTCGTCCGATTATTCTGAGGATCGGGCCATGTGTCGGGTTTGGAGAACCCGACCTACGAGGGGTTGCCCATACGCCGACACCGAATTCACTTGAAGCGATGGTCTTGAACATTGGCTGCGTTTCAACCCCATGTTAATTTTTATTATTAATCTCACTGACTCCGGCAGCCCTTCCGGGGGCCAGCATTTGAAAAGCTGGGCAAACAGGCTGGGGGAGCCGCTGTGCCCAAGGGTCATCGTGACCCTAACAAACCCATAATCCGTTTTGTCAAACTTTTTCAAAAAGTTTGCCCCCCGGCAGGGCCGCCGGAGGCAACATAACCCTATTTTTTCCGCTGAATCATTTTCTTCCTGGACCAGCGTTCGAAAAAACCCATAAGACCCGCTTCGTAGGCCCTGTCCACCTGATCCTCTTTCACGATGTCCGCGTCGGGATCACTGCTCAAGGCCCTTCGAAGACAGTCGACCCTCACATTGCAGGTTTCCATGCAGCGTTCCGGGGTTTCCCGGTAACCTTCGCCGGTCATGGGAAAAACCACGTCCACTTTGCCGAAACACTCGGGTTTTTTTCGATCCGTCATACCACGAACTCCTCCATGATTCCGGAAGCCCTCAGGTTCTTGTTCACTCCGGCCGGACGCCCTCTTCCGCCTCCCGGTTGAACTGGGCGATGAACCCTTTTTCCGCAAAACTGTAATGGGACACTGAGCCCACGATGATGTGCTCGTGCACGGTGATACCCATGAGACGGCAGGCGAAAACCAGCTGCCGGGTCACGGCGATGTCTTCACGGGACGGTCCCGGGTCGCCGGACGGATGGTTGTGGGCGAAAATCAGGGCGGCGGCTTTGTGGTCGAGCGCGCCCTGGACCACCTCCCGGGGATACACCGAACTGGCCGCAAGGGTTCCGGTGAAAAGGGTTTCGCTGGCCAGGACCTGGTTTTTCGCGTTCAGGTATATCACAAGAAAACACTCACGCCGCCGATCACGGATGGCGATGTTCAGGTAATCCAGAAGGGCCTGGGGATTTCTGATCACATCGGCACCGGACATCCGTTTTTCAAGGTAACGTTCCGCTGTCGCCTTGATAAGACGAAGCCCGAACTGGTTGGCAGGACCAACGCCCTCAATTTCCGAAAGCTCGGCGGCCGAGGCTTCGAACACACCCTGAAGGGTCTTGAACCGCCGAATGGCTTCCTTGGCCGCGTCTTTGCAATCCTTTCTCGGGGTTCCCAGAGTGAGCAGAAGTTCAATCACTTCGTAGTCCTGAAACCCCGAAAGGCCAGACGTCATAAACCGGTCCCGCAGACGCTGCCGGTGGCCCGAGCTTTTATGATCGTCCTTCGCTCCCATGGCCGGATCAGTCCAGTTCGTGTTTGAGGGACCGCGTCATCAGTCGGTTGATGGACGTCCTGGGGTTCTGGTTCTCGAAAAGAATCCGGTACACCTCGTTGCAGATCGGCAGTTCGATGCCGAGTTTCTTTGCGAGATTGTACACGGACCGGGTGGTTTTCACCCCTTCGGCCACCATGCGCATTTCAAGCAGGATGTCGTCCAGGGTTTTTCCTTCACCCAGCTGAACACCCACAGTGTGGTTTCGTGAAAGATTGCCCGTGCAGGTGAGCATCAGATCGCCCACCCCGGCAAGACCGGCAAACGTGTGGGGATCGGCACCGAAACAGGCCCCCAGCCGCCGCATCTCCGTCAGTCCTCGGGTGATCACCGCGGCCCGGGCGTTCAGACCCAGATCAAGTCCGTCGCAGATCCCTGCAGCGATGGCGATGACGTTTTTAATGGCTCCGCCCACCTCCACCCCCACCGGATCGTCGTTGGTGTAAACCCTGAACGTCGGTGAAGCGAACACATGCTGAACCAGTTTGGCACTGTGGGGGTTTGACGCGGCCACCGCCACCACCGTGGGTTTGCCGAGAGCCACTTCCTTGGCGAAACTGGGGCCAGAGAGAACCACCATGTTGTCGTCGGGCACCTCGGGCAGCACTTCCTTCAACACGCCGAGCATGGTGAGATGGCTTTTGTTTTCGATGCCTTTGGACGCCGTGATGAGAATGGCCTCAGGTGCGATATAGGGCTTCATCATTTCCGCGGTTTCACGCATCACATGGGACGGGACAACGATGAGGATCAGGTCCTTTCCTTCAACCGCTGTCCGAATGTCGTTGGTGGGAACGATGTTCTCCGACAGCTCGGCGTCGGGGAGAAACACTTTGTTCCGGCGTTCGTTTTCGATCTGTTCCTTGACCTCTTTTTCGTAAACCCAGAGGTCGATGACATAGCCTTTGAGGGCCAGGTGATTGGCCAGCGCCGTTCCCCAGCTTCCGGCCCCCACCACGCCGATGGCAATGGCGTCGTTTGTTTTATCCGGGTGCTTGATCATGATTGCACTTTCATAATTTATTAAAGGCGGACCCGATACAACCCAAGTCCCCCGATATTTTTATTCATTATTTCCAATTTTTCCATCATTCATACCAGCCGCCCACCGCTTGAACTCCACCGTCCTGCACCCATTCGATGTTGGACGTTGGGCGTTCGATGTTGGACGTTCATCTTTCCACCGGCTTAATCATCCTCCGGCGTCTCATCATCACCGCCGTCCTCATCCGACTCCTCGTCATCCAGTTCGTCGTCCGATTCCTCGTCGTCATCCTCGAATTCCTCGTCGTCCTCCGGTTCAAGATCCGACAGGTCTGTCACCGGCAGGGGCTCAGTCACGGGGATCTTGTCTTCATCGTCGTCTTCCTGTTCGGCCAGCCGGGCCGCGCCCACCACTTTTTCCTTGTCTTCCAGGTTGATCAGCCTCACGCCCTGTGTGTTACGGCTGATCACTGAAATGCTGCGGATGGGCATGCGGATCAGTTTGCCGGTATCGGTCATCAACATCAGGTCATCCGCGTCTTCCACCAGAAGGATAGCGGCCACGTCACCGTTTCTCGCCGTGGTCTTGATGGAGATTACCCCTTTGCCCCCGCGCTTCCGCACGGGATATTCGTCAATCAGGGTCCGTTTGCCGTATCCGTTCAGGGTCACGGCAAACAGGGTCTGGCCATGGCTCAGCACTTCCATGCTGACAATCCGGTCTCCCTTGCCCACGTTGATGCCCCGGACGCCCCGTGAAACCCGGCCCATGGTTCGGACATCGCCTTCATGGAAACGGATGGACTTGCCTTTCTGGGTCCCCAGGAACACGTCCATGGAACCGTCGGAAATGCGGGCCGCCACCAGTTCGTCACCGGGTACGAGGTCGATGGCGATGATTCCTCCCAGTCTGGGGCGGCTGTAGGCCATAAGGTCGGTCTTTTTCACCAGACCGTTTTTCGTAGCCATGATGATGTTCTTGCCCGACTCGAAACCGGGGACCGCCATAACCGTGGTGAGTTTCTCATCCTTTTCAAGGTTAAGGAGGTTCACGATGGCCCTGCCCTTGCTCGTCCGGCTGGCCATGGGCAGCTCGTAAACCTTGCTCCAGTAGACCTTGCCCATGTTGGTGAAAAACAGGAACATGTGATGGGTGGACGCCACGAACAGGTGCTCGACGAAATCGTCTTCCTTGGTTCCCATGGCCATTTTCCCTTTTCCGCCGCGTTTCTGGCTGTTGTAAAGGGTGATGGGATTCCGTTTGATGTAGCCGGAATTGGAAATGGTCACCACCATGTCCTCTTCCTCGATGAGATCCTCGATGGAAATCTCCGCCGAGGATTCGACGATTCTCGTTTTTCGTGTATCGCCGTATTCATCTTTGATGGCCAGAAGCTCGTCTTTCACGATCTTGAGGACCAGGGCGTCGCTGGCAAGGATTTCCTTGTACCATGCGATGTTTTTCATGACCTGCTCGTATTCCTCGATGATCTTTTCCCGCTCAAGACCGGTCAGCCGCTGGAGGCGGAGGTTCAGGATTTCCTGGGCCTGGATGGCCGACAGGCTGAACCGGCTCATCAGCCCTTCCTTGGCTTCGGTAGGTGTTTTGGAACTCCGGATCAGGTTCACAACTTCGTCCAGGTTGTCCAGGGCAATTTTGTAGCCTTCCAAAATATGCGCCAGTTCCTCGGCTTTCCTGAGATCGTAGATGGTCCTTCGGACGATGATCTCCTTGCGATGGAGAATGAAGTGCTCAAGGATCTCTTTCAGCGTCAGAAGCTCGGGCCGGTTGTTCACCACGGCGAGAAATATGATGCCGAAGCTGTTCTGCATCTGGGTGTGTTTGAAAAGCTGATTCAGCACCACTTCAGCCATGAATTCCTTTTTCACCGGCATGGCGATGCGCATGCCCGTCCGGTCGGACTCGTCCCGGACATACCTTAGACCGTCGATGGTCTTGTCCTTGATCAGCTCATGGATTTTTTCAACCAGCCGGGCCTTGTTCACCTGATAGGGCAGTTCAGTGACCACGATGGTTTCACTTTCCGTTTTTTCATCCCGCTCGATCTCCGTTTTGGCCCGGACCCGGATGATGCCCCGGCCCGTGGAATAGGCTTCCCGTATGCCCTGGGTTCCGTAAATCACGCCGGAGGTCGGAAAATCCGGCCCGGGAATGTATTCCATCAGTTCTTCGAACGTGATGTCGGGGCGGTCCACCAGGGCGCAAATGGCACCGATGACTTCGGAAATGTTGTGGGGAGGAATGTTGGTGGTCATGCCCACGGCAATGCCGGACGAACCGTTGATCAGGAGGTTGGGAAGCTTGGCCGGGAGAACCGACGGTTCGGTGAGCGAATCGTCGTAGTTGGGAACCCAGTCCACCGTTTCCTTGTCCAGGTCCTCCAGAAGCTCATGGGTGATGCGCTTCATGCGGACTTCGGTGTAACGCATGGCCGCCGGGGAATCCCCGTCGATGCTGCCGAAGTTGCCCTGGCCGTCCACCAGAGGATAACGCAGGGAAAAATCCTGAGCCATACGGACGATGGTGTCATACACCGCCGTGTCTCCGTGGGGATGGTACTTACCGATGACGTCACCCACGATACGGGCTGATTTTTTGTAAGGTTTGTTCCAGTCGTTTTTCAGCTCGCGCATGGCGTAGAGGGACCGGCGGTGCACGGGTTTCAGACCGTCCCGCACATCCGGCAGAGCCCTTCCTATAATGACGCTCATGGCATACTCAAGATAGGACTTCTTCATCTCGCTTTCGAGACTGATTTTCGATGGGTTATCCTGATCTGTCATAGTTCTCCTATTCACGTTTCCTGTTCAACAGGGTTGATCTCTTCAAAAAGTTGTCTCTTCATAGGACGGATCATCATCCGGATCAACATGTTTTCTGTAGTTGGAATGATAGATGTCCGTCAATGTCAGAAAAAACGTCATGATCAGCGGACCGTAAATCACGCCCAGAATCCCGGACATGTAGATTCCGCCGATGATGGAAAAAAAAACGAGCAGCGGATGCATGTTCACGCGTTTCCCGACGATAAAGGGCCTGACCAGATATTCGATGGCTGCGGTAACGACCACATAGATGACAAAAAGGCAGAACGCCGCGATAAAACGGCTTTTGATCATCATGTAGATCATGACGGGAAAAATGGTGACCCCGATGCCGAAAATGGGGAGAAACGAAAAGAAACCCGTGACGAGTCCCCAGAGGATCGGCGAGCTGAAACCAAAATACGAGCAGACCAGACCGCCGATGACGCCCTGGATGAGACCGCTCACCCCGTTGCCCACCAGGACGGCCGTGCTCATGTCCTTGAATTTTCTCAAAAGGGTTTGGTCTTCGTGATCCGGCAGCGGCGAAAGGTTTATGATGAACGTGATGAGCCGTTTTCCGTCCAGTAGCAGGTAATAGGTTGAGATAAGGATAAGGAGCAGTCCGATGACGAAATCAAGAAGATAGCCCGCCACGGCGTTGGCCTGATTGATGATATGGAACCCCAGAAATGTGCCCAGATCGCTCAGGGGCTGGACAAGATCCCCGTAGTTCGTGGTGATGCTGAATCGTTCGGACAGCGCGTTCAGGCGTTCAAGAATCCTGTTTTTTTCAAGAAATTCCAGGATCCGAACTTCGAGATCCGTCTGTTTGAGAGAGAGGACCAGATCGTTCACTTCTCCGCCGATCAGGGTAAGAATGATCACGGTGGGGATGACAAAAACAAGGACGATGAACAGGCATGTGAGAAGCGAAGCCAGGGCCGGCCTGACCTTCGATTCAAACCTCCGATGCACCGGATAAAACAGGCTGGCTGTGATGGACGAAAGGACGATCACGGAAAAAAAGGGCCAGAACAGCTTGCCCATCAAAAGCAGGGAGGAGATGAAAAGCGCAAGAAAAAACCATAAAATCAGGTCACGGGATGTTCTTGCCATGGTCAGTGCTCCAGGGGATACGTCAATACAGTGAACGCCTTGAAAACAAAGATTCCCCTCTGGCCGGCGAGCATGCCCTGGGGGAACCTCAGATGCGGAAGGTTATTTTTTTTTAAGACAGAACGCAAGAACCCCAAGGTAAAGGAGCGCTTCGTACACAATCACAGGAACGAAGCTGTGGGTGAGCCCGTACACGATGCCACCGCCCATGATGGCCGGTACGCCGGTGAAAATCAGAATGCCGAATTTTTGAGCCAGTTTTTCCGAAAGTGCCATGGTGTCGCGCCTCCTCATCATCGTCATCGGTCTTCAGGTTGAAACATCACAGAATTCACAACGAAAATCCACTGTTTACAGCTTAATCTGTTTAACAAGGACGCCCCCCCAAGTAAAGGAAAAAGTCCCTCTGAACAAAGATTTCTTGCGAGGATCCAGATGCCCATGACCAGATTTGTAAATCCTTTAATATCAGCTAATTGATTCAAATGTTACTATCGTTTTCATCAGGATGAGCACCCGTTCTTCGATATCATCCCTGATCCGTCGCATGTCATCCATAGTCGGCGACTCGGGGAGGTCCATGTCCCAGAATGTGACGTCAACATTCGCCAAATCAGGAACCGGATAATCAGTCGGACCCATGATCACCACATGGTCGGGCCGGATAAAGGGAATCAGCGATTGGACGCCCGCAGGCTTCACATACGCCAGATCCAGGGATTTTTCCTCCATGACCGGTACGAGAAACGGGTTCGCCGTTTCCGATGGAACAAAGCCCGCGGAATAAAACGCGCCGTTATCCCCGGCGTGAATCCGGGCAAACGCAGAAGCCATCAGGCTGGCGTAGCTGTTGTCTCGGCACAGAAACAGACAGGAACGTTTGTCATCCATGCCTGACAACAGTTTTTGTGCGGCCAGCCGGATGTGCTCGTCAACATCCGGATGTTTTTTCATGTCTCCGGGGTCCTCAATCCTCGCATAGGTGAGCCCCCCTTTAAAATCCGTGGATATGCCCCGGAAAAAATATTTCATGGTGAGGTTGATGCTGTCGAACAGATCTTTTCCCCGGGTGGCCCCCACAGACAGGAGGAATCCTTTGCGTCTCCCCTCTTCGGGATCTTTGAGACCCAGCTTGAATTTTCTCGACCACAGAGTCTGGGTCCGGTCGATCATGGCCTTGAATTCGGCGGGTACGGTGTAAAAATATATGGGCGACGCCATGACCACGAGCCCGGAATTTCTCAGCAGGGGGAAAACCGTGGTCTGCATGTCGTCCTTGAACACGCAGCGGCCTTTCTTTTCGCACACCGAACAGCCGGTGCAGGGTGTAACCTTCAGATCAGGCACATGGATCTTTCGTGTTTCAGCGCCGAGACGTGCGGCCTCTTCGAGAAACCGGTCCAGCAGATAGGCGGTGTTTCCATGCTTCCGGGGACTTCCCATAAATCCGGTGACAAGCATAAGGGCTCCTTGGGTGTTTTCATGAATCATTCAGGTTTTTAAAGATATTCCATTCTTCCTACCATTTCAGACGGGATATTTGAAGAAAGGAATCGTTGCCGATGGCCATGAAACACCGGGAAGCCCCATTCGGCCAGAGCAACATGCCTCAGCGGAATCCACGGTTGACCCAGGATCGTCATCGGGTATAATGATTTCAAACGTAATTGAACCCTATTTCAGATATCAACCATGAAAGACGTCCCCATGACACGTATCGAAGCCGAAGACCTGAACAGCCTGAAAAAAGCGAAACAACGCCTTGAAAACCCCGGCGTTGCCGCAAAACTGACCCATCTGATCGGAAAACCCATTGAAAAAGGGTTCGCCTATCTTCCCGCCGGCTGGAACGACAAACTGGGTGAAGTGACCCGCAAGGCTCTCACCCAGGCGGTTCACGCGGCGGCGGCCACCATGGACAACTCGGCCCAGGGCAAACCTGCGGAAAACATCCTCCACCGGGCAGCGGCAGCGGTGTCCGGCGGCATCGGTGGATTTTTCGGCCTGGGTGCCCTGGCATTGGAACTGCCCGTTTCAGCGACCCTCATGCTTCGATCCATCCTGGACATCGTACGGAGCGAAGGGGAAGACATCGCCGACATGGCGACCCGTGCGGCCTGCATCGAAGTGTTCGCCCTGGGTGGTCCCGGTGCGGAGGACGACGGGAGTGAAACCGGATATTTCGCCGTTCGCACCGCCCTGGCCCATTCCGTGGCGAAAGCCGCTGAATTCATTGCACAAAAAGGCCTGGCCGAAGAAGGTGCCCCGGCTCTGGCCCGCCTGATCATGCTGGTGGCCCAGAGGTTCAGCGTCCAGGTTTCGGAAAAAGCGGCGGCCCAGGCCATTCCCGCCATCGGCGCGGCAGGAGGAGCTATTGTCAACACTTTGTTCATGGACCATTTCCAGGATATGGCCAGAGGTCATTTCGTTGTGCGGCGTCTGGAACGGAAATACGGCGCGGAAGCTGTCAGGGAAGCGTATGCACGGGTGGAGTGTAAATAAATGGTAATTTCAAATTGGACGTTCTTACACATATGGAATGACCGATGACCCGGAACCACCCTTCCTCCATAAAAAAAACATTCATCGGCATTCCCGCCTCCATTGTTTCCCTCATCACATCGGGCGGTCTCATTGCCCAGGGCGACGCGGTCCTCGCGGCGGTTTCGGGGGGATCGGATTCGGTGGCGCTGGTGACTATGCTGGCCCGTCTTTCCCCGCACATGGGTTTTTCCCTGGCCGTGGCCCACCTGAACCATAAACTCCGGGACGTGGAATCCGATGAAGACCAGGCATTTGTGGAAGATCTTTCCAGAAGCCTCGGCCTTGTCTGTCACAGCCGCTGCATCGACGTGAAGACTTACGGCAAAGAAAACGGGCTTTCTCTCGAAGAGGCGGCCCGGAACGTCCGTTACGCTTTTCTGTTTGAAACAGCGGATCGACACGGATTCAACAAAATCGCAACAGCCCATCACACCGATGACAATGCGGAACTGTTTTTGATGAACCTTTTCAGGGGAAGCGGGCTGACCGGCCTGAAAACCATGGGACCGACAGGACACCGGGGCCGTGTGATCCGCCCGTTGATCGAAACGGACAAAGAAACGCTCCTTTCCTATATCCGTGACAACGCCCTCGCCTTTCGAACCGACAGTTCCAACGCGGATGTCTCGTTCCTCCGGAACAGGATTCGCAACGATCTTCTCCCCCTTCTTGAAACACAATACCAAAAAGGTATCGGACGCATCCTCACCCGGACGGCGCGGATTCTGGGTGAGGATGAGATTTTTCTCAAGGAAACGGTGGACGCCCTGTTCAACAAGGCCCTGGTTTGTGTAAAAGAAAACAGTGTAACCCTTTCGACTGCCGCACTTTCAGGCTGCCATGTCGCCGCCCGGAGGAGAATCGTCCGAGAAGCGATGTTCCGGGTGAAATCCAATCTGCGGCGGATCTCCTTCGATCATGTGGAAAGTGTGCTGAACCTCTTAGCAACGGCCGACCCCAGAAAAACCGTCAGGTCCCTGGACCTGCCGGACAGACTCCGGGTGATCCGTCATGACGGCCATCTTGTTTTCCGCCTGGAAGACGGGCCGCTGCGTGAAACACCCGTTATGGAGCGAAAAAGCCATACGGCTTAAAATAATGTTTTAAAAATAGAACTTTTTCTTGATTAAAGACCCATGATGGTTAATATGTTAAGATCGGTTTAAACGGTGGCGGATCATAATGAATTCCCAAGGAGTTCAGCCTTCCCCGGCAGAAAAAAACCAAAAAAACGTAATAGCGGAATCCTATTCAGACTGGAGGTCTTCTTCTTTGAATCCTTTTTATAAAAATCTCTCTCTGTGGCTCGTGATCATCCTGATGATGATCGTTCTTTACAACATCTTCAACTCCGGCCAGGGCGTTGAAAAATCCATCAATTACTCTGAATTTCTCACCAAGATCGAAAAAGGCGAAGTGCAGAAAGTCACCATGCAGGAAAACAACCTGCAGGTGGTGGACACCAACCAGGTGAAATACAAAATTTATGCCCCCCAGGATCCTGACCTGATCAAAACCCTCAGGGCCAAAGGCATCGAGATCGATGCCAAACCGCCGTCGGACTCCCCGTGGCTGAACCTTCTGGCCTCATGGCTTCCCTTGATCATCCTCATCGGGGTGTGGATTTTCTTCATGCGCCAGATGCAGGCCGGAGGCAGCGGCAAGGCCATGTCCTTCGGCAAGAGCCGGGCGAGGCTCCTTTCCGATGAAAAAGGCCGGGTGACCTTCGATGATGTGGCAGGCGTTGAAGAAGCCAAAGGCGAACTGGCGGAAGTGGTTGAGTTTTTAAGAGATCCCAAAAAATTCACGCGCCTGGGCGGCCGCATACCCAAAGGCGTTCTCCTGGTGGGCTCACCGGGAACCGGTAAAACCCTTCTGGCCCGTGCCATCGCAGGTGAAGCGGAAGTGCCTTTCTTCACCATCAGCGGGTCCGATTTTGTGGAAATGTTCGTGGGCGTGGGCGCATCGCGTGTTCGTGACCTGTTTGCCCAGGCCAAGAAAAACGCCCCCTGTATTGTGTTCATCGACGAAATCGACGCTGTGGGCCGCCAGAGAGGCGCGGGATTAGGCGGCGGACACGACGAGCGTGAACAGACCCTGAACCAGCTTCTGGTTGAGATGGACGGCTTTGAAAGCAACGAAGGCGTCATCCTGATTTCAGCGACCAACAGACCTGACGTTCTCGACCCGGCCCTTCTCCGTCCCGGCCGTTTCGACCGTCAGGTGGTGGTGGATCTCCCGGACATCAAAGGCCGTGAAGGCATTCTCCGGGTCCATATGAAAAAAACACCCCTTGCGGACGACGTGGACGTGCTGTCCCTGGCCAAGGGCACACCCGGTTTTTCCGGCGCGGACCTTGAAAACATGGTGAACGAGGCGGCGCTTCTCGCGGCCAAACGGGACCAGGAAAAAATCCGCATGATGGATTTCGAAGACGCCAAGGACAAGGTGTACATGGGCCTTGAGCGCAAATCCAAAGTCATCCGGGAGGAAGACAAGAAAAACACGGCGTACCATGAGGGAGGCCACGCCATTGTGGCCCGTTTCCTGCCCGACACCGACGCGGTGAACAAAATCACCATCATTCCCCGGGGCCGTGCCGCCGGTGTCACGTGGTTCCTGCCCGAAGAGCGGGATTTCAGCTTCAAGGAGCAGCTGTTGAACCGTCTGGCCATTCTCCTGGGCGGCCGAGTGGCGGAGGAAATCATCTACAACCGCCTGTCCACCGGCGCATCCAACGATATCAAGGAAGCCACGAATCTGGCCAACAAGATGATCCGTGACTGGGGCATGAGCAAGAAACTGGGTCCCCTTTCCTACTCCCTGAGCAACGATCAGGTCTTCCTGGGCCGTGAAATTTCCCAGCACCGGGACTACTCCGAAGAAACAGCCCGGATGATCGACCAGGAAGTGGCTGATTTCATCGACTGGGGCTACAAAACAGCCCACACCATCCTGACGGAAAACGTGGACATCCTCCACAAACTCACCGATCTCCTTCTGGAAAAGGAAACCATCATGGGTGCTGAGCTCGACGACCTGATCTTTTCCATGCGACCGGGCATCGAACTGCCGTCACTGGCCGGAAAGGAACCGGAAAAAACACCGCCTGATCTGGACATCGACTGATTCGAAATCGGGAAAGGGTCATCATGAGCGAGTTTTCACTGTCATTCAAAGGCCACCACCTGAAACTGGGTGTAAACACCTGCGTCATGGGGATTCTCAACGTGACGCCGGATTCCTTTTCAGACGGAGGCCGATTCTTCAAACTCGGTCACGCCGTGGACCAGGCCCATGCCATGGTGGCGCAAGGCGCGGACATCATCGACATCGGCGGTGAATCCACCCGGCCTTTTTCCGATCCGGTCCCGCCCGAGGAAGAACTCCGGCGTGTCGTTCCGGTGATCCGTGAGCTGGCCAAAACCCTTCCCGTCCCTATATCCGTCGACACCTGCAAGGCCGTGGTGGCCGAACAGGCCCTTGCGGCCGGGGCGTCCATCGTCAACGACGTGTCCGCCATGGGCATGGACCCGGACATGGTCCGTGTGGTCCGGGATCACAAAATCCCGGTGGTTCTGATGCACATGTTGGGAAACCCTAAAACCATGCAGTCAAATCCCCATTACGACGACGTGGTGGCCGACATCCTGAGCTATCTTGACAGCGTCATTCGTAAAGCCGAAGAAGCCGGAGTTGACCGGTCCCTGATCATCGCCGATCCCGGCATCGGCTTCGGAAAAACCATCGAACACAATTTCAGGCTTCTCAACCATCTGCCCGCTTTTGACGTCCTTAATGTCCCCCTTCTTGTGGGAAGTTCACGGAAAGCGTTCATCCGGAAAACCCTGGGGGAAACAGAAGCCGGAACCGTCAGCCGGGAAGATATCGAAACCGGAACCCAGGCCACCGTATCCGCCGCGATTCTTGGCGGAGCTCATATCGTCCGTGTTCATGATGTGGCTGCCACATCGGCCACGGTCAAAATACTCGACGCCATGCGCCGGGCCTGATTCACACGAAAAAAGGACAACCCATGCTTCTCACCATCGATGTGGGCAACACCAACACGGTTTTAGGTGTTTTCGACGGCAAAACCCCCCTTCACCACTGGCGCATCCGTTCGGACAAAAACATGACCGAAGACGAGTTCCACGTTCTGGCCCGGAGCCTTTTCCGTGAAAGCAGCATCGACATGGCCCGTCTCGACAACACCATCATCGCCTGCGTGGTGCCCCGGATGATGATGATCTTGGAAGCCTTCTGCGTGAAATACCTGAACCACAAACCCATCTGGGTGGATGCCAAAACCGTGGCCCCCCTGATGCCGGTGCTATACAGCAACCCCTCCGAAGTGGGGGCTGACCGCATCGTGAACGCCATCGCCGCCTATGAAAGGTACAAACGGGCTCTTATCGTCATCGATTTCGGCACCGCCACCACCTTTGACGTGATCACCGCCAAAGGCGAATACCTGGGCGGGGCCATATCCCCCGGCGTCATGATCGCCTCGGAGGCCCTGTTTGCCAACGCATCCAAACTTCCCAGAGTTGAAATATTTTCCCCACCTGAACGGGCCATCGGAACAGATACGGCGGGCAGCATGAAATCAGGCATTATCCTGGGTTACGCAGGCTTGGTGGACGGCATGGTGGCCCGGATCAAACGTGAAATGGCCGACGTTCCGTACGTCGTGGCCACCGGCGGCCTGGCTCCTCTCATCAGCCACGTCTCCGAAACCATCGAAGCCGTGGACGGTTCCATGACCCTTGAAGGCCTTCGAATCATTTTCGACGAAATTTCACAGTGAATGGCATCGGCCATGGGGCATCATATACCTTCTTCAAGCCTTCCACTCGCACTTTTGAAATCTCCACCCGAAATTGCGACGGTCTTTTTTAATTTCACCACTTGAGTTGAAACAAGATCTGGACGAGGGGTTCTTGAACAAACGACCCTTGCGTGGATTTTATATTGTTCAAGAACTGTTTTGAAATGGTCCAAAGTGCTTAGAATCTGGCTTGCAGCTTTTCGAAGATCTTCCCCTTTCAGTTCGATCAGATACAAACTTTTCTGAGCGGGCAGTTCCATTGCATAATCGCATCGTTTAAGGATTACCGCCATATCATCATTGTCCACCCGATAACGAACAACCTTTTTTTTCGATGAATTTATACCTTTGTAAATTATACCCCGACGTTCTTCAAATATAACAACAGATCTATTGTCATCACTTAATATCTCAACCCCAGTCAATATCATTCAATCGCCTCCACATACTTGTGTTCAATGGAAAACAATTGATCGTATTCGTTGTTAACAATATCGGAAGCTGTGTCAACAAGCTCCGTTCGCAACATCGTCAATTCATTATCGAAGAGGTTCTCGACAAACCCGTCATAGACAAAACAACCGCCGACCATGGATGGATCAATCCACTGTTCACGTGGAATAATCTTTAAAACCGATTCCTTGTCATTTTTTCCAACTCTATGTGCGTAAATATGGTTATTCAAAGCGGAAAGAATATAGGGGGAATGGGTTGTAATCATAAACTGGCATTTGTGAAGGTTCGCCGCATAACAGATCAAAGCCATCATATCTTTCTGAGCAATTGGAAACAAGTGAGCTTCCGGCTCTTCAATAAAGACGAACGCATCGACTTTATCGAGAAGAACAAGGAACATTGAAAGAAGAATCCATACCGATTCTTGTTGTCCCGAAGACGCAAAGTTAATTTTTGTATACCTGCCTTTTCCAAGATAAAATTTTCCACCTTCTCGGCTGTCATGCCTGTATTCAGCTTTAAGAATTTCATTGATTATTTTTACAGCCTTTACAAGACTTTTACGGTGTGTTAGGGAGTTTTCCAGAATGTGCTTATCCTTAATTATATCTTCAAGGCTTTTGCTAAAAAAAGATTTTGTGGCATTAATACGCTCAATAAAAAGACGCATCGGGTAATCCAGCTGATGCGGATGGATGTTTTGAAGTTGGTCTGAAATCGTTGAAAGGAGGCTTCGACCGGCAGGAATAAATAAAAGTTCTTTGTCGAAACGAAACAACGAAGCAAAACGGGACTTCAAATGATTGATCATCTCGGCCCGTGTTCTTTCTTTACTGATGACATCGGGTGTTGAAAATAGACTGGGTGCGATGTTTTCACTCCAATCAGTTTCTTTGATCAATGAATATGCATTTTTTATCTCCTCGATTATAGACTCACTGAATTTGGGCGTTACGTATTTGTGTTGATCGTTGTCCAATTTTATTTCCGCCCAAGTGTTATCACCTCCGTAATCAAATCTGATAAGTAAATCTTTTGAGCTTGGTCCAGGACCGAAGAATTCAAGAAATCGCCTTCGTACATGTTTCGTAAACAGATTGACAGAAAAAGAGTTTTTGCTTTTAGTTTGTTCATCAAGGATGAAATCAACGATGCACTCCCGAAGATGTAGGAAAAAAAAAACCAGCTTGCTTATGGTGCTTTTCCCTGACGATTGTGGGCCGATTAAAATCGTAAAGCCAGAAATGAGTACTTCACAATCGTGAATAGGACCGAAATTTTTTATGATAAGCTTTTTCATATAGTCATCCCAACTGGATTGAATTGATAAGGTCCTGAATAACCCTATTGTTAGACATACCAAAGGTTCAGATTATTCATTACGGAACCTATGTTACCTATCAATTATTTTATGTCAATATTTTTGGATAGTTGAATAGTGAAAAAACAATTATTGGCCATGGCTGCATATACTGTTCATGTATTAGAAACAAAACGCCGCTTGACAATCTCATCGGATTTATCTAAACCTGTTTTGTACTGACCAGTCGGTTTATACGCATTCATATGACATCGCAGTCCGGTGGAGAACATCAATGGAAAAGAACTTCAGGGTTTACAGCTACAGATGGGTCGTTCTTCTGGCCTATGCGCTGATCACGGTGGTCATCGAAATTCAATGGCTGACTTTTGCGCCCATTGCCCGGGAAGCGAGGGTCATCTATCAGGCCACGGCGTTTCAGATTGACGCGCTGTCCATGGTTTTCATGGGAATGTTCATCGTGATGTGCATTCCCGCATCTTACGCCATCGACACCTGGGGACTGAGAAAAGGCGTGGGGGCGGGGGCCGTCATCACCGGTTTCTTTTCCATGGTCAAAGGGTTTTACCCCGACCGTTACAGCGTCATGATCATCGCACAGACCGGTCTTGCCCTGGCCCAGCCGTTCATCCTCAACGCCGCCACCAAAGTGGCCCGGCATTGGTTTCCCGTTCAGGAACGGGCTCTTGCCGTGGGAATCGCAACCCTTGCCCAGTTTCTCGGGATCATCGTGGCCATGGTGGCCACCCCGGTTCTGATGGGGAAAAAACCTGACGGTTCTTCCGACATCGGTCCCATGCTGATGACCTACGCCATCGTCTCACTTGCCGCAACGGTGCTGCTGCTTGTTCTTCTGAAAGAAAAACCGCCCACACCGCCGGGCCCGGATGCCGAAGAATCCCTCACCGTTTTTAAAGGCATGGGGCATATCTTCCGCCAGCGGGACATGCGGTTTGTTTTTCCCTTGTTTTTCATCGGATTGGGAATGTTCAACGCCATCAGCACCTGCATCGATCAGGTCTGCCAGACCAAAGGCCTGACCATGGACCAGAGCGGGCTTGTGGGCGGCATGATGCTTTTTTCAGGGCTTGTGGGGGCCGTGGTTCTTCCCCTTCTGTCGGACCGTTTCAAAAAAAGAAAGCTGTTCATCGTCATGGCCATGGCGGGCATGACGCCGGGTCTTATGGGCCTGACCTTTTCAAACAATTACGGAGTATTGCTGGTCTCGTCGTTCGTCATGGGCTTTTTCCTGCTGGGCGCAGGCGCTCCCGTGGGGTTCCAGTACAGCGCCGAAGTCACGCGGCCTGCACCGGAATCCACATCCCAGGGCCTGATCCTGTTCATCGGCCAGATTTCAGGCATCCTTTTCATCCTGATCATGAACGCCGTAGGGATGATCAACGGCCTCATGGTTTTCCTGGTCCTTGCCCTTGTCAATATCGCACTCAGCCTCTGTCTGAACGAATCGGAAATGGTGCTCCCGGTCCAAACCGATTGGCCCGGGTCCGTTCAGACAGAACCGTGAGAATAAGCCTTCCTGCGTTCTACCGCTGATCCGCTCCGATATCCGGTGCGCTTCCCGGTCTTGCTTCACAGTCCATGTCCTCGGTGACCGATGCCAGAGTTTCACCCATGCCGGTGACGGACGCCACGGAAGATGCAAGATGAAGATTTCCGGCGGTCCGGTCGGTAAACCAGGATGCGGCGGCACTGGTCACGTTGCTCCTCACCGTGGCCGAACCGCTGTTACGGCTTGTAATGGCTTTGTTGCTCAGATTGTTGATGATCATATTGCCCGTGGCTGCTGCGAACCGGTATTCAATGGCGTTTGTGTAACTGTGGTCGAAAAAGATGGTGTTGTGGTACACATGGACATTGGACGCGGATTCAAGGGCGATGCCCACGTCGCTGTTCAGACCGTTCACATCGGCATAAACGGTGTTGTTGCGGATGATTCCCCCGGTACAGGGGCTTGATCCGAGGCCGAGCCCGATCCCTCTGTCACAGTTGATGATGACGTTTTTTTCAATGAGGGGGTTTGAGGAACTGCTCCAGAAATGAATGGCGTGTTCCGCAATATTTCCGTTTTCAGGACTTCGGATGTTCCTGAACGTGTTGTTGTGAACATGCCAGTTGGCCCCGCGATGCACATCGATACCGCCGATGTAGTACTGTGGACCGAAGTTCTCCGTGTATTCCAAGAGCGAACACCTGACCGTCCCGTGATCCGAACCCTGGTTGGTCGAAGTGGAAAAAGACCCTTTGATCATCTGCTCATGGGTGTTGAAAATACGGGTGTTATGGACCAGCAGATTGTTGGCCCCCTGTTCACCCTGAACCTGGATGGCATGATAGAACACTTCCCCCAGAGTCATATCGGCGATGGTCACATCCGAGCCCGCCACAAGAAAGATATGACCTACATTTCCGCTCATCCCTTTGCCCAGCAGAAGCACCTTGCTCCTGTCTCCCGAAGCGCTTCGGATCACCACATTGTCCGCCGTGATGTAAAGGATGTTGTTCAGCACATAGGTTCCGTCGGCAACGAGGATCGTCCTGTTTCCTCCTGCTGAGTTGACCGTGCTTACCGCCGATTCGAGCTGGGACACGGAACTCACCTGGATGACGGAGCCCACCACCGTGTCCAGAGGTTCGCAGCCGCAATCTGCCGCCGAGGGCGTATCATCGTCAGCATCTTCGTCATCAGATGTGCTGATTATCAAGGTAAAATTTTCCGAATCCGTTCCGGACGAGGCGTCCGTCACCTGAACGGTGAAACTGAAGGAACCGGAAACTGCGGGTGTCCCAGAAATGACGCCGCTGCCGTTATCGAGGGCCAGACCCTGGGGAAGCGAACCAAAGGTGAGGGACCAGGAATAGGCCGGCGCACCGCCTTCTGCCGAAAGAGCGGCAGAATAGGTTGAGCCGCTCACACCTTCGCTCAGACTGACCGTGACGATTCTGAGACCGGACGCATCAGCGTCTTGCAGATTCTGGGCTCCGGACGTCGCACTGCTCTGGCACCCTGTGAGCAAAAGGGCGAAAGTCATGATGAAATATAACAAAATATGTGCGCACCGCCGATATTTAACACCCTTCTGGTTCATAACCGTCAATCCTCCTGTTCATATTCCTCTTAAATTCCCATAATCATTCATATCCAGAGATTGATCTGAACCGTTTCAAAAAAAGTGCCAGTACGGAAATTGGATTCAACCGTTCACCATGGATGGAAGATGGCTGCCAGCTGATTCGCTTCCGAATCGCTCACGCACTCTGGCGCGCAGGATCTTGCCCACCGGTGACAAGGGAAGCTCATCGGCAAACACGACGGAACGCGGACGTTTGAAACCGGCGAGCCGTCCCCGGCAGAAATCCAGAAGTTCCATCACCGAAACTTCGCAGCCCTTGACCTTCACCACCACGGCCCGGACGGAAGAACCCCAGACCTCGTCGGGCACACCGATCACACAGACCTGGTCCACGGCCGGATGACCATGGAGAACTTCTTCCACTTCAAGGGGATACACCTTTTCCCCGCCGGTGTTGATGCATTCGTTTTTTCTGTCGATCAGACGGATTTCGCCATCCCGGTCCATATACCCTAAGTCTCCGCTCCGGAACCAGCCGTCCATCATGCTTCCGTCCGTTTTTTCCTTGTCCTTGTAATAGCCCATCATCCGGGTTTCGGACCTGTAAACGATCTCACCCGGTTCACCCGCCGGCACATCCCTCCCCTTGTCATCGACGATCCGGACATCCACAATGGATCGACCCACAGACCCGGCTTTCAGGGTTTCAGGATCTGCATCCACACGAAACGTGGTGACCGGCGTCATTTCCGTCTGACCGAACATATCGAAAATCAGGGCATTCCTGAACACGGCAAGCATGCTCTTTTTAAGACCGGCACCGGCCAGCCCCGCCCCTGTGGCGCAAATCTTGATGGAATCCAGATTATAACGGGATGCTTCCGGGCATGTCACCAGCCGTTTCCATCCGGCGGGAACATTGGCCATAAAAAATGGCCGTTCCAGGCCAACGGTTTCAAGCACGTTTTCAGGTTTGAAATGCGCGCCTGGGACAAGAACAAAGGTGATGTTCCCCATGGCCAGTGCCAGCATCAGAAGCTGGTATGACGCATCATGGAAAAACGGCATGGTGGGAAGCATGAATTTCAGATTCTTTTTATAGGTAAACCGGGCCAGTTCCGGCCGGGTCATGATGGTGTGGAGAACCATTGACAGTATTTTCGCCGTAAGGGGTTGCCTGAGGATTTTTTTTACGGATCGGGACCTGACAAGATGGATAGCCTGCCTTATCCCTGGAAAAGGCAGCGCCGTGGCTACGGCCAGAAGCTGTTCGAAGCGGATATCCATAGCACCCACATGGGTGATGAGATGGGCGAACAGCGATGCGTGCATGGCCGTATGGGCACCATAGGAAAGAAGCACACCTTTGGGCAAACCCGTGGTTCCGCCGGTATAGATCATGGCGGCGGCATCACAAGGGGCTGTCGGGACCCTCAGATCCGCGTTCCGGCCTTGGGATAGAAAAGCGCCATAATTCATAACACCTTGATTCCCCGGCTTCCCCTCGCACACCGCCAGGATCTGATCGCCAAGCTCTTTCAAAGCGTCGGAAACACTGTCTTCCCAGAGAGATTCGTACAGAAAGACAACGGAATCGGAGTGCCTGACCTGATAGGCGATTTCTCGCCCCGTGAACCGGTAATTGACAGGGACGGGAACCGCTCCCGCGATCTGAATCCCCAGATTGATTTCAATAAACCTGGGGGAATTATGAAACATGAAGGCCACACTTTCCCCCGGTCTGACACCCATTTCCGTCAATGCCGTTGCCACGGTTTTCGCACGTTTTGCCAGATCCCGCCACCGTATCCTTTCCCTGCCGTAAATCACCGCTTCGCCATCGGGATTGTATTTTTCTATACATGTCAAATAATTGCATACAATATTCGGGGAGAAAAATCCCATGTCGGCTCCTTTCTTTGATCGTGGTGTTTTTAAGGCTGGGTCAAACTGAGGGTTTCTGGTTCTTGCTTAAACGAGGGGCGTTTTTTTGTCAATCACATAATATCATCATATGATGGATATCGTGCAAAACATCAGGAAGGCTCATAAAACAAAAAAGGCCGGCTTTTTCAAGCCGACCTTTTCCATGTTCCGCTGCTTTTTTATATCAGCAGCATTTGCCGCTTGTGCTGCAGCTTCCGCAGGCTGATTCAAGCTGAAGGTTGGACGTAACCTTGAAACCGTACTCAAGGTAGTCCACTTTGATGGGCGCGGCCTGTTTCAGGAATTCCGTGTCCACCACATATTTGAAACCATCGACGTCGTATACCGTATCTGTGTTTTTTGACTCATCCAGAGCCATTGCAAGGGAAGGTCCCCCTCAGCCGCCTGAGTTCAAAAAAATTCGGATCGGCATAACCGTCTTGCCTTTGAAATATTCGGCAATCTGTTCGGATGCCGCTTTGCTGACTTCAACCATAAGTCCTCCCTTGATATGATGATGTGATGCAACGTTCTGTTGTCATTAAATTGCCCAATAATTGTAAGCACTGGCATCACCTCTGTCAATAACAAACACCTCGCCGACAATCCACTTTCTTGACAACCATGCAGTTCATATCGGCCAGTGTTTTTCATTTCTTGAAACCCTGTGGGGGTATGGGGTCGGGATCCCATACCGGCGCGATGCCACTTTTTTTGAAGGCCGTTCATTCAGAGCCAAAGCCATATCTTGATTTTTTCATGGCTATCCTTCATGATACCCGGCATGAACACAGAACAACAGGGACATGACCGATCCCGTCAGGCCATTGACCGCATAAGGGGCATGTTAAAAGCCGATCCAACCAATAATGTTCTTTGGCTGGACCTGGGAGACGCTTTGTCTGCCCAGGGATGGAACACGTCCCGTTTCAACTTGAGCCTTGCATGCTACCAGAAATCCCTGGAATGCCGGGCGGACAATCCCTTGGCTTATCAAAAAATGAGCCGTGCCTTGAAACGACTGGGGAAAAAGGACGATGCTCTGGCATCCGTTCAAAAGGCCCTGGCCCTCGATCCGGATTTTCTTGAAGCCCGTTTTTCCCTGCTCGACCTCTGCTGCCCGATTCTTTTCGAGAACGACATTGAAATCGCCTCATCACGGGCCGCATACGAAAGACACCTTAACGAACTGTGTGACCTGTTCGACCATAAAAAACAGGACGAACTCAAAACAGCGTGGACCATGACGGGTGAGTATCCGTTTCATCTGGCCTATCAGGGACGTAACGACGTCGAGCTGCAACGTAAGTTCGGAGACCTGATCTGCCGAATCCAGGCGGCGAAATACCCGCAGTGGGTAAAACCCCTGCCCCTTGTGCCTCAAAAACCGGGCGAACGATTGAGAATCGGCATTGTTTCAGGGTTTTTCAGGATTCACGCCACCTGGAATTTCCCCACAAGTGGTCTTCTTGAAGCGATTGACCGGAACCGTTTCGCGTTGTACGGTTATCACACCGGGGCAAGGCAGGATAAGGTCACCGATCTTTCCAGGGCTTCCTTTGATCGCTTCGTGGAAAACGATTTTTCCCTGGAAAGTCTGTGTGAAAAAATTCTGTCGGACAGGCTTCACCTGCTCCTTTACCCGGAAATCGGAATGAACCGCCTTTCCATCCGCCTGTCATCCCTTCGTCTTGCCCCTGTTCAATGTGTGTCTTGGGGTCATTCCACCACCTCGGGCCGCTCCACCATGGATTATTTTTTGAGCAGCGATCTCATGGAACCGGAAAACGGTGCGGAACATTACTCAGAAACATTGATCCGCATCCCCAACATCGGGGTCTTTTACCCGCCCCCCAAGACTGAAAAAGATTGGGTGAACCGTCAGGACCTGGGCTTAAGAGACGGAGATACCGTCTTCCTCTGCCTCCAGTCGCTGTTCAAATATCTGCCCCAGTATGACAGCCTGCTTCCGCGGATCGCCATGGAAACGGGAAACTGCCGGTTTGTATTTATCACCCGGAAGATATCCGGCTCCCTTGTCGGCAGTTTCAGGCGCCGACTGTCTGCGGCGTTTTCGAAATACGGCCTGAAAGCGGAAAACCATACGGTTTTTTTCCCTTTTCTTGAAGACAGGGTGTACTACAGCCTTTACCGCATAGCCGACGCGTTTCTGGACAGCGTGGGATGGTCGGGCTGCAACACCACCCTGGACGCCCTTGCACGCCATCTTCCCGTGGTGACCCTTCCGGGAGATCTGATGCGGGGACGTCAGAGCATGGCCCTGTTGAAAATGATGGGCATAACCGACACCATCGCCGCAACGGAGGACGATTATGTCCGGATCGCGGCAAAACTGGGCAAGGACAAACAATGGAGAAACGACATCAGCCGGCGCATGTCCGAAAACAAGCATAAACTATACGCCGACAGAACTGCCGTCGATGCGATGGAGGAATTCTTCATCAACGCCGCAGCAGGCGCAACCCCAACCCGGAAGCAGTGATCTGAATGAACACCTTGAAGCCCTTTGGCCTGAACATCCATTCCCGGATTCCACTTCCGGGTTTGAACGGGAATGACGGCCCGGCGGACGTAAGCATCCGTTACGGGCATGTCCCTGGCATTCTTCCCGATGCCACCTTAAACCTGGTCTGTGCCCAGGCCCGGCCCGGGCGGTTTCTTCTCACCTTGGACAACGTGGCGAAATACCTGGTCGAAGACGGAGAGAAAATCACCATCGAACCCGACCCGGCCGCCCGTGAGGAGGACATCCGCCTGTTTCTGACGGGCACTGTCTTCAGCGCTCTGCTTCTCCAGCGCGGCCTTTTGCCTCTCCACGGAAGCGCCATCCGCTCAGGAAACAGCGCTGTCATATTTTCAGGACCTTCAGGAAACGGAAAGTCCGTGTTGGCCGCGGCGTTTCATCAGAAAGGTTATTCTGTGGCCGCCGATGAACTCAGCGCCATCGACGTCGATGATAACGGAATTCCCACGCTGCTGCCGGGATTTCCCCAGACCCTTCTCTGGGCCGACGCCCTTGCAAGACTGGGAATAGACTCAAGACATCTTGTCCGTGTCAGAAAGGACCTTGAGAAATACACCCTGCCCCTCGAAAAAAACGCCGTCACGGAGCCCCTTCCCGTGAAACGGCTGTATCTTCTCCAAACGCACAACACAACGGATTTCAATTTAATTCCACTATACGGTCTCGAAAAAAACCATGCCGTGGTGGAATGCACATACCGCCTTCCCCAGGTTCATGGCCTGGGCCTGGGTGTCAGCCATTTCAGGCAATGCAGCCATGTGGCCCGGCATGTTGACGTCATTCGGCTGGTTCGGCCCTCCTTTCCTTTTGACCTTGAAACGCTGGTCCAGGTTCTTGAGAAGGATTTTCATGAATAGATGCAGCGGAAATATCCTGTGGCTCGCGTCGTACCCCAAATCGGGCAACACCTGGTTCAGGGTTTTTCTGACCAACCTGATCCGGAACTCCGACGAACCCGCCGACCTCAACAGCCTGGAACCTGCCCGGATCGCTTCCTCCCGGACTCTGTTTGACGAGCATGCCGGGGTGGAGTCCTCCGATTTGACCGAAGATGAAATCGAGCGTCTTCAGTCCAGGGTTTTCGAGGCTGTTTCCGTCAAAAACGAAAACTGTGCAGAGCCTGTGGTCATGAAAATACACGACGCCTTCACCCTGAATTCGAAAGGGGAACCCCTGGTTTCTCCCAAGGCAACCCGAAAAGCTCTTTATCTGATCAGAAATCCTCTTGATGTGGCAGTTTCCTACGCCCACCATGTGGCCTGCCATATTGACACGGCCATCGAACACATGGCGGACGAAACCCATTTCTTCAATCAATCCAAAAAAAGGATCAACAACCAGTTCAGGCAGCGGCTGTTGTCATGGAGCCGCCATGTGGAAAGCTGGGTTGACGGTCTGGGGCCTTACATCCACCTGCTCCGCTATGAGGACATGATCCGCGCACCCCTTGAAACATTCACCCGTGCGGTGCGGTTCGCCCAATTGCCCGACGACGCGAAAAGAATCCAAAAAGCCATTCTTTTCAGCGACATCCGGGAACTTCAGCGGCAGGAAAAAACCAGGGGTTTCAAGGAAAAATCCCCAAAAGCGTCATCTTTTTTCAGAAAGGGGACATGCGGCTCCTGGCGGGAAAGCCTGACCCCGGAACAGGCCCTGAGGATCATTGAAAAACACCGAACCGTGATGAGACGTTTCGGCTATCTGGACAACAACGACGAACCCGTTTTCTAAAAAACTGAGGAATGTGAGATGGCCCTTTTTTCAAACCGGATACCATTCAAGGAATCGTTTGCCGATTTCAGAGACAGCCGTCTGAATTTTTCCGTATCCAGCCGGAGTCTCCGGCCGGGCATCGACATCCTGGACTATCTGAGGGTTTTTTTCGCGTACTGCGACATCCGGCAGATTGAAAGCGTGTTCGGAAGTACCCTTCAGCCGTCTCCCCTATACGGCGGCCGTGTGGCGGAGAGCCGGTACGCTCTCACTGAAACCCACCTGGAACGGCTGACTGAACAGGGAATCCATCTGGCCCTGACCCTGACCAATCATTATTTCGACGAGGATGCCTACACGCGAAGCCTGCCGCTATTGGACGCCCACCACAGAAAAGGCAACTCCGTCATCTGCACCCATGACACTCTGGCGATCCGCCTGAAACAGGACTTCCCTCTGTACGAAATCAAGGCCAGCATCATCAAAAACCTGGACTCTCATGATAAAATCGAGCGAGCCCTCACCCTCTACGACTCTCTGACCCTTCCCATGGACATGAACGACGACGACGGTTTTTTAAGCGGCATCCGGCAAAAAGAACGGATCATTCTGTTCGGGAACGCCAACTGCGCCTATACATGCCCGGCCAGGACCTGCTATCTGGGTTTTTCCCAGGAAAACTTCGGCCTTCCCGTCACCTCAGGCTGTTCAAAAGAAAAATTGGCGCGAACGGCCATGGGCCATGTGTATTTCAACGTCAAAAAATTCGCGGACATGGGTTTTACGCGGATCAAGCTCGTACCTCTGGCTCCAGAAGGTTCCCTTGAAGCCTGCAAAAAGCTCAGCTGGAAAAAAGGCTATCTTGTGGGGCCGATCCGGGCAAACAAGAAAGTGCATGTTCTTTTGTCGTACCCCAAGTGCGGACGGACCTGGCTTCGCTTTATTCTGGCCCAGTATTTCAATCGGTTCTTCAAGCTGGGCATATCCCTTGACCTCCACTCCCTGTTCACCCTGATGCCCACGGACGACCTTGATTTCACCAAAGGAATCGGCGCATACCGTTTCAAGGATGACAAACGGTTTCCCCTGATCCTTGCAAGCCATCATTCCCCCAGGTCCTCGAAGTTCGATCAGGACACGGCAACCCGAAGGATTATCATGATCCGGTCCATCCCCGATGTGGTTGTGTCCAATTACTTTCACCGGTCCAGGTTCATGCGCTGGTACAACGGAGAGCTCAAGGCATTTATCCGGAGCCCCAAGGAAGGTGTGGCCCAATACTGCCGTTATCTCAACAACCTGGCGTCGACTGAGATTCAGGACAATGCCCTTTTCATAACCTACGAAAAACTTCACTCAGACACGGAAAACACCGTGGCCGGAATCCTTGATTTTTTGGGCATTCCCGTGGATCCCCAGATCCTTCAGGCCGCCGTTCAGTTGTCTTCGTTTGACGCCATGCGGGCCGTTGAAGATGAGAAAGGCATGCCGGAGCACCGGACGGCTTCCGGCGATCCCGAAGGCCGGAGGGTCCGGAAAGGCAAAGTGGGGGGCAGTGCAGATTACCTCACCCCTGACGACATGGCATATATCCGGGACACCTGTGAATCCCTTCTTAGCAAAGAAGCTAAAAATCTGTTGAACCGCCTCGATCTTTTCAGATCCCGTGGGGAAGAAAATGGGGGACGATCATGAGTTCCATCTGCGGAATAGTCAGCCGGAGCGGGAAACCCGTTTCCCTTGAAACCATCGAATCCATGACCGGAATTCTGGCCCACTGGCAGAGGGAAGGCGACCGTCGGGCCTGCTGGAGAAACGATAAAAACTCAACGGCTCTGGGCCAGGTGATGCTGGTCAACACCCCGGAGTCCGCCGATGAAATCCTTCCTTTTCACTGCCGGATTTCGGATGTGGCCATCACAGCTGACGCCCGCATCGACAACCGCGAAGAACTGGCCGAAAAGCTGGGGATAGAGACTGCTTCCCTGAAAAACACGCCGGACAGCCAGTTGATCCTTAAGGCCTATCAGAAATGGGGAATGGACTGCCCACATCACCTTACGGGTGATTTCGCCTTCGCGATCTGGGACGAGCGGCAAAACCGGCTGTTCTGCGCCAGGGACCCCATCGGCTGCAAACCTTTTTTTTACGTCGCGACCGATGAATCGTTCGCTTTTGCCACGGAAATGAAGGGGATATTCAAAGCCTGCCGTCTTGCGCCCACACTTGATCCCCTGTGGATCGCCGACGCCATCACCGTCTATATCGCAGACAACGAATACACACCTTACTCGCAGATCCGCCGCCTGCCTCCCGCTCACGTTCTGTCCGTTTCGTCCACAGGCATCCGCATGACGTGCTACTGGAAGCCCGACCCGGAAAAGGAAATCCGTCTATCTTCGGAGGATGAATACATTGAGGCGTTCCGGGAGTTGTTGAACGAAGCCGTGAGATGCCGGACCCGAAGCCTGTTTCCCTTGGGTTCCGAGTTGAGCGGCGGCCTGGATTCTTCCGTTGTGGCGGCACTGGCCGCCGGTTATGCCAAAGAAAAAGCCCGTGAGCTGACCACTTTTTCCCATGTCCGTGAAGAAAACGGGCATCACCACTCCCAATGCATCGATGAAAGAGACTACCAGATCCTGTTGCGCCGCCATGCCGAAATCTTCAGTGAATACAGTCTTTCGGCCCAGAACAGGGGGATCATGGACGCTCTCCGTCATTCCCTTAAGGTTCTCGACGGCCCCAGTCACCGGGTGTATGGACTCCTGACCGATGTCATCCATGAACACGCTAAATGGGAAGGAATAAGGACCCTGCTTTCCGGTTTCGGCGGAGACGAGGTGGTCACCCACCCCGGAAGAGAGTACGTCCGTGAGCTATTTTCCAGAAAAGCCTGGAGAAAAATCTGGCAGGAGTTAAACGTCAACCAGGACGGGGGAAAAACAATATCGCTTAAATCCTTGGCTTCACTGGTCCTCGATGAAACAGCACCGACTGTAAAAAGGATACTTTCCCTCAGCAAAAACCTCCTGACGGACCATAAAAAGGGCGAACCGGCCCATATTCTGACACAATTTCCCATCAACCCGGATTTTTTTCTATCAGACTCTATCCGTAATCGCCTTGCATCCCAGCAGAGAAACAGACAAGAAAAAAGTATTAGAAAATCACAATGCTATCGCCTCACCCATCCCTCTGTTGCGACCCGTCTTGAAATCTGCTCCATCGAAGCGGCTTCACGACATCTGGAATACCGGTATCCCCTTCTGGATATTCGTCTCGTTGAATTCCACCTGGCCGTTCCGTCATGTCTGAAAAGAAAAAACGGATACGGCCGCTATCTTTACCGCAAAGCTGTTGAAGGCATCATACCGCCCGAAATCCAGTGGAGAGTTGACAAGACAGGAACCACCGTGCCCGCCGCCCGACCACGTCTCATCCGGGATTTCCGGGAGATTGAAAACCTGATCAGGCGTTCAAGCGAGACCTCAGCAGCATTATACATCAATCCGGATCAGATGCTTTATCACCTAAACACCCTTTCGAACCTCACGTATATCAACCACCCTGCCAGATTAGGCCTATTTATTAATTCACTAAAATTATTAGTATATTTTGAAGAATTCAAAACATTTTTTCCACATTGACAATCAACTGTGTTTTTTATATTTTTAAAAAAGATATTCATTACAATTTCGTTGCCAATCATGCTCACCCATAAATAATAATGGAGTTACCATGAAAAAGAACCATGATATAAAACCTCCGACAGATGAAATAAAAGATAATCGCCGCCAATGGATTGCACCGCAATTTATCGATTTAAGCTCAAAGGCTACGGCAGGTGGTGCGAATGTCAATTCCGAAGCTTTCAGTTATCATCCCGCATCATGATAAACTGAGCTTTACACGAAGAAATCATCTTGACATAAAGCCGTCAACCCGTGACAATTTTTATGACCTTCCGGCTTTCCATCAGGTTCAAAAACGCCAGAATGTCTTTTTCACATTGTTCCAGTTCCACATCAAAATCCGGCATCAGCGCGTCACGGATTTCGGACACTCTTCTTGGAGTCTCAAGAAGGTCCCAAATCCTTGTCCCCATGGCGTTCATGCCGTAATACTCCCCGTTTTCTATGCTCATCATGATCGTCTCACCGTCCAGCTGATTGAAAACAATTCCGGTGTCCCTGACAATGGTTGAGTTTATGCCCACTGCATCATCGTTCATTCCATGCTCCCTATGTTAAATTCTAATCTGAGGTTTCTCTCTGTCCCAAAGCATCTGATTGGTTTTCCCCTTTAAAAAACGTTTTCATACTCTCAGAAATCCAAAGGGGCGTAAAGATCAAAAAAAGGGATCATACATGGGCTTTGGGAGACACGTTGACTTAAGCGAACCCTTCTGTTAAGGGTTTATGGCGTTCTCGAAATACCGTTTGGACACTCTGCACATGAAACGTCCACGCAGAGGGTTGTTGTTTCATTCACTTTTCACATCATCTGATTTGGAGTAAAGGAACCCTTGCTTTATGGAAAGAACACTGTCTCTGATCAAGCCCGACGGGGTCGAAAAAAATCTAATCGGCGAAGTTATCAAACGATTTCAGGACCATGACATCAAAATCGTCGCCATGAAAATGCTTCATCTGAACCGTAAACAGGCAGAAGGCTTCTATGCGGTTCACCGTGAAAAACCCTTTTTCAACAGCCTCACCGACTTTATGACCTCCGGGCCCATCGTGGCCCTGGTGCTCGAAGGTGACCGGGTCATCGAACTTAACCGCAAACTCATGGGGGCCACGGATTACACCAAAGCCGAGGAAGGCACCATCCGCCGGGATTTTGCGAGTTCCATCGAACAGAACGTGGTGCACGGTTCCGACGCCCCTGAAACGGCCGCCTTTGAAATCGGATATTTCTTCAACAGTTTTGAGATCGTCGGCTGATGTCTTCTTCCATTGTCCACGACCATGTGGTCATCGTTCTCAAAAAGCCCCGGTATCCCGAAAATATCGGGGCTGCCGCACGGGCCATGCGCAACATGGGTTTTTCCCGTCTTGTGCTTGTGGACCCCGAAAACCCCGATATGGAGCGCATCAAAAAAACGGCCACCCATGAAGCGGCAGATGTGGTGGAAAGCCTCGTTGTCGTTGAAAGCGTGGAAAAAGCCCTTGAAGACGTGGAGTACGCCGTTGGAACAACCGCACGGCTTGGAAAACAGCGGCGCAAGGCCTCAACCCCGCTCACCCTGTGTCCGAATCTGGTCTCCCTTTCGCAGGCAAACCGCGTCGCCCTTCTGTTCGGCCCGGAAGACCGGGGACTTGAAAACAGCGACATCGCACTGTGCGACGCGCTGATCCACATCCCCACCTTCGGTTTCACATCCATCAATCTGGCCCAGGCCGTAATGGTGGTGTGCTACGAACTGAACACGGCAAGAGGGGAAACCCGGTCGTCCATTCCGCGTCTTGCGGGAAAACGGGAACTTGAAGAGATGTTCAAAACCCTCGAAGCGACGTTTGCAGATATCGCTTTCGTGAATCCTGAAAAGCCGGATTACTACCTCAACGCCTTCCGTGACTTCTTTTCCCGGATCATGCCAAGATCCAAGGATGTGGTGGTCATGCGGACGCTGCTTTCCAAAATCCGGCTTTACGGTGAAAACATGAAAAATATCAATCGTCGTTCTTGAGAACCGCAAGGAACGCGCTCTGGGGCAGTTCCACCTGACCGATCATCTTCATGCGCTTCTTTCCTTTTTTCTGCTTGTCCAGAAGCTTTCTCTTTCGAGAAATATCCCCGCCGTAGCATTTGGCGGTGACGTCTTTTCTGAAGGCGCTGACAGTCTCACGGGAAATGATCTTGGCTCCGATGGCACCCTGGATGGCGATCTTGAACATCTGCCGGGGGATTTCCTCTTTGAGCTTCTCACAGGCATGGCGTCCGCGCGCCACGGCGTTGTCCCGGTGAACGAGCTGGGACAGGGCGTCCACCCGGTCTCCGTTGATCAGGATGTCGAGTTTCACCAGGTTGGTTTCCCTGTATCCGATGATCTCATAATCAAAGGACCCGTAACCCTGGGTGATACTTTTCAGTTTGTCGTAGAAATCGTACACCACTTCGGCAAGAGGAATCTCGAAAACCATTTCAAGCCGGTTGCTGGTCAGGTACTGGTAGTTTTTGCTGATTCCCCGCCGGTCTATACAGAGTTTCATCACCGATCCCATATAACGTTCAGGCACAATGATGACGGCCTTAATAAAAGGCTCCAAAGTGGTCTGAATCACGGTGGGATCGGGATAAAGGGCCGGGTTGTCGATGGTGAGTTCTTCCCCGTTGTTGAGAATGATCTGGTACTGCACCGACGGTGCCGTCAGAATAAGGGACAGATCGTATTCCCTCTCCAGCCGTTCCTGAACCACCTCCAGATGCAGAAGGCCCAAAAATCCGCAGCGGTATCCGAAACCCAGAGCCGCCGAAGAATCTTTTTCATAGATCAAAGCCGCGTCGTTCAGCTTCAGTTTCTCGATGGCTTCGGTAAGCTCCACGTAATCGTCGGAGGCCACAGGATAGATGGACGAGAAAACCACGGGTGTGGGTTCCTTGAATCCCTCGACAGGCTCGGCACAGGGTCTGTTCTTCAGGGTGATGGTGTCACCGCAACGCGTATCGTTCACGGTCTTGATTCCGGCGATCATGTATCCCACCTGTCCGGCGGCCAGTTCTTTTCTCGGCACCCTTTCGATCTGGAAAACTCCCACCTCCTCCACTTTGTACGATGCGTCGTTGGACATGAACTTGATGGTGTCTCCGGCTTTGATCCGTCCGTCGAACACCCGGAAATGGACAATGGTGCCTCGGTACGGGTCGTAATGGGAATCGAAGATCAGCGCTTTGAACGGCGCTTCGGGATCCCCTTCGGGTGCCGGTAGAAGATTCACCGCACCTTCAAGCACATCCTCGATGCCGATACCGTTTTTGGCCGAAGTCAAAATGGCAACGCTTGAGTCTAACCCCAGATCATCGTCAATCTGGCCCTTCACCCACTCGATTTCCGCTGAAGGGAGGTCAATCTTGTTGATCACCGGAATGACTTCCAGGTCGTGGCCCAGGGCCAGATACAGGTTGGCCAGAGTCTGGGCTTCCACACCCTGGCTGGCGTCCACCAGCAGCAGCGCCCCTTCGCAGGAGGCAAGGGCCCGGGACACTTCATACGTAAAATCCACATGCCCCGGCGTATCGATAAGATTCAGGATATACTCGTTTCCATCTTTCGCTTTGTAGGGGAGGCTCACGGTCTGGCTTTTGATGGTGATCCCCCGCTCCCGTTCGATATCCATGGAATCCAGAATCTGATCTTTGAATTCCCGGTCTGAAACAATCCCCGTGGCCTGGATCAGGCGGTCGGACAAGGTGGATTTCCCATGGTCGATGTGCGCGATAATGCTGAAATTTCTTATGTTCTTCATAACACCACTCTATGCCGGACGTTTGTTTTTCTGTTCAGTGGAATCGTAAGGGCCGCATCACGCCGGGCCATCTTTTTCATGCCCGTCGGCTCATGCCGGTTGACACCCTCCACCAATCCCGTTATATTTTTTATGTTTGTCATTGATCTGGGTCAAGTCGAACTTGACTTTTTAACAATTGCCATGGTCCGTGTCAAGACTTGTCAAAAGCATGGCACAGTGTCTGACGGAAATGTTCGTCCGGCTGTTATCAAGATCAGTTTTCCATCAATTTCAGAACGATGTCCTGGATGTTCAACCATGTCAGAGCACATACTCATTGTCGATGATGATATCACGGTCAGGGATTCCATGGAAGAATTCCTTAAGCTTTCCGGATTTACCACACGTACCGCAAAAAACGGGGAAAACGCCCTCAAGCTCCTTCAGACAGAGAGCATCGACGTTGTCATCACAGACATTCTCATGGAAGGCATGGACGGACTTGAACTCACGGACATGATCAAACAGGATTTCGATGCGGATGTCATCGTCATCACGGGATACAGCGAAGATTACTCTTACGAAGAGGCCATCAGCAAAGGGGCCAGTGACTTCATTTTCAAACCTGTCCGATTCGAAGAACTTCTCCTGCGGATCAAACGTGTTCTGAGGGAACGGCGGCTTTCCAAAGACAGAGCCCAGATGCTCATCAAACTCAAACAGATGGCCATCACCGACGGTCTCACCAAGCTGTTCAATTCCAGGCATTTCTATACCCAGATAGAAATGGAAATCGACCGTATGAACCGGTACAGGCATCCCCTGTCCCTGCTTCTTCTCGACATCGACAACTTCAAGACCTACAATGACACTTTCGGTCATCTTGACGGAGACAAGATCCTGGTACGTCTGGGTGAAATCATCCGGACCTGCCTGAGGACCATGGACACGGCCTACCGCTATGGCGGAGAGGAATTCACCATTATCCTTCCCGAAACAACCATTGAAGAGGCGGTAACCGTGGCCGAACGCATCCAGAGCCGCCTCCTCTCGGAAGAATTCGTATCCATGAGTGGAGAAACCAGCCACATCACCCTGAGTGTGGGCGTCACAGAATATTCCCCCAAGGAAGACACCGCTTCGTTTATCGCCCGCGCGGATAAAGCCATGTACCTGTCAAAAGACAGGGGAAAAAACACTGTTTCCGTGCTTCATCCCAAAAGTCCGGCCTGACGCCATGATTGAGTTATTCTTTTTAAAAGATCCGTCCGACGACCAGAAAAACCAGATCCTTTCGCTTTACCACGAAAGACGCTGGTGGCCGGAATCCATCACGGACGCGCATCGTGTGCAGCAGGTGATCGACGGAAGCCATTGCTTTGTGGCCGCATTCTCGGGCCAGGAGCTGGCAGGCATGGGCCGGGCCCTGAGTGACCGCACAGGAGACGCCTACATCCATGATGTCACGGTCCGCGAGGAATTTAGAAACCATGGACTTGGCCGCCGTATCATCCAGTCTCTCACCCAAAGGCTCAAGCAGGACGGCATCACCTGGGTCGCCCTCATTGCCGAAGGAGGTTCCCATGGTTTTTATGAAAAAACGGATTTCCGGATCATGGAAAACGCAAGACCCATGTACAGGTGGATGATCTGATGTTCATCAAACTCAGTCCTTCGGATTACGCGACTCTCCTCCCCTATTTCGATCAGCAGATCCATCGTCTCTGTTATTACTCCCTCAGCTCCTTCATCTGCTGGAGCCACCATGTGTCATACCCGATCTGGCGGGAAGGTCACGACGCCCTTCTGATCATGATGAAATACCGCAACAACCCCGAAAGGGATTTTCTTTACCTTCCCGTTTCCCACGGACGGACCTTTCCCCCTGACATTCTGAAGGACGTGGCGATCAAGTGCGGAGTCAGAAGGTACAGACATGTTCCTGAAGATTACGTGGCCATGCACGACCGGGAAGAACTGGAACGTTTGTTCAACCTCCGTGAATGCGAGGATTTTTACGACTATGTCTACCGAACGGAAGATCTGGCCCAGCTGAAGGGCAGCAAATACTCTAAAAAAAGAAACCTGATCCATCAGTTTTTGAAAAGCCATGTGGATCAGGGACGGGTTTCCGTGCATGCGTTCACTGAAAACGATATCGATGAAAGTCTCGCTTTCATCGACAGTTGGAGTGAAATGAAAGTTTCCGACCCAAGGCTGACTCGCTACGGGGCCATGGAACGCACCGCTGCAGAAACGGCAGTCAGGAATATCCACACCCTGGGATACAAGGGCCTTATCCTTCGAATCGATGGAACCATTCACGCTCTGGGCATTGGATCCGAACTCACGAAAGAGATGGGGGGATTCCATTTTGAAAAAGCGGCTCCGGACATCAAAGGCCTTTATCAGTTCTTCGATCAGCAGTGCGCCCTGAAATTATTCAGTGAATACAAGTACATCAACAAAGAATGCGACATGGGTATTCCCGGTCTTCGCCACTCCAAACGGTCCTATTATCCCGCCATGATGGTGCGGTGTTTTGAGCTTTCTCTCAAAGAGCAGACGGATCCCGGCCCTTGCGACGGCCTGTGAATGTGTGAATGGTTGTCGGCCTCACTCCTTCCAGCCGTTAAATCGATAAGCATCGGAAATTTTATCACCGTATTCAACGTTCCCTTTAAACCACGAATTTTCCCACAAGATTCCTCAAATCCGCAGAAAGCTCGGCCAGCTCATCGGCCCTGTTTTTCACCATCAGGCTGTTCTGGGACACATCCCCCGCAGACCGGTTGACGGATGAGATATCCGAGGCGATGGCTCGGGATTCCTTTGAACTTTGTGTCACATCGTCGTTGACATCTTTGATTGTCAATGATGCGTTGGCCACATTGCCAGCGATCTCCCGGGTTGTGGCGGTCTGTTCTTCCACAGACGACGCAATAGTGGTTACAATATCGCTTATACTATGTACCATTTCAGACATATGCTCCATTTCGTCCACGGTGGCCCCAACAGACTGCTGGATATCGTCCACAATAGCCTTGATACCCCGTGTGGCTTCGGCTGTTTGTTTGGCAAGTTCCTTGATTTCACCCGCCACCACAGCAAACCCTTTTCCCGATTCACCGGCTCGCGCCGCCTCAATGGTGGCGTTCAACGCCAGGAGGTTGGTCTGCTCTGAAATGTCGGTGATCACCTGGGTCACCTTGTCGATTTCCGAAGCCGAATCCCCGAGCTTTCGCATGATCCCGAGGGCCCGATCGGCCTTTGTGACTCCGTCCGTCGATACAACATGTGCTTTTTCGGTGTTCCCGGCTATCTCCTGAATGGTGGCCGACATTTCTTCCGCCGCGGCAGCCAGCATGTTGATGTTGGAGGCATAATCACTGCTGGCCGCTTCAATACTGGTCATGGTCCCGCTCATCCTGTCCGCCGACATTGCCACAGCCGCAGCGTCGCGGGACATCTTACCGATCTCGTCTGTCATCCGGCCGGACAGATCCGAAAGGGTTTCAGATGCCTGATCCAGAATACCCGATTTTTTTGAAATATCTGCGATGATCCCCTGGAGCTTTTCAATGAACACATTAAACCATTTCGCCATTTCACCGATTTCATCGCCAGCCCTCACAGGCAGACGCTTGGTGAGATCCCCTTCACCTTCGGCGATATCTTTCAGCATGGCCACGGTCTCAGAAATCGGCCCCACCACGGCGCGGTATGTCACAAGTCCCAGAAAGCACATGCCCACGATACCGAGTGACGTTACAACCAGCCCGACAAGAGAAGCCCAGGTGCTGCTGGATTTCATGGATTTTTCCGCTGAATCCGTTATGGCTCGGGCATGTTTTTCCACTGTTTCGGCAATCCGGGTCAGATCGTCACCCAGTTTTCGATTCGTCTTCCACTGCGTGAACACATCACCCTGGATTTTGTTGAAGACCTCCAGCTGGGCGCTGATCTCCGAGGTTGCTTTCATCAGGGTCTCATCGTTGGCACCTTTATAAACCTGGATACTGTTCTGCCATGCCAGATCGATCTTCTTGTCGATTTCCTGCTTATTCTGGCTGTACAGTTTTTCATTCCCATACAGTAAAAGGGCCTGAAACAGGTTCAGCATGCGTTCATTTCCAAAGGCCCTGAAATCCACCGACTCCTTTCGGGCGGCGATTTTCACCGCCGTGAGGAACTGGCCTTCAATGTTCAGCATGGCTTCCTCGCCATCAATAGCCGATATGATCCCGTTTAGAAGGTCGTTGATTTTCGCCAGCGTTTTAACCAGATCATCTTTTGACCGTTCAAATCCCGATGAATTTTTAACGACCTCCTCAAATACGGAGTTATGCTCTTTTTCCGCAGCCATAATGTCCTTGACTGCCCCGGCCATGGTCCAACCCGCCGTTGCCTCAAGTTCCCGGACACTTTTTGTTATGCGTTCACTCAATTCCCTGTGCCTGTCCAGATATTTTTTCTCCAGGGTCTGGATATAGGCCATTTCCAAATTTTTAATCTCGATGAACTCGCCCGAAACAGCCTGGCTTGTTCGGACAAGGTTGACGCTTCGGGTTTTGACATGATCAAGGTAACGGTTACTTCCCGTGATCAGACACATGCCCGCGATGCCCGTCACAGAAAGAAGAATCAGCCTTTTTTTTATGTTCAGAGTCAAAAAGAATTGCATGTCGTTCCATGGCCTCATCATTCGTGAATTGGGAGTCAACTTAGCAATCACTCAACCTCGATACTGCGTCTGCACAACAGGCGACGCTTCAAGGAGTGATACCCTGTCCGGATCACTGAACGGGGGGACGGACAAACCTGCCCCCCCGTCAGAGGAGAATCAATGGTAATATCCGGCGATAACGGCATAAGGTTTATTCGGAACTTTAAGTACAAAAGATGATTTGGGAACCGGGGTCGTTCCGTCAGGTTTTGGCCACATATAATCCACCCAGCCCTCGCCTTTTTCATTGGCAACGTTCAGAATTTCCAGATAGAACATCTTGCCTTTCACATCCTTGATGCCCGACATATCCTTCCCCACAAGACCCGGTTTTTCCGGATGCGCCACAACCCGCTTCGTGGTCAGGTCCGAGACAAAAACATAGCTGTCCTTCCAGACAAACGGTCCTTTGGGATCAGTCGCTTTTTTGATCATTTCTTCCACACCTTTGTCCTTGGCCATCTGTACGGCCTTTTTGCACATGTCGACACACTCATCTTTGGTTGCGACTTCACCGGCAAAGGATGTGGATGCAATAAAAAGGGAACACAGCATGGGCAAAAAAAACATAACGGTCTTTTTCATGACATTCTCTCCTACATTGTTTTTCGTGTACTGGTTAGAGGTTCAGCGATGATGAAAAGGAATGATGCATACGCTATAGATCGGCATGACACATCAAAAAAATTAATAAAAAATTATTTTAAACTGTAAGGTTTTTTATCGTTCAGAGGCGGGATACTGAAATACAATCATGACAGGAGTTTAAACTCCCCGGTTTCTTTTGAAAAGAGGATTGGGGAGGCCCGAAGAAAACGCATAGACATGTTCAGGCCCCCTATCATCCATTTGCAGCAAGACGCTTAACCACCGAAGTAGTGCAGGGTGTATTCCACGCCAAAGCCGATCAGGGCGGTGATGGGCAGTGTAAACACCCACGCCCAGAGCATGCGCTGTACAATCCCCCACTTCACGGCACTGAACCTTTTTGTGGCTCCCACACCCATGATGGAGGTGGAAATCACATGGGTGGTGGATAAGGGAATACCGAAATGTGAGGCTGTCTGAATCATCAGGGCTGCGGTTGTTTCCGCCGCGAAACCGTGGATGGGCTGGAGCCGGACCATTTTATGCCCCAGGGTTTTGATGATGCGCCATCCCCCCGCCGCCGTACCGAGAGCCATGGTGATGGCACAGACGATTTTCACCCACATGTGAACTTCAAACTTGGGGGTATTGAGAAATGCCAAAAACGGTGGAAGGTCGTTGAACAGGTTGCTGTTGGTGGCCGTAAAAAGAGCCAGAGCGATGATCCCCATGGTTTTCTGGGCGTCGTTGGTGCCGTGGCTCACGCCCATGAGGGACGCGCTCAGAAGCTGAAGTTTGTTGAACACGGTGTTGACGTTTTTCGGACTGGCTTTTCGAAGGACGAATATCAGAAAACCCATAAGGAAAAATCCGATGACCACCCCCAGAACAGGTGAAATGAGCATGGGCAGAATCACTTTGGGCCAGAGGCCCACAGCCTTGTGTTTCACGGGGTCCACAGAAGACCAGATGATCACGGACCAGTTGCCGTGAGCCGCCGCCAGTGTGGCACCGCACAGCCCGCCGATCAGGGCGTGACTTGAACTGGAGGGGAGACCGAAATACCATGTGAAAAGATTCCAGATCACGGCACCGATCAACGCACACAGAATGGAACTCATGGTGACGAACTGGGTGTCGATAAGACCTTTGCCGATGGTGGTGGCCACCGCCGTTCCCCACAGCGCGCCCAGAAGATTGCAGATCGCGGCCAGAAGAACCGCCTGGCTGGGCATCAGAACTTTTGTGGACACAACGGTGGCGATGGAATTGGCCGTATCGTGAAACCCGTTGATGTATTCGAACACCAGTGCAGTTAATATGACGCAGAGTACCAGTATCATTGTATTAATTCCCGTCCGTCAGGCCCATGTCGGCCCGTGATTCGTTTTAAGAGTTTTTGAGAACAATCCTGAAAACGATGCTTGCGGCATCACGGAACCGGTCAATGGTCCGTTCGAGAAGATCGTAAAGATCTCTTACAATGTAACATTTCAGAGGTTCGGTTCCGCAGGTCAGATACAGTTCCTTGGTCAGTTCAAGCATCAGCTTGTCGCCTTCGGCCTCCAGAGCCAGCATCCGGTTGTTCTGGCCTTTGATCACGTCGAGTTTTGGATTTCTCCGAAGGGACTTGATCATCTGGGTCATGGTTTCCCCCATCAATTCCAGAATGTTGGTCTGGGGTTCGAAGGAAAGGCCGTTGTTGAGATAGGCCTGGAAAGCCGTGACCCGCTCGGCGAATTTTTCTAGATTCTTGGGGATTTTGTACAATGCGGAAGACAGGGATTCGATGTCCTCCCTTTCAAGAGGCGTCACGAAGGTCTTGCACAATTCCTCGGTGATCTCGTTGGCGATACGCGTTTCATTGCGACGTGTCTCATTGAAACTTTCAATTCTGGACACGATGTCGGGGGATGTCAGATCGGATGATTTAACAAGCTCGATCAAGGCCAGTACGTTCTTCTGAACCTCGTCGGCGCTTTTTTCCAGCAAATCAAAAAACTTGTCGTCTTTAGCCAACAATCTCTGCAGAGAAATCATGCTGTGTCCTTTCATATGTGATAGAGCGATTATGATTGCGGAGAATCTATACACCAATCAAAAGACATTTACAACCTCTTAACTTCAGTTTTATCCGCCACATTAATAATTTTTTTTACATTAAAATATCAGATAGTTAAATTTTTACATCAAGGAATTATCTGTGCAAAAACGAGACAGTCCTCGCAAGGTATTCCCCCTCAAATCCCCATCGCCGGAACGGGCCTGTTCAGCACCCATAGAATCAGGTTTCGTGAAAATTTTTTCAAATAACAGAATATGTTCCTTTGACCTTCCGTTCAGTTTGACAAGTTTCATCTTATCGGATATGCATAAAAAAACATTTATACAACCGATCAATTCCCTGAAATTAACAATCCTTTCCCAAGGAGGAGTGATGTGAACCAGAAATACCGGTTTCCCTTTAACTTTTGTACGATGATCAAAAACGTCAGACCCTGCGGATTCCTGGTGTTTTCACTGATCATCCTGTTGACACTGACGGGTTGCGGAAGCAGCAACTTCAGCAAATCTCCGGACGAGGCTACCTCAACTCAGGATGAAAAAACAAGCACCAGCACGGTCCGCGAACACTGGAAGACCCTTTCCGAAGTCAACGTGGTATCCCAGAGCGTGACGTTCACGTCGACGAAAGCCGATTCAAAGCCCCCCGCTCCCGCCACATATACAGGGGCCACCGATTCCATCACCGTGGACTTGAGCCTGATATCTGGCCCGGACCATATCGTCTCAGGTGCGGGAAACGTCATTCTTGACGGGAACGTCTCGTCAACCGGCAACTCCATGAACCTGGGTTTCCAGTCGGCTGACGTGAACATCACCAAAGACGCCCTGACGGTTTCCGGATCAGCCCACCTCACCACCAAGCTGAAAAACGGTTCCATTGTCCAGCCCCTTTGCACATACACCATCGTCGTCACCCGATCGGACAGCGACTTTTTCGCCGATGTGACACTGGGTCTTAAAGACCTCGAAACAACCGCCAAATTCAAGGTGTCTGTTTTCAGAACATCTGATGCGGGTGGTCCTCTTTCATTCATGGGCCAGACATGGGCCAAACAGAGCCCCGGAATCCGGGTCCATTTCCCGCGAAAACTTTATTCGGATCAAACAGTTTCCAAAGGAACAAGTGAAAACACGCTTCTTGCCTTTCAGTTTGGCGGGTCGTCGGACATCACGAACGTCACCGGCCAGTTTCACATTCCGTCCAACCTTTCCGCCAACGGCGATGACATCGACATCGACATCGACACCCAGGCGTATATTTTTGAGCAAAAAAAATTGGAGCCCAATAATCCTGATTCCGAGTATATCAACCCAGGACAACATACCGTCACATTTCAGCAATCCGGAGAAATGACCACCCATGACACCGAGGGCCATGATGTGGATACAGACTACAGCCTGTCCGTCACTGTCACGGCAAAAAACGTGTTCATCACGTCGCCGAATCCCGATTATCCCTCCACCGACCCGGAAAAACCTGTACCCTACACACGTGTGGACGGCGTCAGAACCGAGTACACAGCCCTTGTCGCTCTGATTCTGAAAGACCTGAAAAACGATACGGGTGAAAGCGGTGAACAGGTCGTCACGCTGCGAACGACCCTGAGGACTGAAATCCAGCGAACGGATTATACCGATGTCGTCTACGACAACAAAAAAAATCTGGTGATCCCCACCTTTTCAAACGGTGCGTTTATACTAAGAGGCGGTAACGAGTATCGTCTGACCCACGCCACATCCGTCACGGACATCACCCGTGAAACCGTGGACGGTGTCGAAACGGTCACCACAGAAGGTGACATCACAGAAGACATCGTCAAAACATCCGCAGGCCACGTTCAGCTTGATCTTGATTTTTCAGGCTCAAACGCCGCCCCCGCCGTTGCAGGCTCACTCATTCTTGACAAAGAAGCCTGCCCGGCAACTGCCTCCGGATTCTTCGTCAATGTGACGGGTCTCCCTGTTTCTCGCACAGAAGGTGTGAACGGTGCGACGTTCACCATCGGCAGCCCCGAAGAACCCGTCAAGGTCACCCTCGTGAAACGTCTGTGGAAAGGTGACAACTGCCCAAGGGTTACGGCGTTCCTGAGTCTTGTCATTCGGCCCCGAAGCGATGGAACCTCAGCCTGTGATGTATCCCTGTCCTCACCCGACCTTGAAACCGCGATCCGATTCACGTCGAGCATCGTTTCAAGCACCGGTGATTCAAAGGTTCCAAGCGTGTGGACCCTTTCGAAAAACATGGACCACACCATCAGCAGCACGGTGAACGATGTGACCCAGACCCATTTACTGGCTGATGGAAACCTGAGCATGAGCATGAGCCTGGGATACCGGGTCGATCACGGCGCTGTTTCCATCAACGCTTCCGGAAACATGGCCCTCAAACTTGATTTCATCCATGGGGATCTGATGGTTGACGATGCGGAAACCCTGGTCTCTGAAAATGGGAAGGATATTGTGATTCAAGGGACATGGAAATACATAAACAGCGAGGATTCCTCAATCTCAACGAATAACATCATCGTTATTGTCCTTAAAGAAAACGAATCCGGAGATCGGGAATTTCACACCACACTCACGTTTCCCGCTGTGAACGACACTCCGTCACGGACCGTGAATTTCATTGTTCCCGCTGATAAAACGTCAGAATCTAAAGATCTTCTCGGCACCCTGCTGGAATTGTAGAAAAAAATCAAAATCCTGAAAACAAGAAGCACGCCTGACACGGCGTGCTTCTTGTTTTGTTGATTACACCATCCCCATCTGCTTTTCCACTTCACGGATCTCCCTTATGATTTCCTGGCGTTCAGCCTCGGTCAGATCAGGTCTGTTCAACCGTTTCTGCAGACCCAGCAGAATCATTTCCTCACGGTAGTCGTTGCAGGTGTATTTCCCTTTTTTAACGGTCATGACAGGGTCCATTCCTTAGATCTTGCCGGCGCTGACAAGGTATTCCTTGAAAATTTTATAGAAAGCACCGGTATCGTTCAGACCCTTCTGAAGAATGGTGTCGATCTTCCCGATATCCTTGACGTTGACCACGGCATTGGCACTGCGGTGATAGGCTGCCATGGGGTCCATGGTCCTGTACCGTTCGGTAAGAAGAAACAGGGTGATCCGTCTCCGATCATACATGGTGAGGCGGTTCAGATAAATCAGGATACCGTTCACATCGGGATTGGGTGTGTCGAATTTCTCGTTCAGCACCACCAGATCATAGGTGTGGTAGCGCATGTTTTTCAGGGCGTCCCTTGTACTCTCAGCCATGGTGACACTGTATTCCATCAGATCCAGGGCAATTTTGATCTTTTCCCGGATCACCGGATCGCTTTCACAGATCAGCGCGGTTTCGTATTCCTCTTCCACGAAATCAAAAGGCTTGTCCGCCGAATCATAGATGGATTCGTCCTCGGCAAAAGAAATGGACGGTTTTTCAGAATCTTCCTCGTCAAAGGAAAAAGCGCTGCCTTTGGAAGCCTCATCACCGGAAGGATCCGGCGGCTCTTCGGCCGGCTCATCGCCATCCAGCGAGAAAACAATATCCTCGTCGGCGGTGGGTTCCGATTTCTCCGCCATCCGCATCACGGGGATCCTGTTGCGGCATTTCGGGCAGGTAAAACCGAACTGCTTGCCTTCCGGTATCTTTTCATCCGGCACATTGTATTTCCCTTGGCATTTGTCACATACGATCTTCATGGTCAACCCCTGCCCGAATGCTATTTGTATTTCCGGTTGTAGTTATGATCAATTTCAAGTTCCTCGATATCGGTGGTCTTCTCACCCCGAGAACTTTTCACGGAATCGATGCCTCGTCCCACCACCGCCTTGTGGCTGGCGTAAGTGATGGCCGTTTCATGGGTGATCAGCCCCATCTCGTACAGATGGACAATGTAATGGTCAAAGGTGGTCATGCCGAAGGCCCTTCCGGCCTCCATGCAGCTTTCGTAAGTGTTGTCACCCACTTCACCGTTCAGGATAATGTCTTTCACCCTGAGGCTTGAACCCAGTATTTCAAAGGCCGCCACACGGCCGCCGCCGACTTTGGGCAGGAGACGCTGGCAGATGATCCACCGCACCGAATCTGCAAGACGGATACGAAGCTGGCGTTCCTCGTCCGGGTCGAACATACCCAGGATACGGTTGACCGTCTGGCCTGCGTTGTTGGTATGAAGTGTGGTCAGAACAAGATGCCCTGTCTCGGCGGCCCTTAACCCGATTTCAACGGTTTCCTTGTCTCGCATCTCTCCCACGAGAATCACCTTGGGAGCCTGGCGGAGGGCTGCTCTCAATCCCGTGGCGAAACTCTCGAAGTCGCTTCCAAGCTCACGCTGGTTGAACGTGGCCATTTTGTGGGGATGCACGTATTCGATGGGGTCTTCCAGGGTGATCACATGTTCGGGCCGGGTGGCGTTGACCTCGGCCAGAACAGCGGCCAGGGATGTTGTTTTTCCGGTTCCAGTGGCACCGGTGATAAAAACGATGCCGTTCAAAGTCCGGGGTATTTCCTCGAATGCCTTGGGCAGGTTCAGTTCCCGGATGGAAGGAATGGTGGTTTCAAGACGCCTGAGAACGATGGAATAGTTTCCGCTCTGGGAGAAGATGTTCACCCTGAATCGGGCTTTACCCGGCAGACTGTAGGAAAGGTCGCAGGAACCGGTTCTGATCAGCGTATCCGTAAGCCGCCGGTCCTGGTTCAGAAGGTTCATGGCGAAAATTTCGGTCTGAAAAGGTGTCAGCTCTTTGAAATCCGGCTCGATGTCCACCCGGACCAGTTTGCCCGAACTTTCCACCTGCAACGGTTTTCCCACCGTCAGGTTCAGGTCGGACACGTTGCTGAACGAGTCCAGCATCCGCGCCAGAATATAATCCATTTCCTGTTTTCTCATGGGTTTTCTCCCTGGGTTTCCTTATTACCTGCCGTTCCTGACGGTGATCCGGCCCACAACCGGCTGTCACGCATCGGTAAAATCAAGGGGAACGCCTGCGATCAGTGCACGGAACTTCCCTTTGTCATAGGCCTTGGCGTAGGCGTCTTCGGCGGAGATCCAGCCTTTGTTGTACAAGTCCATAATGGAATCGTCCATCAGCTGCATGCCGTATTTCTGCCCCACCTGAATGGCTGACGGAATCTGGTGGGATTTGCCTTCCCGGATCAGGTTCCGCACCGCCGGGGTGGCGATCATGATTTCAAGTCCGGCACAGCGCCCCCTCTGGTCACGCCGCTTGAACAGGGTCTGCGAAATGACGGCCCTGATGCCGTCGGCCAGGGTGGACCGGATCTGGGCCTGTTCATTGGCTGGAAACACCTCGATGAGACGGTCCACGGTTTTGGGAGCGCTTGACGTGTGAAGGGTGGCCAGAACAAGATGCCCGGTGGAGGCCGCTTCAATGGCCAGGGATATGGTTTCGAGATCTCTCAACTCGCCCACGAGGATGATATCCGGGTCTTCACGAAGAGCCCCCCTCAATGCCGCTGTAAAAGACTTGGTATGGAAACCCACTTCACGGTGGTTGACAAGGCAACTCCGGCTTTCATGAACAAACTCGATGGGGTCTTCGATGGTGATGATGTGGTCACGCCGTGTGCGGTTGGCCACGTCGAGAATGGCGGCAAGAGTGGTGGATTTCCCACTTCCCGTGGGGCCGGTGACGAGCACGAGACCGCGCGGAAGAGAGGCCAGCCGTGAGACCACGGCGGGAAGTCCCAGCTGTTCGGCGGTCTGAATGGTGCTGGGGATTTCTCTGAAAACAGCGCCCACCCCGTTTTTCTGCTGGAAAAAATTCGCCCTGTACCGTGCGAGACCCGGAATTTCATAGCCGAAATCCACGTCACCGGTTTCTTCAAAATGCTTGATCTTGCCTTCGGGTGCGATTTCGTAAAGCATGCCCTTGAGGGTGTTGTTATCTAAAATTTTGTATTTCACCCTCTCGATCTGCCCGTCGATACGAAGCGCCGGTGGCTGCCCCGCGTTCAGGTGGAGGTCCGACGCCCCCTGGTCATGCATCAGCTTGAAAAACGCATCGATCTTCGCCATATCTAAACCCCCGTTTTAACTTTCATTTAATTACGAAATCAATCATAAGCCCGTTCAATGCCGGTATCCCAGACCGCTTCGGTATCATCACCTTTGGAATCCCGTCGCGGGGTGGTTTCATCCTGCTCCGCTTCCGTCAGATCCAGAAGCTCCCCATGGACCTGGATCATGGCCCGCAGCTGGGTTCTGAAATGAATTTTCTGGCGTTTAAGCTCGCTGATCTCTTCATGCATCCGGGCGAGCGTGTGGTGAGCGCTCTGGATGATCCGCTCCGCATCCACTTCCGCCTGGGCCACCATCACTTCCGATGATTTCCTGGCGTTTTCGTTCATCTGTTCCAGAACTTTCTGGGAATTCAGCATCACCCGTTTGAACGATTCCTCACGGGCTCTGAAATCCTGGTTTTCCTGACCCAGCTGGAGGTTTTTCTCCTTCAAGGACTCGTTTTCCATCATCAGCGTTTCGATGGTGTCTGCGGCATGGTCGAGGAAACTGTCAACTTCCGCCGTACTGTATCCTCTGAATCCGGTTGCGAATCTTTGCTGCTGGATTTCAAGGGGGGTGAGCTTCGTTTTCATAGGTTTTCAACCTGCCTACATGAGGTAATGGGCCAGACTGTAAAGGCTTTCCACGACAAAAGTCTGTAGAAAAATGATAAGTAAAAAAACGACGATGGGGGAAATGTCTATCCCCTCGATCCGGGGAAGCCGTTCCCGGATCAGGCTCAACACCGGTTCGGTGGCGTTGTGGATAAACCGGACAATGGGATTGTAAGGATCAGGATTGACCCAGGACAGGACGGCCCTGGCAAGGACGATCCACATATAGATGTTCAGGGCCAGATTCAGGATGACCGCCACCGCTTTGACAAGATTTCCGAGAACAAACATCTTACTCAACCTCTTTTCATGATTTGGGGTACACGTTAGCGTCCGGGCAAAGATCGGGGGATATTCACGTTACCTTCAGAATCCCCTCTTTTGATTGTGCTGAAATATTGCATAAAAATAAGTTAAATTCATCATTCAAGTCAAGGTCTTTTCAAGAATAATCATTGACTTTACACCCTTTCCGGCCATAAACATGACCCATTGAAAAAAGCCACGCCACGGTGAGCGTCAGGATTGAAACAATGCCTTTGAACCGGCTGTGAGGACATGATGAAAAAACTGAAGGATACCATCGGCTTTATCGGTGCGGGAAATATGGCGGAAGCCATGACCGGCGCTCTTGTCTCGGCGGACATCGTTGCGCCGTCACGCATCACGGTATGCGATATAGACACACGTAAACTCACATCCATGAGCGAACGGTTCGGGGTCAACACCTGTGAAGACACAGGTTTTCTGTTCTCTGTGTCGGACGTCGTCATTCTGGCCGTGAAACCCCAGGTCATGGACTCGGTACTGGACAACCTGACCGCCTCGGATCGCTTCAGAATCACGGAAAGAAAACTGGTGATGTCCATTGCCGCAGGTGTCCCCCTCTCCCGTATGGAACAGCGTCTATACAGGAATCTGAATGAAACGGAAAAAAACAGCCTGCCCCTTGTCCGGGTCATGCCCAACACCCCGAGCCTTGTCCTTGCCGGCATGTCCGGATACTGCCTCAACGCCGTGGCGGATGAGACAGACAGCAAAACCGCCGAAACCATTCTCGCCTCCATGGGAAAAACCCTGAAAGTCAACGAAACCCTCATGGATGCCGTCACCGCCGTATCGGGTTCAGGCCCCGCCTACTTTTTCTTCATGGTGGAAGCCATGGTGGACGCCGGTATGAAACTGGGCCTCAAACGCGACGAGGCCTTGCTGCTTTCGGTCCAGACCATGAAAGGTGCCGCCGCCCTCCTGGAGACGAGCAATGAAGACCCCGAATCGCTCAGAAAAAAAGTCACCTCCCCCGGCGGAACCACGGAAGCCGCCATCCGGGTTTTTTCCGAACAGGGCATGAAAGAGATCATCCTGAACGCCTTAAGCGCCGCGGATCGAAGAGCCAAAGAACTTGCCGGGTGACTGGCCGCCGGCATTCAAATAAACGGCCATATCATCCGTAATAACTAACCGTGTTCAGCCGTCCGACAATTTCCGGCGGAATAACACGAAAAAATCCTTGCAAAACGCCGCCGCCTGTTGTTTAGTTCCCCCATCTTCCGGCTCGAACTCCTCGGAAGACTCCGGTGTTTGAAGACTCTTCCCAGCTTTTGTAAAAACACAATTCGATCATGATGGAGGTCATCACTTATGGATACCTTTACGTTCAAAGCCGTTGATGGAGAAACTCTCTTCGCACGGCGCTGGCTGGCCGGAAACGGCACAAAACCCCTTGCGGCAATCCAGATCGCCCACGGCATGGCCGAGCACTCCCTCCGATACGCCTGGTTCGCTGAAAAACTTATCGCCGAAGGATTTGCCGTTTTCGCCAACGACCACCGGGGACACGGAGAAACAGCCGGAACCGAGGATCGTCTGGGGTATTTCGCAGATGACCGGGGCTGGGAAAAAACCGTGGGGGACATGTTCGCCCTGACCATGAAAATCAAGGATGATCTGGCCGATACGCCGGTTTTCCTGTTCGGTCATAGCATGGGCTCTTTTCTTTCACGGGATTACATGGCGGAATACGGAAGCGGTCTCAAGGGTGCCGTCATTTCAGGAACCGCCGGTGATCCCGGCATTCTCGGCCGCATCGGCCTCATGATCGCCAAAGCTCAGGCCAAAGCCACGGGCGGAAAAAAACCCAGCCAGCTTATGGACAAGCTGTCTTTCGGCGCTTACGCCAAGCCATTCGCCCCGGCACGAACGCCCTTTGACTGGCTGAGCCGGGACAATGCCCAGGTGGACGCCTACATCAACGATCCTTATTGCGGCTTCGTCTGCACGTCCCGATTCTACGTGGACCTGATTTCGGGCATCATCAAAATCAACAGCCGAGCCCATATCGACAAAACGCCGAAGGATCTCCCGGTGTTCCTGTTCGCCGGAGCCATGGACCCAGTTGGGAATTTCGGGAAAGGCGTCACCCGGACCCATGAGGCGTTCAAGGCTTCAGGCCTTCGTGACCTCACTCTCAAACTCTACGAAGAGGGTCGCCATGAAATGCTGAACGAAATCAACCGCGACGACGTGGCGCGGGATGTGATCCTCTGGATCAAAGACAAACTTCGATAACAACTGATACACATATAAGGACGACCATGACACGCTATCTCCTGGCCCTGGATCAGGGCACCACCAGTTCCAAGGCCATTCTCTTCGACGACAAAGGGCAGATTGTGGCCCGAAAAAACAAGGAGTTCCCCCAGATCTACCCCCAGCCCGGCTGGGTGGAGCATGATCCCCTGGACATCTGGAACAGTCAGCTTGACGTGGCAAGGGACGTTATCGCCATGTCCGGCGTGAACCCGTCCGATATTTCCGCCATCGGCATCACCAACCAAAGGGAAACCACGGTGGTCTGGGACCGGCATACGGGAAAACCGGTGTACAACGCCATTGTCTGGCAGTGCCGGAGAACGGCGGACACCTGCAAACGTTTTGAAAAAGAGGGCCTTGATCAGATCATACGGAGAAAGACCGGTCTTGTTCTGGACGCTTATTTTTCAGGCACCAAAGTTCGCTGGATTCTAAGGAACGTGCCCGGAGCCCTTGAAAAAGCGAAGAACGGCGACCTCCTGTTCGGCACCATCGACACCTGGATCATCTGGAACTTAACCGGCGGCAAAATCCACGCCACGGATTACTCCAACGCATCCAGGACTTTGATGTACAACATCCACGACCTATGCTGGGATGAGGAAATCCTTGCCATCCTCGAAATCCCGCCGTCGGTTCTCCCCAAAGTACAGCCCTCCTCCGGAGATTACGGGCACACGGAAAAATCCCTGTTCGGTGCTGAAATTCCCGTATGCGGCGTGGCCGGGGACCAGCAGGCCGCCCTTTTCGGCCAGTGCTGCTTTGAACCCGGCATGACCAAATGCACTTACGGCACCGGCTCGTTTCTGCTGATGAACACCGGAGAAACCGCGGTGAACTCCCAGAACGGTCTTCTGACCACCATCGCCTGGGGCCTTGACGGCAAGGTAATCTACGCCCTGGAAGGCAGCACCTTCATCGCCGGTGCCGTGATCCAGTGGCTGAGAGACGAGCTGAACCTCATCACGGACGCCGCCGACTCCGAAGCCTACGCCACAAAGGTCGCCGACACCGGCGGCGTGTATCTTGTTCCGGCCTTCGTAGGTCTTGGCGCGCCCCACTGGGACATGTACGCAAGAGGCACCCTGGTGGGCATGACCCGGGGTACCAACAAATACCACATCACCCGTGCCGCCCTGGAATCCATCGCCTACCAGACTCACGACATCGTCAACGCCATGCTGGCGGACGCCCGCATGAACCTCAAAGGCCTCCGGGTTGACGGCGGCGTGGTGTCCAACAGTTTTCTCATGCAGTTCCAGGCCGACATTCTGAGAACCCGGGTGGACCGCCCCGTGGTGTTCGAAACCACCGCCCTTGGAGCCGCCTATCTGGCAGGCCTTGCCGCCGGGGTTTACAGCGGAACCGCCGACATCGAAAACGCCTGGAAACTCGACCGGTCCTTCTCCCCGGAAATGCCCCATGAAATGTCTGAAAAACTTTACAAATTCTGGGAAAAAGCCGTGGAAAAGGCGAAAGCGTGGGTGGCGTAGAAAAAAATAGAATGTCGATTATTATCCTTTGAAAGAATTTTATATTGACATTAAAATTTTTTCGTGAGAACTTTTTTATAAGTTTTATTGAACATATTTATTCTCTCATAAGGATACATTAAAATGAATAAAGAAGAAAAAAGAAAATGTTCAGAATTATGGCACATGGTTTCAAGCGACTTCATTGCCCCAAACGACTGGACCGAATCGGCCGCCGATATGCTTGCCCAATTTTTCGCGGAAATGAAAAACTGTGGGAATGCCATGACTTTTGTACCCAAGCCATCAGGATCAAAACCTGGATGGTTTTGGGTTGTTAACTACGTATACGATATTTTAAATCACAGCCAGATTTTCCAAGGGTGCCTACCCACATCATTAACCAGATACAGAAGCTTTATTCTTGCTGAATGCCTGTAATTAAGGATGGCACCAATGAAAAATAACCGTGTGACAACAATCGTACTTTTTATGGTTCTTTTTTTACCATGCGCAGCACATACCAAGCCAAGCTTGCCTTCTGCCATGGATATCGATAAATACCGCGTTTACCCTTTTCAATGGGTTTTCCCTGAATATTTTTACAAAGCCGAAATCATACCCGTCGACAGCTCCCCCTCCACCCCGAAAGGCTATGTAAAGATAGATTTTTTCGGCTTGAAATCCTGCCTACCCGAAAAATACACCCAACAAATTGAGAAAAAAAATAACCGTATTATTTTTAAAACACTTGAAAGTAACAAACGTATCATTTTCAGTAAAGCCAGCGACAGATCATACCTTTGTAAAAATGAAAACGCCTCTTACCAGCAGGACTATTGTTCCTCTTTTAACTCCGCTTCCGAATTATTTGATAAGTTATTCACCCTGACACCGGATACGGCATTAACTGTCGGTGATAAATGGATCGTACACAGTAAAGGAAACGTTTTCCAGGAAGTAAAAAAGATTGAAATACGCACCGGGGATAGATTCATAGCTTACGTTAAATTCATTAATGAGCCATTCATCGAAAAAAGAAATCTTGCTTACGATGTCACACTGTTTCACACATACGGCCCGTACTCTTCTCATGTTGTCGTTTGCTTCCCTGATACAGACGAAGAAACTTTGAAACATTTTCTTCAAGGGATAGAATGAGGCATAGATATATAATAAAAGGATATGGCTCATGGCATTGTCAGGATTCGTATTCGAAAACAATCGAACCCAGGCGATACGACTCCCTTCATAAACCCGTTTCCCTGAAGGTGTAAAAAAAAGTCACTGTGCGTGTTGTGGCCTGGATCGAATGATCTCACCGGCCAATCATACATGGGACCGTTTTTTTCTGTCCCATGAGAAAGTCAGTGATGAGTTTATGGCCGACCGGGTGTCGCAGGAGCAATCTGAAAAAGAATCGCTTTGATGTTAAAATTCATGCTGGATACAACTGGGTTTAAAAGTGATCCCGCTTTTCAATCCCCGCACCGATTCATACCGAAAAAAACTTCATATTAATCGCGATAATGCCGATAATAATCACAAGATTCATTTTACAATCCTGTTTGATCCACTCTTTCTTTCCGACGCGTATGGATTGTTGAAGACGTATTGTCATTTCTTCATCCGGTGTCTCTCGTTCTGACATTGATGGAAAACAACACATACAAAAGGAGGCCCTATGGTATCACGATTTGTATCAATCATCACCCTTGCATCAGTGTTTTTTCTTTTTTCACTGGGAGTGGGAGCTCAGGCAGAAACCTGGAAGATCACATCACTCGACTGGCAGCCTTATTCAGGTTCGGACATGGCCAACAAGGGAAGCTCTGTTGAAAAACTGAAAGAAATTCTTAAAAGCGAAGGCATTGAACTTGTGGTCGAATTCTATCCTTGGCTCAGAGCTCAGAAACTCGCAAAAACAAAAGATTTCATCGGTTATTATCCTGCCTGGCCCGAAGAGGTTACAACCGGATTTATCGCGTCGCCGCCCGTGGACTATTCTTCATTGGGGGCGTTGACGTATAAAGGGTCGACCGCCACCTGGATCGACGTTGAGAATGCTTTCGCAAAATACAAAATAGGTGTTGTAAAAACATACGTTTATCCGAAAAGCATTGAAGATGCCATGAAAAAATACCCGAAGCATGTGGATTTAACTCCTGACGAGGAATCCCTGGCGAAAAAACTTGTCCTGAAGAGATTTGAGATCGCCCTGACCGATCCCAAGGTCATGGGCTATTACACGGATAAACTCAAGATCACCGGGGTCGTCCCCATTAAAACCATAGAAAAAAAAGAACTGGTCATCGCCTTGCGAAACGATGCGGAAAACGTGAAGCGCATCGAACTGATCAAGGCAATATTGGGAAAGCACCTCCATCATTGAACCGGTAACGACCTGAACACTTTGTTGAATTTCATGATCGGTATCGAAAAGGACGCGAATAGCAAATAAGGGGATTGAAAAAATTTATATACCTGGATCTAATATGGATTCAGGTATTTTTTCCCCGGCCCCGTGACCATTCAGAATGATATTCACAGGGCTCCATTTTCATCTCCGATAAAAAAAAACGGAAATAATGTCGAGCCCGAAACATGTAACCCCCCCATCCCATGCCAGATCCCGCAGACGAAAACATGAACCGATAATTAAATATTTCCATTTATATTGTATAGTTATTCCACAATACCCGTATCAGAGTGTTTTGGAAAGAATATCGCGAATTCCGAACCTTCCCCCACCGTGCTTTCCACTGTAATGAAGCCGTTGTTCTGTCTGATCGCGCCATACACCGTGGAAAGACCAAGCCCTGTTCCTTCCCCCAATCCTTTGGTCGTGAAAAAGGGCTCGAATATCTTTGCGCGTGTGTCACTGTCCATTCCCTTTCCCGTATCCCGTATTGAAAGACGGACATAACTCCCCGGCAAGGCATCGGGATGGTTCGAAGAAAAAACGTCATCGACAATTCTATTTTCTGTACGAATCGTAATCTTTCCGGAATCTTCAATGGCATCCCGTGCATTGACAAGCACATTGGCCAGGACCTGGTCAAGCTGGGTGGGGTCTATGATCACCTTCCACACGTCGTTGCCCGGAAGCCATACCACGTCGATCTGCTCAACCACGATACGGCGCAACATCTTGAGCATGGCCGTAACCCTCTCATTAATATCGACGACGGTGGGCCTGACCATCTGCTTTCTGGCAAAAGCCAGCAGCTGCCTCGTGAGATCGGCTGAGCGCTCCGCAGCCTTGCTGATTTCAGCCAGGTCCTCATAAACAGGATGGGATGATTCAATATGGTCTCTGGCCATTTCGGCATGACCGATAATCACTCCAAGCATGTTGTTGAAATCATGGGCGACTCCACCCGCAAGACGGCCAATGGATTCAATTTTTTGAATCTGAAGCAGTTGTGACTCCAGATTCGCTTTTTCCTCTTCAGACTTTTTTCTTTCGGTGATGTCCAGATGGGACCCCATCATTCGGATCGGCGTGTTCCGTTCGTCCATGGCAAAATTCCCTTTGGCGTGTATCCAGCGGTACGAACCATCCTTGTGCCTGAAGCGGAACTCAACTTCATAAGGAGGCCATGGGGGATTCATGGAGTGATTCAAGACATTCAACGTCCCTTCAAGGTCCTCAGGATGAATTCGTTTTTCCCATTCCTCATAACTCCCCTTGATCTCATGATCCTCATAACCTATCTGGGCTTTCCATTCGTGAGAATAAAAAATCTGTCCATCCTGCAGGTTCCAGTCCCATATCCCCACGTTCCCGGCATGTGCGGCTCTTTTGAATGATTCTTCACTCCGCTGGAGTTCGTCTGTTTTGCCTTGAAGATCCTTTGTTCGAATCGCCACCTGTTTTCTAAGTGTCAGATTCCATATAAGGTTGACTCCGACAACAACGGAAACAAGGGCAACAACGCCTCCCAATATAGTCCAGAACCGCCAGTCTGTGAATATGACCCCTTCTGATGGATAGATCCACCTGTTTACAATTTTCCTTCGTTCATCCTCCGTAACCGCTGCAGATCCTTTTTTAAAAATATCAATCAAAACCGTTTCGTTTTTTGGAATCCCGATTGCAAGGGCGACATCCAGTTCAACATTCCCGGCCATTCGAAGGTTGGCTATGTTTTTCTGAGAAATCAGATAGGATGCGGAAGCAAGATCAATGACAGCAACATCGGAACGCCCGAAAGCCACGTCAAGAAGGGCCGACAGATCATCCCTGACCATGTCGGCCTCAAGACCTGGCGTTTTCTTCATCAAATATTCGGTGACCGCATAATTTTTGACCAGGGCCACTTTCAGCCCGATCAGGGCTTCTTCATTGATTTTCTTTTCTCTATCCTTTCGGACAATCATGACATTCGGCACACGGATGTATGGAGAAGTAAACTTCAGAAAAGTGGCTCTCCAGGGAGTTTCCGTGACAGCGTTGACGATCTGAATCTCTCCTTTCCTGACGCTATCGAAAATATCGTCAAGGGAGGTAAAGCGTCTCTGCCTGAAATGAACCCCCAGTTTTTTTTCAAGCAAAAGCATGTATTCATGGGCAAGCCCTGTGATTTGGCCGTTTTCATTCATAAAAACAAAGGGCTGATAATTTGTTTCCACAGCCAGAACAATCCGGGACTGGTTTTTTTCAAGCCATGTCCGCTCATCGGTGGATAAAATGTCTTTTCCATTGTTTCCGGCATATGAAATCTCTGAACACAGACATACCCCGAATATGGCGAACACTATTTTTTGGCAGGTATTCATAAAAACTCTCATTTCTGTCCGGTGGGCTAACCAAAAATGGGGGAAATTCTAAAAAAGACAGCGATTGTCCAATGTGTTGAATATGGTTTTTTATTTTTGTCTCATTTATTCAATTTGTACATGCTTTTTTTTAAAAAAAATTTAAATTTCATGGGCATACCACATCATCGGATGACCCCGCGTTTTCATTTCCATGTATTAAAGTCCCGTGCTTGAAATTGAAACTCCGGTTCAGACGACACCATCCATGGTATCCTTTGTGAGATAAAAAAATGGATACATTGAAAAACGTGCGTGGCGCGGTTGAAAATCAAACGACGCCCGGTGAATTTTATCATCGGGTTTTTTACATTAAATTTTTTCCGGAAGGTGACGATAAATGGAAAGAAGGCCCATCACCCGAAACGATTCACCGTTCGACGGTTAAACAATGCATTCATCAACCGATCACTGCAAACGACGGATAACAGTTCGTTGCAAACCATAATCAAGGAGCGCCACGTGATACAGATCCAGTGCACAGGATGCCAGAAAAAGTATTCCATTCCCGAAGAAAAGATCCCCAAGGGAAAAACCCTCGACCTCCCCTGCCCCGCCTGCAAGACCGTCATCCGCATTCAAACCGATGCGTCTCCTGAACCGGTCGCCGAAGCACCTCCTGAAGACACGGTGCCCGGCAACGAACTGATGATGAAAATCGTGAAAGCCTCCAAGGCCCTGCCTCCCATGCCCCAGATCATCGCCAAAGCCACGGAGGTTCTTTCAAGCGACAAGGCCGGATTCAAGGAAGTGGGCGAAGTGCTGGCCACAGACCAGGCCATGGCCACCCGTGTACTGAAGCTGGCCAACTCCGCCTATTACGGAAGAACCACGCCGGTGTCGTCGGTGCAGCAGGCCTCGGCCCTTCTGGGTTTCCAGACCCTCCTTGAGCTGATCACCGTGGTCAGCACCTCGAAAATGATGGGCAAGCGCCTGGAAGGATACGGCATCGAAGCCGAAGGGGTCTGGCGGCATTCCCTCCTGGTGGCCATGGGGGCCAAAATGATCGCTCAGAAGAGAAACCCGGACCTGGTGAACGATGCCTTCAACGCCGGGCTGATCCACGATTCGGGCATGCTGATTCTGGATGATTATGTGGTTGAAAAACGGGCGGCCGTCGAGGACATCCTCGGAAATGGAAAAGCCATCCAGAACGCCGAGCGGCAGATTTTCGGTTTTGATCACGGAGAAATCGCCGCGGAATTCTTCAAGCGCTGGAAACTTCCGGAAACCCAGCTCCACGCCATCCGCCATCATCACGAACCCTCGGCCTCCGGCGGAGACATGCTGTGCTACATCCTCCACGTGGCCGACGACATGGCCAACCGGGAACACACGGAAAAGAACTTCGTCTTCGACCCCGACGCCCTCGCCGCCATCGGCCTTTCCGCCGAAGAAACGGACGCCATGCTGGAAGAAGTCCGGGAAGCGGTGAATCATATCATGGCGAGCATGGGCTAAATCTTTGAAGGTGGCTGTCTGGCAGGAACGATCAAACGCCCAGCCGGCATCGAATCATCAGGCTGCCCCTTACACTGCGACAACCCATCGTAGGTCGGGTCGAAAGACCCGACAAATGACCCGATCCTTATAACAATCGGACGGTTATTAATAACACCGTTCCCATCATGTTTGCCTCCGGCGGCCAGCTTTTGAAAAGCTGGACAAACAGGATGTAAAGAGACACGGAAGCCATGAATTGAAGCGGTTCATCCTGCCATCCACCCCATCGATAATCAGATTAATTTTTATTCCCGCCCCTTGCCCGTTGCCGTCGGTTCACGGTCATGGTATGAGCCTTGAGACATCAGTCAGGAAAACAAAATAACCGGGAATCGCATGAACAAGATCATCAAAAAACTCGCAAGTCAGACCGTGTACTACGGGCTCAGCAGCATCGTGGGGCGGATTCTGAATTTTTTTCTCGTGCCCCTCTATGTGCGCGTCTTCAGCGAAGGGGAATACGGGGTGTACACCAACATTTACGCCTATTTCACCTTCCTCAACATCCTTTACACCTACGGCATGGAAACGGCGTATTTCCGGTTTGTCAGCGCGGAAAAAGATTCACGGACGGTGTTCAGCACGGTCACGGCCTCGCTCTTCGTCAGCACGCTTTTCTTTTCCATTCTCATGTTCGCAGGGCGCGGTCCGCTGTGCTCAGCCATGGGCTATCCGAACAACCCGGAATATATTGTGTGGATCCTATCCATTCTCGCCCTGGATACCCTTGCGGTGACGCCTTTCGCGACGTTACGTTTCCGGGGCAGACCCATCAAATTCGCGTCCATCAAGATCGTGTCCATCCTGGTCAACATCGTTTTCAACCTTTTTTTCCTGGTGCTCTGCCCTTATGTCCTGTCAAGGCCGGACCTTTCGGCGGTCCATCCTGCAATCCGCAGTGTGTACAACCCGGAAACGGGCATCGGTTACATCTTCATCGCCAACATCATCGCCAGTGCCGCCACCCTTTTCCTTCTGTTCCGAGAGTTTATGGAATTCAGTTTCAAAATCGACACGGGGCTGATCAAAAGGATGCTGGTGTATTCTGCGCCGCTGGTGATCATCGGATTCGCGGGGATGATCAACGACAACCTGGACCGGACAATTTTAAAACGGCTTCTTCCCTACAGCCCGGAGCAGAACGACATTCTCATGGGGATATACGGGGCCAACGCCAAACTGGCGGTGTTTATGGTGCTGGTGATCCAGGCCTTCAAATACGCCGCCGAACCTTTTTTCTTTCTTCAGGCTGACAAGAGTGACGCCAGACAGACCTACGCGGAGGTGATGAAGTACTTCGTGATCATGGGGCTTGGGATTTTCCTGTTCGTCTGTCTTTACATCGACGTGTTCAAATACTTCGTAGGCCGGGGCGGGTCGCGGTATCATGAAGGGCTTTTCATCGTGCCCTTCCTACTTCTCGCCAATCTTTTCCTGGGGATATTCTACAACCTGTCCATCTGGTACAAACTCAAGGATAAAACCGGTTTGGGGGCCTATGTGTCTGTCGCCGGTTCATTGATCACCATCGGGTTGAGTATTGTTCTGATCCCCCGTTTCGGCTATGCCGCCGCTGCCTGGACCAAGCTGGTCTGCTACGGAAGCATGGTGGCCCTTTCCTATTATATGGGTCAGAAAATCTACCCCATCCCCTACCCCCTGAAACGGATGGGTTTTTATGCCGTTGCGGTGCTCATCCTGTACGGGGGGTATGTGCTGCTTCACCGCCATGTTCTTGGGGGACGGTTGATCCTGAACCTTGGCGCGGCCACCGTCTTGTTTCTAATCTTCGCCATGACGGTTGTGGTCAAAGAAAAGATCCGATTCCCGCGGATCAAATAATAATCTTTACCACCTGAACACAAAGGGCAACGCTGCAACGACAAGGCCGGCCACCGTCAACAGGATCGGACTGGACAAGGCATAGGGGATCACACACAGGGTGATCCCTGCTATCAGGGCCATCCATCGTCCCTGTTTTTTCCCGTAAACGAAATAACCCATCCCCACGGAACCGAAAAAAAGTCCCAGAAACAATGACGTGGAATCCATGGTCCCTCCCTTTTCAGTGAGCGGAATCACACATGATCAAGCACAAAGGTCCCGTTTTTCTCGACGATCTTCAGGTTGAACATGACCATGGTTTCCGTGAACGGCCTTCCCAGAAGAAACGGCAGCATATCCGGTTTAACCCCCGCTTTTTCAACCAGCGTGTCCCGCAGGCTCAGGTCAAATGCGATGATCTCGTTGATGGCGGCAAGCACCTCGCCGGTCCTGTCGTCTTTGAGTTTATCCGTCAGTTCCTGCATACGGTCATAGGAGCATCGTTCCTGATGGTCGGCGATCACATCCCACAAACCCTTGACATCGCCCAGAAGATCGGCCCGTTCCAGGGGATCTTCGTCGTACTTCATCTCAATTTCCTTGGGATCCCAGCATTTGAACGCCCGGCACTCGGAAGGCCGTGTATCGTAAATATCACAGGTTTTTCCTTCTTTCAGGAAAACACAGGTGAGGTCTTCCCGGTTCACCTTGATCTTGATGAGATCCGTTCTCACAGGAACCATTTTAAGGGTGTCCCGGTCAAACATCAGTTCCCCTTTTCTCACGGTGTAAAGGTCTTTGGACTCAATGGCCCCGGTCCTCACCAGATGGGCGTCGGCCAGCCGGAGAATCGGTCCGCCGCCGGTGCAGCAGGCTGCGCAGCGCTCACAGGATGTTCTGAGCATTTTGACATCAAACGTTTCGTTTTGCATGGGTGTCCCTCTTTCCTGTCATCGGACGGTTGAACACATGAAAAAAAGGCCATCCCGCTAATAAAGATGGCCTTTTTTTAAATCACTGATGCACGAAAGAACCAGCCCGTCCGTTCTTCCGTGCATCCTTTGGGTTACTGTGCGAGCCGTGAGTAACGATCGAACCGGTCTATCAGTTCCTGCTCGATCTGGGCTCTGAGTTTTTTCGATTCTTCCGGCATCATCTTCTCAAGGGCCGCGTAGCGGGTTTCACCGGAGAGGAATTCCTGAATGGTTCCATCCGGAGCCTTGCTCTCGAACACGAAGGGATTCTTTCCTTCCTGGACGAGCAGCGGGTTGTACCGGTACAGAGGCCAGTAACCGGCGTTCACAGCCAGCCTCATTTCTTCCTGGGTTTTGCCCATGCCTTTGCGGATACCCTGGTTGATGCAGGGCGCGTAGCACAGAACGATAGACGGACCGGGGTAACTCTCGGCTTCCTGGAATGCCCGCATCATCTGCTGTTTGTTGGCCCCCATGGCAACAGAGGCCACATACACATAACCGTAGCTCATGGCGATGAGGCCCAGATCTTTCTTGCCGATTTTCTTGCCTGACGCCGCGAACTTGGCGATGGCACCGGTGGGGGTCGCCTTGGAGGACTGACCGCCGGTGTTGGAGTACACTTCCGTATCCATGACCAGGATGTTCACATCTTCGCCGGAAGCGATGACATGGTCAAGACCGCCGAAACCGATGTCGTAGGCCCAGCCGTCACCGCCGAAAATCCAGTGGGATTTTTTGGTGAAAAGATCGCCCATGCTCTCGATTTCATCAAGAAGCGGATGACCTGTTTCGGGCAGAAGCATTTTCAGCTGATCACCGAATTCCTTGGACTTGACGGGATCCATCATGTTATCCAGCCAACCGGTCATGGAGGAACGGACACCTTTCGGATATTCCGTGGTCTCTTCCAGGGCTTCTCTCATCAGGTCCGCAAGACGCGCACGCCTCTGGTTGAAGGCGATGGCCATGCCGTAACCGAATTCAGCCGCATCTTCGAACAGGCTGTTACCCCAGGTGGGGCCGAAGCCTTCCTTGTTGGTGCAGTACGGGAACGAGGGTGCTGAACCGGCCCAGATGGAGCTGCACCCCGTGGCGTTGGCGATGGTCATTCTCTCGCCGAAAAGCTGGGTGAGAACTTTGACGTAAGGCGTTTCACCGCAACCGGCACAGGCACCGGAGAACTCCAGAAGAGGTTTCTGGAACTGACTGCCCTTGACGCTGTCTCTTCCCATGGCTCTGTCTTTGAAATCGATGGTCTGGGAGAACTCATAATTGGGGATCTGGATGTCAGTCTGTGTTTCGATGGGCCTCATCACCAGAGCTCTCACTTTGGATGGGCAGATGTCGGCGCAGTTGCCGCAGCCGTAGCAGTCCATGGTGTTCACCTGGATTCTGAACTTGTAGGTCCCTTTCAGCTCCTTGCCGGTGGCGGGAAGCATGGTAAAGGTTTCGGGAGCGTCTTTCATTTCCTGCTCGTCAAGAAGAACGGGAAGGATGGCCGCATGGGGGCAGACAAAGGAACACTGGTTGCACTGGATGCAGTTTTCGGCGATCCACTCGGGAACGTCGATGGCCACACCGCGTTTTTCATACCGGGATGTTTCAACGGGGAACACACCGTCGGCCGGAAAAATGGACACAGGCAGCTGGTCGCCTTTCTGGGCCAGAATGGGTCTTTGGACATGTTCGATGAAATCAGGAACGAACTGTTTCGCCACAGGCATGTCGGCTGCGTCAGCCCAGCTCGCGGGAACGTCGATTTTGATGAGACCCTCAAGGGCCTGATCCACGGCGTCCATGTTCATCTGAACCACTTTGTCGCCTTTGCTGTCGTAGGTCTTCTTGATGTCTTTCTTGAGCAGGGCAATGGCTTCTTCAAAGGGCATGACGTCGGCCAGTTTGAAGAAGGCGGTCTGCATGATCATGTTGATGCGGCCGCCCAGACCCACGTTTGTGGCCACTTTCACGGCGTCGATGATGTAGAAGTTGATCTTCTTTTCAGCAAGGGTTCGTTTGAGGTTTGCCGGAATCTCTTTTTCAAGTTCCGCCGGGGTCCAGGCGCAGTTCAAAAGGAAGGTTCCGCCTTCGGCGATACCCGCCGTCACATCGTAAAGATGAATGTAGTTCGCTTTGTGGCAGGCCACGAAATCCGGATCGTTCACCAGATAGGTGGACTTGATGGGCTGATGGCCGAAGCGCAGATGGGATACGGTGATCCCGCCCGATTTCTTCGAATCGTAGGCAAAATAGCCCTGGGCGTACATGTCGGTGTTGTCGCCGATGATTTTGATGGCACTTTTGTTCGCACCCACGGTTCCGTCGGAGCCGAGACCCCAGAATTTGCAGCGAACGGTGCCCTTGGGAGCCACGTTGAAGGAGTCGTCCACTTCAAGGGAAGTGTGGGTGACATCGTCCTTGATGCCCACGGTAAAATGATTCTTGGGAGCCAGGGCTCTCATGTTGTCGAACACCGCTTTTACCATGGCGGGTGTGAATTCCTTGGAACCCAGACCGTAACGGCCGCAGGTGATCTGGGGACGTTCGCCGTATTCCATGAAGGCGGTGACCACATCCTGATACAGGGGATCGCCTACAGCACCGGGTTCTTTGGTTCTGTCAAGCACGGTAATGCGCTGAACCGTGGAGGGGAAAGACGCCCTGAACGCTGCGGAATTGAAAGGCCTGTAAAGACGGACTTTCACGAGACCCGTGCGTTCGCCCTGGCTGTTCAGGCGTGCCACGGTTTCCTCGATGGCTTCACAACCGGAACCCATGGCCACGATGACACGCTCGGCTTCGGGGTGACCCACATATTCGAAAAGTTTGTATTTTCTCCCCGTGACCTGGGCGATTTTTTTCATGGTTTCTGAAACGATGATGGCCACGTCTTCATAGTACAGGTTGGCCGCTTCACGTCCCTGGAAATAAATGTCGGGGTTCTGGGCTGTTCCACGGATTTCGGGATGCTCGGGGTTCATGGCGTTCATGCGGAACTCTTCAAGAGCTTCCATGTTCACCAGGGATTTGATGGTGTCGTAACTGAGCACTTCAATTTTCTGAATTTCGCTTGAGGTTCTGAACCCGTCGAAGAAATGGAGGAACGGCACCCGGCTTTCAATGGCCGCCAGATGGGCGACAAGGGCCATGTCATGAACTTCCTGAACGCTGCCTGAACAGAGCATGGCGAAACCGGTCTGGCGGACAGCCATGACATCCTGGTGATCGCCGAAAATGGAAAGAGCGTGAGCGGCAATGGCTCTGGCCGAAACATGGAACACGCCCGGAAGCAGTTCTCCGGCGATTTTGTACATGTTCGGAATCATCAGGAGAAGGCCCTGGGATGCCGTAAAAGTGGTGGTCAAAGCCCCTGCGGCCAGAGAACCGTGAACAGCGCCGGCAGCACCCGCTTCAGACTGAAGCTGTTTGACGCTGACCTTCTGTCCGAAGATGTTCGTTCGCCCTTCTGCGGCCCACTGGTCGGAAATTTCGCCCATGGGTGTGGACGGTGTGATCGGATAAAGCGCGGCCACATCGCTCAGGGCATACGCCACATGAGCGGCAGCCGTGTTTCCATCAACTGTCTTCATCATTTTTCCCATAATTCTCTCCTTTATGATCATAAAATGAAATCAGCCGCTCACGACGCTGCAACTCCCCAGTTGCATCTTCCCGAAACGTCCTTCGACTTTTGTGCCGAGTCACGTTTTTACAGGAAAGCATGGTCCGGCTGACCAGAAAAAAAATAAACAATATCATATGCCGATTATGAGGATAATGACTCAAACCCGCCATAACCCGGCCCTTTCAATAACTTTTTTCAAGATCGTTGACTTGAAATCCTTACAACTATTATAATGAGACAAAAATGTAAAGAAATAATTTCCCCGAAAAAACCGGAAACCATCATCCTGGTTCATATGTCTGCCGCGGATGAACACCCCATGGACACCTCATGGATTCTTGACATTGTTCCCTGTTTCATATATCTTTTTTGTCAATCGTATGAAATGCATACAACAACAGCGGACAGACCCGACAATGGCACGTCAACCCCCGCCATTTTTTTCGTCAATGCTATCATTCCGGAGGATACGTTATGAAATTCATGGTTGCCATACTGATTCTTTTTCTTGCAGCATGCACAACACCCAACCGAACAACCGGCATCACCAGAACACAGGAACCGGCCCGGCCCGAATGGAAACAAGGGGAATTTTTAAAATTGACGGGCACCATCTGGCCTTCAAGTGAACAGGCCAGATTCTATATTGACACCGTCGACGGACAATCCGCCCATCTCAAAGGATCTGCGCTGGATCATCTGAAACCGGGATCAAAAGTTGCATTAAGCGGACGTGTGGAATGTGTCACGGGGTACGGATCGGCAGGAGCCGATGGAGTGCTTCACAGCCAGACCTTTTACTATGTCCATGTCACGGATTGCCGGATCATAGATGAGGCGGGATGGGATATCAGCATACAGAATGCCGTGGATTCGGACAAACCGGATTATTCATACCGTGAATGATGAACTTCTTCGACGATTTTGTCCGGTATGGCTATGGGGTCAGCAATCCCTTGGTGATAAAATTCGCCAATTTCAACTGCCCACATGGCCAACCGAACTTATCGGTGCTATCTGGATTGCATCCTGGAATTAACAATACCCCGCCCACTTCAGATCCACATCTTTCTGGATGTCCGCGACCATGGTTTCCGGGAGTGACTTGAACCGGCCCTGGGTATTGAAATAGTCCGTAACGGGTTTTCGCGGCTTGCCCGAGAGCCTCAGCGAAGCGTCTGTAAGCCTGAACCCTTCCGCGTCTTTTTCATACAGGTCGAACAGCCCTGTTTCCACGGCCAGTTTTCCCACTTTCACCGTGTACCGTGTGTCGAATCCCCAGCCCGGCGGACAGGGGGTGTGGACATGGATGTACTTGGGGCCTTTGATGGATATGGCTTTTTTCACCTTGTCGAAAAGATCCAGGGGGTATGCAGCGGACGCTGTGGCAAGATAGGGAATGCGATGGGCCGCCACGATGGATGGCACGTCCTTTTTCAGCTGGGTTTTCCCCTTGATGGGGGTGGTGGTGGTCACCACGCCCTGGGGGGTGGTTCCCGACCGCTGGACACCGGTGTTCATGTAGGCTTCGTTGTCGTAGCAGATGTAAAGGATGTCCTCGCCGCGTTCGCAGGCCCCGGACAGGGCCTGGATGCCGATATCACCGGTTCCGCCGTCTCCGGCAAAAGCCACCACGTTCATGTTTTCCTTTTTCAGCGCCCGCATGGCCGCCCGGACTCCGGAAGCCGCAGCGCCGGTGGACGCGAAGGTCACGTTCACACAGGGAAGCTTGGTCGCGGCAATGGGGTAAAGCCCCTGTAACACGGTGAGACAACTGGGCGGCACCACAAGAATGGTGTTTTTCCCCAGGGCTTTGAGCGCCGTCCGGTAAACAATGCCCAGACCGCATCCGGCGCAGGCCCTGTTTCCGGGATATACAAATTCCTCTTCGGTCAATGTCAGTGTGCGTGTTTTCTGTTCCATGGTCATCCTTTCCTTATGAAGCCTGACATTTGAGGCCGATCCAGTGGGGTGTGTCGCCCAGGGTTTCCGGGTTGCCGCAGGCCTGTTTCACTGCGTCGTAGAGGTGCTGGGTTTTGATTTCCCGCCCGCCCAGGCCCAGAATGTGATTGCTGATCAACGGCCGCCGGTCGACGTTGTAAAGGGCGGACTTGATGTCGGCGTAAAGGGCCCCCTGATTGCCATAACTCAGAGCCTTTTCAAAAACCATGACGCTCCGTTTTCCCGAAAGAGCGGACACCATGGCCTGATCCGGAAACGGACGATAAAGCTGAACACCCATGACGCCCACATTCACACCCTCCGATCTCAGCTGATCGATCACGTCCCTCATGTGGTACGAAAGAGATCCCATGCACACCACCACATGTTCCACGTCGTCGCAGCGGTAAGGTTCGACAAAGGGCGTGCCCCCTCTTCCGAAGGCGTCCAGAAACGCCTGGTCAATGTCCTTGAGGACCTCCATGCTGTTTCGCATGTCCTGATGCAGGGTGTGGCGGATCTCCATGTAACCCGGAGCCAGATTGCCACGAACATCGGGTCTCACGTCCGGCAGCGTCACTGTGTTGAAATTCGACGGCTGATCCGGGTCCAGCTTGTTTTTCGGACTGAACAGTGGAAGGAAGGCATCCACACGGTCCTGGTCCGGCGCCTCGAAGGGCATGTAGGTGTGGGAAAGAAGATAGCCGTCGTAGCAGACCATCACCGGAATGCTTACGATTTCCGAAAGGCGGAAGGCCTTGATCACCGTGTCGATGATCTGCTGGTGATCGTTGGCGTAGAGCTGAATCCAGCCTCCGTCCCTCTGGCTGATGGAATCCTGGTGGTCGTTCCATACGGTCCAGGGCGCGCCGATCCCACGGTTCGCCACACACATCACAATGGGAAGACGTGCCCCGGCGGCCCAGTGAAGCTGTTCGTTCATATAAAGAAGGCCGTTGGCGCTGGTGGCTGTAAAAGCTCTGGCTCCGGCAGAGGACGCCGCGATGCACACCGCCATGGCGCTGTGTTCGCTTTCCACGGGAATGTATTCCGCCGTGAGGCTTCCTTCAGCCACGAATTCGGACAGTTTTTCCGTCAGAGGAGTCTGCGGAGTGATGGGGTATGCTGCAATGACCTGTGCGCGGGACAGCTTGACCCCTGTTGCCGCCGCCACGTTTCCCGATTCAATCAGATGCATCCCTTGTCATTCTCCTCTGTAATAAAGCGTGATTCATCTTCCATGCTGATGGCCCCCGCCGGACATTCTTCCGCGCAGATCCCGCAGCCTTTGCAGTAAACATAATCGATGGTCGGAGGTATGGTTTTGGTCACCACCGCGTCCGGGCAGAACAGCCAGCAGGTGAAACAGGAGGGTTTTCCCGTCTTGGCCGGAATGCATTTCGCCGTATCGATCACCGGTCTCTGGACGCGCCACGACCCGGTCCGTCCCCCGTCGCCGGGTCCCGGTTCGCTCCGTGAGATCATGCACGCAAAATCGTCGCTTTTCATTTTTTTCCCCCCATCACGGTCCGTTCGTACACCCGTCTGGCCGCATCGGCGTTGCGCCGTGGTTTCTTGTCGTGGAATTCATCTTCAACCGCTTTGGCCAGCCGTTCGATATCCACCAGCCCGCTGGCTTTTGAAAACGCCCCGATAATGCCGGAATTCACCACGCCCGGCGGCAGGTTCGATTCAAGGGCGTGGGCCGTAACATCGGCCACAGCAACTTGAATACCTTCAAAATCATAGGCTTCAAGGGGTTTGGGCGTGTTGATGATGAGAAGCCCGCCTTTTTTAAGACCCGTGGTCACGTTCACCTCTTCCAGGAGGGTATGGTCCAGCACCACCACCATGTCCGGCGTTTCGATGGGCGAAAGATCGTAAATTTTGTTTTTTGAAATTTTCAGCGAAGTGAACACCGGTGCTCCCCGCCGTTCCGTTCCGAAGGTGGGCGCCATGACCACCCCTTTGTATCCTGACTCGAAAGCCGCGTTGGCCACGATTTTCGCCGCCGTGATCGCTCCCTGGCCTCCGCGTCCGTGCCATCTGATCTCGATGCGTTCCCGTTCCATAGTCCCCCGGTTTGGTGAATGATTGCGTTCCATCTTTACAAGATGGTGTATATTAAACAAAATCTTAACGTTTACGTCAAGATCAAATGTCGGCACAATCTCACAGAACATCCGGGTTTGTCAAGTTGATCCATGAGAGAATCACGAATTCTATACTGGCAATTTTTTTATATCGTCGGATTGTTATGATACGGGAATGGAGCACGATTCATGAATCGCGCCAAGAATATCCTATGTGGTTACAGTGGTTTTTATTCCTGAAGCATCGAATGGAGATGCTGGTGACTGTTTGAATTCAGTACTGAGCGTTTCCCCACACAGCGCCCGATGATCACTTTTTCTGTTTGATCATCCTGCCTGCTATCCTCGTTTCATCGGTTTGACTCCTCCGCGCCTTCCAAGACCAAATCCGACACGATAGAGATCAGGCATATTGATTCTACCGTCTTTCATTTTTTCAAAAATCCCCAAACGTTCAATATCTTCCATGACGCCACTCGAGCCACGTTCTTCATGCTGAGGGGGCAGTCTATCTTTCGTCAGCGATGAAATACCTTCTGTAAAGAAATGAGCCCATCGATTTTCGATGAAGGATGTCTCACATGGTACCGTAAGCCCATTTAAACTTTCGCACAAATTTTTTACCCAAGGATAGTCTTCTGCAATTTCAGCTATTCTGATCTCGGAAGCTTTTTGGACTCCCCGCTTTATACTTTCATAATGCAAGGCAAAGTCATAGGCGGGATATTTTATCATTGAGTCATCGGCAGCAACACGGATTGCCGCTATAAATGAACGAGGGGAAGTCTGCCCCTTACCATCTGCTAAATGCCTTACCGACCATACATAGGGGACTCCACGACGGCTGTCTTTCCCCATTCGGGTTCCAGCTAATGATTCAAATAATGCTCTTTGTTTCGGCCCATCCTGTTTTGCTTCTTCATGTAAAGACCATGAATCCCCGCGTTGTTCAGGATTCTTACCCATTATTTTCGTATAAAATTCCCGAAATATTTGACCGTGAATGCCCGGTGCATTGAATAGAAACTGCCATAGCAAACCATGCAAATCATGGGGCTGCCAAGTGAGTTCAGATTTTGTAGCCAACAATTTCGATGCATCGGGAAAGTCTGTCACAGTTCGCGCAAACTGATCTTCCCGCAAAAACACTTTGGCATGTAATGCGGGATAAGATTTCAACCATAAAACAACTCTGAGCAGGTCCCGGACTATTTCATCCATAGTCCGCCAATCATTGCTTGATCGATCAAGCGCATCAAATAACAAAAGGCCCCTCTTTCCTCTCCCCTGAAGGGTTTCGTTGACTTTCTGCATGAATTTGGCCAAAGGCTCCGGGTTTTCTTTGACCCAAGCCACTGTGGATCTCCAATTGTCTGAAGGAAACGTTTCTTCAATGATCGATGCTAAAGCTCGTAACACAACAGCTCGCCAGATTTCGTATGGAGTAAATTCACTTAAAAGGTCTTCAATTATTTCCATATTAGGATACGACGCGACATTTTCATTGACGGCAAATCCTACATGGACCTGAGTTCTATCCAATTCTCGAACAGATGCGCCAAGCATCGTTCGCAAAACCGGTGTGCTAAGAGCGGCCGTCCAAAAAGACTTGCCCACTCCCCTGGCCCCGACAACCAGACTTGATTCGAGCTGCAAGGCTTTGACATGCGCCCGCAGAGTATATAATCGACGTTGATCCGGGGATTCACCGAAGCTTGACGTTTCGGAAGGGAGGGCTTGAATAATGGCTTCGCGAATGAGGGTTACATTATCCATGGTGCTCTCCTTCTGCTTCGCTGATGCCTTTAACTGAAGTTGAACAGTCAAACGGCAGAAAATCGCGTAACTACTTGAAAATA
>DYJE01000027.1 GCA_020723285.1 Desulforapulum autotrophicum | reverse complement strand
CAAGATGAAATTCGTAAACATCATGGGTTTTTCCGTCAATGGCGATCTCAAACTGGCGCACGTTCCTGAATAGAAGAAAGGGGTCCCCCGACACAAGGGCCGGGTCGCGTTCAAGGGTCATGGCTCACGTCCTTTACGGTGTGGAAGGTTCGTGGAAATTAAAAAGAGAATATGTGCGCCAACACATATTCTCTATGACAGCCCTGCGGTCAGGCAGGCCTGAAGTACAGGCTATCCTTTGATGTCCAGTTTTCCGCATGTGTCCACGATACTTTCAAGATAAACAGGGACATCGCCCTGCCGGGTATCGAGCACGCCTTTAATCTGAAAATAAAGAACCAACTGGTCATCCTGGTACATGTATCGGACTGAGACACGTCGAAGCCGCGGTTCGTACCTGACAACGACTTTTTCGATCATGTTTTCAATTTTCGAGACAGAATCGGGCACTTCGGCTCTCAGATCTGCAAACTCCGGCATGCCGTAATCCGGATCAATCAAGGTTGACCCCTGTTGTGTGTTCAAGAGCTGCCTCAAGTGGCGGACCACCGATTCCACCGCCATCCGGGCGGCTGCCTCGCATCCTGGTGCAGACAGAGAACCGTGGCGTATCCTGTCGAACATCCGGAGGTTTTTCATAAACCGGTTTGTCCTTTTTCCCATGAATTATTCAGGCCATGTACCGGGGCGGATGTGCGAGGACCCGCCCCGGTGGTTTGGTCATGGTGCAATCAATCAGACTGGACGTTTCCAGGCGTCGCCCGCTTCTTTCTTGGCCACTTCATGGGTCCACTTGATTTCCGCATAGGTGAACGACACCTTTTCCATGTGGCGGAACGGTTCGTTTTCCTTGAGAAACGCGATGGGCATGTAGGGTTTCACCTCCACCACAATGGCGTCCTGAAGGGTGATGGTGAAGTAGTGTTCTTCCGCGCCCATGGGATCGATGCGGTACTTCTTGATGGTCACGTTCTTGAGCTGTTCGCCGGAGCAAAGGGCCTGATAAATCATCGGTGATGACTTGTCCACTTCCTTTTCGATGGTGAGAGGGCTGTGGATGCGTTTACCGCTGGGCAGACCGCTCTGGGGATCTCTTGGAATGTGCACGGTATGATCGAGACCGTAAACGAGGATCGTTCCTTCGCGGCCTTCCATATCGCAGTCACCTTCGATTTTTCCCTGTTTCTTGCCTTCGATTTCCATGTGCAGTGTCATTGGCATAGCGTGTGATTCTCCTTATCTGTGCGTTGGGGTTAAAATTCTCAGGTTTTTTCAAGTTTGCCTACCAGGGACAGCGTAAACGACGCCCCCGAGTATTTGAAATGAGGCCGGACCTCCAGCCCCACTTTATACCAGCCCGGTTCCCCGGCCACATCTTCCACGGTGACCGTGGCGCTTTTCAACGGTTTGCGACTTCTCACCGTAGGCAGGGGATTTTCCATGTCCACCACATACTGCCCCACCCACTGGTTCAGCTCACGCTGCAGATCCACGCGCTCTTTCCAGGTTCCGATATTTTCACGCTGGATAACCTTGAGGTAATGGGCCAGACGGTTGATGATGAACATATAGGGGATCTGGGTTCCCAGCCTGTAATTGGTTTCCGCGGCCTTGCCTTCGGCGGTGTTGTCGAACACTTTGGGTTTCTGGATGGAATTGGCCGAGAAAAAAGCGGCGTTGTCACTGCCTTTCCTCATGGCCAGACCGATAAACCCTTCTTCGGCCAGCTCGAACTCCCTGCGTTCGGCCAGAAGGACTTCCGTGGAGATCTTGTTCTGGATGGCACCCATCTCCTCGAAGGTATGGACCGGAAGGCCTTCCACAGCACCGCCTCCCTTGGGTCCGATGATGTTGGTGCACCACCTGTATTTTGAAAAACTGTCGGCAATATTGGCCGAGAATGCGAAGGCCACATTGCCCCAGAGGTAATGATCGTTGCCCAGGGCTGTATTCTCGGCGTAATCGAAGGATTTCACCGGCTCCGTATCTTTTCCGTAGGGCAGCCTGAGGAGAAACCGGGGAACCGTGAGCCCGATGTAACGGGCGTCGTCCGACTCCCTAAGTGAACGCCATTTGACGTACTGGGGTCCTTCGAAAATGGATTTGAGATCTTTGATGGTGGCCAGGGCTTCATAGGATTCCACGCCGAACATGGCGGGCGACGCCGACGCGATGAACGGTGCATGGGCCATGGCCGCGACGCTGGCGATATACTCCAGAAGTTTGATATCCCTTGGACCGGGGCCGAAAGAATAATTGCCGATGATGGTTCCATAGGGTTCTCCGCCGAACTGGCCGTATTCTTTCGTGTAAATGGTCCTGTACAACGCGGATTTCGTCACTTCCGGTGCATCCTCAAAATCTTCAAGAAGATCGTCTTTTGTGACGTTGAGTATTTCAATCTTGTTGTTTTCCCTGAAATCCGTCCGGTCCACCAGAAACTTGAGTGAGCGCCAGGACGATTCCACGGCCTGGAAATCGGGATGGTGAAGAACGGCGTCGAGCTGAAGACTGATTTTTCTGTCAAGTTCAGCGATCATATGGTCCACCACGGACTTGCTCACACGCTCGGTCACGGATTCCGTGGCGGCCAGCTCGGCGATCAGGGCCTTCAATCCTGTGCGTGTCAAGGGATAAGCGTCATCTTCGGGCTTCATCTGGGTGGCATCGATGATGTCGTCCAGAAGCGGCGTAGGCGCGAAGAGGCCCTCCTGTTCGTCCGCAATGCGGACACTTTCCTGTGCTTCAGACATGTTTTTCTCCTTCTTCTGTTACTTGGTTTGGAGGCCCAGTTCTGCAAGGAGCCTTTCCCGCTGGGATACATCGTCAATGAGATTCTGAATTTTTTTCCGGAAATCGGGAATGTTACTCAAGGGCCCCTTCAGGGCCATCAGGGATTCCCGGAGTTCAAGAAGTTTAGAAAGCTCAGGGATCTGTTCGGCCACGGCTTCCGGTCCGAAATCCTTCATGGAGCGGAATGTGAGCGAAACATTCATTTCACCGTCCATCTCGTCTGAAAGTGTATCCTTAACCTTCAAGTCAACTTTTACCTTGTGAGCGGCGAGAACATCGTTGAAATTGTCTTTATCAATGGATATGGATTCACGTTCCTCCATCCGTTTACCATCGTCCGCCGCAAAGCTCCCGAGGACCAGTTGCTTCATGGGAAGCTCCACTGTTTTTTCCTGATTGCCCATGGCCGATTTATAGACGATGTTCACCCTTTCCTTTGGCGCGACTGACGCGTCTGTTGCCATTTCCGACCCCCATAGTTCAATGATTCAAAATATTTGGTGTGATAAGACGACAGTTCCCTTAAGGAACACATAAATTAATTTGCTTATAATTCGAATTTACCGATAAATCAACAATTATCTCAAGAAACAAAACAACATTCTTAAATTATTTTTAACTTGCAATTTCAGGATATTATAAACAAGATTGACATTCACAGCAGAATATAATTCACAGTTTTAACAGTATTTATTGGAATATTGAATTCACGTATAATCGGATCATTGAATCCATTGTTTTCATGAATTCCATTTCATGCTGTGGTTTTTTATTCTCCCTTAAGTGGTGTCCTTAAGACTCACAGTCCCATGGCGGCCAGAGGGTCAAACCCGGCTATACGAACAAGAACATCGTCAGGTTTGATGCGTCGCCGGGTTTCCGGATGGGCTTTAAGAACCTTGTAGACGGCCCTTAGTCCCTGCACGGCGATTTCGGGTGCCCAGACACCCAGGACATGACGATCCACGGTTTCCAGGATATGTGCGATCTGTGCTTCCGCCAGTTTATCAAGCCTTGCGGAAGCAAGAAGGTCAAGCAGCTCAAGACGCCATAACAAAGTTTCCCTGCCTGATGAACTTGCGCGAATCCGATGAAGGTACAACGATACCGCCTCAGGGGTTTTTATCCCTTTTTTGATCGAATCCCGGACAGCCACGAGTTCATCATGAAACCGACCCGCCTGGATTTCCTCGCTCCCTGAAATCAGCCCGGCCTCCTCAGTAACGCATTCACATTTCATGTGAATCCATTCACGGGTCTGCTCGGATGCGAATGGTGTTTTATCTTCGAAATAAAGCGTTTCAATGGACTGAAAACGACTGACGAAGTTCCGGGTTTCCGAAAAAACACAACGGCAGGCGTTCTCATATCGGGCCCCCATGTTTGAAAGGGCCTCGAAGGAAAACCGGTTCAGATCAAGGTAAAACAGGTTTTTTGAACTGTGCAGGGCCGCTTCCGATGCCCTAAGCAGTTCCGGCCAGTCTCCGCTTTGATACAATGTCTCAAGCCGCGATACCAGCTGCGGGGTGGGCGATGAAATCCGGGTGACCCTGTCTTTGGCGGCCGGAAGACCTTTCAGCGGTTCCCAGATGGCGAATCGAAGCCAGCGGTAGCTTTGAGGATTTTCCATGGACTCGTCGCCCATGATTTTCGCGGATGCTTTTAATTTCTGGAACAACTGCGACAGACCGGCCGCAGGATCTTCGCTGCAGGGCTGGCCCGGAATCTCGGGTCTCTGTGTCGTCTGGCTTTCCACCTGATGCGATAGGGGTCCCATCCCCGCCGTGCGTTCCTGTTTCACAGCCACAGGTGAAGGACTGTCCACTGTCTGGGTGTTTTCAACGATCCGGACCAGGGGCATAAGGTTGAAATCCCCATCCTGAGCCTTAAGAAAAACATCCATGGTGCGAAGATGATCCAATGCCGCATCCCGGCAGACATTATCAAAGCCCCAGAGCACACCGTCCGTAATCGCGGCTTCCGTTTTCTCCGTGTACCAGCCGAGAGCGGCCAACCGTCCCTTTCGCCGATTAACAGGCGGAAACATTCCGGTCCAGTGGGTGAGAATCAGGTCCCTTAAAACCCACGCGCCCGCTTCAAATCCCGCAGCCCCGTTCACATGGGTCAGCGCCACAGCCAGGTAACATGCGGCCAGCATGTCTTTGGAGTGATGAGCCAGAATCGCGGCCGCTTTTTCAGCCACGGTTTCCCAGGCGAACGACGCACGCCCCAGCGGAGACGCCAGTTTGTCGACTTCCTGCTGAAGGCCTTCAAATTCGTCACTGTAGCGGGCATCCTGTCCGCAGGGTGCTTCCGGCGATACAGGTTTCGTTCCAAGATGACGGTCCATGTTCATACTGTCTCCTCGTCGGTGGCGGTCCAGAGCGGATTGAAATCCTCGGCGTGAAGCGGACGTTTGATGACGATGATCCGATCTGTTTTACCTCGTCCGCCAATAAAAACGGCACCGGGTTCAATCCTGGACCTGTTTTTGACGAGGGTCAGGAGTTTGACCGCGGGAATAAGAACGTCATCGGGTGTCCCCACGTCGATTAAAACCGAAAAACTGGGCAAACGGCACAGCCCCTCCACGTTATTCATCTTGTTCATGAAATCCGAAGGCACGGCGGACCTTTTCCGCAGCCTTGGGAGTTCAACGGATTTGTATCGTTCCCGTTTTTCCAGATGGGGCCGGAGACCTCCGGCCGGCGCCTTGAACTTGTCAAGACGCCGTTTCAGGTCTTTGAGTGTGGTTATTTTCCGGCCTGAGGATCTGGCCAGATCGTGCCATGTGGTATCGCAGAAGAATGGAAGAATGTCCCAGTGTGACGTCAGGGTTTCTTTGATCATTCCCTCCCCAAGAACAAGAAGTGGATGGGGGCGGCCGTGGCTGTCCTCGCTGCTTTTCACGAGACCCACAATCAGCTTGCCCGAAGGCCCCCGCGCCCAGAATCTCCAGAAAAATCCTTTCTGGGTCTGGCTTTCTTTTGAAAGCCTTGAAAAGCCGTTGGTCATCCAGGCTGAAAATCCGTTCAGGATCGGCGTATCCGCACCCAGCCGGATATAATCCCCGGCAGCGGGATGCTTGCCAAAAACGGCAAAATGAAACGGCTCACGTTTCCTGATCAATCCGAACACGAGACGATCACCTCCGGCACTCTGCCTGTATCCACATTCAGAAGCGAAATGACCGGCCCCCCGCCGGATATTTTGTATTTGACTTTGAAAAACTTGATACCCATCCGCTTGAGCACCGCGGATTCAGAAGGGAAATCGGCTCGGTAGAACGTATGCTGCCCTGACCTGAAATCCCCGAGAAACCGCGCAAAAGCTCTGAAACCGTTGTAGTCTCGCCTGAGCGTCAGATCCCCGATAGTGACTTTCAGACTGACATCCCCGCATTCTGAGGGCGACCATTCGAAAACCTTTGCCGCCGGATAATTGTAATATTCGAGATTTTGAACGCCTCCCGCACATTCCATTTCAAGGCGCGTCACATGCGGTATCACCGCGGCGTCCGGGTTGGTGTCTGTTGGAACGCCTTCGATTTTCACTTTGTAAAGACCCTGTTCAGCCTGGGTTGAAAAAGCCCCCCGGGTGAGATAGGAAAAAAAACCTCCATTGAACGGCATGGTTTTTCCGGCCATGTGCCTGGCATAATACCCCCTGCCGGCGTCCCGTCCGACAAATGGCGCAACAGGGCCTTTGACAAAGGCAATGACAAGACCGCCGTCTTTTCCCATCAGCATGTCGGCCATGGTTTTTTTGTCCTTGACGCCCTGTACTTCGGAAAGCACGGTTTCACTCCAGAGATCCTGGATATGGCAGGCCGCTTTTCTGACGGAGATATTCCATAAAAAATCCATGGGGCTGTCGATCAGACGGCCTGCCACATCACCGCTGCCCACAGAATGGGGCATGGATGATTTCAGCTCATCGGCGTGTCGCCTGGACGACGCCAGAAAGGATTCCCCCATGGACGGGTCTTCCTTGAAAACATCCGATGCAAGCTTGAACGCTGAAGGCCGTGATGCGCAGGACATGGCCAGATTTTCAAGACTCTGTTTGTACCTGCCGTATATTTCTCCCGACGTTTTCAGAGCCTCTGCGGAAGGAATCCTGGAAACGACGGCTTTTCCGGCCGTGCCGAGAAAATTCACGCCCTTTTTCTTCACTTTCTCGACCATGGCCTGGGCCGTGGGGTCTTCCGGTTTTTCAACGTGTTTTCTCACAGCTGAAAAATCAAATATCTGGGACATCCATTCCGGCGGGGTTTCATCGTCGTCCAGACATACGGGAAGTTCTTTGGACATTCTGTCGAAAAAGGCGAAATACGGCCCCTCGCCCCCTGCGATTTTTTTTGCCACAGCCAGCTGTTCATCGGAACCTGTGAGTTTATACACACCCCACGGGAAATTCCTGGCAAACCTGAGCCATGCCTTTTGATATGCCTCTTTATACCAGGCAATAAAATCATCTCTTTTCCGTTTAATGGTGGCCGGATCATCCAGCGATTCCTCAAGCTCATTCAGGACACCCATGATCATATCCCAACCCGCTGCCGTGAACGCCGGACTTATTCGCACTTCCTCCGGGAGACGCCGGCTGCCGCCCCAGAAAACAGCGAGGGTCAGATCTTTGCGGCCTGAGTTTTCATTGCACCAGTCGACCATCCAGCGAAGGGAAAGGTCTTTCTTCCCGGCCAGACGGATCAGCTGTCCCCGCATGGCCAGTTTTTCCTGTTCCACAGCCTCTTTTCCACACCAGACCAGATAATGGCGGTAAAGGTCCTCCATGACCGAACGCTGGTTTTTACCAAGACCCTTCTCTTTCCGGGACACAATGAAATCAAAATCCGGCTGGGGAAGTTTGACCAGTTCCTCAGGGGGCATACCTGAAATGACGTTTTCGCTGAGATTGATGCGCCGGGCGTAATAGGCCACGGTCTGTCCCACAAGCCGGCTGGGCGTGGAATCGCTGAATCCTGACGCCTCACGTTCAAGAGCCTTGTCGTAACCACCCAGGAAATCCTTTGAAAACTTCCGGCAAAACCTGGCTTTGATCTCCTTTTCAAGGTCAGAGGCATGGTCAAGGCCCAGCTCGGGAAGCCAGCGTTCGCGATTTCGCCGTTCCACATCGGACACAGCCAGTCTGTATCGCCTGAGAAGGTTCAGGTCATGGTTGAAAACTCCTGAAAGCGCGTTCACATCGCCTGCCTCGGCAAGACTGTGATGACCCTGCCTCACCGATCCCAGGGTTTTCCCGAAAGAATAACTGAGCATGCTGCAAAATACGACAAACGCCAGGATCCATGCTGAAAAACCCATGGCCCGGGTGCGAAGGCGAAAAGCGATACTTCGCTGTGTGGGAACGAAAATTCGGCGGTCTGAAGGCAGGACCGTGTCAAAAAACTCCCGGAGAAAAAAACTCTGATCCGAAGGAGGTCCGCTTTTTCGAGATTCCTGAAATCCCAGTTTTTTACCGAAGTGAGACAGGGGAATACCCGACTGGCGGGCGCTGGCGAAGTATATGCCCCTTAGAAACGGCGAATCCCTGTACACATTTTGTGCCGTGAGGCCGGAGACAAAGACTTTAAGACCTCTTTTAACATGCCCGAACTCTTCGGGAAAAAGGAGAACATGCAGGGCCATTTTTCCGCCGCCCTGGGGAACCATGTAAAGCCGCAGGCGTCTAAGCCGGGCCGTGAGGGATTCAAACACCCCGTCAACAAATCCGTCCACATCAACGGCCGCATCCGGATTCATGCATCCCATGGCCTGTTCCTGAGCCGACAGCGGAAGCTGCTCTGCAAATTCCTTCATCCCGCGGACCAGGTCGCATTTGGTCACCAGGACATACACTGGGAAAAGAGCCCCGAGCATCCGCATGATTTCTTCGATGCGAAGCCTTATAGTACGCCCTTCCTCAAGAAGATCGGATTCTTTCGATGAAAGAAGGCGGTCTGCGGATACCGCGACCACCAGGCCGTTCAGAGGTTCTTTTTTCCTGTATCGTGCCAGCTGATTGAGAAAGACCCGCCACTCGGCCCTGTCTTTTTCGTCATCGGGCTGAATGGCGTAACGGCCGGCCGTGTCGATGATGACGGCTTTTTCGAAAAACCACCAGTCACAGTTTTTCGTCCCTGAAACACCCGATGCGCTCTGGGATGTAAACGTTGAAGACAGCTTTGAATTCCGGATGGCCGTTGTTTTTCCGGAACCGCTTTCCCCCATCACCATATACCAGGGAAGGACGTAAAGCGGGTTTCCATGCACCCTTAGCTTTGATGTTTTCAGCTGGGCCACGGCCTCTTTCCACCGCCTGACCAGCTCGCCGGAAAGCTGCTGTTCCGCCGTCTCTTCCCGGCTCTCACGAACAAGTATCCCGTCTATGAATTTTTTTTCCTTGCGCCTGAGCCAGAGGGCCCGGAAGAAAAAACCAAAAAGAAAAACGCTGAGGCAGGTGGCGGAAATAAGGAGTCCGGGGACAGCGCCTTTTTCCAGATAATAAGTCACGGATGGAGGCAGAGCCAAAAGAAAGACGCCGAGGACGATAAGAGCTGTGATTTTAAAGATCCGCATCGTCATTGCACCACTTTCGTCACAATCTCTTTATCCAGTATAAACTGGTAAAGCACGTAAAGGAAAACGAACACCGCCACAGGACCCGCACCGAAAAAAACGGTGGCCATAAGGGAACGGGTTTTTTTCACGGGTTTGTCCACCTTGTCATATGCTGGAAGTCCGTAAGCACAGGGGAAAAATTTCTCTTTAGTTAATTCCGGGAACCCGGAACTTCCTGTAAGTCGCTTGAGCTGCTGGATTCTGACCTTCTCCCGTGCGGCGGTATCACCCTCATTCAAGCCGTACCGTCCTGAAAAGCCGAGGGAAAGGCACAGAAAAAAAACCTCCCGGACGTCTTTCTTGTCCTCGTCCATCTCTTCCAGGCGCTTGTAGAACTCAACCCCGCCGCCGGCCGTATGGTAATATGTCCGTTGAAGAAGCTGTTTCCGCCAAACGGTTTTCCCTTCGAACCCTGATTTCATGACGGTTTCGTCAATCCAGGCGAACACGGCGAATCGTGCCGCCTCGAAGTCGTTCATATCGAATCCGTATTCCTCGCAAATCATCTCGCTCTGGCCGATAAGGTGTGCCACGCTCTGACACAGCGCTTCACCCGAGGGCGGATAATTTCCCGGATTGTCCATGGCATGGGATACTAAGGCGAAAAGATCCACAAAACAGTCTGAAAGACGCATATCACTGATCCTTGACCATCATCAGTTCCATCTCAAGATCGTCCGGGGGTTCGTACCAGAAAAGAGACAAGCGGCCTTCCTGACGTATATTTTTAAACTCCTCGCGGCTGTTGTCGATCCTGAAGTAAATTCCGTTGGTTCTCCGTGGAAGCCCCTGGGGCGGCGTCGGCAGATGTTTCACCGGAATTCCTGGAAGTGACCGTTCGACAAGCGTGGTCATGAGGCTGGGGGCTGTGATTTTGATATTCGTATCCACGGCATTCACCACGTCTTGATGATCCATATCTGTTTTCATCACCAGGTAATAGGTGTAGCCGTTCTTGAAATGAGCCTCATCCATGGCGCAGGAATAGTAGGGATCTGAAAAAACAATATCCAGAACATGGTCGGGCCCCGTGGTGATTTCCTTGATCAGATGCTCTACGAGCTTGACCGCTGATGAGAAACAGGCCCACAGGTCTTCATGGTTGTAGGGTTTCAGACTCACCACCAGTGCAGCGCCCTCTTCCTGGCCTTCTGGAATTCTTGTTTTAGCGCCTGACCGGCTTTCATGCTCCAGGTTTCCAAGAACGCTCACCTCAGTGGAAAACGTGGACAGTTCTCCTGTGAACCTTCGGATGGCATCATAGACCTCATGGGGGTGAACGGTCTTTTGTTCGGAAATAAGGGCGTGAAAATAAGGGACATACCGGTTGATCGTCGAAAGAACCATCAGATGAACCATGTCCTTCGACCCCAGTTCCGCATGGTGAATGCCCCGGCTCCGTTTGTAGGCTCCAAACCCCATCGCGCTTCCGATCACCGTGTCAACCATGGACCGGATCAGTTCGGACAAGGTGCCAGAGGCGTTGATATCGACACAGGGAGGCACATACTCGCTTGATAAATGAAGATTTTCACCCTTGCGTTCAACCCTGGCCACGGGAAGAATATGGTAATTCGGAGCATGGCTCACTTCACTGCCGAAAAACAGGCGCAAAACGTGGACCATCCTCTTGACCTGAGCCCTGGCTTCGCCCAGATGAAGATCGCGAACGTCTTTTTCTTCCCTCACCACGGCAAAACGGGTGGTCACTGAACGGATGTCCGTTGAGGTTTCGCTGATTTCCGTGACGTTTGGCCGGTCGTCCATCCATGCCTTCAGGCCCACATACACCATCATGGACCCACCGTCCGCGGGAAAAAGCTCTCTGAAATCACGGGCTTCCAGAATGGCATTCTCTCCCAGAACAGCATAGGTCATATCGGGGAACCAGAATTCTCCGCCATGAACAGACATCATGTAATTCAAGAGTCCTTTTTCGTTGAGATCTATCCGCACCACCCCTTTGAGATAGGGTTTAAAATGATGATAATAAGGTGTGAACTGGGAAAGATCGTGCTTGTCTTTCAACTGGAGGTGCTGGGGCTGAAGAAAAAGCCCCTGATGCCACAACAACGGTTTGTCCATACTACTTTATCCCTTTACCGTCCACGATCTGCTGGGGGCCTAAGACCACGTTCATCTCAAGCTTTCCAGGAACAAGTTTTTTTGATGTCCTGAATATATTCTGATTCTTGACGTAAACAGGAACTTCATAAAGCCGGGTCATTCGTTCCTTCGCCATGATGTTGTATCCTGCAACGATTCCAACATACATGGCCCCTTCAGCCCTGTCGATCTTGTAAGTCATATCGCTGCCGGGATACACCACCATGCTTCGCACCGATGCCACGCTGGAATCAAAAATCTTGCTTTCAAGAAGCCGTGAAAGTCCGGCCATGTCCTGGCTGAGCTGATTGAACCCGTTGGGGTTTATCAGTTGGTATACCACAAAATAAAGGGTGCATGGTTTACCTCCGGCTTCATTGAGATGCCCATCGGCCTTGAGGTTCAACACGACCCCCTCTTTTTCCATTTTCCATTCAGGCGGAGATGCCGGGGCGGACATACAGGAGGAGCATGCCGAAATAATGAACAGGATCAAGAGAACATACCGTTTTTTCACGAAAACTCCAGTCGGATCCATATGAAATGTTTTATCGCCACACAGGTAACTTATCTTTTGAAGATGATCCATGGGCTCTATATTACATTTCTTTACCCATTACAATACATGATGTTTCATTTGGGCATCTTTGTGCCCTGATACGATCACCCATGAATCACATATCATTTCGGCACCCCATAAAGTGCCATTGGCTGCAGTGGTTTATATAAGGTATCCGGAGATTTTTTGAAGAACGGTCCACTGACCGGGGAGGCTTGTTTTAAATTCGGGGCTGGAAGGGCCATGCCGCGAAACAGACGGCGTTATCGCGTGCATGGCCCGATTATGAGATATGACGACGCTCACTATCAGCGAGGGTGCGGGACGGCCTTACGGCACATCCTGCGGTTTCAGCAGGACGGCTCAGGCCCTTCGCCGTTTGAAAGCCATACCGCCCATGTGTTTGAACACCTTGAAAACCGTGGAATAAACCCCTTCATGGGGCTTGGGTTCTTTTCCTTCACCCAAGTAACGCATCTGATTTTCGTACCAGGTGATCTCAAGCATGGCGACCCGGTCGATAAACGGAAAACCTGTTGTGAGCGGCCTGACTGTGCTCTGGTAGGATTCGCCGGAAAGAATCTTTTTGGGCATATCCGGGTCCACCACCAGGGGGCGACCTATGCCGACCATGGCGATACCCGCGTAAGCCATGGCATCTGTCATGGCTTGTGACGTGCGGAAACCACCGGTGAGAACCACGGGCGTGGCAACGCCAGCCACGGCCCGCTGGGCGAAATCGATAAAAAAAGGACGTGATTTCTCGGCGTTTCTTTGACCATCCATCATCGTGGGAGACTCGTAAGTCCCGCCTGAGATTTCGATCAGATCCACGTTTTCAGCGGCTATGGCTTTGACCACCTCGAAAGCGTCGTCTTCGGTGAATCCTTTTGTCTTGAAATCCGAAGAGTTCAGCTTGACGCCCACGGGATATTCCGGGCCGACCTCAGCCCGGACAGCGCGGATAATTTCAAGAAGAAACCGCATTCTGTTTTCAAGACTGCCACCCCAGCGATCGTCACGCTGATTATAAAGCGGCGATAAAAACTGACTGACGAGATAGCCGTGCGCCGCGTGAATCTGTACCCCTGTGAATCCTGCTTGTTTGCACAAAGACGCTGAACGTGCGAACTTCCCGATGATGTCCTGAATGCCTTCTTCATTCAAAGCGACTGGCGTGTTGAAGGCATGACGCAGGTCCGATGAGTAGGGAATGGCCGATGGGGCCACCGGTTGAGGTGAAAGAAATTTGGGACTCTGGCGGCCCGGATGATTGAGCTGGACCCAGATGTGGGTGTTGTTTTTCTTGCCGTTCTCTGCCCAGGCTGCCAGGGCAGGTATGTCCTCTTCACGGTCGAGAACCACGTTCCGCGGCTCTCCGAGAGCCTTCCGGTCCACCATCACGTTCCCCGTGACCAGAAGTCCGGTCCCACCTTCGGCCCAGCGTTCGTAAAGCCTGTTCAGAGATATTGTGGGGCGATTCTCATCGTCGCCCATGATTTCGCTCATGGCCGACTTGAAAAACCTGTTTTTAATGGTCGCTCCGCATGGAAGGGTCAAAGGTGTGTCTAAGAGGGATCGGGCCGTGTCGTTCATCATGGATCTCCATTGGCCGGAATGCACCGGCGTTTTATTGTGTTAGATTGGGAGATGAGAACAAAACCCCAAGCATCACCTCAAGGGTCTGCTCAAGCGGTTTCACGGTCCCATCGATTTTCATTCTGAGAAGCCCCCCCTGCCAAGCATTCCACATCATGTCTGCCATGACCTGGGGGGCTATGTCGTTACGAACCAGATCCTGGGCTTGTGCCTGTTCCATAAGTCCTGAAATCCGCCTGCTCCACTCATTGATCGCAGCCTGCATGGCTGCCTGGCAATCGGGGCTTTCATCACCGATTTCAGCGGCTATGTTCCCAACCAGACACCCCTTGGGATCATGTTCAAGAACCTGGATCATGTATATCAGGACATTCCGGACAATCGTCAAAGGATCTTCCGGGCTTGTTGAAATGTAACTATCCAGAAGAACCATGGATTTCAGATTGTACCATTCAATCACTTCCGCCACGAATTTTTCCTTGCTGGCGAAGTAATGGTAAAACGACCCCTTGGGAACTCCCACCGCGTCCAGAATCTGCTTCAGGCCGGTTCCGTGATACCCGTGTTCAGTAATGCACTCGATCCCCTTGTTCAGAAGGATTTCGCGCAGATGATCGTTTCGTCTAGGTCGTGTCATGTTTAAAAAAATACGACCGCTCGTCTACAAATGCAACCCTTTTTTTACAATGACACAGAAAAGAACAGCGCGTTTCTGAAAATTACCTTGTAATTTTTTAAAAAATAAAGGATTTATTGCTCTGCATGCGGTTGATCGGTGTTTCTGTACATAAACGATGAATGACCCGTTGGTATACGATGCGATTTCTGAAACTCAGCGATCTGGCCGGTTTCCGGACCAGATACAGTGAACGATACTCCCATATTTTTCAATGGGGTTTTCTTGCGTGTTGCATCATCATCGTTGCAGTCCTGATCATCGCCCCCTACAGCAAAACCCGTCTTCCCGAAAAAAAAATCGATGTTTCCGGGCACTGGAAAATATCACTGGAAGACCGCCCCGAATTCGCCCGGCCCGACTTTGCTGACGATGACTGGGACACCCTGTCTTTCCCCGGTTCGTTTATGAGCTATGCGGAAAAAAAAGGACGATACAAAGGGGTGTGCTGGATAAGAAAAAAAGTAACCATCCCGATGGATATGATCAGCGAAGATCTTGGATTGTGCCTTGGCAGGATCGGCAACGCCGATGAAACCTATGTCAACGGTATCAAATCTGGCGGTTTGGGCGATTTCCCTCCCCATGAATTCACCATGTGGAACCATCCCAGGAACTACCTTGTCCCTCAAAGACAGATCGCTCTGGGTGAGAACGTCATCGCCGTGAGGATCTCGTATCTGGGCATCGGCGAGATCCTTGGCAACATGTTTATCACGGATACCCGAGGCTTCAAGAGATACAGCGTCTCAAGCGCATTCACCCAGATTGTCATGGGGTACGTGACCATCGCCATGGGAGCCGCTCTCTTGATGGTTTTCCTCTTTTTCTATCTGCGGCGTTACGAATACCGCGAATACTTCTATTACTGCCTCCAGTTGTGCTTCGGACTGCCCGTCGTTCTGTCCGTATGTTCCTACTGGCCGGTGTTCGGCTCGCCCCACACGAATTTCCTGGTCCTCGCCTTTTCATGGGTGGCGCTGAACGTGGCCCATCCCATATTCCTTCACCGGATATACAGACTGGAACGGCCGATGGTCGAAAAAATTCTCTGGGGGTATCTCGGACTGTGTCTTTTCGTCGGCCTGAGTTCCACCACGGAAGCCAATATCCGGTCCCAGGGGGTCCTGATCATTGCCATCACAACGGCCATAGGGTTTTACAATTTTTCCTGCAATGTCACGGCCATCATCCGAAAAAGCCCTTATGCCAAAATTTTCAGCTTTTTCGGCATTACCGTGGTTTCCTGCGCCATCCACGACGGATTCGTCTATCTGAACAAATTTTCCGGTCTAGATATCCACCTGCTCGGTTATCACCCCACCATGATGATTTTTCATGTGGGAGCCATCTTTCTCTACACCGGCACGGCCCTTGTTCTTGTCACACGTTTCATCAGCATGTCCGATGAAGTGGAGAAACTGAATTTTTCCCTTGAAAACTTCATTGTCGAGAACACGCTTTTGAGTGAAAAACTGGAAAAACTTCTTAAAAAGAAGCCCGAAACAGCGATGTCCACCATCGCCGAAGAAAAAATCAAGAACGTGATCCGATTCATCAACGACAACTATCTGACGGAAATTACCCGTGAAAGCCTTGCGGAATCCGTGGGAGTCCATCCTGACAGCTTAGGCAAGCAGTTCAAGAAATACACAGGCTACAAGCTGGGAGATTACATCAACGAACTCCGGGTCAACGAGGCTGCCAGACGACTTCGGGAGGAAGACAGCAACATCATAGACATCGCTTTTGACGTAGGCTTTGAAAGTGTTCGTACATTCAACCGGATTTTTCCCAAATTCATGACCGAGACCCCCAACAGCTACAGAAAGATATATCAGAGCCAGACGTCCGAATAATCATGAATTCTCCGTCAATCCCGGCGTATCATGCCATTCTCACGAATGCGGAAAGCTGATTCCTCCTTCGGGCATTCCCTGAGCCCAAGATACAAATCCTCGTTAAATGATCAGACAAAAAAAATCCGGGTTGCCATCCTGAGTTAATAGGGGGGGAAATCTGTTGCCATATTTTTTGGGGGAAATGGCATAGACCAACTCAGAAGACAACCCGGAAACTGTGTTGATATGAATTTGGGCTGCTGTCAATTTGATACCTGTTAATAAATAAAATAAAAAAAACTGTCTGGCCAGATTTCGAACCCATCTTAAAATGACCCAAAAATGTCATTTTTTTATTGCATCATCCTGGCCAAACACCGACGCAATCTGATTTTGCACATGATAACATGCTGTTATTATATGAATTACAAAAAATTACAAAATCCATAAACCCAAATCACCGCAGCGGCTTAGTCCCTCCGTTTAATCCCTGATTCTGTCGCAACTGATGCAGCATATGGTCTTACCCCCTGCTCAAAGACTCATCAAGGTATGCCTCATCCAGATCCGTTGGATCGGATGAAGGATTGTTTTTGGTGTACCATTGCTTGTAAGCATATCCCCTGTCCGCATCGAGATCCCAGTTGCAGTGAACCACATGGGACAAGGGGTGAAGACCGTTGCCCACCTGAGCTTCGGCTGTCTTCACGGTCAGAGCGTTTTCCATCATCCATACCGCAAAATCCACGGCGTTTCCAAGATTTTTGGGCGAATTGCCATTCGGATCCGCCAGCTGCCTGCTGTCAAGAGGTGTTTTCGCCTCGGCGTACAGAGTCGCAATTTCCTGAATGGAAGGCGTCCAAGGAGCGTTCCTTATGTACCATATCGCATAATCATCGGCATCCCTTCTGGGAAAAAGGGTGGCCGGTGTTTCAACAGGCGTGTCCGGAGGCTTGATGGCTGTCCCCAAATGGTCATGCTGACGGGGATAGTTCGTGGGGCATGCCATGGGAGCCGAGGCCACACTGCATGTTCCCCTTAATGTCGAAACGGTCTTTCCGGTATGAAGGAGAACTTCACCCCTGGGATCATCCTTGGCATCACCGGGCTCGGGGCAGACATACCCGTTCAGGGCCAGGACAAAATGCATGTGCTGATACAACTCGTAGCAAAGGTATTCCACCAGATACAGAACGGCCCTTACCACAGCGATGGCCGCCTCGCAGAGCAGCTCCAGCAGAAGATCCAGAGCGTTGACGATGGTTTCAAACGTCCAGACCGCCAGCTCTCCGAAATAGGCCATCCATTCCGCCAGTGTGTCAAAAAAATGCTCAACGCACTCCCAGTTCAGACAGAATCCTGTATTCCCGGTGTCCGGAGGCGACGGCGGTGATTTGAACTGGCTTAGAATATCGTTCAGCGTGTCGGCCACATCCTGATAACGTTCGTCAAGGCCTTCAGGCTTTTCCACATATCCGTCCCTCAAAATGGCCATGGTCTCGTAAAAATTCTCGAATGTTTTCGTTATCTCTCCCTTGCTGAGCCATTCAGGCCTCGGGGGTTTGGTATCGCCCGCCGTTGTGGCGTTTTCCGGATAAGTTGCCTTGAACGCCGCATCGATCAGATCCCGGATTTCCTCGTTGAATTTTTCAACGAACCCCGATTCTTCATGGACCTGACACACCCCATCCGCCTCCATGGCCGACAGAAGGTCCGCGTTCAACGCCTTGTTCACGCTGACACCGTAATGGTCGTGATACGTGGCTGAATCGATGAAGTTTTCCACGATGACGTGCCGCTGGGGGTGTAGCCGGTAAGGACCGCATACAATGCGGTTGACATAGGCGTGCCCCACGGTGTCTGCGGCGATGTGGGTAAGGTAGCCGAGAGCGTAGGCCTTTTGGATATCCGTGACGGCATGCTTGACCAGATTTTTTGCAAACAGCCCGGAATTCCGGTAGTGAAGCATGTCGAACCAGTACCAGTCCCATTCACGTTTACCCTGCTGGTGAAGGGGGGTGAACAGATCGTCAAAGATCTTGTGTGAAACGCTGGGCACATCGGCGGCATCGGCGATCAGATCCACGCCCCCGTCGATACCCACCAGCAGTGTGTCCCGGATGGCGCTCTTGAACGTACCCGCCGCATCTTTCACGTCGTCCACCAGGCCGTCCAGGCAGTTCAGGGGCAAAATCTTTCCGATGGTGTCAATGGCCTCATCCACCGGAGCCGCGTAAGTCTCAATGGCCTCCTCGATGGGTTCGATCACCTTTTTGATGGACTCTTTGACTTCCACAAAAATCTTTTTCACATGACGCATGTTCTGGGCGAACTGGATGAAAAAATTGAAGGCCTTGTATTCCGGAGAAAAAAACAGAAGATCAGGCCCGATGGAGCCCAGAAGCGCCGCGCCTCTGTGGGTGGTCATCAGATTTTTTAATTTTTCGTCACTCAGCCTGGAGACCGCCTGCTCCATGATGATGGAATGGACGCCGTATTTGGGCATGGTAAGCTCCTTTGTTAAAAACCGTAGTACCCCGGATATCCCGGAGGCTTGAGGCCATCGCAATTCCCCATGTTTTTCCGGTCCGTTGAAAGCGCCCCCACCGACGCGATGCCGTGAATGGGATCATGGAACGGGTCGTAGCAGATGGCCACCGAAGCGCCGTCGTTCCGTTTCCGGGTGAAGCGCATGGGAAAACCGGTGATCCGGCCGGGATACAATGTAAAGGGCCCGCGCCTGTCCCTCAGTTCGCAGCTTGACAGAGGCATGTTACCCACATGAGGCCCTTCGTAAAGTTCGATAATGAGATGACGGGTGACCATGTTCCCCAGGTTGATCACCGGGACCACCACATCCACCGATCCGTTGATCTCAGGAACATTGAACCAGAAACCATGGGGCGCGTGCTGGAAATCGTTATAGCTGCTTCCGGCCCAGGTGTTCCATTCGGGGCTTGAGGGCTGATACTCGTCCAGTTTGGGGATGACCAGATAAGGCGTGAGAAAGCCGTCCTTGCCACGGGTGGCGTAGTCCACGTTGGGTCCATCCGGCTGAGCCTGTGATCCGCCGCTTCCTGACCCGCAGTTCAGGGCCAGTCCGCCCATGGCGGCCAGGGCACCGGTCTGAATCATGAGTTTTAAAAATTCGCGTCTGTCCATGAAAACTCCCGCAAAAGAACGGTGCCCCGGATTCAATCATCCGGGAGCCGCTGTCTTGTATAGTAAATCAAAGGCGTTATCGAGACTGATTTCAGAAAAGTATCGCCATGCAGATGGTGATGGGTCATGGATAATCAAAAAGATAAACAATGTCAAGTTTCTTGAAAATATGTCGCCTCTCAGTTCCGTCCATAGACCCTGGGCCGTTCGAAACGGAAAAAGCCCGAAGCTTCCTCGGCCTGAATGGTTGAAGCGGCGTTTTTGAAATAACGTTCCTGAAGGGTTATAAGTTTTTCAGACCGGGTGCCGTCATCGGGAGTCGCCAAAAGGTGCTCCCTCTCGGACATATAAGCATACCCGTTCTGCCATTTCTTTTCGTTTGTGGCGTCTTTGGCAGCAAATGCGGCGATTTCCGAGTCCGTATACCCCATGGTCTTACGGATGGACTTCAGACTTGCGGCACGGTGCACACTGTCCATGTCCGACAGTTCGGCCTGAACCGAATCAAGACCCAGGAATGCGCTGGTGAGGCTTGCACGTTTGTCGTTCATGAGTGTGTGGCCGGATTCGTCGGGTGATTCTTTTGAAATCCGCCGGAGGGCCTGGGTGTAGAGTTCCAGTTTGTCGGACAGGGACGTTTCGTATGCGTCCCGCATGATGTCAAGGACATCGGTCACAGACTCGATCCGTGTCTCTTCCGCCCACATCTTTCTGGCATCATCGCCGAACAGTTCGTTCCGCTTTCCCCACAGGTTCTTTTTCATGTCGTCGTGGGTCATCTGGCTCAGAGCCTGTTTATTGGCTTCTACCCAGAGATTGTATGCCTGAAGCTTTTCAAGGTTATGGAGAATCGCCTCAGACTGTTCAGGCCAGGCATGGGCGATAATGGCGGCGAAAACGTCCATGTAACTGTCAGGATACAGATTTTTCAGATAATCCCTCAGCCCTGCAAGCTGCATCTGGCTGGCCGGATCCATGGGGCCTGAGCCGAAATCCTTGATCAGCCGCGACGATGCATCGGCCACAAAATCCTCAAGGCCTTCCGCCCCCGGAAAAATCAGTGTGCGCCACATAGGGCTGCCCTGATCCTTTGAAGCCTCTGATTTCACATCATGTATGTCTGCCGCGGATGCCAGAGACGGGTCCTTTGCACTCCGACCATCCACACCTGGACCTTTCAGAAAAAAAACAGCCGCACTCAGCGCGGCGACACATAAAAATCCGGAAATAAAAACGATATTCCTTTTATTCATATCGAATAACTCCTGAAAAACAGGGCGGGCATTCACCCGCCCTTGAGCATCCTTTGTATCATGAACGTATGTTCTGAAACGGGCCTATGCTTTTTTATAAGGCGTTCCAGATCAGATTGGCGAGAACGGCGGAACCCTGGGCCGTGGGATGGATGCCGTCTGCAATGATATAGGAGCTTTCCTTGCCTTTGAACGAAGCCCTGGGATCGACAAACACCGCGTTGGCCGTGGAATTGACACAGGCTTCCTTCAATTTTTTGTCGCCATAGTCCACCGCGTCGTCAAGCAGGGTAAGATTTCCGAAAAGACCCCATTTCAGATGGTAATAGCCCAGAAAAACCACCTTTTCAACACCGTCGTCGTCCATCTGGTTCAGGAGGTCCACGGTTTCCACATACACATCGTCAACAAGATCCTTGCAGCTCTGTGAAAGATCGCCGCACCAGAAATAATTGCAGTTCTTGCAGTTGTAAGGGTCCAAAGCTATGGCGGGAATCAGGATGTCGTTGCCGCCGCCGTCCATGTAGACCACCCGGATATTGGGGTCGTCGTTTTTCGCATTGGCGTACTGGTCGGGAATGGGATCGGCCAGGATGCCACCCACGATCTGAGCCCCGGAAATAGCGTAATGACGCCAGGTTTCGCCGGCCTTGGCTTCAAGATTCGTGTAGATGTCGCCGGACAGGGCGTAAATGGAATCCCCCACATTGACAATTTCATCATCGTCCGCATCGGTCAGAGGGTCGACGCTCATCAGGGTTCCGGCACCGCAGGCACTGAGGGTTACGGCCAATCCTATCAACATCACAGACAAAAACGCACGGGTTGCATTCTTTTTCATTTTTCCTCTTCCTTTTTGGTTTTTAACAGGCAGGGATGCTTGCAGACTTGTCAAACCAGCTGATAAACCGGAATCTTATTCCATTTCAACGGCACGTGTGGGGGGCGTCCCGCAATGGGATAAAGAAAACCTTAAGCTGTGAGAACAAGCAAGCTTCACTAATCAGGATAACTGTGTTCATGATATCGAACGTAGAATGATGCTGTGTATTTACACCTGGCAGCGATTAATGTCAATATGATATTTAAGGAACATGACATGCACAAAGGCACGGATAGGCTATGGCTGTTTCAGCCGAACGAAATTCTTTTCCGGCATCGGGTTAAAACAGCTCCAGTTGTTCCGGATGTGATTTATCAGTATTTTTCGACCGGCCGGGATTTCTTTTTTCCCCTGTCTTTGTCCTTTTTTTCCCTATGGCCGGCTCCGGCGGCTGAGGTGCGTCAGCGGCCATGCGCTCCCATGCTTCGATCACCTGCCGGGGTGCCGAATCCGAGTACGTCATTTCATAGGTATTGGGGCCGGTTTTTACCAGACTTTCCGGTTCGTTCAGCAACAGTCCCCGTTCCTGGCCGGTGACCACGGGAAACAGGTAATGGCTGTTGGTGTGTTTGAACTCTTTACCTGAGGCCAGCCGGTCTTTCACAAAGGCCATGTGGTTCGAAAGCCGGGCCGCGATGCGCTCTTTTGAAAAGGCGAGGATGTCCTCTGTGCGTTCGTCAATGGCTTCGGCGAATCCGTCGGACAGTTCGTAACCGATGCTGTTCCGCCCTGCGGCCATGGCCGCCAGCATGGTGGTGCCGGTGCCAAAAAAGGGATCGAGGACCGTGTCGCCCTTGAGGGAGTACATGGTGATCAGCCGGTAGGGCAGTTCGAAGGGGTAGGCGGCGCTGCGTTTCCGCACATCCTTGTCTTCAAGGTTCTGCCTTGTTCCCAAAAGGTCGAACCACACATCGGAGAAAAAGGTGTTCCGCTCTTCCCAGAAAAAGGCGCTGGCATGGCGGTGTTCTTTGTCCGCTTCCGCCTTGAATTCCCGTTTGTCCCCTTTGCGGAGAATCAGGATGTATTCGTGCTCCTGGGTCACATAGGCTCCGGCCGGCAGCATGCCCGACCCCATGAACTTGTTGGGGGCGTTGCTCTGTTTGCGCCACACGATTTCCGGAAGGGGCGTGAAACCCAGCCTGATCATGGCTGAAAGAATCCGGGCATGGTTGGGGTACAGCATGAAATGGCCACCGATGGTCCGTGTAGCGTCCCCGATGTTGACACAGGCGAAACCGCCGGGCACAAGCACCCGAAAAATCTCCTTCCACACCGTGTCCAATTCCCGGTGCATGGCCTCGTAGGCCTCAAGACGTCTGCCTTCTTTGAGGGCCAGGCCCACCTCAGGTCTCTGTTCCGCAAACAGATCGTCCCACATCTCGATCATGGGGTACGGCGGCGAGGTCACCACCAGATGGACGCTGTTTCTGGAGACTTCCTTCATGGATCCGGCATGCTTGAAATGGCAGGTATGGTTTGTTTTCATCGTGAAGCCCTTCGTCATGTGTCTCATCATTAATTGGCGGCCTCACTTTACAAACAGAGAATCCCCCTGTCAACAACCATGGGTTGACAATCGGCCCAGCCTTTTTTTATAGTGTGCGCCGTCTGAGCAATGCAGGAATACCAAGAACACGAATGCGGAGAATCGATTGACCGAAAAAATCTGTAACATGGCCCTACTTTCGCCGCTGAGATTTATCGCCTCGGTTTTCGTCGTTCTGTTCCACTGCCGGACCCGCAGTGAATTTCTCGCCGACGCTCCGCGCATCGTCTCTGCGGGTCCCCAGATGGTCACCTTCTTTTTCGTGCTGTCCGGATTCAGTCTGATGCTGGCCTACGCCAGGAAAACGGAATTTTCACAAAAAGAATACTGGACGAACCGCATGGTCCGCATCGTTCCCGTGTACCTCATCGGCATTGTCCTTGCGCTGATCGTCAATCCCTTTGCGGGCAAGGAATTCACGCTGGCCGGACTTCTTCTCCACCTCGTCTTCGCCCACGCCCTTGTTCCGCCCTACCCTCTTTCCATCAACGGTCCGGCCTGGTTCATGAGCGTGGTGGTGGTATTTTACGCCCTGTTTCCGCCCATCCTTTCAGCGGTAAAAAAACACAAGCCACGTCCGCTGACTCTGTTCGCGGCGGCCCTCCTCCTCTGGGCCGTAACCCAGACCGTGCTTTACCACCTGATCGGCAGCGGGTATTATCAGGGGTTTCCCTCGGTATCCCATGATCTGATCTATTATTTCCCCCTGGTCCATCTCGGCAGTTTTCTCATGGGGATCACCGCCGCCTACGCGGTGATGTCAGATTCGCGTTTTCACCTTTCCGGCTTTTGGGCTCTGGGCTTGTTCATTCTCTCAGTCGCGGCCGTAACCCTTGCCATCGAACACCAGGCGGCGCTCACAGGCCTTGTCAAATCAGGTTTTCCTTTCGGCTCCAGTTTCTACGCACCGTTTTTTCTCCTGATCATTGTCAGCTGTTCCATGCTGAAGGGGAGAATCGCCGGGTTCATGGCCCTGCCGTTCTGGGCGATTCTGGGGGAAATCAGCTTCGGCGTGTACATGATCCAGATTCCCGTGCGGTGCGTGACGAGTTTTGTCCTTGAAAAGCGGGATTTTACTTACGACCAGCGCATGATGATTTTTTTAGCGGTCCTCATCGCTCTGGGATTCCTGCTCACCTACGCCGTGGAACGACCGTTTCGCCTGTTCATTCAACAGAAAAATACCCACACCTGAGCAGCACGGCCTAAATCCCCGGAGCAATAAAAAAGATTGCCAAATCAAGGGCCTCTGATCTATACTAAGACACTTTTCACGATTTCCTTCCAGGAAATGCAAGTCCCGGTCACACGGGAGAATCAGGCGTCATCCACCATATTACGAAGACATTCACTTAATCAGGAGGTGGCTATGGATCTGAAAGCTTTGGGTGAAAACCTGGGGCTTGAGAAAGATGAATTCGTCGAAATCGTCGAAATCTTTCTTGAAACGGCTTATGCGGATGTGGAAAAACTTGCTGCCGCGAACGATGCGCAAGATGCAAAAGCCGCCTCCGAAGCCGCCCACTCCCTGAAAGGATCTGCGGGCAATCTGGGATTCATGGACATCGCCGGTCTTTCTGGGAAACTGGAGTCGGCCGCCAGACATAACGATATATCCAGCATCGCCGAAGCGATTCCCGAGCTCAACGCCATGTTGAACCTGATCAAGGACGCCGTCTGACCTGCCGCCCCTGACCAAACATTACTAACGCAGACGAACGAAAACAGGATGACCGATGGGAACAGATGATACACTTTCCATACTGGTTGTGGACGACAACCCTTTGAACGTCAAACTGCTTGAAACCACCCTCATCAAAGAGGGATACAGCATCCACAAAGCGTTCAACGGTCCCGACGCCCGTAAAATCGCCGAGGAAAAAAAGCCGGACCTGATTCTCCTGGACATCCAGATGCCCGGCGAAAGCGGATTCGATGTGATCAAAATCCTGAAAGGCAATGGAAGCACAGCATCCATCCCCGTGATATTCCTGACCGGTGTCAGCGAAATCGACGCCAAGCTCGAAGGATTCGAACTGGGGGCCGTGGATTACATCACCAAACCCTTCCATCCCCTGGAAGTGTCGGCCCGGGCCAGACTCCACCTCAAACTGTCCATCGCCACCAACTCTCTGATCCGAAGCCAGGCGGATAAACTCAAACAGATTTCCGAAGCCCAGTCCGCCATGCTCACGACTCCGGACAAACACCCCGCTGCGAAATTCGCGGTGAACTACCTGTCCCTTCACGAAGCCGGGGGCGATTTTTATGAGGTCCTGCCCATCTCCGACGAGATTTTCGGGTATTTCGTGGCGGATTTTTCCGGCCACGACATCAGCACCAGTTACCTCACATCCTCGGTGAAAGGGCTTCTCAAGCAGAACTGTTCGCCCATTTACCAGCCTCTTGAAAGCATAAAAATGATCAACGACGTTCTGGTGGAGATCCTTCCGGCGGGGAAATACCTCACGGCGGCTTACGCCCGGCTGAACCGAAAGACCAAACAGATGAAAATTATCAGCGCCGGACATCCGCCGGTCTGTTACGTGCCGGTTGAAGGCGAACCCCGGATTCTCGACATGGACGGCGACGTGATCGGCATCTTTAAAAACGTGCTTTTCGGACAGCAGACCATGCAGGTGAACAGCGGAGACCGGTTCTACATGTACACCGACGGCCTCATCGAATCGTCGGACAAAAAAATCGTCTGGTCCGAAGGTGCGGGCCGCATGCTGGCCGCATGCATCGAAGCCAGGGATGTGCCACTGGTGGAAGCCCCGGTCCATATCACGCAGAACCTTCACCCGGACACATCGGCCCTGGAAGACGATATCGTCATCCTGGCCATTGAGGTGTGACGTCTGCCTTTCAGCCACAGGCCGTATCCTCAAAGGCGGGATAAATACAAAAGCGAACCCTGAGAGAACCAAGGACAAAGGTGCATCATGGATGAGAATCTCACATTCGATGTTAAAAGAGAAAAGGACCATCTCGACATCGTCATGAGCTCGACCATGGACTATATCGACCAGGCGGACAGCCAGGTGAAAACCTTTCTCAAGGACAACGACCTCGAACGGTATTCCTTCGCGGTCCGGGTGGTGATGAGGGAAGGTCTCACCAATTCCGTGCGCCACGCCCACGGCCACGACTGGAAAAAACTGATCCTTTTTCAGCTCGCATTAAACAGTGGCAAGCTCATCATGACCATCGAAGACCAGGGCCAGGGGTTTAACTGGCGGGCGGCGGTGGCCAAAGCCACCCGTGAAACACCCGAAGGCCTGCTCAGAGACCACGGCCGTGGTTTTCTGATCATGGACGACTATTTCGACACCTGGATGTACAACGAGAAAGGCAACATCCTCACCCTGGAAAAAAACATTTCGTCTTGATAATGGAATTCAGATCCATTACATATCTGCTATGGGATACGTATTCACTTATAAAGATTCCTTAGCCTGCGAAACCTGGCACAACAGCCGGCAGTTCCACCGGGTCAAGAAAAACCAGGGCCGCCTTCTCTTGGACCTTCTCAAACCAAGACCCTGCGACTCCATCCTTGACATCGGCTGCGGAACCGGCGAACTCCTTTCGTACCTCACGGCCCAGAAAGGCCTTCAGCTCAGCGGGGCCGACCCATCGCCGTACATGCTCGATTTCGCAAAACAGAAACTGGGAAACCGGGTGGACCTCCACCGGGCCCACGCCGAAGACCTGCCCTTTGACGACAACGCCTTCAACCATGTGTGCATGATGACAAGCCTGGAATTCACCGAAGACCCCCTCACATCCCTGGAAGAGGCGGCGAGGGTGGCCAAGGACCGGCTGTTCATCGGCATCGTCAACCGATACGCTTTCGGAGGACTCCAGAAAGGAGCCTCGGCGGTCCTGGAACGCTCTGTCTGTGACAAGGCCCATTATTTCACCGTCTGGGAACTGAAAGACATGGTCCGGGCCATCCTGGGCAATGTTCCTGTCACCTGGAAAGCCGTCAACCTCATGACCCCGGAAACCGGCGGTTTTTTCAGTCTTTTCGAGCACAACGCCCTGATCCGGAAATTCCCTTTCGGCGCATACATGGGCATGGTGGTGACCCTTGTTCCGACATACAGAGTAAGGCCCCTTCCCCTGAAGTTCGAAAAAAAGGGGGCACCGGAAATCGCCGGAGGCCATTTAAGCACCCTGAACCGGGAGCCGGTGAGCCCCAGCTGCGGAGCAGAACCATGAAAGAAGCGCTTTTTTACAAAAAAGACGCCGCCGGACACCTGGTCTGCCATCTCTGCCGCCACACCTGCACCATCAAAGACGGACAGCGCGGTCTTTGCGGTGTCCGTGAAAACAGGTGCGGCACCCTTTTCTCCCTCGTCTACGGAAAACTGATGGCCGCCCATGTGGACCCCATTGAAAAAAAACCGCTTTTCCACGTCCTTCCTGGGTCCCTGATCTATTCCCTGGCCACAGCGGGCTGCAATTTTTCCTGCCGGTTCTGCCAGAATGCCGACATCGCCCACATGCCGAAAACCGGCGACAAAACCGTGAAAGGCCGGTACATGGCCCCGGAAGACGTGGTTGAAAGCGCCATGGAATCCGGGTGCCGTGCCATCGCTTTCACGTACACCGAACCCACGGTGTTTTTCGAATACGCTCTCGATACAGCCATGCTGGCCCGTAAAAAAGGTTTAAAAACCGTTTTCGTGTCCAACGGCTACATGAGTGAACTGGCCGTGGACGCCATCGCTCCCGTTCTCGACGCCGCCAACATCGACCTCAAAGCTTATTCCGATGATTTTTACCGGTCTCTGTGCGGCGCACATCTCGAACCGGTGAAGGAAAGCCTGCGATACCTTAAAAAAAAGGGGGTTTTCCTTGAAATCACCACCCTCCTCATTCCCGGCCTGAACGATGGAGAAGAGGAAATAAGGAATCTGGCCCGGTTCATCAGGGACGATCTCGGGCCGGAAACGCCCTGGCATATCAGCCGTTTCCATCCCACGTACCGCCTGACGGACCGAGGCCCCACCCCTGTCGCCACCCTTGCCACCGCCCGTGAGACCGGCCTGTCCGAAGGCCTTCATCATGTCTACACCGGCAATGTTCCGGGACATCCCGGCGAAACCACCTTTTGCCGGTCCTGCGGCACACCGCTGATCCAGCGGCAGGGCTACATGATTTTAAACAACACCCTTTCAAACGGCCGCTGCAATCACTGCGGAGCGGCCGTTCACGGAGTTTTTTCCTGAAGCCTATGAAACCCTCGAAATCTTATGCGGATCTCGCATCCATTTTTTCCAAGATCGAAACCTACGGCCGGATGATCAAGTTCAGCCACACGATTTTCGCCCTGCCTTTCGCCCTTTCCGCCGTGATTCTGGCGGCCAGGGAACACCCCCTCACCTTTGGCACCGTGTTCTTCATTCTTCTGGCTATGGTGGGTGCCAGATCAGCAGCCATGGGCTTCAACCGCCTGGTGGACGCTGACCTGGACAGCCAAAATCCCCGGACCCTCATGCGGGAGATCCCCGCAGGCACGCTGGACAAACGGGCGGCCATCCTCTTCGTCGCCGCATCATCGGCGGTGTTCATCTTTGCCGCCGCCATGCTGGGCAGCACCTGTTTCATTCTGTCGTTCCCTGTGCTGGCCCTCTTGTTTTTTTATTCCTACACCAAACGGTTCACCGTGTACTGCCACATTTATCTGGGCTTCGCCATCTCCCTCGCCCCCCTGGGAGCCTGGGTGGCTGTGGCCGGTTCCCTGTCAGGCTCCATCCTCCTTTTGTCCATCGCCCTTCTGACCAACATCGCGGGATTCGACATCCTTTACGCCTGCCAGGACGCGGAGTTCGACAAAAACCAGGGGTTGTTCTCCATTCCTTCCCGTCTGGGAATCCATAAGGCCCTCACGGTTTCGAGCCTCCTCCACGCCGTGACCTTCGCCTGTTTCGTCCTGATGTCCGTGGCCTTTGACCTGGGCGCGGCCTACCTTGTGGCCGTGATCATCATCGCCGTCCTTCTGGTCATCGAGCACAAGCTGGTGAAACCCGATGACCTGACCCATGTGCACATCGCCTTCTTTCATATCAACAGCATCCTTTCCGTGGTGCTTCTTGCGGGGATTGCCATCGATGCCATGCTCCGGTGATATCAAACAGAAAAACTTTGTCGTGGCCATCTGCGGGGCTTCCGGGGCGCTGTACGGCTTGCGCCTCCTCAAAGCCCTGCTTGAACGAAACACCCGGATCTACCTGATCATCTCCAGGGCCGGCCATCAGGTGCTGGCCCATGAAACCGGATACTCCGGAGAGCCTTTTCACACCTTTCTCGCAGACAGGGGCGTTATCATTTCTGACGGTTCAGAACTGATCCCTATCGACGAAAACGACTTTTTCACACCTCCGGCCAGCGGATCGTTCCGGCATGACGGCATGATCATCTGCCCCTGCACCATGGGAACCTTAGCCGCCGTGGCCTCAGGAACGGCGGGAAACCTGATCCACCGGGCCGCCGACGTGTGCCTCAAGGAAAAGCGCCCGCTGATCCTGGTGCCCCGCGAAACCCCCTTGAGCACCCTCCACATGGAAAACATGCTGAAGGCAGCCCGTGCCGGGGCCACGATCCTTCCGGCCATGCCGTCGTTCTATGGAAAGCCCGCATCCATTGAGGATCTTGCCGACACCGTGATCGCAAGGATCCTCGACCACCTCGATGTGGCCCATGATCTGGTGAAACCCTGGGGCCTTCCGTGATATTCAAGGATAACACCGTCCGGCGCATCGAGCCATCGGCCACGCCTTTTCCTGCGCTCTTCAAAGGCACCTACATCGTGGTTCTTCACATGAAAAAGGGGGCTGTCATCACCGTGGGACGCCTTGGCGGATTTCAGTTCAAAAAAGGCTGGTATTACTACGTGGGCAGCGCCTTCGGACCCGGCGGTCTTGGCGCACGGCTTACGCACCATCTGACCGTTTCACGGAAACCCCACTGGCACCTGGATTACCTCCGGCCCCACACCCAGGTGAGAGATATTCTCATCAGCGATGAAAACCAGCACCTGGAGCACGTCTGGGCGGGCATACTCGCGTCACACCCCGGTATGTCCGCCCCCGTCCGCGGATTCGGAAGCTCCGACTGCCGTTGTCCCGCCCATCTGTTTTTCAGTTCTAAAAAAATCTGAATCATTTGTGTTGCCATTCCCGGCCTTTTTCACATATAGCGGTTATCACTGACCATTTGAGAATGGTTTTAATCGACATCAAACATGGGGACAAACAGCTGGACAGGAAAAACAGGTACATGGACATCACCCAATGGGTCAACAGGGAACTGGTCATCGGCGGCCGGACCGTTTCAAACCGTCTGGCCCTCGCGCCCATGGCGGTACTAGGGAATGTGGCGCTGAGGAGTATCATCGCGGATCACGGGGGCTGCGGACTTCAGTTCATGGAGATGTGCAACGCCAGGGCCGTGCCTCACGAAAACCGGCATATGTCCATGACGTTCAAATGGCGTGACGAGGAACTGCCCTACCTGGTCTGTCAGCTGTTCGGCTCCGAACCGGACACGTTGGCCCGGGCCGCTGCCCGCGTGGAAAAAGAAGGTTTTTTCGGGGTAGATCTCAATTTCGGCTGTTCGGTGGCCGCCATCTGCAAGAAAAACTGCGGGGCGGCGCTGATGAAAGATCCCGACCTTGCAGGGCGCATTGTATCGGCGGTTCGAAAGGCTGTGTCCATTCCGGTATTTGCCAAATTTCGCACCGGCTGGACTCCCGACCCCGGCCCGGCGGTGGATCTGGCCCGGCGCTTTGAGTATATGGGTGCCGACGCCCTGGTTTTTCATCCCCGGGTTTCACCAGACCGGCGCGGACGGGCACCCTTGTGGGATCATATCCGCCGGGTGAAAGAGGCGGTGTCCATTCCTGTTTTCGGAAACGGCAATGTGTTCGACAGCGAAGACGCCGTAAAAATGTTCGAAACAACCGGCTGCGACGGCGTCGCCATCGGGCGTATGGCTGTGGTCCGTCCCTGGATCTTCGCTGTCATGGCCAGGGGCTTCGTTCCCGATGCGCAAATCTGCGAACGATATGCCCACGACCTCCTTGACCGTCTTCTGGCCCATTTCGAACCCCACATCGCCGTGAAGACCTTCAAGAAAACAGCGCTCTACTATTCCGCCAACTTCACATTCGGGCAGAGCATCTGGCCCGCCCTGATCAAGGGGGATACCCCTTCGCAGATCCGGGAGAACATCCGGAGGCTGTTTAAGGGGAATCCGCTGATCGCCCAAAGTCCCAACCGGAACATGATGATCTGATGGAGACGTTCTAAAATGAGTATCTCCCGGAGAACATTCCTCAAACGGGGACTGGGTGTTGCTGGACTTGCGGCCTCTTGGCCGTTCTGCATCGAACGTTACCTCGTGATGACCAACCATTACAGGATTTCTGTCCCAAGATTGCCGAAAGAGTTTTCAGGTTTGAAAATCGCTCATCTCACCGACCTGCACCACGGGTTTCTCGTGCCTCTCTGGTTTATCCGCCATGTGATCGACAGGACCAACGCCCTCAATCCGGATGTGACTGTTCTTACGGGGGATTACGTTCATGAATTCAACAGTTGCAGACAGATCGACAGGGTCTGGCCAGAAATCGCCCGGCTGAAGGCCCGCCACGGTGTTTACGCCGTCCTGGGTAATCACGACCACTGGGCTGACGCCCGGCGCTCGGTGTACTGGCTTAAAAAAACCGGTCAGAACCTTCGGCATAAAAGAACATTCATAGAAAGAAACGGCAAACGCCTCTGGTTCGCAGGGGCTGGAGATTTTTTCTCCGAACCCCGCCCCCTTGACGAACTTCTGAAACATATCCCGGACAGGGACTGCCGCATCGTCCTTGCCCACAGTCCTGACACAGCCGACACACCCCATGCCCGGCCAGTGGATCTGATGATTTCCGGCCACACCCATGGCGGACAGGTGAACATACCCTTCTTCGGAACGCCCATCCTGCCGACGCGAAACAAAAATTATTCCAGCGGCCTGAAACAGTCCCGCCACCGTGAGCCGGTTTTCATTTCAAGGGGCATCGGATGGGCCATGTATCCGGTGCGTTTCAATTGCCCGCCTGAAATCGCGGTTCTTGAACTGGCCACTTCTTGACACACTTCTTATTTTAATGGTGTTTCTGGGGTCCGAGCACTTCCACTTCCGCCAGAGAAAGATAATCAGCTCCGGCAAGCTGGATGCGGACGTAGCGCCCGTAAGAGTCCACGTCCACATCCACCGACGTTCCCGCAGTCCCCGGATGATGGAATTTCTGGACGTCGGTGTCATCGAGAACCGCTTTGAGATTCCCTTGCGGAAAGGGATTGTCCGATACCAGCACATAGAAATTGCTCAAACGCTCACCGCAGCAGTCGGTTCGGTTCCACAACCGGACCTTGCCGATTTTTTTGATGCCGCCGAGGTCCACCTGCCACCATTCCTGGGGGCTGTTGTTGGTGTGAGAGACGGAGTTTGCCCAGTAGTTCCCATCGGGTTTGCCGTCCACGGCCCGCTGGGGATCGCCGCCGTATCCCGTGGAGCTTTGACTGGCCTTTTTACCTTCGGCGAAATTGGCGCTTTTCTTCTTTGGTTTGAACGACGTTTCAGACCCCAACACCTCCACTTCCGCCAGAGAAAGGTAATCGGCTGCCGCAAGCTGAATGCGGACATACCGGCCGCTTTTTTTGACGGGGATTTCCCGGTTCCGGGTTTCAAGCTTTTCCACATAGGCATGCCACACGCCGGGCGTGTTGAGGATGTCACGAAGCCCCGTGGTCACAAAAGGTTCATCGGATACGAAAATATAAAATTTTGAAAGCCGCTCGGCACAGCAGTCCGTCCTGTTCCAGACCCTGATCCGTCCGATATCCCTGACACCCCCAAGATCCACCTGCCACCATTCCTGAGGCGCGTTGTTCGTGTGGCTGACGGAATTGGCCCAGTAATTCCCGTCCGTGTTCCCATCCACGGCCCGTTGGGGCTCACCGCCGTATCCGGTTGAACTCTGGGACGCCATTTTACCCATGGCCAGATTGATTTCACCACTGAGCACCTCAGAAACAAAAGAACACGCGAACAGCCCAAATACAAGGGCCAAACAAAGACTTTTTCGCATCATGATCTATCCCCTTTCTTGTCATTCACGGACGTTTCATCTTATGCAAGGGGCTGAACAACCAGACGGTTAGATCCGTCAGGCTGAGCCTGTTCCCTGACTTCAACACATGTGCACGTTTTATCAAGCACCATGGACCCCCCAGGTCCCGAAAGCACCGTTCCCCGATCGATTTCTCCCCGGATTTCCATGACAACCCGCGGAGGGAGAGCCTCCAGCCGACGCATCATATGCGCTGTCTTACGGTCGGTACTCCCTTTCAACTCTCTGTAAATTTTGATTTTAATCTGGAGTTTTTTCTTGAGGGACATCATCTTCTTTTCGAACATGCGGCAATCCGCCTCAAGAACGTCCATAACCTCTTTCGCGGCCTGGATCTCCTGATCAAGAGCGGCGATCCTGTTCCTTCCGGTGACAATCTGGCGGTTTCCCTTCTGCTCCATACGGGTTACGGTGGAATCCAGAAGCTCACGCTCACTTTCTGTCTTTTTGAGGTTGACCATAATGTCGCTGACAGCACGGCCGGACAAGTTGATCATGCTTTCGATGGCATGAATTTTTTCTACGATTTCGTTGATATCCATCTCCAGGTTTTTCATTTTCTCCTGCTCGCCCCGGACCATGGCAGGCAGAAGATCCACGCCCGATTCGATATGTGTCTGAGCCCCATCGGAGGACACCACGTCCTCCGCGTAAAATCCGCGTCTTGCCCGGATGGAGGACGAAATGACGGATTTGCCCGCCACGCACCGGCAAGCGGTTTCAATCTGGGAATCAAGAATATCGTTCGTCACATGAATGTCTCCGAGACAGGACAGGGTCGAGTTTCGAACAGTGTCACAGGAAACGGTTCCGGCGGCAACGATCTTTGAATCCACCAGCTGACCGCTCACACGGACATCCCCCTCGGCCCAGACCACGGCCCCCTCGATATCCGAAGCCGTCACATGGACACAGCGGATCTCCGAGCCTTCGGGGATGCAGCCTTTTACAAGCACATGGCCGTCGTACTCCAGACGAACCGGTAATGTGCCGGGATCTTCCAGAGTCTGTTGCTGAATAACTCCCACTGAACCGTCTGTAAACATAAAGGGTTCACCGTCGCAGGCTGCGGTGATTCTGTCTCTGGCTTCGCTGATTCTGGCCCCGACTCCGTTGATGAAAAAAAAGTCCTGGCCGCCTTTTTCATCAAATCCCACACCGAAAACAGTGATTCTTGGAATACCGGCCTGGGACAACTCCCGCTCCCCCAGAACGGTTCCCTGTCTGACCTGGGGCGGGTCGGCAGGTTCGCTGAGTTCAAGGGCTCTTGGGGAAAAATGAATGATCAACGGTCCGGCGACATGGGGCTGCCCCTTCTGACCCTGGGCCACGATAAACGCGCTGATTCCGAGTTCACGGCTGGCCAGACAGGCTCGGAGGTATTCCTGGGGCATTCTCCCATATGTCACGCCACTTGAATCAAGAAACGTGTTGATCTCCTCAAGGGTCGTGTCCTTTTTCCCTTCAGGAAGAACCACCACGGCAATCAACGCGTCGGGCGACACTTTCAGAGTGGGAAAATCGCCGTGGTTGGACAGCATGGATTTTTTACGGTCCTTGAGTGCGGCAATCTCCTCATATTTTGGAACGGTGATCTGGGTGTTTTTCTGAATCTCCAGAATCTCCTGCCGCTGCCCTTCGGTGAGACAGCCCATTTCAATGAGAATCCGGCCAATTTCCTTTTTTTCTTTTTTTTGTATGTCCAGTGCCTTGTTCAGCGATTCCCTGCGGATAAATCCCTTCTTGACGGCAATGTTTCCGAACCGCTTTTCCTTTCGGCTTCTGGCCAGAAAATCAATAGCCTGATTGAGAATCTCCAACTGTTCCGAAGAAAGAAATCCATGGCTGAACAGAACATCCCCCATCATGACCTGTGCGTTCAGTGCCTCTTCCTTTTTCTGAATTTCAAGAGCCACAAGATACTGAGCGGGGGTGATCAGCTTGTATGACAGTGCCAGCTTCCCCAGTAATTCGTCGTGAATGGGTTCTGCGGAATCATGATTTTCGTGGGTATCACTCATCGTCACACGCCGTTAAAGTATTGAAAACACTCTTTTTTCAATCAAAAAAGTGATAGCCAGCCCATATGGAAGTGATCGTATGTGTTTTGCGGCAGTATAACAGAAGAAACCACACCCCTTCAAGCCTGTCTTCTTTCTGCCAATGACCGGAACTGTTTTCTTTCGTCGGTCCGGGACTTGACGATATGAATCATCCCGGAGGCCAGCCCATGGGTCTTCCGGCGAGGATGTGAAGATGGATGTGAAACACACTCTGGCCAACCCCCGCGCCATTGTTGATCACAAGACGATAGTCCTCGATATTTTTTTCCGCGCATATTCTGGCTGCCGTTCTGAAAAGGCCTCCGATCATGGCGCAATCCCCGTCGTCCATGGATGAAATCCTGTCCAGGTGACGTTTCGCCACCACCAGGATATGCGTGGGGGCCTGTGGGCCAATATCATTGAATGCGTAATATTGATCGTCTTCATAGACTTTGCTGCTGGGAATATTCCCCTCGACGATTTTGCAGAAAAGACAGTCGCTCATGGAGGCTCTCCTTATCATTTTTTGTTTTGGATTTGGCCTGTGATTCAGGCAGTCTTTACCATTGTTATAACAAACGGAGATTGTCAACGGTTTTATGGCTGAGCTGCGGTTTTCCACTGCATGATGCAGGATAACCGGTTTTTCAGTTGCGATGGAGGAGATTCACGTATCCCATCATTGTTGAAAAAACGATTTGAAGAATATTCTAAAGAATGGTAATGTTTTCGAAAGTTATCGTTTAGATCATCGTACTTCACAACTTAGAAAACCACTGAACAAAAATCAATCCGACGAAACCCGGAATAATGACGAAATCATAGAAACCAGATTTTATAAATCCGTTTCATAGTCAACCATCCATATCATCAAGAAGGAGACAAAGAACATGATCAAAAAAAGTGTGATGCTTCTTGGAATTCTGTTGTCATTATGCGTCTGCGCGAACGCCCTGGAAGTGGGAGGCATCAGCCTTCCCGATACCCTCAAAGCCGACAAAACCGATCTTTCCATCAACGGAGCCGGACTTAGAACATCCTTTGCCCTCAAAGTGTACGCCGCCGGTCTTTATCTCAAAGCCAAAACAAGCGACGCCGGATCCATTATCAACCGCGACGAACCCATGGCGCTCTGTATGAAATGGCGGATGAGCATTCCCCCCGCGAAAATCGACGAAACCTACTACAAGAGTTTCGGCACGGTGCTTAAGGTCCCCAAAGGTTCGGGATACGGTCCAAAAACGGACTTCGGCCCCATGACCAAAGACGTGGTCACCTTCATGGGCTGGCTTGACAAGAAAGAAACAAAGAAAAACGATATGTGGACCTACACCTATATCCCCGGCAAAGGCACGGAGGTGTATGTCCACGACGGAACGGCCAACAAGCTCATGGGGGTCATACCCGGTCTTGAATTCAAAAAAGTCCTCTTCAGTATCTGGCTGGGCGACGATCCTCCCGTGGGTAATTCCCTGAAAAAAGAACTGCTGGGAAAATAGCACACGGCAAAAACGCCATTCAATCCTATTCGGAGCGGTTTATGCCCATCGATGATCTTTTCGACGAAGAAGATGCCATGATATCCATTGCCACGGATATCGTGGCATCGAATAACCAGTCGGAAAACCCTCTCTTTCAGCATTTCTCCAAACTTCTGCAGTCTTATGTCAAAATGAACAAGCAGCAGAAGCGCATTATCCGGCTCAGTGACAAACAGCATCACAAGCTTTCGATGGTCAACCGGGAAATGAAAAACATTCTTGACAACATCCCTGTAGGTATCGCCGTGATCTCCTCCGACGGGGTCGTCAATCCTTCGTATTCGCGGTACATGCACCAGCTTTTCCAGGACACGAAAAAAATCGCTGGGGCGGAAATCGACCGCCTTTTGTATTGGGAAAACGGACGGGAAAGCGAACGAAACACCCTGAAAAAATGGCTGGCCCTGGCCTTTAATCCGGCGTTCGACTGGGACCTGGTGGGCGGACTCGGGCCTGATATGATTCATCACGAATCCCAAAGCGGTCCGCTGTATTTCAGAAACAGCTTTCACCGGATCGTCCATGACAACGGCGACATTCATCTGATGATCTACATTACGGACATCACGGAAAGAGTCCGCCAGAAAAAAGCCCTTCAAGAACAGGAAACAGCCCACAATGTCGAGCTTGAAATCTTCTCCTGCGTGGTCAACCAGGAAACCAGCACCGATATAATCGATTACATCAACGACACGGAACGTATGATCGAGGAAAGCCTTGGCGTGTTCAACACTCTTGCACAGGCCGAAGAAAAACTGCCCTTGTACCACCACCTGTTCCGCCTCATGCACACGATCAAAGGCCTTTCCCGTACATACGGCATGAATGAGTTCGGTCGTCTGGCCAAAACAGCCGAAGACATTCTGAGTAAATACAGAAACGGTGAAATAACCTTTGAATCGGGAACAGTGGACGGGGTTCTTGCATCGGAGACCCTTTTCGGCACTCTGAAAAACATGGAAAAGCTTCTGAACAACGGTGTTCGGATTCTTCATAAGCTCTTCAACCAGAGCAAAGAAAACGCCGCCGCCATCCGGAGCAGACGCCGAGGCATGAAAATATCCGAAGAACAATTCCAGGCTCTTCAGATTCATGTGAATGATCTGAAAAACCTGATCCATTCAGACCCTGGCCATCTTGAAGAGCGGATCGAAATCATCTCTGAACAGATGTTCCAGCTGTCCTTGCAGCCCCTTGACGTGGTTTTCAGCCGCTTCCACCACATCGTCAAGGATGTCGCAGAGGCCCTGGACAAAAAAGCCGCCCTTGAAATCGATGGTCCTTCCCTTCGTTTAGGTCCGGACGCCCACTATCTGGTGATCAACTCCATCATCCATCTCATTCGGAACGCCCTTGACCACGGTATCGAAATCCCCGAACTGAGATCCGAGCTTGGCAAGGACCCCATGGGCACCATCCGCATCGTCACCAGCAAAGACGGCAACCGGTTCCGGATCGTTATCAGCGACGACGGCGCAGGCATCGATCCCCAGATGATCGCCGAAAAAGCGCTGACCAAAGGCTTTGTCACCGAGGAAAAACTGGCCCGGATGTCCGACCGTGAGAAAACGGAACTGATTCTCCTGCCCGGTTTCAGCAGCAGGGACGATGTTTCGGATATTTCAGGGCAAGGGGTTGGAATGGATGTGGTGGCTGAAACCATGAAAAGTCTTGACGGGACATTGACCCTCTTATCCATTCTGGATCAGGGCACGACACTGACGCTTGATTTTCCGGCATGCCGAAGAAAACCCTGAATCCCTAATCTTTCAGGATCGATTGAAGCTTCTCTTCCACAATGTCGGCCTGAACCGGCTTGACCACGTAATTCGAGACACCGGCCCCGATGGCTTCGATGATATTGTCCCGCGTGGCCTCCGCCGTGACCATGAGAAACGGTGTGTTTTTATGGTTGTCCATGGCCCGGACCTGCCGGAGAAATTCGATACCGGTCATGTGGGGCATGTTCCAGTCCGAAATAATCAGACCGATATCATGCCTCTGAAGGACACCCAGCGCCTCTTTCCCGTCTCCCGCTTCGTGTATGGTTTTGAATCCCAGGTTCTTGATGATGTTCTTCATCAGCCTGCGCATATTTGAAAGATCATCCACAAGCAGGACTTCAAGCGACACGTTCATGACCGTTCTCCAAGAATGACGCACAATTTCATCACCTGCCCTCATGGGTTTCGCAGCAGATGCGGGTTTCCAGATTCCGTGATGCACCATATTAACACTGAATACCCATGTGTTCAATGTTTCATCCGGTTCACACCCGAAAAACCATGAGTATCTAAAAAAAAGGCCGGTGGATCAGACTGAAAGCCTTTCATCCACCGACCCGAGGGCCGTGAGAGCCCTGCGTTGTTCAGAAATATTCACCGGTGCCGGACAATCTCACCTTTTTTCATGTAGATCACTTCTTCTGAAATATTCGTGGCATGATCTGCGATGCGTTCGAGATGCCTTGAAATCAGAAGCATGTTGATCAGTTTTCCGGTCTTGTCCGGCATTTTCATGATATCCCCCTTGAGCCGGTCATAGAATCCGTTTTTCATCGCGTCCACTTTGCCGTCCATGGCCCGCACGTCCTCGGCCATACGGATATCCTGGTTGACAAAAGCGTCGAGACTCATTTTCAGCATGCCTCCGGCCATTTCAGCCATGATCTTGTAGTCGTGGATGTAGCTATCGTAATTGAAACCCTGAATACGGACGATGCGTTGGGCGATATTCACCGCCTCGTCGGCGATGCGCTCAAGATCATTGTTGATTTTAATGACCACGATGATAAACCGAAGATCACCGGCCACCGGCTGATGCAGGGCGAGGACTTTCAAACATTCCTCCTCGATGTCCACTTCCATGTGATCCACTTCATGATCGCTTGCGATGATCTTCTGGCAGGTCTCTGTTTCACCAAACTCAAAGGCCTTGAGGACATTGATAAAACGGTCTTCCACCATGGCCCCCAGGGCCAGAAGTTTCTTCCGGATCGTTTCCAGTTCTTTTTTGAGCAGTATATTCATAACAGCCTTTCTTGAATTCTAATGAATAAGGATAGGGTGAACCATGGCATCGTCCATCAACCGAAACGACCGGTGATGTAATCTTCGGTCTGCTTGTCTTTGGGGCGCGTAAACATGATATCCGTGGAATTGACCTCGATCAACTTTCCCATGCAGAAAAACGCCGTGGTGTCTGAAACGCGCGCGGCCTGCTGCATGTTGTGCGTGACGATGACGATGGTGTATTTCTGCTTCAGTTCGTGAATCAGTTCCTCAATTTTCAGGGTGGCGATGGGGTCGAGGGCCGAAGCCGGTTCGTCCATGAGCAGGACCTCAGGTTCCACGGCAAGGGCTCTTGCAATACAGAGCCTCTGCTGCTGCCCCCCGGAAAGGCTGGTGGCCGGAGCGTGGAGACGGTCTTTCACTTCGTCCCATAGAGCGGCAAGCTTCAGACTTTTTTCAACATGCGCGGCCATGTACGCCTTGTCCTTGACACCGGTGATTCTCAGACCATAAGCCACATTTTCGAAAATGCTCTTGGGAAAAGGGTTGGGTTTCTGGAACACCATGCCGATCCGCCTTCTGAGAGAGACCACGTCCAGCTGCCTGGACAATATGTTTTCCCCGTCCAGAAGGACTTCACCCTGGGCTCTCGCCCCTGAAATCAGGTCGTTCATCCGGTTCAGACATCTCAGGAACGTGCTTTTCCCGCAGCCGGACGGGCCGATGAGGGCGGTGACTTTCTGGGGGAAGATGTCAAGGTTGATGTCGAAAAGGGCCTGAACCTCTTCGTAATAAAACTGAAGGTTCCTGATTAAAAATTTCGGGTTCCCCGGATCATTTTCCTCGATACCGGTCAATGACCGTTCGATACGGTTCATGGGTTCATTCTCCAAAAGTCGTGTGTGTTTCATAAATTCAGCTTCTTTCGCAATTTCTGCCGAAGGATGATGGCGAAAAGATTCATACCAAGCACAAGGGCGATGAGCACAAGGGATGTTCCGTACTGCATGGGCCGTGTCTGTTCAATGTCCAGGCCCGATGTGGCCAGAACATAGATATGGTAGGGAAGGGCCATGACTTCAGACATGATGGATCTGGGAAGCTCCGGTGTGAAGAATACAGCCCCGGTGAACATGATGGGGGCTGTTTCACCGGCAGCGCGGCTCAAGGCCAGGATGGTTCCGGTGAGAATACCCGGAAGGGCTGCGGGAACGACCACACGGTATATGGTCTGCCACTGGGTCGCCCCTATGCCCATGGACGCTTCACGGTATGTTCTGGGTACTGCTTTCAGCGCTTCTTCAGACGCGCCGATGATCACCGGGAGGCTCATCACACCCAGTGTGAGGGCCCCTGCCAAAAGACTCACCCCCATATGAAGCATGATGCAGAAAAACGCCAGCCCGAAAAGACCAAAGACGATGGACGGCACGCCCGCAAGGTTGCTGATGGCAAAGCGGATAAAATCCACGAGCTTTCCGGGTTTGGCGTATTCGTTCAGGTATACTGCGGTGGCGATGCCCACGGGAAGAGCGAACAAAACCGCACCCACGGAAAGGCCGAACGTACCGATGATGCAGGGAAGAATGCCCCCCTTGGTCATGGAATCCAACGGCATGGCGGTGAGAAATTCAAAGGAAATGGCGGAAAGGCCCCGGGCAGCGATAAAGTAGATCACCACCAGAACCGCGAGCCCGTTCAACCAGGCCGCCGACCGGAACAGGCCGAACATGATTTTTTGTTTCAGAAGACGTGACTGGATGGATTTCATCGTTTGTACCTCCGGGCGATCCGTGCGGCACAGACATTGAAAACCAGGGTAAACAGAAACAGCACCACACCGGTGGCGAACAGGGCGTTGTAATGTTCGGCCCCGAATGGCGCTTCGCCCATTTCGGCCGCGATGCTTGCGGGCATGGGCCGAACCGGATCGAAAATCGATGACGGGCTCATGGCTGCGCCGCCGGCCACCATAAGAACCACCATGGTCTCCCCCACGGCCCGGCTCATGCCGAGGATGACGGCGGTGCTGATGCCGGACACGGCGGCCGGAACCGTAATCCTTGCGATCGTTTCAAGATGCGTGGCCCCAAGGGCCAGAGATCCTTCCCTCAGGGACTTGGGTACGCTCCGAAGGGCGTCTTCTGTCACCGAGCAGATGGTGGGCACAGCCATGAACGCCAGCATCAGGGCCGCGTTGAACAGATTGAGTCCGGAGGGAATGTCGAACGTGTCCTGAAGAAACGGAGAGACGACCACCATGCCGAAAAAGCCCACCACAACCGAAGGGATGGAAGCCAGAAGCTCCACCATGGGTTTGGCAATGGCCGCAAGTCTTTCCCTGGCGATTTCGGCGATGTATATGGCCGACATGACACCCAGGGGAACAGAGATAACCGTTGACAACAACGTCACGGAAAATGTCCCCACGATCAGGGGGAAAATACCGTATGCCGGGGGATCGTCCGTGGGATACCAGAATTTCCCGAAAATGAATTCCTTGACGGAAACATGGGAAAAAATCGGCAGCCCTTCCTTGATCAGAAAAATCATGATCAGGCCAAGGATGGTGACAGACACGAAAGCCGTCATAAAAAATCCTGTCCTGATCGCTGTTTCGTTTGATTTCATCGGTGATTCCAACCATCTTAGTTCATTGACGAAACCCTGACCGGGAAGAGGCGGTCCGGCCAGGGTTTCCATGATGATACGTTCGGTTTTTATCAGTTCAGGGTGATGCTGCCCGCCGCTTTGACCAGGGCCTGACCTTTGGGAGAGAGCACGAAATTGATGTAATCCAGGGTTTCGCCTTCAGGCCAGCCGTTGGTGAACATGAACAGAGGACGGCTGATTTTGTACTGACCGTTCTTCGCGGTTTTGTCACTGCCCATAACGCCGTCCACACTGACAATTTTCACCGCTTTGGTCACATAACCCAGGGCAATGTAGCCGATGGCACCCTTGGTGCTGCCGATCTGGGTCACGAGACCGCCGTTGGAAGGCTGGGTCAAGGCAGCCGGAGTCACGCGTTCTTCATCCATGACCATTTCTTTCCAGGCGTCGAAGGTGCCTGAAGAGCTGTCTCTGGCGATAACGACGATTTTCATGTCAGGACCGCCCAGCTCTTTCCAGTTGGTGATCTTGCCGGTGTAGATTTCTTTGAGCTGGACTTTGGTGAGGTTTTTCACGGGGTTGTTTTTGTGGACGATGGGAACGATACAGTCCAGAGCCACACGATGGGCCACGGGAACGATGTTTTTTTCAACCGCGGCTTTCACTTCCTTGTCCTTGATAAAGCGGGACGCGTTGCAGATGGTGGTGGTGCCGTCGATCAGGGCTTTGAAGCCGTTGCCCGTGCCGCCGCCGGAAAGGGTGATGACCGTTCCCTTGTTCAGAGCCATGTAGGCTTCCATGGTTTTCTGGGCGAGGGGAAGAACCGTGGTGGACCCTTTGATTTCGATTTTACCCGCGAAAGCAGGTGTTGAAAACATAACAAGGGCCAGAAGAAGAATGATTTTTTTCATGTATTTTAACTCCTTACGTTAATGGTTTCCGGGTATTTCCGGAGTTCGTTTTTACGTTGAAGTTAAAATAGGCCTGTTTTGTTAGGATCGTGTTAGCGATTGGTTAGAATTCGGATAAACCTTTTTCACCGGTCCAGCACATGCTTGACCACATGCCCCAGTTCAGGAAAGATGATGGCGTTGCAGGCCAGTTTGCAGGCCTTGAGACTTCCGGGCAGACAGAACAGCACCGTGTCAGCGACGATGCCCGCCGCGGCACGGGAAAGAATGGCCGCAGAGTCGATCTCTTCGAAACTCAGCATGGTGAACAGGGTGCTGAAGGCGGTTAAGGTTTTCCGGAACATGGGAGTTACGGCCTCGATAGTCACATCGGAGCGGGTAATGCCCGTTCCGCCGGTTAAAATCATGGCGTGGGGCGTGTGTTCACGGATGACGTCCCGCACGGCTTTGCGGATCTCCGCTTCGTCGTCGGGAATCCGGCCGTGGAAAACCACCGTGTGTCCTTCTTTTTCAGCGTGTTTTCTGATCCAGGCTCCGCTTTCGTCCTCCGCCAGGGTCCGGCTCGAAGACATGGAGAGGATCCCCACGCGCAAATGAGGCATGGATTCTTTTCTGTGACCGGCGACGCCCATATCAGCCCCTTTCCATCACCACGTTGTCCATCCCGTCGTATTCGGTAAGATGCACGTTGATGGTGTCCTTGTAGGCTGTTTCGATGAAGCGCCCCGCATAGTCGGGCTGAATGGGGAATTCCCGGTGCCCCCGGTCCGCGAGGACAGCCAGTTCGATCCGGTCCGGACGGCCGAAATCCAGAAGGGCGTCCATGGCGGCCCGAATGGTGCGCCCAGTGAAAAGCACGTCATCCACCAGGATAATGGCCATACCGTCCACCTTGAACTGGATTTCCGTGGGTTTCACCGTGGGATGATGACTGATCCGTGTCCAGTCGTCCCGGTACAATGTGATGTCCAGCTCGCCCACGGGCACCACCACCCCTTCCACCTTCCTGATTTCCGACTGGATGCGCCGGGCAAGATAAACGCCCCGGGTCTGGATGCCGATCAGCCCCAGTCGTTCGATATTCTTGTGCTTTTCGAGAATTTCATGGGCGATTCTCGTCACCATGCGGTTGATATCCGTTGCATCGAGGAGAATGCTGTCTCTGGGGGTGGCGTTCATGGCCGAATCTCCGAAAAAGTCTGCAAAAAAGTATTGGGTCGTCAGTCAAACGTTACACATCAGGATTGATCCACGTTCTATAAAACACTTTCTCTGGATCAGGCAACATTAAATTCTTGCCGAAGCCCTCGCAGAAGGACGGACACCCTTGAAAACCAGGTCTTCATTTAACAGCAGGACTTCAAATCCCTTGATTTTCATAGCGGCATTGCCTATACCTCCATTCAGGGGATACGGTCTTTAAAGATACCATTCAGGCAGCGGCCCACAATACGAAACCACCAGAACCTAAAAGGAGATGGCAGCCATGAATCTTCAGCAGATGACAGACACCCTCAAAAAAAACCCGGGCTTCGGCAATGTCGGCATGATTCTAACGCACAACGGCGTGGTCAGAGCCACATCCCGTGATGGAAGACCCGTATCGGGCATCGAAATCCGTGTGAACTGGGACAGACTTCAGCACATCATCGCCGAAAGCAGGCGGCGTGAAGGCATCCTGGATGTCCTGGTGGAACTGGCGGAAGAAAACCGTTTCCTTCCCGTGGGTGCGGACGTGATGATGCTGGTGGTGGCGGGAGATATCCGCGAGCACGTGTTTGAAACCCTTCAGGATACATTGAACGCCATCAAAGCCACCGTCACCTCGAAAACCGAGTACTTCACCTGTGAGGAAAAACCATGAACGAATTCACCCACCTGGACCAGGAAGGCCGGGTGCGCATGGTGGATGTGACGGACAAACCCGCCACAGACCGCAGGGCTGTGGCCGAAGGCCTTGTTCACATGACCGCCGAAACCCGGAACAAAATTTACGACCAGACGGTCAAAAAAGGCAATGTCCTTGAAACGGCGCGCATTGCGGGGGTCATGGCGGCGAAAAGCACGGCGTCCCTGATTCCCATGTGCCATCCCCTTTCCATCACCTATGCCTCGGTGGATTTTTATCCGGAAGGGATGTCATCGATCCGCATCCGGTCCGAAGTCCGCGTCAAAGGCGAAACAGGTGTTGAGATGGAGGCCATGACTGCCGTCAGTGTTTCAGCGTTAACCATTTACGATATGTGCAAGTCCCATGACCGGACCATGACCCTGACGGACATCCGTCTCGTGGAAAAGTCCGGGGGGAAAAGCGGACATTTCAAGCGGGATTCGGTATGCGGAGATTGAATGTTTTGGGTGGGAAAAGTTCCGGCCGTTTGTTTGCCGGAATTCTGATGGTGGTGTTACTGTTTGGAAGCTGTTTTCCGAAAAAACCGATAGCGGTTCCCGAACCGCCCAGGGAGAGTCCGAAACCGGTCCATACCCATCTGGTTCAGCTCCTTGAGGAGCAGTATCCGGATTTCAGGGACGACCTGTTTTTCGACGGACTTGAGCACAGCCTTGACAAAAGCCTGGCCTATTTCAGTGTCATCCCGGACAGCCGGGAATTCCTGTTCGGCCATGACCGGATCGACAAAAAACGGATGGTCGACTCCATCACCACGCTCAAGGATTATATCAGTCAAGCCGATCCCGAAGCGGACATCAATGACTTCATCCGGCAGCGCTACAATGTCTACAAATCCCTTGGCAACGAAACCGGCGATGTTCTTTTCACCGGTTATTATGAACCCTCCCTCCGGGGAAGCCTGGAAAAAAGCGATGAGTACCCCTATCCGGTTTACGCGAAACCGGAAGATCTTGTCACGGTCGACCTGAAACTGTTCGGAGAAAGCCTCGGATCCCAGCGGATTCTCACGGGCCGGCTTACACCCGACAAAAGCGTGGTGCCCTATTACGAAAGGAAAGAGATCTCCCGGGGCAACGCCCTGAACAGCAAAGCGAAAATCATCGCCTATGTCAGCGACAAAGTCGAGCTGTTCTTTCTGGAAGTCCAGGGTTCGGGCATCATTTATCTGGACACCGGAGATGTCCTGAAGGTCCATTATCACAGTAAAAACGGGCTGCCCTACAGAAGCATCGGCAACTACCTGATCAGCAGCGGCCGTATGAGCCCGAAAAACATGTCCATGCAAAAGATCAAAGAATATCTTAAAACCCATCCCAGAGACGTGGACGACATCCTGAATTTCAACCCCAGCTACGTGTTTTTCAAGGAAGGCAAAGGCGGCCCCTTCGGGTGTTATAACGTGGAAGTGACCCCGGAACGATCCATCGCCACGGACAAGGCCTTTTTCCCAGCCTGCGCCCTGGCTTTCATCGAAACATCCAAACCCCTGGTAAATGGTGACGGAACCATCATCGAATGGACCAAAGCCAGCCGTTTCGTCCTGAACCAGGACACAGGAGGCGCCATCAAGGGCCCTGGGCGGGTGGATCTTTTCAAAGGAAGCGGTTCTTATGCCGAGCTGGCAGCCGGCCACATGAAACACAACGGCACGCTCTATTTTCTTGTCCTCAAGGAAACGCCACCTGAGACAGAGCCTGCTGAAACACCCCCTCCCGCCGCGACGCCCTCCCCTTCCCCTGCGCCTTGAAAAAAACGACCCCCGGCCCTTTTCTCTCAGACAAAAGGCCGAGGGTCTATGACATGCCGCTGTCCCCCGATACACACGAAGGATTGTCTTATGGTTCGTAACCCAGGCAAACGCGGCAGGTTCGATGTCAGGATCCATATCATTATATTACCCCGGTCGGGCACCCGGATCAACATGTGTCAAAGTTTTAATGGAAAAACATCGTTTGCCGGACTTTTTTCTTCTTGGCTTCCCGGACCTGATTCTGTTATAAATAATCAATAATTCCATTTTCCTCGTTTATATCTTGTTCATAGATGTTGTGTTCGGTGCTTTAAGATCATTAAGATCATCCATACATGTTTTCCCCGATGACGGCCTGACTGACGCCGTTGTATGATTTTTTAAAAAGCCCTCAAGAAGGTGGCCATGTCCGAAAAATCCTCAACCAAACATCTGGAAAAAACCATTGCCGCACTCAAAGCGGAAAATGAATCATTAAAAAATGACCTTCTTCTCCGCCGTATCGAAACAGGCCTTACCCCTGCCGGTATGAATAAGCCGAACAACGAGGGAGACAAACTCAGGGCCATCCTGGAAAATATCTGTGAAGGCTATTATGAGGTGGATATCGCCGGAAATTTCACGTTCGTTAACCAAGCCATATGCTTGATCCTGGGTTACACCGAAGCCGAGCTTCTGGGCATGAACAACAGGAATTACATGGATAAGGACAACGCCAGGAAAGTTTTTGACGTTTACCACAGCATCCTTGAGTCACGCACGCCGCGAGACGGCATCGAGTTCGATCTTTTGAGGAAAAACGGAGAAACCCGAAGCGTGGTAAGTTCGGTCGGCCTGATTCTGTCATCCCAGGAAAAACCCCTGGGTTTCAGAGGAATCGCACGGGACGTCACCGACAGAAACCGCCTTGAAAACGACCTCAAGACATTGATGAAAAATACCAAAAACGCCCGTGAAGTCACCATTCTCGGCCTTGCCAAGCTTTCGGAATACAGGGACAACGATGCCGGTGCCCACCTGGAGCGCATGCGCGAATTCACCCGCATCCTCGCTCAGGAACTGTCGGTTCACACCAAATTCAAAGGCTACATCACCGAAAAGTACATCGAGGACATCTATATTTCCTCCATTCTCCACGACATTGGAAAAGTGGGCATTCCCGACGCCGTTCTTCTGAAGCCCGGCAAGCTCACTCTTGAGGAATTTGAAATCATCAAGGAACATTCACGGCTTGGCGGAGACGCCCTGAGTGAAATCGAAGCCAAAATCGACGGAGAATCCTTCCTGAGCCTGGCCAAGGAAATCGCATATTACCATCATGAACGCTGGAACGGCAAAGGGTATCCCAGAGGCCTGAAAGGCGACGCCATTCCCCTCTCCGCCCGCATCGTGGCCCTGGCCGATGTCTACGACGCCCTGACCTCCAAGCGGGTATACAAGGAAGCCTTCAGCCATGACGAAGCCATCAAGATCATCGTCTCCGAACGCGGCCGTCAGTTTGACCCGGACGTGGTGGACGCCTTCATGGCCAGAAACAAGGATTTCCTGGCCATCCGGAAAAAAATTGACGACCCCGAATCCGCCAGAGACGTCATCAGGATACACCGGCAGTAAAATCCTTTTGCCCAACCAAATCCTTTTATTTGACAATCCCCGGACGATTCTCTATAGTCGTTGAACCTCAAGGTCCCATCGTCTAGCGGTCAGGACGCTGGCCTCTCACGCCGGAAACACGGGTTCGATTCCCGTTGGGACCACCACCCGAAAAACCAAGGCTCTTGGACGTTTCCAGGGGCCTTTTTTGTTGGGGTCAAATTTTAATTCCCCACACTATTCCCCACATATGGAAAAGTTTTTCGTTTCAAGGTTGATAACGAATCTGAAAATACATCCGGGTCATTCTTTACGGCGTTCAGCGTGTAATCATCGATATTGAATCAATCAGCATTTGGGCACTTTTACGCTTTTCACCTGAAATGTCACCTGTTATATTGGCGGGCATCATTGCAATTAAGGCGGGTTGTGATCACTAATTTCAGAAACAGATGGCATAACATCCTTAGATCATAGTGAAGCGAACCAGATGGACAAAAAAAAACTTTCCGAACGTGATATCTGCACCAAATTCATTACTCCGGCCCTGGAACACGCGGGCTGGGATATCACAACCCAGATACGGGAAGAATTTCCTCTCACCAGGGGCCGTATTATTGTCCGCGGAAAGCTCCATACCCGGGCAAAACACAAACGCGCCGATTATGTCCTGTTCTACAAACCCAATATCCCCATCGCTGTCATTGAAGCCAAGGACAATACCCACACTGTCGGAGATGGGATGCAGCAGGCGATAGGCTATGCCGAAATGCTGCAGGTTCCGTTTGTCTTCAGCTCCAATGGGGACGGTTTTCTGTTTCACAACACGATCGCGATGGACGGAATCATCGAACGCGAGCTCACCCTTCAGGAATTCCCGGCTCCGGAAACACTATGGCAATGGTGGTCCGGGCATCGTGGCCTGAATCCCCAGCAGAATATCCTTGTCACCCAGGATTATTACAGCGACGGCGGTGACAAGACACCACGATATTACCAGCTGCTGGCCATCAACAGGACCATCGAAGCCATCGCACAAGGCCGAAACCGAATCCTTCTGGTCATGGCGACCAGCACCGGAAAAACATTCACCGCGTTTCAGATCATCTGGCGTCTTTGGAAATCAAAAGCAAAGAAACGCATCCTGTTTCTTGCCGATCGCAATATCCTGATCGACCAGACCATGACCAACGACTTCAAGCCGTTCGGATCCGCCATGACCAAGATCCAGAAACGCCAGGCGAACAAATCCTACGAGATCTACCTTTCTCTCTATCAGGCCGTGAGCGGCACCGAAGAAGAGAAAAACATATACAGACAGTTCAGTCCTGACTTTTTCGATCTCATCATCATTGACGAATGTCATCGCGGCAGTGCCGCTGCCGATTCCGCCTGGCGCGAAATCCTCGAATATTTTTCCTCGGCCACCCAGATCGGCCTCACCGCAACTCCCAAGGAAACCAAAGACATTTCCAACATCGACTATTTCGGGGACCCCATTTACACCTATTCCCTTCGGCAGGGAATCGAAGACGGATTTCTCGCCCCATACAAGGTGGTCCGAATCGATTTTGACTGGGACCTGACCGGCTGGCGCCCCGACTGGGGCATGCTCGACAAGCACGGCAACGAAATCGAGGACCGCATCTACAACCAGAAGGATTTCGACAAAACGTTGGTTCTGGAGAAGCGTACCCGATTGGTGGCGAAGAAGGTCACCGAGTTTCTCAAACAAACAAACCGGTTCGACAAGACCATCGTCTTCTGCGAAAACATTGACCACGCCGAGCGAATGCGTAAGGAGCTGGTGAATGAAAACGCCGACCTTGTCGCCCAGAGCAGCAAATACGTCATGAGAATCACCGGAGATAACGAGGAAGGCAAAGCCGAACTCGACAACTTCATTTTCCCGGAAAGCAAATACCCGGTCATCGCCACCACGTCCAAGCTGATGACAACCGGTGTTGACGCACAGACCTGTAAACTGATCGTGCTCGACCAGCGCATCCAGTCCATGACCGAATTCAAACAGATCATCGGCCGCGGAACCCGTATCAACGAAGATTACGGCAAATACTATTTCACCATCATTGATTTCAAGAAAGCCACCGAACTCTTCGCCGATCCCGATTTTGACGGTGATCCGGTTCAGATATACGAGCCCAATGAGAATGATTCTCCGGTGCCGCCGGATACCCCCGGAAATGATGAGGATGAGAGCGGTGGAGGTATGCCTTATCCGGAGCAGGAAGAAACCCACGAGTGGCCCGGCGTATCGGATACCGACCCGGAGGAAAATACCGGCATCCGCCGATATGTGGTGGCCCATGTTGAAGTCAGGGTTGCCGCTGAACGGGTCCAGTATTTTGATGCCAACGGCAGATTGATCACCGAATCCCTAAAGGACTACACCCGCAACGTCCTGACCCGGGAATTCGCCACCCTTGACGATTTCCTGCACCACTGGAGCAACGCCGAGAAGAAGCAGGCCATCATCGACGAGCTCTCCGAACACGGGGTTTTTTTCGATGCCCTCGCCGAAGAAGTCGGAAAAAAGTCCGGTAAAGCCTTTGATCCATTCGACCTGGTCTGCCATGTCGCCTGGGATATGCCTCCCCTCACCCGTAAAGAACGGGCAGAGCGGGTGAAGAAACGCAACTACTTCACCCGGTATGGCGAACAGGCCCGCCGCGTGCTCGAAGCCCTGCTCGATAAATACGCCGATGAAGGTGTCTCCCAGATCGAAGAAACGCAAATCCTCACCATCGCCCCCTTTACCCAATTCGGCACCCCCTTGGAAATCGTCCGCTCTTTTGGAGGCCAGGATCAGTACCGCCAGGCGGTCCATGAACTGGAGGACATGCTCTATGCCGGATAAGGGGGAAAACTCACACGAAGACACGAAGGAATTTTTTGTCAATGGCCAGCAAGACTTCGTGTCTTCGTGCCTTCGTGTGAACCAAAAAGGATACTAAGCATGTCGCTCACCACCCTCATCAAAACCATCCAGGACATCATGCGCAAGGATGTCGGCGTCGATGGTGACGCCCAGCGTATCAGCCAGATGGTCTGGCTGATCTTCCTGAAGATCTTCGACGACAAGGAACAGGAATGGCAGGTCACCGTGCCCGGATACAGATCACCCCTTCAAAGCCGTTTCCGCTGGTGCAACTGGGCCAAGAATCCGGAAGGGATGACCGGTGAAGAACTGATCGACTTCGTCAACAACGATCTCTTCCCGGCCCTGAAGAAAATGGCCACCACGGCCGGAGTCACCCCCCATGGGAAAGTGGTCGGTTCGGTGTTCGAAGACGCCTACAACTACATGAAATCCGGCACCCTGCTGCGTCAGGTGATCAATACCATCGAGGAGGATGTGGACTTCAACTCCTCTAATGACCGCCACGTCTTCAACGATATCTACGAAAAGATACTCGCGGACCTCCAGTCGGCCGGTAATGCGGGCGAATATTACACGCCCCGTGCCGTCACCCGGTTCATGGTCGACATGCTCGACCCCCAGCTCGGCCAGACCATCCTCGACCCGGCCTGCGGCACGGGCGGTTTTCTCACCTGTGCCATTGAACACCTGAACAAACAGGTGAAGACGAATGCCGACCGGAAACTGTTGCAGGAAAGCCTTCACGGCGTGGAAAAGAAACCGTTGCCGCACATGCTGGCCATGACCAACATGATGCTGCACGGCATCGACGTGCCCACGAATATCCGTCACGACAACACCCTCTCCCGGCCCCTCAAGGACTACGGCCCCCGTGACCGGGTGGACCTGATCATCACCAATCCGCCCTTCGGCGGCATGGAAGAAGACGGCATCGAGAACAACTTCCCGCGCAAGTACCAGACCCGCGAAACCGCCGACCTGTTCATGGCGCTGATCATACACCTCTTGAAACACGACACCGGCAAGGCGGCCGTGGTGCTGCCCGACGGTTTTCTGTTCGGTGAGGGCACGAAAACCAACCTCAAACGCGAGCTTCTGGAAGAATTCAATCTGCACACCATCGTGCGTCTGCCCAAAGGCGTGTTCAGCCCGTACACCAGCATCGCCACCAACATCCTCTTTTTCGAGAAGGGCGAACCGACCAGGGATGTCTGGTTCTTCGAGCATCCGTATCCGGAAGGGTACAAGTCTTACTCCCGCTCCAAGCCCCTGACCATTGCCGAGTTCGATCTCGAAAAGGCGTGGTGGGGTGGAGCCGCCCGCAAGGGGCGCAAGACCACCACGCAGGCATGGAAAGTCTCGGCCAAGACGCTGATTGAACGCAACCACAACCTGGACTGCAAGAACCCCCACGAGGTGGAGGTCAACCACCGCGATCCGGAAGAGCTGATGGCCGAATACCGGCAGATCGTCCACCAATTGGAAGAGGCACAGGCGGCCCTGAAGGCCGAGTTGATGGCCTGTCTGGGGGGCAAGGCATGAAAAAGGTCTCACACCAAGGCACGAAGACACGAAAGGTCTGGGGATGAGCAAAAAGAAAACAATCGGCAAGGAAGCCTCTATCGTTCGCTCTTCGGCTGCGGAATATCTGACCTTTGTCGCGGCCAGCGGCTCGGGCGGCGTTGAGGCTGTTTACGCCGATGAAAGCATCTGGCTGACCCAGAAGATGATGGGGGTGCTTTACGATGTGGAGACCCACACCATCAACTACCACCTGAAAAAAGTTTTTTCAGACAGCGAGTTGCAGGAAGATTCAGTTATTCGAAATTTTCGAATAACTGCCGCCGATGGCAAAAACTACAACACCTTGCACTACAAACTTCCCGCCATCATCGCCGTCGGCTACAAGGTCAACTCCGAACGCGCCGTTCAGTTCCGCAAGTGGGCCACCGCCATTATTAACGAGTTCACGATCAAGGCCTACGTGATGGATGACGAACGCATCAGAAGCGGCGGCTCCATTCTGACGGAACAGTACTTTGAAGAGCAGTTGCAGCGCATCCGGGAGATTCGTCTTTCCGAGCGTAAATTCTACCAGAAGATCACCGACATCTATGCTACCGCCATGGATTACGATGTTTCCGCTCAGGCCACCAAGCGCTTTTTCGCCACCGTGCAGAACAAACTCCACTGGGCCATCCATGGACAGACAGCGGCGGAGGTCATCGTGAACCGTGCCGATGCGGACAAACAGCACATGGGCCTGACGACCTGGAAGGACGCTCCGAAAGGAAAAATCCAGAAATTTGACGTGGTCGTGGCCAAGAACTACCTGACCGAAAACGAAATGGCACAACTGGCCAGACTGGTGAATGCCTATCTGGATGTTGCCGAGGACATGGCCCTGCGCAGGATGCCCATGACCATGCAGGACTGGGAAACCCGCCTCAACCGGTTCATTGCAGCCACCGACCGTGAAATTCTGCAGGATGCGGGCAGGGTTACGGCAGAGATCGCCAAGGCCCACGCAGAAAGCGAGTTCGAGAAATACCGCATCGTGCAGGACCGGTTGTTTGAGAGCGATTTCGATCGGATGCTGAAACAGATTGAGGCCATAAAGAAACCGGGGAACGGCGATGAATAGAGGGGATGTCTCACACGAAGGCACGAAGAAACGAAGGGGAAAAATGCCCACACGCGGCGGCGTGAAGGCGCGAAGAGGTCTAAAAGGTCCTGGTCGTCGGCTTGACGGACAATATGCCCGGCTCCATCCGGCATGTGTGGCACTGACCATCGACTTGATAAAAGTGCAGCGGCCTGTTGTACTTTTTGCAGCCACTCGGATCGGAGGGAATCATGACTGATTCGACCGCCTTCGTGCCTTCGTGTCTTCGTGTGATTGAGCTGCTGGAACAACACTTCGACACTGCCTTTTCCGCGCCAGGCGGCATCGTCAAGCTGCGCCAACTGATCCTGACTTTGGCCATGCAGGGGAAGCTGGTGGAGCAGGATGCGAATGATCCGCCTGCTTCGGAACTGCTTCGGGAGATTGAGAAAGAGAAGGCCTCACGCGAAGGCGCGAAGTCGCGAAGGGGGAAAGAGAAGAAGCTGCCGCCGGTTAAGGCTGAGGAAGTGCCCTAGGAATTGCCGAAGGGGTGGGAGTGGGTGAGGCTGGGAGAAATTGTATCTCTGCTTGGAGACGGGATTCACGGTACACCAACCTATGATGAAACAGGTGAGTACTTTTTCATCAACGGGAATAACCTTTCGGACGGTGTAATCGAAATAAAGGAAAACACCAAAAAAGTTTCAATAACTGAATATGAAAAGCACAAGAAGGAATTAACAGATAGAACCGTCTTAGTGTCGATAAATGGAACTATTGGTAATGTGGCTTTCTATGATGGAGAACCGGTAATACTCGGAAAGAGCGCCTGTTATTTCAATTTGTTCTCACAAATAGAAAAGCACTACATAAAGAAGTTAATAAACAGTAGCTATTTTCTGGAATACGCCTTGAAGTCAGCGACAGGCTCCACGATAAAAAATGTCTCTCTCAAAGCCATGAGAGAGTTTTGTGTTCCTCTCCCCCCCCTCCCCGAACAACACCGTATTGTCGACCGCCTCGACCAGTTAATGGCGCGGTGCGATGAGCTGGAAAAGATGCGCAAGGAGCGGGAGGAGATGCGGCTGGAGGTTCATGCCGCCGCCATCAGACAACTCCTCGACCCCACCGCCTTCGCAACTTCGTGTGCGAACAATCTTCGTGACTTCGTGCCTTCGTGTGAGACCGACAACCCATTTGCCTTCCTCGCCCGGCACTTCGGCGAACTCTACACCGTCAAGGAAAACGTCGCCGAACTGCGCAAGGCCATCCTCCAGATCGCTGTCATGGGCCGCCTCGTCCCCCAGGACCCCAATGACCCACCCGCCAGCGAACTTCTTAAAGAGATCGAAGCCGAAAAACAGCGGCTGGTGAAGGCAGGCAAGATCAAACAGCCAAAACTCCTACCGCACATCAAGCCCGAGGAAGTACCCCACGAACTGCCGCAGGGGTGGGAGTGGGTCACATTACAAGACGTTGGCTTTTTTCTCGGAGGGAAAACGCCGAGTAAAAACAAACCAAAATATTGGGATGGTGACATTCCTTGGGTATCACCAAAGGACATGAAATGCCTTGAGATAAAGGATTCCGAAGATCATGTAACTGCCGCAGGAGTTGAGTCCGGTCTTGCGATAATCCCAGAGCAATCTATCTTGATGGTAGTGCGAAGTGGAATTTTAAGAAGGATGTTTCCCGTTGCAGTCAACAATTTGCCATGCACAATTAATCAAGACTTGAAAGCTTTAGTCCCTTATCTGTCACCATTTTCGAGCTATCTCTTATTAATGCTCCGGGGGTTTGAGCAATTTATCCTTGAAAAACTGACGAAGCAGGGAGTCACGGTAGAAAGTGTGAAATTTGATGAATTTGCCAACACCAAATTTCCTCTCCCCCCCCTCCCCGAACAACACCGCATCGTCGCCAAAATCGACCAGCTGACGGCCCTTTGCGACACGCTCGAACAACAGATCGACGCCGCAACCGGCAAACAGACCGAACTTCTCGACGCCGTCATGGGGGTCCTATGAACACGCTCCATTGTCCCGTTTCTTTTCTTCGTGTCTTCGTGCCTTCGTGTGAGGTCACTCCCCACAAGGAGGCATCATGCGCCTGACATCGCTCTATATCAGCCAATATACCCCATCGGATATATTTTCATTTTATACCCTATTGAATATATTTTTAAAATATGTCACATTGGGTATCATGTCCTGACGGACTATTCACCTGAAAAAGAGGGTTGCCATGATTCAGAAGGTCGTTTCACCGGAAAGCCTTGGGCTCACTCTAAGGGCCGCGAGAAAAGATAAAGGGCTTTCCCAGAAAGCGGTGGGCCATGCCGTGGGAATGGAACAACATACCATTTCGAAAATCGAAAAAGGGAATCCGGGCACGGGGCTGGGCACGCTCTTCCGGCTGTTGTCGGCCCTTGAACTTGAGCTGGTCGTTCAACCCCGCCGGAAACCGTCCGGCGATGATTTAGGGGATGTCTGGTAATGGGACGGCCCCGGCTTTCAGCGGATCTTTATCTTTTCATGAACGGGCAGAAGGTTGGCACCCTGACCCGGACATCTGCGGGCAGTCTGCGTTTCGAGTATCATGACGATTGGATGCATTCCGAGGAGAAACGCCCGATATCCTTGTCCATGCCTCTCGGCCAGAACGTTTACAGCGGCGATGGGGTCGAAAGTTTTTTCGATAACCTGCTGCCGGACAGCCAGCCCATACGAAACCGCATTCAGGCCCGGTTCGGTGCAAAAAGCAACCGGTGTTTCGATCTTCTTTGGCATGTGGGCCGCGACTGCGTGGGCGCGCTTCAACTGCTGCCGGATGATGCGGGTGAGATGGATGTCCGCAGCATTGATGCCGTTCCCCTGAACGATTCGCAAATCGCTGACCTTCTGCGACATTATTCCACCATGCCCCTGGGAATGAACGATGACAAATTCCGGATATCCATAGCCGGAGCCCAGGAAAAAACGGCGCTCCTCAAAATGAATGAAAGGTGGTTCCGGCCCATGGGCGTTACGCCCACCAGTCACATCTTCAAGCTTCCCATCGGCCGGATCGCCCACAGCGGACTGGACCTGACCGGCAGTGTTGAAAATGAATGGCTGTGCCACCTGATTCTCAAGGCTTACGGAATTCCTGCGGCAGACGCCTCAATCCTGTCTTTCGAGGATGTGAAGGTCCTTTCGGTGACACGGTTTGACCGGAGATGGTCCGCCGACCGTTCCTGGCTGATCCGGCTACCCCAGGAGGACATGTGCCAGGCCCTGTCCATTCCTCCGGCGCTGAAATACGAAAGCGACGGCGGGCCCGGAATGGAACGGATCATGACCCTGCTTCTCGGGTCCGCGAATGCCTTTTCCGACAGGCATCTGTTTTTAAAGACACAGGTTTTGTTCTGGCTGCTCGGGGCCATTGACGGTCACGCAAAAAATTTCAGCATTTTTCTGATGCCGGGCGGCGGGTATTCCCTTGCGCCGGTTTATGATGTGATGTCCGCCTATCCCCTTCTCTCGAACCGGCAGATTGAACTTAAAAAAATGAAAATGGCCATGGCGTTCAAGGGAAAACACGCCCACTATCTCTGGGAAAGCGTTCTGCCACGGCATTTCATGTCGACGGCCCGGACCTGCCGTTTTCCGGCCCGTGACATGGAGATGATGATGACCGGCCTTCTTCAGGAGATGGATGATGTGATTGAGCGGACCGCCGGTCAATTGCCCCCGGACTTTCCAGGCGATATGGCCCGGTCCGTTTTCGACGGGATGAAGCAGGCGCGGGATCGTTTCATTCGTTTGAAATAACGAATGCCGTGGCGAATTTCAGAGGCAAAAACGGACACAAGGAGCGGACACAATCGGGGTATGAGGGGGCCTGATCATAGCCCACCTCAAAAATGAAGAACCTCGTCAAATAAGCCTGTGGAGCGGCCTTCCACCCTCTCACGCCGGAAACACGGGTTCGATTCCCGTTGGGTCCGCCACCATTAAAACCAAGGCTCTTGGATGATTCCAGGGGCCTTTTTTGTTGGGGTCAATTTTTCATTCCCCACACTATTCTGAGGTCGGTATGACCTGAAAGCGTCGAGACGATGTGATTCCGAACCTCATCGAAGGTTTCGATGTCGTTTACGCTGTCGTGGTAAAAATACACATGGCCCCGGTTGTTTCCGATGCCACGACCATATTGGGTTTTGACGTGTTGTCCCCCACGAGGGCGAACCGTCCGTCCGGGCTGAAACGGATGGCGCGCCCCCCCTCAATGTCTTTGCTGATTTTCCTGACATCCTTTCCGGTCGACAATTCCACAAGCCTGAATTCCATGCATCCGCCAAAAAGCGCATACCGCCCTCTTACGCTGACATCAATGGCGCTTGTTTGGCCCGGGTAGGTCCTGATCTGTTTTCCGGTTCAATTGACGATCGTATAAAAAATATGGTCGATGTGTCCGGCTCTCTGCCCGCGAGGGTGGCCCGGGTGGATATTCACGGCTGGCACGACCTGCTTCCAGTGGGCGTTACCGGTCCGTGGTATTTCGCTAACACCTTTGAATACCGGTTCAGGTAGCGGTACCGGCCTCCGTCATCCGTTTCATATCCCCGATCTGTTTTTTCGAGATTTCAAGGGCTTTGTCCACAGCGTCCCGAATGGTCGCCATAGGAACGTTGAAGAGGGTCAGGGACGTTTCAAGGATAAAAGGGCAGCGTATGTCGAAACGGCCCGGCCCTTCATGCACCCTCTCGGCGATGAAAATCAGCCGCATGCCCCGCTTGGCCATGGTCCGGTTGGCGTAGTCGTCGTCGGTGAATCCGGGGTTTATGGTGTGGAAAAACGCCTTGTTCCGCGCCATGTTCACGGGATGTATCATGGCGGTGATCCGTGGGGAGCTGTAGGCTTCCAGGTAAAGTTCGGCGATACGGTCATGGTTTTCGATGAGCCGAAGTTCCAGGGCGCGGGTCAGGGCGTATTTCACGGCGCTGTTTTCGCCTTCGGCCAGGCTGTCCGCGAAGGCGATGAAGTCGTTGTACGTTGTCCGGGTGATGTGGAGAAAGATATCCTCCTTGTCCCGGAAGTGATGATATAGGGAGCCGGTGTTGATGCCCACCCGGTCGATGATCTGGCGGACCGTGGTTTTCCTGTAACCCAGGGTCAGGAAAAGATCCCTGCTTGTTTCGATGATGGTTTTTACAAGGTCCTGTGATTTCTCGGTGCGTTTCATTCCCATCCATTCCTGTCTGAGCCTGTTACCGCAGGCGTTTCTGTTCTGGTCACACATCCTGCCCTGATCGGTGCAAAATGGAAAGATTAAAATAAGCGGTCGTAAAATAATCTTGACAACAGCCCATAAACTCACTACGAGTTTCTAAATTGAACATGTTCAAAAAAAATTCATCAAACGGAATCCGCAGACGTGATTGATTGATGGCCTTAGGGATGGAGGAATGCATGAACAAAGAAAAAACGTCAGGGCATGAAGATTTCAGGGTCTTCATCAAATCCTGCGACACCTATGACAGAACTCGGATCAGGCGGCTTGTCGAAGAAGGCATGGACGCCCTGGGCTTTGAACCCGAAGGCGGCGTTTTCGTAAAACCCAATGTGGTGTTCGCCTATGACACGGACACTATGGGGACCCATGCGTTCACCCATCCAAAGGCCGTGGGCGGGGCACTTCTGGCGTTGTCGGGCCGGCCGGGTGTTTCACGGGTGGACCTCGGCGAAAATTCCGCCATGGGGTTTCCCACACGGTTCTGTTACACCCACGCCGGTTATTATGACGAAATCAGGGCCGTCGCGGACAGCGCCTCGAAACCCGTGGGGATCTTCTGCATTGACGAGGAGCCCAGGGAAAACGTGTTCGTGGGCGGCGCGGTTCACGATACCCTCAGGATTCCCCGAAAAATGGCGAAAGCCGGGGCCAAAGTCTACCTTCCCAAGTTGAAAAGCCATTGCGTGGGCCGGATGACCGGCGCGGTGAAGCTGAACATCGGCATCTGCTCCGACGACGAACGGGCCATCCGCCACGATTTCCTTCTGAACGAGAAGATCGTGGATCTCCTTTCCGCGGGTTACCCGGATTTCATCGTCATGGACGCCATCGAGGCGGGGGTGGGCAACGAGGCGTTTCCCACCCCGAGAAAACTGGGCCTTTTGATCATGGGCAGGAACCCCATGGCCGTGGATCTGGTGGGTGCTCGACTCCTGGGGCTGGGCATCGACGATGTGCCGTACCTGAAAGTCGCCGCGGATCGGGGTTACATGCCCTCGGCCCTCGATGACGTCATCCTTTCAGGTGACGTGACCGGCCTCGCCGAACTCGACGCATGGGCCACGAAACTTCTTCCCCATGATGAGGACTTCAACCGCTGGCAGGACATCTCCTTCGAACTCAGCCGGATGAAATCCCCCATGCGGTTCGTGTGGGGGCCGTCCCATCCCGGAAAGGACGACCGCTGCAAAACCGGATGCGTCATGGGCCTCAAGATGTTTCTCTCGGCCATGGAAACCCTGAACGGAAGTGCGGCCTTCGAGAAGGCGAAACCGGTGGTTTTCGTGGTGGGCAACTGCACGGAACAGATCGACGCCAGGGGCCACGAGGTGTTTTTCATCGGCAGCTGCGCCAAAGCCGAGGTGGTCCGGGCGAAAAAGATCGCACGCATCGACAAATGTTTCACCACCACGACGGACATGAACCTCGCCATCGGTCACAAGCTGGGGTTGAAATCCCTCTCGCTCAACCCCCGATTCATGTCCGGCTTTGTGGCGGCTGCCATGAGAGCCTCGTTCCGCAAAACCATTTCCGGAAGATATGTCCAGGATCTCTGGCATTTCATCACCCATGGGCTTCTGAAACGGATCTGACCCAAAACTTAAAAAAGGAGAACGGCCATGTTCGAAAACCGCAGCGTCATCATTACCGGAGGTTCCAGCGGTCTTGGAAAGGCTCTGGCAAAACGGTTTCTCGCCGAAGGCGCACATGTGGGGCTTGTGGCCAGGGATCCCCAAAAGCTTGAAGCGGTGAGATCGGAATTGGCCGAGCTGGCCGGACCCCGACAGATTGTCACCGCCATGCCCTGCGACGTGTCGGACTTGGATGCGGTGGAAAGGGCCTTTGAAAAACTCGCCCACACCCTGGGCCCCCCGGACATTCTCGTCAATTCCGCCGGCATCCTGAAAGAGGGTTATTTCGAAACCCTTGACATGGACACGTTTAGGAATGTCATGGACATCAACCTGTTCGGAATCATTCACGCCATCCGCGCCGTCCTTCCGTATTTCAACCGGAAAGGCGGCGGCCGGATCGTCAACATCGCCTCTCTGGGCGGCAAGATCGGCTCTTTCGGCTACACGGCCTATTGTTCGGCCAAATTCGCCCTGGTGGGTCTCACCGACACCCTGCGCTGCGAGCTGAAGCCCCGGAATATCATCCTTCACCTGGTCTGTCCCGGCGAATTCGACTCCCCCATGGTCGACGAGCTGAACACCTACAGAACCCGCGAAAACAAAGCCATGACCCAGACTGTCCCCGTTCTCCCGCTGGACCGGGTGGCCGATGAAACCATGGCAGGTCTTCGTAAAAACCGATACCTCATCGTTCCGGGCCGGACCGCGAGGCTTGTGGAAACCGTAAACCGCTGGTTTCCCGCCCTCAGCCGCTTCGTGACCGACCTGAACATCCGAAGGATCTACAAAGGGCCTGAAAGACCGGCGTAACATGTCACCCTTCTGTATAAGTCATCATAAGGGATGCATCCCGTGAAAAAACCGTTGACAAGGTTATGTGAATAGCCGAAACAAGGATGAACGTCATTATTGGGAATCGGGTCTGATGCCTGTTTCCCGGCAACGCCTTTTCAATTCGTTATCACATAAAAATTTAATCGGTATGGCCATGCAGACACCCGACAATTCCGGTACACGGCCCGATATCTCTTTGCTCCGCATTTCACCTGCAGACAAGACGAAGCGCGGCATGGGTAAAAAGTCCGTTGTTCTGTTCGCGGCGGTCCTGATGGTGTCGGCGACGGTCGCTTCAGTGGTTTTTTTTGAAAGACAAGGCCCGGTCATCACCGTGGCGGTGGCCGAAAAGATCGCGGATGGCGGGGAACGGACCGTCCTCGACGCCAGCGGATACGTCACTCCCAGACGCAGAGCCACCATTTCAGCGAAAATCACCGGACAGATCACCGAACTTCGGGTTGACGAAGGCACCCGTGTGAAAAAAGGGGAAATCCTGGCACGGCTGGACGACGCCAACATCCGGGCCACGATCCGGACCCTCACGGCGGAGGTGGCATCGTCGGAAGCTTCGGTGTCCGAAATCCGCGTGACCATGAAAAACGCTGAACAAAATTATGTCAGGAACAGAAACCTGAGGGCATCGGAAAACATCACGGCCAGAGAAGTGGACGATTCCAAAGCCCAGTTCGACGCTCTGGCCTCCCGCCTTAACGCCGCCCGGAAACAGGTCGACGTCTCCCGGAACCGTCTGGCTGAAATGAAGCAGGAACTGGCCAATTACACGGTTACCGCACCGTTTTCGGGCATTGTGGTGTCAAAGGACGCCCAGATGGGTGAAATCGTGGCTCCGGGTTCCGCCGGAGGCGGGTACACCCGAACGGGGATCGTCACGGTCGTGGACATGGATTCCCTTGAAATCGAGGTGGATATCAACGAATCCTACATTGCCAGGTTGAAAAAAGGCCAGAAAGCCACGGCCACCCTTGACGCTTACCCGGACTGGCGGATTCCTTCGTCGATCCGGACCATCATCCCCACCGCGGACCGCCAGAAAGCCACGGTCAAGGTTCGGCTCGCCTTCGAATCCCTTGACCCGAAAATCCTGCCGGACATGGGCGTGAAAGTCTCGTTTATCGAAAAGGATGAAAAGCCGGTCCAGGCTGCGGAACGTGTCAGGGTCCCGTCCGTATCCGTTGCGGAAAAAGGCGGTGAGACCGCCGTGTTCGTGTACACGGATGGCCGGGTGGAACGGCGTCCGGTGAGAACGGGATCTTCCGAAGGAAAAACCGTGGAGATCCTGGCCGGCCTCCTGCCCGGCGAACAGGTCGCCGTAAGCGGGGTCGAAAAACTGCATGACGGAGAGCGTGTCAGATTGTCCAAATAGACAAAAAGATTCGAAACCATATTTTAAAAACCACCCCAATGAAGCGGAAAAGACCATGGAAAACATATCAAATCCCAAAGAAACCCTGATCACCCTGATAGACATTCACAAAAACTACACGCGGGGAAGCGAAACCATCGATGTGCTGAAAGGCGTCAACCTCTCCATATGCAAAGGAGACTTCGCGGCGTTCATGGGACCCAGCGGGTCGGGAAAGACCACGCTCCTCAACCTCCTGGGGGGGCTGGACGTTCCGTCGAAGGGCCAGATCCTCATCGAAAACGAAGACATCGCCCGCATGCCTGAAAAAAAGCTCACCGACTGGCGCGCCCGTCATGTGGGTTTCATATTTCAGCTGTACAACCTCATCCCGGTCATGACCGCGTTCCAGAACGTGGAACTGCCCCTTCTCCTGACCCGGCTGTCCAAAAAGGAACGGAGAAGGCATGTGGAGACCGCCCTTGCCATCGTGGGGTTGGCCGACCGGATGAGCCATTACCCCCGGCAGCTTTCAGGCGGCCAGGAACAGCGTGTGGCCATCGCCCGGGCCATTGTCACGGACCCCACGTTTTTGCTGTGCGACGAACCCACCGGAGACCTGGACCGCAAAAGCGCCAATGAAATCCTGGATCTCCTGACGCGGCTCGTGAACGAACATGAAAAAACGGTGCTCATGGTGACCCACGACCCCCTGGCCGCCAATCAGGCCAAAGTCCGGTTCCACCTTGAAAAAGGGGAGCTGGCCCATTTTGACGGAGGAGCCGCATGAAATACCTGCCCCTTCTCATCGCCAATATCGGCCGTAAAAAAATGAGATCCGTTCTGACCGTGGGGTCTTTCGCTGTGGCGCTGTTCCTGTTCGGCCTTCTCGGCGTGATTCATCTGGCGTTCAACCAGGGCGTGGAAGTCGCCGGGGTGGACCGCCTGATCGTCCGTAACAAGACCTCCCTCATCATGCCCCTGCCGGTATCGTACAAGGAAAAACTGAAACAGATTGACGGAATCAGCAGCGTCACGTTCGCCACCTGGTTCGGCGGGGTTTACAAAGATCCGAAAAATTTTTTCCCCCAGTTCGCCATCGACGTTCCGACCTGGCGGGCCATGTATCCGGAATTCGTGGTAAATGACCAGGAATGGAAAAACTTTGAACAGGACCGTCAGGGCTGTATCGTGGGCCGGAAGATCCTTGACCGGTTCGGCTGGAAGGTCGGCGACCGGATTCCCATCCAGGCCACCATATACCGGGGGCTCTGGGATTTCACCATCCGGGGCGTCTACGACGGAAAGCGTGAAGCGGACGACACCACGCAGTTCTGGTTTCATTTCAACTACCTGAACGAGCGGACGCCATTTCAGAAAGATTACGCCGGATGGTACACGGTGAAGGTCGAAAACCCGGACATCGCGCCCCGGACCATCCAGGTCATTGACGGCCGTTTCGCCAATTCCCCTTTTGAAACCACCACCGAAACGGAAAAAGAGTTCATGGCCGGGTTCGTCAAGCAGTTCGGCAACATCAAGCTGATCATTCTCATTGTGGGCAGCGTGGTCATGTTCACCCTGCTTCTGATCACCGGCAGCAACATGTCCTTGTCCATCCGGGAAAGAACCAATGAAATCGCCGTATTGAAGGCCATGGGCTTCGGATCGCCCCTGATTTTCTCACTGATCCTTGCGGAATCCGTGGGCTATGCCGTGACGGGCGGGATCGTGGGGCTTCTCCTGTGCAAGCTGTTCACTCTGGGCGGCGATCCCACCCACGGCCTTTTACCGGTGTTCGTTCTCGAAAATCAAACCGCGTTTCTGGGTGTGGGGGTTTCCGTTGCCGTGGGCCTTGTGTCCGGCTTTGTTCCGGCCTTTCTGGCCATGCGGCTCAACATCGTCGACGCCCTGAGGAGGATCTGACCATGGCCATTCCCATCATGTACAATATCCGAAGCATCAAGGGCCGGTTTTCATCCGCCATCGTGGCAGTCCTGTCCATCGCGGGGGTCGTGGCCGTTCTGGTGGCCATCCTGGCCATGTCCAGAGGATTCAGGGAAACCCTGGTGGCTTCCGGGTCGCCCCTTAACGCCATCCTCCTCCGGGGCGGGGCCAACTCGGAAATGGAAAGCAGCATCGAACTGTCCCAGGTCAGGATCATCGCCGACGATCCCAGCGTGGCCCGTGACCTGTCCGGCCGTCCCCTGTATTCGGCGGAGACGGTGGTCATCGCCTCCCTACCTCTCAAATCCACGGGAACGGACGCCAATGTCCAGATCCGGGGCGTGTCTAGAGACGCCATGACTGTAAGGGACAACATCAGAATCGTCAGCGGCCGGCTTTTCACCCCCGGCCTCTCTGAGATCGTCGTGGGCCGGAACGCCCAGGCGTCATACAAAGGATTTGACCTTGGGAAAACCCTGCGTTTCGGAGGCCGTGACTGGACCGTGGTCGGCGTTTTCGACGCAGGCGGAAGCGCCTTCGATTCCGAAAGCTGGTGCGACGTCCGTGTGCTCAACCAGGCCTACAAACGGCCCGACACCCTGTTTCAGTCCATGACCGTCCGCCTGACAGCGCCTTCGGCCCTTACTGCCCTTAAAAAAACCATCGGAACCGATCCCAGGCTCACCGTGAGCGCGAAAAGCGAAATCGCCTACTATGAGGACCAGTCCGGCATGGTGACCACCCTCATCAACGTCATCGGCTTTCTCGTGGCCGGGGTCATGGGCATCGGCGCTGTTTTCGGCGCCCTGAACACCATGTATTCCGCCGTGTCATCCCGCACACGGGAAATCGCGACCTTGAGGGCCATCGGTTTCAGCGGCGGTCACGTGGTGGTTTCCTTCATGATCGAATCAATGCTCATCGCCCTTCTGGGCGGCCTTGCAGGCTCCCTCATCATTCTGCCCGTCAACGGATTCACGGCATCCACCATCAACTGGCAGACCTTTTCCCACATGAGTTTCGCCTTTTCCGTCACGCCGGGCATCCTGATTTCGGGCATTGTGTTTTCCCTGATTCTGGGTCTGATCGGAGGGTTGTTCCCCGCCATCCGGGCGGCACGGACACCCATCGCCACGGCGTTGCGGGAGCTGTAAGTCAGCCTGCGCAACGGCCAGGGATCCATTCAATGCCCGGCCGGAATGGCCTGCGCTTTGCGGCAGATCGTATCTTTCTCGCCGCTGAAAAACGTTTCAACGCATTGCATCCATGCCGGGCATGGGTACACCCTGCAGGTCAAACAGCAAAAACCCATACAAATAAAAAAGGACTTATGGATAAAATCCACAAGCCCTTGTTTTTTTAATGGTGGGCTGCCGGGGTTTCGAACCCAGGACCTACTGATTAAGAGTCAGTTGCTCTACCAACTGAGCTAGCAGCCCGGTGAACGGTTTTTGAATGCCGTTTTTTCGCGAACAAAGATCTAACAACTTGAGACCCGGTTGTCAAATCATTTTTGGCGGAGTGTTTCGGGTTAGGGGCCGGGGATTTTGAAGAATGAGCGCGACATGATTTGGATGGATGTTTGACAGAGCTGTTTGATCCGTGTTATCAATAACATGTACTGATTGCGATCCACCGTAGGCATGACAAGACAAACCGAGCCGAGACAACCGACACGACGGTTTCCATAACACGACGACATCACACTTAAAAATCGCATCATCATTCCGCTGACCGGAGGGCACGCATGGCTGAAAAACCCGTCATCAAAATTGGCCATTTGAAAATAACCGACCATCTTATTCTGGGTGTCACGGACCTGAAACAAAAAAAAGGCATGGAGACCTTTCAGCATTGTTCTCTCAAACTTGTGTTGAAAAACGGATGGAACGAGGTGGCGGACGATCTCTCTGCCGGAGCCATCGACGGGGCCTTTATCCTGGCCCCCACGGCCATGGATATTTTCAAGTCCGGAGTCGACATCAAACTCCTTCTGTTTACGCACAAGTCCGGCAGCATCCTGGTAAAAAACAAACAGGCAAACATTCAGAAAATCGAGGATTTCGCACGCAAAGTGGTTCTTATTCCCTACCAGCTTTCGGTTCACAACATGCTTTTCCACAAGCTGCTTTCCGAAAAAGGACTGAATCCGGGTATCACCTCGGATCCCAAAGCCGATGTGTTTCTCGAAGTGGTGGCCCCCTTTCAGATGCCCGACGCGATCCGTTTTGACGAAGAGGGCGAAATCGCGGGTTTCATCGTCGCGGAGCCTTTTGGAAGTCTGGTCATCTCAAGCGGACACGGTGAACCCTTCTATATGTCCTATGAGCTCTGGAACAAGCATCCCTGCTGTGTTTTCGTCATGCGAAACGATGTGATCAAGAAGAATCCCGACGGTGTTCAGGAAATCGTCACAAGCCTTGTCCGGTCCGGCATCGCCATCGAAAATCAGCCGGATTCGGCCGCCATCATCGGCGGGCGATTTCTGGGGCAGGACCCGGGCATTATTAAAAAGGTACTGACCGAGCCCAAGGACCGAATCGTCACTGACGAGCTGTTCCCGGTCATCGACGATCTCGAAACCATCCAGAATTATATGTTTGAAAAAATGAAGATCCTCAAAGACAAGATTGATCTTGAAAAGTTCATTGACACCCGCTTTGCCAAGGAAGCTGGGGCTAAATAGAAGCAAATCCGGTGCCGGTGAATCACGAAAAAGAATCGATGTATTTGAAAATTCCTTGAATGGTTCTAATATCCCAGGTGTCTTTTCCTGAAAAGGTTTTGACACCTTCATCGTTGAAAAGCCGGACCACATCCTCAACCGTTTGTTTTTCTTTCTGCTTTAAAAGAATAATCCGCTTGAGAATTCGGGATTTGTAATTTTCGTCGACAGTGGCAGCGGTTGCGGCCTTTGTTTCTTTCGGTTTCACCGGATCAGGAGATATTGGCCCTGAGGGCTTGTTCGGCTCGTCGTCGATGAGCATTGACAGGTCATCCATGCCCGAAGGACTTTTGTCATCAGGTTCGAGAAGCAGGGAAAGATCATCCATATCTTCAGCTTTTCGGAGGTCTTCGGGCTCAAGCAGTGCTGAAAGGTCGTCCATGTCTCCGGCTGTCCGCATGTCTTCAGGCTCAAGCAGAGCTGAAAGATCGTCCATGTCTCCGGCTGTCCGCATGTCTTCTGGTTCAAGCAGAACTGAAAGGTCGTCCATGCCTCCAAGGTCGGACGATTCGTCGTATTCGGCAGAAAACGCAAAAGCGTCCGTGCCATTATCGTTTGGCATGTCTTCCGGATCAAGCAGAGCTGACAGGTTGTCAACGTCCGGTTCCATGTCATGATCCAGGGGTCCCGAATGAAACGAAAAATCGTCAGGATCACCGGACAGAGATTTCTCCAATCCGTCATCGGTGCTGACGCTGTCAGGCGCGGATTCGGGAAAACTGTGGCCGGTTCCGGCCGTTTCATCAAAATCAAAGGTGCTCCGGCGCAGGTCCCTATCATCGAATGCATTCGCTGAAAGCTCCTCCAGGTTATCCATGTCAAAGCCCATATCATGGGAAAAATCGTCCAGTTCGGCAGGAGACGGGCAGGAGGTGTTTTTTACTCGCTCCATCAACGAGCTCACGGAACTTTTCATCGACACATCCTGTATCGCAGCGACAAGTTCACGCATGACCTCGGTTTTCACCATCTCGTTTTCAGCTTGACTTTCCATGGCAAAAGCCATGCGCTCCTGGGCGGCAGCCCGGCGTTCCTGAGCTGAAGCAATCCTCTCCTGCTGGGATACCACGCCTTTCATCAGATCTTGCAGTGTTGACAGGACATCCTTTAAGCCCGCATCCGACTTTTCAGTCCCGGGTTCCTCGGTTTCGCCGATGCCGACTCTGGTTTTCTCTGCTGTTTCAGGCCTTGTTACACGCTGCTCAGCGCTTCCACCAACCATGGAATGAAGAATCCGCTCAATTTCCTGGTTTTCAAAACCAGCCTGGGTGCATCGGGCGATAAGCTTGAAAACGTCAAGAATGTCTTGAGAATAGCACTCCGCCGGGCCGGTATCTCCACCCGGCATCCACTCTTTGTAACGATTGCGCCAGACATTGAGCGTGGATTCCCCGATATGAAGCCGGTGGGCAATTTCTTTGAGCGTCAGCGAATATGGGTCGGACATGCGAGGGATCTCCTTGGGTATAAACATCGTCAATTCGGGTCCCCATGGGGCGTTTAGAATGTAATATGTTAAAATTTTATAGGATTTACCATTCCATGTCAAACATTGTTCGCATGATCAGGGCCGAATTTCTTGATTCTTCGTGGGATCTCATGGTATCAATGATAGCTTTTTTTGACACTAAACCCCTTAAAAAAAGGAAAGACCCATGGCTGGACATGAATCGGCAAAAGCCATTTACTACGCTCTTTTCGCAAATCTCGGAATCGCCATTGCCAAGGGCGTGGCTGCGTTTATCACCCGTTCAGGAAGCATGCTCGCCGAAACGATCCATTCCCTTGCGGACTGCACCAATCAGATCCTCCTTCTTTTCGGAATGAAACGGGCCATGATCCCGGCGGACGATAACCACCCTCTGGGTCATGGAAAAGACGTGTATTTCTGGAGTTTCATCGTGGCCATGCTGCTTTTCAGCGTGGGCGGCCTTTTTTCTGTTTATGAAGGAATTCACAAGCTTCACGCCCATGAGCCGGTGAACCAGGCCTGGATCGCCCTGGTTGTTCTGGGGATTTCCATCCTTCTTGAACTCTCAAGCCTGTTTGGAGCCCTGACGGAAATAAAAAAAATACGGGGAGAAAAAACCTTTATGCAATGGCTGAAGACCACCCGGAGTTCGGAACTGGTGGTTGTTCTGGGAGAAGACATTGCCGCCGTTCTCGGTCTGGTTGTGGCCTTTGTTTTCGTCATCCTCGCCCATGTGCTCCAGAATCCCGTATACGATGCGTTAGGGTCCATCGTCATCGGGGTTATCCTCCTTCTGGTGTCTGTATTCCTTATCATCCGCATGAAAGACCTGCTGATCGGGAAATCAGCCGACCCGGACATCGCGGCGGCCATCAAAAAGCACATCATGACCTCCCCCCATATCGACAGTGTTTTAAATGTCATCACACTCCAGATCGGCCCTTACATCATGGTGGCGGGAAAGCTGAAAATGGCAAAAGAACTGGACATCACATCAGCCTGCCAGGCCATCAACGATCTTGAACAAAACCTGAAAACATCGTTTCCTGAAATCAAATGGAGTTTCATGGAACCGGATATCGCCTGAGTGTTCTGTCTGACGAATGGACCCCCAAATCTGAAAGGATGTACAGCATGAATATCGAACAGTTCCGCTACTCGACGGACAACATGGCGTATCTGGTTTACAGCGGCGATACGGCCGTGGCCATCGATCCGGGAGCCGTGGATGCCATGATCGCATTCGCGGCGGAAAAAAGCATCACCATCCGTTATGTCACCAACACACACACCCATTACGACCACACCCTCGGCAACAGTGACATGCTCCGCAAGACCGGAGCCGCGTTTCTCGACTGCCGGGAGTTCGGGCACGGCCAAACCCTGGCCTTTGGCGGTGAAAGCCTTACGGTTTATCAAACACCCGGACATATGGAGGACTGCGTCACGTTTTACACCGGAGACTCCCTGATCACCGGCGACACATTGTTCAACGGCACCGTGGGGACCTGCTTTTCAGGGGACATGGAAGGATTTCTCGGATCCATCCTGTTTCTCATGACCTTTCCGCCGGAAACCCTGATCTATTCCGGTCATGATTATGTCAAAGAAGCCATGGCCTTTGCACGGATCATCGAAAAAGGCAATACCGCCATCGAAAGCTATATGGCACGTTACAGTGCGGACCATGTGGTTTCAAGGCTGTCCGACGAGCTTGAGGCCAACCCCTTTCTGCGTTTCAACGATCCCAAAATAATCGCCATCATGGAAGAACGGGGTCTTCCCGTCAAAACGGAGCTGGATCGCTGGAACTCCCTGATGGACCTTTATTGACGCCTTTGGAGGATGAACCATGACAAGCTGGCCGGACATGAGCCGAAACCCTATCTGGAGGGACAAGGCCGTAGCCTTTTCCGCCAGATCCCGAAGCGAACTCTGGGGCAAACACAACGAAGACATGATGGCCTGGTTTTTCCTTCACGGGTTTAAAAACCTGTTCATCAGGGACATGCTCCTTGGGTGGAACAAACGGCCCAAGGAACGCCGGGCCGAAAACTGGGGCTTTTCTCAAGCGGATTCAGCCTTGACGGACTCCGTTTCGAACCTCTTTTTCCCCCCGGGGATCGTCATCCCCTATGTGGTGGACAGACACCTTGAAAAACTGATGATCTACACACCTGAAAAAACAACCGGCGACCCATTGCATGTCATTCCGGGAAGTGCGCGGGGCCATATGGTTTTCGGCAAAGGTGAAAAAAATGTGGTCATTGCCGGAAACATCCTTCACGGCCTTCTGCTTTTTCAGGAATTTTCTTCGGATATGGCTGTCATCGTGCCTGACCCCAAGACCGCTGAACCGCCGGAGATACCCAGGGGCACCAGGGTCATTTACGTGCCGGACCCGGCAGCCCCCCAGACCGAGACCTTATCGAAAATCCTGGGAGTAGCCCCCCCCTCCCATACCCTTCTCACCTTCACGACAGTGGATGAGCTGATTAAAAAAATCGACTCTGAGCTTGAACGCCATAACCTTTGACGTCATCGCCTTAGCGTCCCCCATGTCCCGTTAAGATCTACACCCTTTTTATTATTATTCGGTCAAAACCCCATTGCTTCGCCCATGTTTTCCCTGAACTCCTTCGGATTCTTTCAAGGCGACGAAAGCCGGAAGCATGGACATCAGGCCCTGACCGCTGTAATAAACAAGCCAGTTCGCGGCATAGAGGTCAATACCCGCGACCAGGGGATTCTGCCCGCCTTTGAACCATGATCCAAAAAGCACCAGATCGGAATAGGGTATCAGAACTCCTGCAAGAATAACGGCCAGGCCGGAAGGGCCCCAGCCCGTCGAGTGATAATATCGAAGGGCGAACAGAGGCATGGCGGCGTAAATCGTCAGATTGAAGACAAATGCACTGTGATGGAGAAATGGAAAAGGCTTCAGATTGTTTTCTACAAAGACAAACCAGAAAACAAGGTTGGTTATGAGTATCGGCAGCGCCGATAGAAGCACGATCTTTAGGGAAAGCTTCCGAGATAAGTCCCTTGGACACATGAACAGCAGATAATTGTATCCCACGTAACCCGTTCCAAACAAAAAAACAGCCATGGTCAACTTGTTCGACAAAGGCTCGACGGAAGACATTCCGCTGTTCACATAATCACCCACGGCGGTAAAACTCATCGCCACCGCAAAAAGAAGAGAGCACTTACCGGACCACGTTCCTCTTCCTTGACCGAGATGCATGAGGATCTGGGCCAGGATCAGAATCCCCATCAAAACAATGTGCCAGGTAAAATAATAACCCCCTTGTTCAATGCGTATGATCCCAGCAAGTACCGAAGCCTCCACGGCAATCGAAACAAAGATACAGACCACGGCTGTGCTGATGTAATGCTCGGCTTTCATTTACCCTCCCCCTTTTTCATTATTCTCCATTGTCATAAAACATCCGAAATACTCGCAAAATATTTCGAATACCGATCATCCTGCAACGCCTGATTTGGTATTACCAGATACAAGATAATCGACTTTGTCCAATACTTCAACATTATTTTTACGATTGATAAATAAAAACAATTTCATTCCCAGACATCAGCCTCTTTTCATCAATCCAATAATCATTTAATGCTGGGCAGTTATGAAAAGATCCAAAAAAACAACATCCCACACACTCCACGTCCAAAATGACAGACTTCATTTTTGGTATTACCAATCTTAGCCAGAGCGACTGCAAATCATCAATCCTGTGGATATAACGGAGCACACCGCAGAGTAATCGCATGAAAAATAATTGGCGGTTTTTGCCCAAAGCGCTGGTCTGGGCTGTTTTCCGTCCGGTTACGGGATCGTAAGAGAACCGGGTTTCATGATTTGCCGGATCACGGACAAAATCCACCTGGCCTTTGCCGTTGTAATGGGTGACGGTGGTGCCGATCCGGGGATCGGTGGTTTCGGTTTGACGACCCAGATTGTCGTAATCAAAGGTCACGGTCACGCCTGTTTTACTGGTGGCGGATGTGGTCAGGCCGTATTCGGTGATGGTCACGGCGTCTGTTGTCGAATCCGTCACATCGGTCTTTGTGGTCATTCGCTTGTTTGATGGACTCGTAAAAAGTAGAATTTCATAACAACATGTATTAATTAATAAAAA
>DYJE01000026.1 GCA_020723285.1 Desulforapulum autotrophicum | reverse complement strand
AGATTTTTCAAGCGGTCGGAGTTGCCCTCCCGCCTTCGATCAGAGAAGTTTAGCTTTTGACTGTTCAACTTCAGGTCAACTTATTCATCAAGCAATGCTTTAGGGATTGAAAATACCATATGAATAATAAAATAGTATTATTTTTAATAATCATAGTTATTATCCTATTGTCCAAGCAAATATTACTAAACAGCTTAGTTAACAAAACAAATCATGCAAAAAAAACAATTAAAATTTCGAATAGCAATACGACTCATTCAAATAAAACAATAAATATCAAAAGCCTTGATGAAACATCGAATAATTTTTTTTACGATTCTACTCAACCTACTTCCGAAAAACACTTAATCGAATATAATATATTGATGGATGATGCCCAAAATTATTATTCAATCAACAAATTTGAAGATGCAATTAGTATTTTAGAAGGAATGATTTACCGTTCAATCCATAACATAGATTATATCGTTTTAATTGACTGTTTTTCTTTATTAAGAGAAGCATACGATGAAATTAACACAATTGATAAATATGAAAATATTATAATATCTCTTCCAGATGATTATCCTTTTCGCGACTTAGTTATCTGTGAACATGCTATGTATATGAATAAAATTGGTAATAAAAAAAGAGCCTATAAAATCCTTCAAAATGAAATTGAAAGAGATTATAGAAATGTCAATTATAAAAATAACCTTGCAATATTGTACACATTGGATGGAGATTATTATAATGCAGAAAAAGAATATTTAGCTTCTATAGAAATAACTAATGATGATCCTTCTGTTTACCAAGAATTAAGTGAATTGTATATAATGATAGACAAGCCCGAAATTGCGTCAGCATACTTAATGCGCTCTAATATTTATAACGATATATATCTAAAAACAAATGCTGAGTGATAGCCCGATAACCATAGGTTCGCCTGAGAAAAGTCCAGAACTCATGGGTACTTTCTGCTTTAACTCCCTGACAAAACGCCGGTTCTGAGCCTTGTTGTACTTGTGCGCGCTTGTTATGGACCCGTGGATGTTGCCTGCGTAAAAACCGAATCCCACAAAAGTGACCACGGCACCCAGGGCGTAATCGTCCCTTTTGAAGGACCGGACTGCGGAATAGATCAGTCCGCCGTTGACCAGAAAAGACACCAGGGCGTCTTTCGGTCTTTCACAGTAAAGGAAACCCGCGCCGGGGACAATGGAAAATATTCCCGCAGCCACAGGATTTTTTGATGGAATTTCCCCTGTCTTTTCAAGTCCATGGAGCAGGAAGTCCGTGGAATAGCGTGGCCTGTTCGACGGGCTGATGTTTGAAAAAGCGTTTTTAGCCTTGTCCCAGGCCCCGTTGTCGAGATGGAGGAATCCCAGGGTATGATAAGCCCGGTCTTTCACCCGGATGTCCGACGTTCCCCGGATCAGGTTGCCCAGCTCCACCTCTCCCAGAACGGGATTTCCGCTCCGTTCATGGCATGTCACGATCATGAACGCGGCTTCCATGGCATAAGGGTCACCGGGTGTCTTTGCAGCAATGTCCGAAAAAACCTTGAGAGCCTCCCCTGTTTTCCCCCCGTCGAACCAGGCCATCCCCAGGAGAAACCGGGCCTCCGGCGCTTTTAAATCCAAAGGAAAGAAATGAAGGAACCGTTTGAATTCCACCACGGCCGAAATATAGTCCTTGGAATCATAAAGACTATTGGCGTAGGCGAACTGGTCGGCCGGTTCGACGACCATGATTTCGCCCCTGGCTGAAGACATTTCGGTCCCGACAAAAAGCGCAACAAAAACCAGGGTGAAAACCAAGATCCTTTTCATCACTTCCCCCACCAGGTATCGTTGGCCGAAACAGGGTCCAGACAATGCCGCTCAACACCGCGGACCGTGATTTCCGAAACGTCCAGCTCGTCGCCGCCGCAGCGGATCAGCCGGTCGCAGCCCATGATCCAGCCCATGAACCAGCCGTGTTTTTCGATGGCTTCATAGGTATAGGCCGAACAGGTGGGGACCATGGGACAGCGGTCGCCGTCGATGGGGGAAATCACGTCCTGATAAAATTTCAGTAAACCCGCGCTCCAAGGTTTTTTTTCAGATGGGGATGACGGAATCGCAGTGGCACATGAAACGCAGGAGTAAACAAGAAGAAGCCCCCCGATCCATCGGATGGATCGGGAGCAAATAATTGGCGGATACCCGGACAGGAATGAAAAACGGTGCGTCATCGGTTCATGAATCCGTCCCTGCCGTCACCCATGGGTCACCCGGAGCACCTCTTCGATGGAGGTCAGTCCCTCAACCAGCTTCTTGAGGCCGTCCAGACGCAAGGTCTTCATGCCCCGTTTGACGGCGTGGGTCTTGATGACGTTGGAATCCGAGGTCTTCAGTATCAGGCTTTTGATGTACTGGTCCATGACCATGATTTCCATGATGGCCACACGGCCCTTGTATCCGGTCTGGAAACAGTTGTCGCACCCCTTTGGCCTGAAAAAGGGAATGTTCTTGCATTTGTCCAAAGGCAATCCCGCCATGTTGATCATGTTGGCGTCGGGCCTGTATTCCTCCCGGCATTCGGTGCACAGGGTCCGGACCAGTCGCTGGGCCACCACGGCGTTCAGGGCAGAAGACAGAAGAAAGGGTTCCATGCCGATATCCACCAGACGGGTGATGGCGCTGGCCGAGTCGTTGGTGTGAAGGGTGGAGAACACCAGGTGGCCGGTCAGGGCCGACTGAATGGCGATTTCCGCCGTCTCCCCGTCACGGATCTCGCCCACGAGAATCACGTCCGGGTCCTGACGGACGATGGACCGCAAACCGCTGGCGAAGGTCAGGTCGATCTTGGGGTTCACCTGGATCTGGCCGATGCCGTTCAGCTGGTATTCGATGGGATCTTCGATGGTGATGATGTTGATTTCCGGCGAGTTGATGGCGGAAAGTATGGCGTACAGCGTGGTTGTTTTTCCGCTGCCCGTGGGTCCGGTGACCAGAATGATGCCGTTGGGCTGATGGATCAGGTGATTCAGGGTGTCCAGCTTTTCCTGGGAAAGGCCGAATTCAGACAGAGTGAGAAGGGCTCCGGCCTTGCTGAGAAGACGCAGAACCACACGCTCGCCAAAGGTGGTGGGCACGGTGGACACACGGATGTCCACATCGTTTTCACCGATACGCACGTCGATACGGCCGTCCTGAGGCAGTCTTTTTTCCGCGATGTTCAGTTTGGCCATAACCTTGATACGTGAGATCAGCGCCGACTGAATCCATTTGGGGGGTTTCAAAAGATCGTAAAGGATGCCGTCCACACGGTAGCGGACCTTGAAACTGTCCTGATAGGGTTCGATATGGATATCGCTGGCCCTGGCCTTGATGGACTGGGAGATGATGTGGTTCACCAGCTTGATGATCTGGGAATCGCTGGTGTCATCCAGAAGGTCCGCCGTTTCCTCGATTTCGCTGATGATGGTCCGGCTGCTCTCTTCCATGTCCTGGACCAGCTGCTGGGCCGAATCCCGGCTTAAATCATAGGCCCGGTTGATCATGGCCACGATGGAGTCCCGGGTGGAGAGCACGGTTTCGTAATAGTCGATATTCAAAAGACGGACCAGATCGTCCAGCTGATGGACGTGCAAAGGATCGTTCACGGCGATGACGTGATGCTCCGGCAGGCTTTTCCGACGGTGACCGTTATTATCCGTTTCCGCATCAGCAGACTGGTCCAGGTCGATAATATCGCCGTTTGATTCCTCGCTGTCCTTATCAGCTTCAGCTTCCGTTTCCTTTTTTACGTTGGGAAGAAGCGGCACCATGAAGTTCTTTTTCAGGAACTGAATGGACACTTTGGACGTGAACGAGGTGTCCAGACGGGTCTGGGGAAGTTCGGCCCAGAAATCCATGCGGTATTGCTCCCCCACGGCCTGGAGAAGCTGGGTTTCGGTGACGATGTTTTTTTTGATCAGCACCTCGCCCACTTTGAGATTCTGTTCACGCCCAAGTTCACGGGCTTCATTGAAAGCCTTTGGGGAAACGTTGAACTTCTCTTCAAGAATCTGTGACAGCTCTTTTCTCATGGCGGTCACTCTTTCCCCGCGTCAGCACCCGGAGTTTCAACCACGGGTCCGATATCGATGACCTTGTGCTTCTCCCCTTTCTTTCCTTTTTCTCCGGGGTACATCTTGATGGATTCCATCTTCAGCGTACTGATGTCCTTGTACTTCTTCTCGTACAGATCCTTGGCTTCCTTGCCGTTCTTCACCACATGGGAGGTAAGGAACACATAGAGGTTGGTTTTGGAATGGGACTTGCCTATGGAGCTGAACAGGTATTTCACGATGGGAATATCCCCGAGGCAGGGCACCCGGTATTGGGTGTCACTCTGGCTTTCGTCGATGAGGCCACCCAGCACCACGGTATTTCCGTCGTCCACGATGACGGTGGTGTCGATGGCGCGCTTGAGGGTGGAAGGTGTTGGGCTTGACAAATCACCCAAAACGCGACTTGTTTCCTGGGCTATCTTCAACCTAATTTTTCGGTCTTCGTTGATATGAGGGGTTATTTTTAAAGAAACCCCTACATCTTTGTAGTCGTAGTTGTTGTAATCCGTTTCACCGGTGGCATTTTTTGTAAGATAGGGAATCTTCTTGCCCACGGTGATGCTGGCTTCTTCATTGTTGGTGGTGAGAATCTGGGGCGTGGACAGAATCTGGACATCCTCGTCTTTCTTGTAAGCCTGAATCACGGAACCCAGACTAGGGAATGTCACATCGCCAATTTTCAAGGCTTCCGCAAACACACCCATGGCAAATCCGGCGGGGAGCGTACTGACGCCACTGGTGGTCAAACCGGCCAGACCCTTGGTGTTGCTATAACCGGTTCCACCGTCAAAGCCCATCCCCACCCCGGCGGCTTTTCCGTCGATGGTGGTGTCTTCGCCCACGGTCCACTCCATGCCCAGATTGAAGTTCTTTTCCACGTTGACTTCCATGATCAGGCATTCGATGTAAACCATGGTCCTCGGGATATCCAGCTGCTTGATCACATCTTCGAGAACGGTGTAATCGCTTTTTTCCGCCACGATGATCAGGCTGTTGGTGGCCTTGTCTGCGGTGATCTGGACATTGTCACCCTGGATCATCGGTTTCTTGCCTTTTTCCGTTTCCGCAGGCTGTTTTTTCGACAGGTTGAGGAGTACGGCGGCCAGATCTTCGGCTGTGGCATTGTCAAGATAGTATACATGGATTTTTTCCTTGCCCTGGGGCACTTCCTTGTCAAGGAGTTTCACAAGGCTCGCCACTTTTTCCGTTTCGCCCTTGCTGGCCATGACCACCACGCTGTTGGTCCGTTCATCCGCCTCGAACTGGACGGGTTTCAGGGCCTTGCTGGTTTTTCCGGCAGTCTGGGATTTGTTGAACACGGTGTTCAGAAGTGTGGTGAACTTGGCGCAGTCCGCATGCTGGAGAGGAATCACCGTCACTTCCTGGCCAATCCCCGCCACATCGACGACATTCAGAATCTTCATCAGGCGTTTGATGTTGGAGGCCAGATCGGTAATGATCAGCATGTTGGTGGGATCATAGGACAGAATGCTGCTGTTTCGGGATACCAGCGGCGTCAACAGCCGTTTGATTTCTTCGGGATCGGCGTATTTGAGGGGGATGAGCTGGGTGATCACCCGGTCGTCCGAAGGTCCACCCTCCCGTTTGAGCCGTGTCATAATGTCACGCTGCTGGGCGTCCTTGGCCGGAATGATCTTGATGAGCTTGCCGGATTTCACGGCGGCAAAGTCGTTGACTTCGAGAACGGACTCGAACACACGGTACGCTTCATTGATGGACACGGTACCCGGTGAAACAATGGAAATCTTTCCCGATACCTTGCGGTCGATCACAAAATTCTTTCCGGTGATTTCACTGATGAACTTGATGAACACCCGGATGTCCACATCGTTGAAATCCAGATGGACCTGGCCGTTCTTGATTTCCTGGGCGGGAGAGCGAATGGGCCCCCGTGCCGTGGCTGGCCGAAGTGGTCCGTTCGACCCGGAACTCTGGGGAAAACGGCTGAAAGAATCGTCGGACGAAGGCATGGGTGGAGGCGAAGGATCCGCCGCCGGCATGGCCTCGTCAGGCTCGGGTGTGTACATCAAAGGCTGTTCGGCTCCCGAGGGATCCGGACCCGGAGCCGTGTCTCCCGAAGGTCTCGCCCGCCGGACTTTGCCGGGAAAAGGAGAGTCCGCAACACCTGCGCCGATAAGCATGAGAAAAATACACAGGGCCGCCCCAAGGGTCAGAAGCCGTTTCTTTTTCTTCACCGTCGATCCGCTTTGTTTTTGTGTCATCTGTGTCATACCATCCCGCGTTATCGTTACTTCACATTGTAGTCCAGGGTCTGAACCTGACCCCGTCGTTTGATCTCAATTTTCATGTTCTGCATGCTTTTAAGCCCACTGTAGAGCTTCATGGCGTCATCCACCGATTCAATCTTGCTTCCGTCGACACCGGTGATGATGTCCCCGTTCCGCAGGCCCAGTTTTTTGAACACCGAGTCGCCCCGGATGCCGCTGATGATCAGCCCGTCAGACTGGCCGTTGCTGAAATGGGGCCGGATTCTCACATCTTTCATCAGGGTGTTCACATCTTTCATGGATTCGTTGATGGTGTTCCTGTCCACACTGATCTTGCCCTGTCCCGGTTCACCGGTTCCAACGGGACCGGCCATCCCACCACCTCCTCCCGAACCTTCGCCTTCCATGGTTTCCAGAATCTGGTCCTTGCCGTTCACGTTCAATACAACCTTGTTTCTGAACACATGGGTAAGGACGGCGTTTTGAACGGTGTCCCCCACTTTGTACAAACCCTGATTCCGTGTGGCCTTGTCTTCGATGATGGCCCAGGCCATGTCCCCGGCTCCGGCGATGGTTCCCCACAGCGTGAGCTGAAGTTCCGTCCGTTCCAGGTCTTCAAGACTCAGCGCGGAATTGGACCCGGTCATGGCCATATCCCCCACTTTGAACAGATTCCGCCCGGCCACAGGATCGTAATCGCTCAGCATTTTCGGCGCGTTCTGCTCTACGGGAACGTCGGAGGCCGCTTCAACCGCCACCGGAGGAGGCGGTCCCTTGTCTGTAAACAGCGTGACCGCCTTGTAAAACGTGCCGGTGCACAGGCCGACGAACGCCGTGATCAGAAGGACATTCACTAAGGTAAAATAACGGTCAACCATAGATACGAAACCTTTACATTGAATTGAGCGAATATCTCGGGTCCCCGACCGGTCCTGATACCGTGAAAGGGATTTCCCCGGATTCGTTCATGGCGCTGCCCATCATCGCCTGTACGGGCATGGCCTGGCTGAGTTTGTCCATCAAAGCTTTTTCCGGTTTGAGGGTCCCGGCAAGTCTCAGAACACTCCGGTCAAAGGGGCGGCCAAGGGCGATGGACCCTTTCATGGTTCCGTCGATTTCCTTACCCTCGATCACGCACTGATCAAGTTCCATTTTTCTGTTCTTGATTTCCATGCTGGCCGTCACATCGCTGAAGTTCAGCGCCTCTATGGTAAACAAAGGCTCTGCTGGCTTGATCATCAGATTTTTTATGGAAAAATTCACAAGGCCGTTGCCCCGGCCTTCAGGGCTGTAGCCGCCATCGGCGTTCAGAATTCCCGCAACACCCGTCCGGGGCAGAAAGTCTTTGACCTGCTCCTTCATCCGGGCGAGATCAATATCCGTCAGCGTCAGTTTTTCAACACCGATGTCGCCTTTGGCCGCTTTATCCCAGCGGATTTTTCCTTTGATCCGGCCTCCGAAGACCTGTGTCCTGAACGACACGGAAGGGTTTTTGCCCAGCAGGGAAAAGTAACCGGGACGGACGTACAGTTCATCCATGGTGACATTCATGCCCTCGCCTTTTTTCAGCACAACGTCTTTCATGGCTATGCCAAACGTCAAAGACGGCCTGGCTTTGCCAACTTCCACGATCATTCCGTTGGCCGAACCCGCGGCCAGCGTTTCGATATAATCGGCGAAATCATCCGAAGGAAACAGAACCCACAGAAAAAACAGGCCGGCGACGAATCCGTACAATCCGTAATACAGGTTACGCCGGTTGACGTTCTTCAGTTTCAACATTATGTTTCCGACTTTTCCCAAGTCCCTGACTCCGCTTTACGGTTTAATCGTTCAGTTCCGTACTGACATGCACACGATGCCCATCATCCACCGCTTTCCACTGTCTCGATCTGAAGAATGGCCGTCAAAAGATTCTGGTCCTTTCCGGTTTTCGACAATGAAACCCCCCGGACGAACACGGCGTTGGGCGAGGTTTCCACCTGAAAAAGGAAATCCATGAGTTTACGCATGTCCACACCCTGGAATTTGATTTCCACCAGGGACAACGTCACCTGAGTATCTTTCTGAACCGATTTGGACGGTTTCATGTAGCTGATGCTTTCCTTGAGACCGGTCTGACCGGCCAGCTGTTCGAGAAAGGCGAACAGGGTGAATCCCTCGGCTTTCCCGGCCGCCATCTGACGCATGGAATCGCCCTTGGCCATCATGGTCATGTACTGCCCCTGCATGGCCCGCATTTCCTGGACCTGAAGGGCCTTGTCCGCAAGGATCTTTTGTTTCTTGACCCGCCCATCGATGAACGGCGTGATCATCAACTGATAGACGATAAAAAAAACGACAAACGCCGCAGCCCCGCCCACCATGTATTGTTCACGGGTGCTCATGCTTTTGAACTGGCTCATGAGCCGTTCCACGGGAATCCGGCTTAAAAGTTTCTCAACATTCAACCGGTCGAACAGTTTTTTTATCATGATTCCGACCCCTTGAATTCAATGGTCAGTTTAAATCGGACCGCTTTGTCATTGGGGTCACCCGTGGTGGACGTGATGACCACACTCTTCAGATAGGGGATTTTTTCAAGGCGCGTCTTCATGGCGTCCACCGTGGCGTAGGTGTCTGCACTGCCCGAAATCTTGAGATCCTCGGCCCCCAGAACAAAGCGTTCCAGTTCGACGTTCACCGACGCGTCCACGTTGCGGCTGATATCGTTCAAAAGATCGATCACCCGGATGTTTCCGGCGTTGCTCGCTTCAAAATCGGATTTTTTCTTTTCATTGTCGAACCGGGCTTTCAGTTCGTTGTAGGGGTCCACGATCCGGGTGACGTCCGGAAAAATGTCTTTGTATATGGCCGCCATCTGCTTGTCATAAGCGTCGATTTTCCGGCTCATGGAAAACGAGTCGAAAACCGTGTGAACCAGAAGGGCGATGACAACCATGGCCAGCAGGATGCCGGTCCGCGTCAGCCGGTTTCTGTATTCGGAAAAATACTTGCCCACGGCGATAAACCGCTGGCTCAAGGTCAGACCCCGGACGCCGAAAAGGCCCCCGTAGCAGAGGGAAAGAGCGCCTGAAAAAATATCCGGGTCCCAGCTGTCGCAGACCCTTTCGTCCAGGGCGAAGCCGGTGGACTCGAAAAACCGTACCGGTTCCACAGGAAGTCCCGTGGTTTTGGCCAGGGTTTCATAGGTTCCGGGGTTTTTAAGCGCCGGTCCCGTTACAAAAAGAGCTTCGGCTTCGAACCCGACGTCCTGCTGTTCGGAATATGAAAGCACTGTCCGCATCAGGTTAAGCGCCGCGTGACGGCCTTTGTCCGGGCCGGTCTTGAACGAGCGGACACTGGCGATCTGTTTTCCGTGAATGATAAAAAGGGTGCTGCTGTCCATGTCCATGTCGAGAAACAGGTAGTTCGAGCACTCGTCGATCATCTTGCACAGATAACCGGCCAAAACCGAACCACCGGGCACCACGGCTTCCGGCGAAACACCCCCTCGTTTCAGGCACGATTCGAAGGATGTGAGCAGAGAACGGTTCACCGCCGCGGAAACCAGCCGTGTTTCCTCCTCTTCCTGAACGGCTTCAAGGGTCATGAAATCCAGGGCCAGTTCGTCCACGGATCCGGGGATCAGGGGTTCCAGTTCGAAGGGCAGAATCTGTTTGATTTTTTTCTTGTTTTTAAACGGAACAACCAGATTGCGGTAGGAGACGTCACCGGAGGGGAAGGACACATAGCAGCTCACACCTGTCAGATCCATGGTCTGGGCCAGACGTTCCAGCATACGAAGAAGGCGTTCACCCCTTGCATCACCTTCCGGGGCATTGCGGTCCGCCTCCGGGTTCTGCCCTGGGTCACCGTCCGTTGTTTCTTCGGCCTCATGTTTACCTGCACCGGCAGGTGTCTGAATATCACTGAGATCCACGTAATGGAGGTTTTCGATGACCTGGCTCTGCAGAGTGCCGTTGATCATCACAGCGGCCAGCGAATCGCGCCTTATGTCAAGCCCCAGAATTTTTCTGCTCATAGTCCGTCCACAGGTTGAAAACCCGATGGATACGGGGGCATTCCCGCCGCCGCATCCGTACCGGCAGCATCGCCACAAAATGTGATGCCGCTCAATCCGTATTCCATTCCAGAACCGTGTACTTGCCGTTCTTGTCGTCCCGCCGGATCACGGCGCTCACAGTGAACGCCGCCTCCTTTGTCGAGACTTTACACGCAATGGAAAAAAAATCACTTGTCTTTGTAATGTATTCGGTTCTTATGCCGCTGTCCTCACAGCCCTGACATTTCAGGTACCATGTCCCGTTCAAGTCATTGACAAAGCCATCTTCCGTTCGCTCCGCGCGGTAGTCGAAAATGGCCTGGGCGGCGATGGAGTTCTCAAGATCCGATTTGTTATCAGACATTAACGCCATGATAACAGGCAGGTCTGCCGTATTTATATTTATTTTCCCCGGATAAGTAAACAGGGATTTTTTTTCTCCTTCCTCGGTTTTCTGTTCCGGCTGGGTCATGCCGAACACCGTGAGAAGATTCCTGGCCTTGTACCCCATCTCCTCCCGGTTTACCATGTCCTCGGTAATTCCTTTGACAAGGGTCAGTTCATCGAGGCTGCGCAAGGGACCGTTCGCCGCTTTGTACGGCGGCTCCAGGCTTTCGTAATACTCGTTCTCAGCGCCGTTGATCCCTGTGACGGCATCATCATCCCCGAAATCCAGATAGTCTTTCAGGCAGTTGATGATGTCATCATTCTCGCCCAGACTGTCCACGGACTCGTCCGGAGGATTCAGAAGCTTCAGGAACGAATCCCAGAGGTTTTTTTGTTCCGCATTGAATTCCTTACCTTCAGGGTAAGAAACCAGGGCGTTCACCTGGATTTTTCCCAACTCGTCAGTGATGGCGAGGCTGATGTCTCCCTCTCCCAGGTTGAGAGCCGCCAGAACCTCCTTGATTTTTTCCGGGTCCGCCCAGATTTCATGAACGGAATCCTCTTCGGTGCTGCGCTTGTCTTCCATGAGAAGGGCAATGCCGATATGAACCCCGGAGGTGGCCATCTCGCATAACCTGGCACGTTCCATGCCCATATGGGCCCTGTCGATGGAGGCCGTGACGTTGCGGTTCACTTCAGACACAAGGGCCACAATCACAAAAAGCACCGTGATGGTGATAAGAAGTGCCACGCCGTCCTGTCCGGTGTTCCGGGTTTTACTCATAAGTCTCGCCGGTTGTTAAATCTCAATCATGAATTCAGCGGTTTATTGCTTTAATGTTTGGTTTGTGTGAGCCTGAATGAAAAACCCGAAATGGACCTCAGCTTGTTTTTTCCCTGAACGGCCTTAAGACGATTCGGGTCTCAAATGGCAGCACCTTTTCATCGTCCACGATCTCCACCCGGATTTTCAGCGCTGAAGGCGTTGCGTACCCTGCGTCTCGGTCTTCGGAATCCCATTCGTCATGTTCACGACCTTCTTCATCATAATACGTCACAGCCATGGACTTGATTTTCCTTAATATCACCGGATGGGTTTTCCGCCTGACAAGTTCCTCGTCAAATATCACCCGGTCGGCCCGCCTTAAAACCGTGCCGTATTCTTCGATTTCATCGGTATAGTACACAACCTCGGCAATCCCTTTCCGGTTGTCTCTGTTCACCGGGAGATGGCAGAGGGTGGTGAACCGAAGGACCGGAAAAGCCTCCCCGCCCTCAATCTCCGTTTTTCCTTGGAAACGGTAGGGGTCCTTGTCGCTGTGGTCCGGTGACCGGTAAAAGGGTTTCTGGGTGACGTGGATCGAGGCCAGGTCCCTGCGCATCAGTTCAAAACAGCCGTAGGCCATTTCATAATCGTCGTTGCTTTTATTCACCACACCGGCGCTGAAGGCGATTTCCCTGAAACTGATGAACACCACCGAAACAACCATGGAAAAAATAAACAGGGCGATGAGGATTTCAATCAGAGTGAAACCCTCGCGGTTCACGGACACCATCCGGTTATTTGTCTGAGGGTTCAACATACCTGTAAGCCGTAACGCTGTAAGAGTTTTCACCTTCGTTCAACAGAATCTCAAGCTCGATCTTCTTCATCTTTTCCGCCGTGACCCCAAGTGTTTCGTTGGTCACGTCACTCACCGTCATCTTCCAGGTATAACCCTCGAAGTCATCCCCGAAATCACCCGCGCCGTCCTTGATGCTCCGAAGATCACCCTCAGCCTCGGCGAGTCTTGCCTGGGCCAGGAGGGGAGCCTTGATATAGAAACGCACATCCTCGGCGGCGGCCAGGGTCTGAACATGCAGGGAGTACACAGCGAAGAACCCCGTGGCGATGATGGCCACAGCGATCATCACTTCAAGAAGCGTGAAACCCTTTCGATTCATAACCTGTTTCACCATGTCACCCGCCGCCTCATTCCTCGAAAAGCACAAACCCTTCTTTCAGCCCCACGGGCGGAAGAAAAGGTTCGACCATGAACGACATTTTATCATCGTCATCGTTCTGCATGTGGATGATGGCGTGATCCGAATAGCCCCGGGTGTAAAACACAATGTCCGAGCGTTCCCCGTCTTTCACGGTCGGTGCAGGATAGATAATATCCACAAGCCGGATATCTTCGGGCAATTTATACCCACCATCCCTGGCCTTTTCCAGAGCCGCCTCGTCCATGCCCTGCTCCGATACCCAGAACATGTTTTCCTTGATATCCACATGAAGGATCTGGGGAACCTGTTTCTGAACCGCAAGATGTTTGAGCCGCTCCACGTTAAGAATCACCCAGCGGGACACCCTGTCCCTGTTGTCCAGATAAAGAAAACCGTCCATCTTCGGAAGCGCAAAGGAAAACATCATGCCGATGAGAACGATCACGACGATCAGTTCGATCAGGGTAAAACCGTTCTGGTCTGGTTTCAGGTGGCGCATATTTATCCAGTGTCTTAAGGACGGCAAGGGGCAAAAGGTCATCCTTCAGACCCCATGAATCATGAAAGGGCTTAACAGCCTCGGATCTCTATTCAACATCCCAGCTGTTGATGTCCTTGTCTTCGTTCTCCCCACCGGCCATTCCGTCTTTACCATAGGACGAGATGTCGTAATCCCCGTGAACCCCCGGACAGATATAGACATAGTCCCGGCCCCAGGGATCTTTGGGAATCCCTTTCTTTTCAAGGTAACCGCCTTTTCTCCATTTTTTGGGAGCGGTACCTGTGGTGGGGGCCTCGATAAGGGCCTGAAGTCCCTGTTCCGTTTCCGGATATACGCCGTTGTCCAGCTTGTACATCCTTAAAGCCAGTTCAAACGACGAGATATTGGATTTGGCCGCCCCGATATTGGCGTCGTCCACATTCCCGAGAATCCTCGGAGCGATCATGGCCGCCAGGATTCCCAGAACAACGATCACCACCATCAGTTCGATCAGAGTAAAACCCTCGGTGCCGAGCCGGGCCGTCTTTTTTAACACGTTTTTCATGGTTTTCGTTCTCCACTTCATGATATTCACCGCTCCGTCCACATGAATCCTCCAACAGGTGCAAGGGGAGCGGCAGGTTAGCGCAAGCTGTTATCACCGTTTTTTCCGGCATGAATCATCTGACACTCTGTTCCATATAGCATCAGCGGTCAAAGATCAAGAGCCATCAGCATCATTCCTTAAGGATCATCACGGAGTTAGCAGAAATGTTTAAACCTTTCCATGAGGTCCTGATCCACCATGGACAATACGCCGTATCATAGCCCTCGAATATGCTCAAAAACGCCTGCAATAACCGTGCAAATGAAAAAGGCCCATCCTGAACGGATGGGCCTTTGAAATCAGAAACAATGTCATGGTGCGATCAGGGTTTAAGCGCGTTGATCACCAGCCCGGTCAGGGCCTTGGGGTAAAAATACGTGGTCTTCCTGGGCATGGTCTGTCCGCTTTCGGCGATTTCCCTGACCTGCTCGATCCGTGTGGGATTCAGGATAAACGCCGCGTCGCTTTCCCCCTCAAGCACCGCTTCCGCCGCGTGACGTTCATTTTCCGAATAGGTGATGAGTTTCTCCTGGTCCATGGCATCGGAGGAAAAACCCAGAAGTTCGATAAAAATCAGCCGGGTCAGTACTGTGACATCGAGCTTCATCAGGGACGCCGGAATGGCTTCGCCGAATTTCTCCTCCATGACACCCGGCTTCAACGTAAAAACAAGGTACGCCGGAACGTTTTTCAGCACCACGCCAAGGGCTATCCCCTCTCCCGCGTTTTTAAGCCCGGCCTTGAACAGCTCGAAAGCGCCCTTTTCATCATCACCAAAGGGCAGTGTTTCGATCCGGAAATAGAGGGCGGCGTTTTCCAGCAGCGCTCCTATGGCTGACGAATCCACATGGTTTAAAACCCGGTGGGTGGGGAGAATCACAAGTCCCGGATCTTCCATGCTTGTGAGGTACATCATGATGTTGTTGGCGGGATGATCGCTTGAAAAACCGCTGTCCGTTTCCTTGAGGTATGCCCGGTAATTCAGAGCCGTTTCATAGCGATGATGCCCGTCGGCGATATAAAGGCGCTTGTCCGCCATCTTTTCGACCACAAAGCCGATCACCTGGGGATCGGTGATTTTCCATAAAAGGTGATGCTCGTTCACATCGTCCATCAGGTCGATATCCGGGGTTTTTCCTGACACTGAGGCCTTGAGGGTGTCAAGAATACCGCACTGATCGGAATATATGGAAAAAATCTGGCTGAAATTCGCCCGGCATGTTTTCAAAAGTCCCAGCCTCTCGGATTTCACTTTGGAAAAGGTCTGTTCATGGGGCAGGACAATGCCTTTTTCAAAGGGCTCCAGGGTCACCTGACAGATCAGGCCGTACCGTGTCACGCTGTGACCGTCCGCCGCAAACGTGACGGACGTGAGGTAAAGGGCCGGGGTTTCATCCTGGACCAGCGATCCGTCTTTCAGCCATCCGTCGAAGTAAGCCGCCGCCCGTGTATGGCTGTTGTTCACGTCATTGTCCCCGGCCTCGGGTTTCCCGAAATCGAGACGCACCACGTTCCTGTCGTGGCGCGCATAGAGAATCTCCCGTTTTTCTTCGGATATCACGTCATAAGGAGGAGACACCACCTGGGCGGTCTCCGTGATCATGTCTTTATTGTAAACTATCCCTCTAAAAGGAACGATCTGAGCCATAACGCCTTTCCCGGATTTTTCAATCTGTTTTATTGTCGTCAATGATCGGGCTGGCCGCCTGTCACCCCACGGCTCACCCTCAAGTGCCTGTCTGCTGAAACGCTGACCCCGAAATCAAACGGTCAGCAACTGATACTAAAAAGCCTCTCTATGTTCAAGAAAAAATTAATAAAAACAATCCTTGACAAAACAAGGGTCTTGAAGATATTGTCTTTGCCCGTTCGACCGGTTTCATCAGACGGCGCATGACCGGGCCTTAAAAGATCCGTGAAATCATGAATCACAGCGGGTCAAAGATGTTGCCAAAGAAACATGAAACTGGTATATGTTTTTTGCTTTGCGGAGAGATGTCCGAGAGGCTGAAGGAGCACGCTTGGAAAGCGTGTGTACTCAAAAGGTACCGAGAGTTCGAATCTCTCTCTCTCCGCCACATCCAAAAAACATCCGGTTCGTTACATGTTGTTTTCACGTGTGGAAAAGTTTGAGCCTAACCCGGATTTCCTTTGAAATTCGGGTTTTTTTATTTGGATCGACACCTTGTCCGGATGGCGCAGCAAGGGTCCGGAACGCTTATAAGGATCGTCAACAACGCCTATGTCCTATCTCGTTCTCGCTCGAAAATACAGGCCCCAGACCTTTGAAGAGGTGGTGGGCCAGTCCCATGTGACCACGACCCTTGCCAACGCCATCACGTCGGGCCGTCTGGCTCACGCCATTCTTTTTTCCGGACCAAGGGGAACGGGAAAGACCACCGTGGCCCGAATCCTCGCCAAAACGGTGAACTGCGAACAGAACAGGAATAATCCCGGAGCCGTACCCTGCAACCTGTGCCGGTCCTGCACGGAAATCACCGCCGGAAGCGCGGTGGATGTGTTTGAAATCGACGGGGCGTCCAACAACAGCGTGGACCAGATCAGGGACCTGAGGGACAACGTCCGGTACATGCCGGCCCACAGCCCTTACAAAATCTACATCATCGACGAAGTTCACATGCTGAGCCTCGCCGCGTTCAACGCCCTTCTGAAAACCCTGGAAGAGCCCCCGGCACACGTCAAATTCATGTTCGCCACCACCGAGGCCCACAAAATACCCGTCACCATCCTGTCACGCTGCCAGCGTCACGACATGCGGCGGGTGGACATGGATGTTCTCACGGCCCACCTTGCCGCCCTCTGCGCCAGGGAAAACGTGACGCTTGAGGACCGGAGCCTCGCCCTTATCGCCCAGGAATCCGGCGGTTCCGTGCGTGATTCCCTGAGTCTCTTAGACCAGGTCATCGGTGCCAGCGCAGGTTCCGTGACCCACGACCAGGTTCTCGGCATTCTCGGAACCGTGGACCGGCAGAACATGTTCGATCTTTCAGATGCCATGCTCCGGCGTGACGTTCCCGCCGTACTGAATCTCATCGACGACATCTACGACAGGGGCCATGACCTGAAAAAACTCTACACCCGGATCACCGAGCACTTCCGTCACCTGCTCGTGGTGAAGATCGCCAAAGACAGCAACCGCCTGGTGGATGCCACGACCCATGAGCGACAGCAGATGGCCGACCAGGTGAACAACGTATCCCGGCTTTACCTGACCCAGATCCTCGACCAGCTTTTCGCCGAAGAGGCCCGCATGAGGTACGCGACCCAGCCCAGGTTCGCCCTTGAGATGACGCTGATCAAAATTCTTGAGATCGCCCCGGCCCTGTCCATCGACACCCTCATTGAAAAACTGGACCGGCTTCAGGCCGGGGTGGAGCCGGACTATACAGGCCTTGGCGGGTCAGCACCAGCGCCTGCAAGGCAGGCCGCACCGGAATCTTCCGTGCCACGGCCTCAGCAGCACAGTCCCTCACATCCGGCCGTTCACGAAAGAACATCGCCTTACACGTCGGCCCCGGCACAGTCCTTCGGTTCCATGCCCGGCCCGGCAAACCCTGGGGACACGACGACACAGCCCAACTGCCACCTCCCTGAAGCATCCCGGCCCATGGCTCAGACTGCGCAGGGGGTTCATCCGACGGATTCACCGGAGACGGCATGGCAGCGTTTTATTTCCTGGTTTTCACCCGCCAATCCCCAGCTTGCACCGTGCCTTGGACAAAGCGTCCTCAAAGAAATGTCGGAAAAAACCTTCGTGGTGGAAGTGGGCGGCAGTTCCTTCAACCTCCAGCGGCTCAACCAGGAAAAATCGAAATCCGTTCTCGAAGAGGCGATGCGGAATTTTTTCAGAACACATGGAACCCTGAACCTCGTTCCCCAGTCCGGCCCGGCACCCATTGACGCCAACCGGATAAGAAAAGAACGCAACGACAACGTCAAACAGGACACGTTAAACAACCCCGTTGTGGCCGAAGCCATCAAGGTCTTTGACGGCAGCGTGGACATCACGATTCTATAAGGAGAAAACAGCATGAAAAACATGGGTGGTATGGGCAACATCGGAAACATGATGAAACAGGCCCAGAAACTTCAGGCCAAAATGATGCAGATGCAGGCGGAACTTGCGGACAAGACCGTGGAAGCCACGGCCGGCGGCGGCATGGTGAAGGTGGTGGCCAACGGCAAGCAGCAGATCCTCTCCATCACCATCGAAAAAGAAGTGGTGGACCCCGACGATGTGGAAATGCTCCAGGATCTCGTCACCGCAGCGGTGAACGACGCCCTTTCCAAAGCCCAGGAAATGGTGTCCAGCCAGATGAGCAAGATCACCGGCGGCATGAACATTCCCGGTCTGATGTAGGACCGTCCAGAGCATGAATCACTACCCCCGGTCGGTCCTGAACCTCATCGACAGTTTTTCCCGGCTTCCGGGCATCGGGAAGAAAACGGCGGAACGGCTGGCTCTCCACGTCCTTCGGGCCCCAAGGAGCGAAGCCGAACAGCTGGCGCGCAACCTCATGGACCTGAAAAACAACATGCGCCTCTGTTCCCGCTGCTACACGCTGAGCGAGGACGACCTGTGCGGAATCTGCGCGAACCCCGCAAGGCTGAAGCACCTGATCTGCGTGGTTGAAAAGCCCTCGGACATGGCCGCCGTGGAACGCTCAGGGGCCTACAAGGGCCTGTATCATGTGCTCCAGGGGGTTCTGTCTCCCATGGACAACGTGGGTCCGGACGACCTGAGGATCAAGGAACTTCTGGCCAGGGTTAGGGACGGCCAGGCGTCGGAAGTGATCATCGCCGTGGGCACCAGCGTGGAAGGCGAAGCCACGGCAGGCTATCTCATCAGCAGACTCCACACCTTTCCCGTCAAAATCACCCGCATCGCCTCGGGCATTCCCGTGGGCGGCGACCTGAAATACGTGGACCCCGTAACACTGAAACGCGCCATGGAGGCGAGACGTGACACATGACACCGTAACACCCGATGACCTTTTCCAGTGCCAGACCTGCGGTGAATGCTGCACAGGCTATGGCGGAACCTATGTCACGGAAAAGGACATCGAAAACATCGCCACTTTCATCCGCACCGACAAAAACGCCTTTGTCTCACAGTACTGCCGGATGTCCGGCGGCAAACCCCTCATCGCCAGCGGTCCTGACGGGAAATGCGTGTTTTTCGACCCCGAAAAGCAATGCACCATCCACCCCGTGAAACCAAAAATGTGCCGGGCCTGGCCGTTCATCGAAAATATCCTCAAAGCACCGGGCAACTGGAATCTCATGGCCCAGGCCTGCCCCGGCATCCGCACCGGATTCACATCCGAACAGATCACGGCCTGCGTCCGGCAGGAACTTGCGTGCCTGAAAAAATCACGGGGCGAAGATTGATTTTGCATCATTGTATAGAATCATGATATACATTTTTTATGGTCAAGCTGACTAAAATAATGGGAAGCTGCACGGGCTTCGAATGGGACGGTGGTAACAACAGAAAAAATCTGCATAAGCATGATGTATCGATAGTGGAATGCGAGCAGATTTTTTTTAACAAACCGCTTGTGGTCAAGCGTGACAAAGAGCATTCGCTTTCAGAAAACCGTTATTACGCTCTTGGCAGAACAGACATGGACAGATTTCTGTTTCTTGTCTTTACGATCAGAAATGAAAAAATCAGAGTCATTTCTGCCCGGGACATGACCGAGCATGAGATTGAAAGGTACCAGCCATGAAAAAAATACCTGAATTTCACAATGAGGAAGAGGAACGTGACTTCTGGGAGAAAAACGACTCTAAGGAATACATTGACTGGGCCGGGGCCGACGAGGTGATTTTTTCAAAGCTCAAGCCGACAACGAAAACCATATCGATCCGTCTGCCCGAAGTCATGATCGAAGAACTCAAACTCATTGCCAATAAAAGAGACATCCCCTATCAGTCTCTCATGAAAATTTTCCTGGCTGAGCGAATCGACCAAGAATTAAACCATTAAGATTATCTGACAATCTCCATAAACCCGTCCGCGTTACCCCGCAACAGGTAGATCATCTTTTCCGCTTCGCCGGATTCGGTGAAATCCGTCACCCCGGTCACGCCGCGGACGCTGTCCATACCCACCAAAAGACGCCTGAAATCCTTGCGTGACGCGGGTTTCATAGACATCACCTCAAGGGCTGTCAATGCGGTGTCATAGGCCACAGCTTCCACAAAACCGGGTGCCGTGTCATAGGCTTCCCTGAATCGCTCCACAAACGCCGTCACCTGGGGTTCGTCGCTTTCGGCGAAAAACCCTTCGGGAATCACGGCCTGGGCCAGGTATTTTCCGGCCAGACTGATGAGCTTGTCCGAGTGCCAGAGGTTGGTTCCCAGAAGGACGGCGTCGTTCACATCGTAAAACCTGAGCTGAGGAAGAATAAGGCCCACGGTTTCAGCGGAATCAGGGATAAAAATACCGTCAATGCCGATCATGGCCTCGGGATTGTCCGCCTCTCTGGTTTTCGTCAGTGTGTTTTTCCCGCTTGTCCCCAGAATTTTTTTGATCTGTTTTCCGAAATCCGTGGTTTTCGGAGCATACGCTTCGGCAGCCACCACCATGCCGCCCCGCCTTTTAACCTCGGCCTCGAACAGCTTTGTCATGTCGCGTCCGTAAGGTTCGTCGGGGTAAAGCACGGCGAAACGCCGGAGTTCCAGAATATTGAAGGCATGATCCGCCACAGACCGCACCTGGAGGCTCTGGGTGAGGAAATGCCTGAACACCTGATCACCCAGGGCCGTGATGCCGTCTTTGCCCGTGAGGGTGATGATGGGAATCCCAAGGGCCTGGGCTTCTTTGGCCGCGTCTTCAGCAGGGCCCACCGGGCCGATGATGGCGGTGACGCCCAGGTCCGCCAGTTCACGCACCGCCTGTCTTGTCCGTGCCGGGTCAGATCCCGTATCCCGGTATTCCACCTTGAACCCGGCCGGATTGCCGCTGGCGACAAACGAAAGAAACGCAAGGTCCACGCCTTTCCTTGCGCTGGCACCGTAAGCCGCATAGGATCCGGTCATGGGCATCAGACATCCCAGACGTGTTCCGTTGAATGAAACCTTTTTCATGGTCGGTACCGGGGCTTTGGGTTTGACCGCCCCGTTCTCGGCGGGTTTCACTTTGACCGGCTCCACCGCCCAGACATGGGCCACCGCCGCAAAAAGACAAAAAACAATCAGAATTCCCCATGCCGCAGATGTCCGTTTCACATGAACCTGTTTCATCGATTTCATTTCCTCGTATCGTCAGGCGCTGTCCGCCCGGTTTTTCATCGGCCAAGAAAATTCCTGGCTTTATTAATGATGTCCGATGTATTCCCCGGTTCCACCCACTGGATCTCTTTATCGGCCCTGAACCAGGTCATCTGCCGCTTGGCATAGCGCCGGGTGTCCCTTTTCAGGAGCTCCACGGCCTCATCAAAAGAGAACTCCGCACAGAGAAAACCGGCCATATGGCGGTAGCCCAGAGAGCCCATGGATTTCAGGCCCGGACCGTAACCCCGGTCGATAAGGTTTTCCACCTCTGGAAGAAGCCCTCCGTCGATCATCATGTCCACCCGGCGGTTGATCCGCTGATAAAGCCTCTCGCGGTCCATTGCAAGGCCTATTTTAAGAACCCGGTAGGGCTGGTCGGAAAAGCCATGTTCCGCGTGATACTCGGAAATGGGTTTTCCGGTGGTTTCAAAAATTTCAAGAGCCCTCAGAATGCGGAAACGGTCGTTGGGATGAATCCGCGCCGCGGCCATTTTGTCAATCTCTTCCAGCCGGTGGTGCATGACGGGGGTTCCATGGCGATCCGCCTCGGCTTCCAGATTCTCCATCACCTCTTTGTTCACGGGCCTCGCCCTGAAGAGCCCGCTCACCAGGGACTTGATGTAAAGCCCCGTGCCTCCGGCCACCACGGGAACGACGCCGTCTCCGGAGTAAGCCCGGATGCAGTCCGCCGCCATGTCTGAAAACCTCGCCGCGTCGAAATCCTCGTCGGGATCCGCCACGTCGATGAGATCATGGTGGGCTTGCCGCCTTTCCTCCTGCGTGGGTTTGGCTGTTCCGATATCCATATATCGGTACACCTGCATGGAATCCGCACTGATAATTTTGCCGTTCACCGCTTTCGAAAGGGCGATGGCCGATGCGGTCTTGCCAATACCCGTGGGGCCGCAGATCACGATAATGTCGGTTTTTTTTTCATCGGAGGCGTTCATGGACGCACGTTCTTCAGTCAACACCGAAGGCCTCCCGCACCGCATGGCTCACCCCGTTTCTGTCGTTTGCGGCCACGACAACATAGCGCTGCTTCAGATCATCCGGGGCGTTTTCCACCACATAGGCTTTTGCCGCCACATCGAGAAGGGCCTCATCGTTGTAATCGTTGCCCACCGCAGCGATGTTCTTCCGGTCTATTCCCAGTTCAGAGGCCAGCCACAGAACCGCCGAGCCCTTGGACACATTTTCGGGAAACACTTCGATCCACAGGGTTTTCCCGTCAAACGGGGACGTGGTCTTGATCACATTGAAACCGGGAAGGCGCTGTTTCAGATCCGAAAAAACCTGGAGCCCGCGTCCGTTCCGGACCATGGCGATGAACTGGGACGAGGGACCGCAGGCGTTGCCGTTAAGATCCAGCACCCGGCAGTGGTTTTCGTAATAACCCACGCGGGTCATGAAATCCGTGTTGCAGCCCGAGGGGTGGTCATAGACAAAGCCGTGGTTGTCCGGCAGCGGGTCGTGGATCATGAAATCCAGGGCCAGCTCCCTGAAAACCCGGGCCACATGCTTTGTCTGGTCTGCACTGAGCCCGTGGGATTTCATGAGGCCCTCAGAATTTGCGGGGTAATGCGAGATCCCCAACCCCGTTGAAAAAATCAGGTAATCAAAAGGCAAAGGGGAAGGGACACTGCGCATCAGGGAAAAAACGGACCGTCCGGTGGCAAGGACCCGGGTGACACCCATGTCCCCCAGAAGCCTCAGCCGTTCCAGATCCTTATCCGAAAAAGTCCGGTCCGACCGGAACAGGGTTCCGTCAAGGTCCGAAACGAACATGTGTTTTTCAGCCATACATTTCCCTTAAGACACGGAAAGCCCCGGTTGACGCCCGTTCTTTTTTTTCGTATCATTTCCCATCCTTTACACGGCATGGAGAATGAAAGCCTGTGACCGGTTTTTTAAGAACCTTCACTATAGAAAAAATGCGGACGATAGAAAAGGAAAAGTTATGAAACGATTCCGGCACATTCTGTTCGGGGCAATTCCAGCCCTGATCTTTGTTGGATGTACGGCAAAAACATGGGATGTCCGTCAGGTGGAAACCACCTTCGTCAATCAGACGGACAACCGGGAATACGTTCAGAAAAACGCGGTTCTTTTCAACAGCGAAACAGGGGAAAGCTACGTTTTTTCAAGCGATGAAAACAGCCATTACCACTGGGAAAAAGTCCCGGTAAAATCACGATGAGAAACGGACAGGAACATGATTGAATTTGACAGCGTGGACACCCGGATCGACATTCTGGGAGACGCGAAAATCGACAGCCCCCTGCTTAAAAACGGATATTCTCCGGACAGTGATGTTTTTGTCGAGGAAGACAGCCGGGTTCTGATCCATGTGAACGAAAAACACATCCTCAGAATCATGGACCAGGGCAAGAAGCCCCCGGCGTTCGAAGTGGCCGGCCCCCGGAAAAAGATCTTCTTCGACCCCAGCAAGACACGATGCGCCCTGGCCACCTGCGGCGGTCTCTGCCCTGGACTGAACGACATCATCCGTTCCGTGGTCCTTGAACTGTATCACCGCTACGGTGTGAAACGGATTTACGGCATGCGCTACGGCCTTCAGGGGTTCATTCCGGAATACGGTCACGATGTGATGGAACTCGATCCTGAAAACGTCACCCACATCCTGGACCGGGGCGGCTCCATCCTGGGATCGTCCAGAGGCCCCCAGGACGTGGAATCCATCGTGGATTCCCTGGAGCGGATGAACATCGGCATCCTGTTCATGATCGGAGGAGACGGAACCTTGATGGCCGCCACGAAAATCAGCGAAGCCATCGCCGCCCGGAACCTCAAGATCAGCGTCATCGGCATTCCCAAAACCATCGACAATGACGTGTACCTGGTGGCCCGGTCCTTTGGTTTCGACACCGCCGTGGAGATCGCCACCCAGGCCATCCGTGGCGCGCACAACGAAGCTGAAGGCTACCCTTACGGCGTCGGGCTGATCAAGCTCATGGGCCGCCATTCCGGATTTCTCGCCGCAACCACGGCCCTGGCCCAGCAGGACGCCAATTTCGTGCTGATTCCCGAAGTGGATTTCGATCTGGACGGAGAGAACGGTCTTCTCGACCAGCTGGAGCAGCGCCTTCACCGGCGGAAACATGCGGTGATCGTGGTGGCGGAAGGGGCGGGACAGAAATACTTCGAACGGGCCGGTGATGAAAAAGACGCGTCGGGCAACGTGAAACTCCAGGATATCGGCCTGTTCCTGAAAGACCGCATCGCGGAATACTTCAAGGCAAAAAACATCCCCATCGCCCTGAAGTACATCGATCCCAGCTACATCATCCGGAGCCTGCCCGCCAATTCCAACGATCATGTGTTCTGCAGTTTCCTGGGACGTGACGCGGTTCACGCGGGCATGGCCGGGAAAACGAACATGCTGGTGGGTCACTGGAACAACCATTTTGTCCATGTACCCATGAAAGCTTCCGCCGGAAAGCGGAAACAGGTCTCGCCCAGCGGAAAACTGTGGCTCACGGTCCTTGAAGCCACGGGACAGTCGTCGCTCAAAAATCCATAAATGACGTGAAGGGAGGCGTCACCATGCCCAAGGAACTGACCCATCTCATCATTGCCGAGGCTTCGAGAAAGACCTTTGCCGGAAAACACACCGGCTCGGCGTTCGGAAACCTCCTTGAGCAGTACCGGGATCACTTTCTCTGGGGTTCGGTGATGCACGACATCGCCTTTTTCGCCTCCGCATCCAAGGACGGCGACATCGTCAAAAAAAAGGGGCTGGCCATCCACGGCAACCCGGACCATGACACCTTTCGCCCCCTCACATCCCTGGCCTGTGACTTCGACAGGACCGGTTCTCCCGAAACGACGGCCATGACAGCCGGAGCCCTCACCCACATGGTGGCCGACACCCTGTTCCACCCGTTCGTGTATTATTTTTCAGGCAACGACCTTGCCCGGCACTTTAGACTGGAAGCCCTGCTGGACACCCACCTGTGGGACCGCCAGCAACAGTGGATCGAACCCTTGTCAACCCTGTCCCTTTATAAAAACCTGAAAAAGGATTTGGCTTCTCTGGTCCGTCATCTGACGATTTTTCTGGGCCTTCCGCCGTCGTTCAGTCCCGAACTGCTCAAAGCCCTGAAACTTCACGATTTCACCTTGAAGCTGTTTCGGTCGAGACCGGGCTATGCCCTGTTCCGCCTCATCGCCCTGTTTCATTCACAGGAATTCAAAAACAAGGCCCAGCTGTTCTACCCCGCGGGCATGGTCTTCCCCACCCCGTTTTTTGACCATGATTTTTCCTACAAACAGCCCGTGACCGGCGAGACCTTGACGGCAAATATCGACCGTCTCATCGAAACCGCCGTTCAGAGGGTATGCTCGGTGTTCGAACGGTTTGACCACGCCTTGTCCGAAAGACGCCTTTCTACGGTGTTTGAAGGCCTGGCACCGGCCTCCCTGGAAACAGGCCTTGACAGCTCATTCGGCCGTCACTTTCACTTCACCGACCTTTCCCTTCCCATCGACCGGCTTGTTTCCGGGCGATAGAATAGCTGATTTAGCTGTAGGTCGGGCTATCGCCCTGCTAATACCCAATAAGTCTACCGGACAAAACAAATCGTATTTGTCAGCGGTAGTCGTGCATTCCATGCGCCAGAACAGGGTGCGTTTACGCGCCACCTCAACGCCTTTTCCATGCCTTGCTCTCCGTTCTTGTCATTCCGGGCGGGGGCTTTTTCCCGACCCGGAATCCATGCCTGTTTTTTGTGCAACCTCTGTCTTCATAACACCATGGATTCCGGGTCGGCTTGCTTTTCGACCTGAAAGGCCCGGCAGCGTTTATTCACGGCGCAAACATCGTCTCTCCAACATCAGCCGCCCGGAATGACAAAAACGAGACTATTAAGCCCTGCCAAAACTTAATGGGTATAAGCAGGGCGATAGCCCGACCTCTTTGGTGTATTGCCGTGTCAATGAATCCGTTACCGGCAAACGGAATTACAAAACGTCATATTCCTTATCCGGGTCAATAAACAAACCCTGGCCGATGATTTCAACGGTGCCAGAGCATTTTTCACAGACGGGAAAGTATTTTACACCGTCCACTGCCGGATCCATTTCCTGTTCAAGCCGTGATTTCATTTCTTTAAACACAACCCGACTGATTGTAACTTCAAATATGGATTTCTGCACACGAACCCCGTAATCTTTCATCACCCTGGCCACTTTGGCCAGGCGGCGCTCATCAGCAATGTCATAGGTAACAATCATGTTCATTTCAGATCACAGCATAATCAAGAAGTGTGATTTTAAGCCCCTGTCCGGACAACTCGACCTTCTTCATACAGCCCGAACAGATCTTGTAAATTCTTACAGAATCCTGACCAATATCCAATTCGCTCGTGCAATACGTCCTGATTCGTTTGAGTGCCATGGCATCAATGTCACATTCAAAAACAGATTTCTGGGTATTAATGCCGAATTCCTTCATGAAACCGTGCATCCGCCTCAACCGTTTGGGATCCGTGATATCATAGGTGAGAAGAACGATCATTTCAGCAGAACAGGCTGATACATATCGACCTCTCCTTCAAGAACCTTTCGGTAATGACCTGCCTGATGAATGAGAGCTTCGCCATATGTGATCTGCCGTTCAGCCGGGGCATAAAAAAATTCCGTGGTCAGTTTTTTCTCAAAGGCGTCGATAACCCGTTTGAAGGCCTCGGCCTTGAGCATCACCGGGTATTTTCCCGTAATCTGATCCGATGACGCGGGCTCTTCGTCCATGCGTTGTTCCGGAAGATCGAAATTGCAGGCCATTGTTTCATCCATGGCAATCAAGCCGATGGGGTCCTTGCTCACATCCGGTGTCGGGCTTTCACAATTTTCCAGCGACGAAACAGGTACAGCGGAATAAAAATCGTCCGCTTTGAGAATTTTCAAGTTGAACAAGGAAAAAACAAGGGTATCTGCCACAATGGTTCTGAACTCTTCCATCAAATCAAGGACAAGGGAATACCTTCCGTAATCCAGAGTGTGAAGAAACCCGGGATAGGGATCAAGCCCGGCAATTCTTACGGCGGCATACACCCTGTTCATCAACAGAGTATACAAGAGGGAAAGAACGGAATTCACCGGATCTGTGGGGGGCCTTCTGACCCTTTTACTAAATCCGAAATCTTCCACAAACCCGTATCTGAAAACCTCGAAGTACAAGGCGCTGCCCTTTCCTTCGTAACCCCTCAACGAGTCGATGGATTCGGCATGGTCCAGCATATCCATGATGTCTTTGATCTTTTTTGCCCTGGCGTATGTTTCAGGCGCGTTCCTGCTCCGTTTGATCCTCATAAGCACCGTGGCCATATTGGCCAGTTTGCCCGCCACCACACAGCGGGCAAAGCGAAGACCGAACGCGGGGTCAGCCAGCATCAGATATTGCCGCTTTCGTAGAAATACATTTTTTGATTCAAGCGGTGTGAGACGGCCCAGATACCTTCCGTGCTGGGACAAAAAGACCGTATCCACACCGTTTCTCATCAACTGGCACAAAGCACCGTGGGTGATTTCAATGTTTCCGAACAACACCATCTGTTCCAGCTTGTAAGTGAACAGCGTGTTGTAAACACCATCGCCCTTCTTCACCAGAAGGTGTTTGCCTTCTTTGACAATTTTTGCGCCCTGGGTTTTAACATATACGATCATAGATGGGGCCTCCCTAAACGAAATGTCCATACTTTCCTCACCACTTCAGATATCGAAAACGGAATAATCATAAAAAAGGGAAGAAGGGATGAAAAGAGTGGAAACGTTTCCATCGGAATGGATAAGTTTCACCCAGGGGGATCTCATCTAATTACCGGGTGTAATAGCGAAATATTCGATGGTAGAAACAGTGTGTCAGGATCACGGACCCATCGCTACGCCGGGTTTCCTCGGCTTTCCGTTCTGTTGTTGAGTAGATTGGAACGAGCCCAAGGTCAAAGGCGTGGCCCACCATGATCCGGCATGCGCCGAAGTCCCCCTGGATCAGAACCAGGTCTCCCTTTGCCGCTTCAGATGCAAGCCATTTTTTTATGGGTTCAAGATGATTTCGGATATCAGGAAGTTCCGGAGGGATGTTTACCCAGATGTCTTTCAACCCATTCTCCAGTTCCACAAACCGGTGGATGCCCAGGTTCGTTTGTGCGTCCTTTTCCTGTTCTGTCGTTAGCGAGTGGTTGAACAAAAGAAACATTGTATGCGGGTTGTTTGTCATGGATGCGCGTTCCTTTTCATATTCCAAGGATTGACCTGAAATGGCTTTCCATGTCCGGGTATTTCAAAAGAGCGGAAAGGACAACATTGAACTGTTTACCACGTTTGATGGCTGCTTCATTCACCTCGCCGTTTTTCAGAATGTCTGCTGATGTGGTTGCGAGGATAGCCTTGGGTGTGATGCCGAAATCCTGTCTCAATGCGCCGAGTTTATAGATGAAATCGTTGATGGTTCCGCCCATGTGGTGCTCGCTGCCTTTGGGGGAGTCAAGGGATTTGCACTCAACGACGTAAAGCACGTTATCCATAGTGAAAACAACATCGAATTCGTTGCTGTTACCCCTAGATTCACTTTTAACGTTCAACATTACATCCCCTCCCCGCTCAGAGAGGACCGTTTCAAAGGCAAGGAAAACCCTTTCTTCCAGCCAGCCGCCCCGCATGTAGTCCCTTTCGTTTTTCGTTATGGATTTGGACACCATGTGGTTTTCGACTGAAAAACCCATTCTTCCCAAAAGAACCCTTTCCGAATCGTTCCGAATGGTATGTTCAAAAGTGAGGCTGTATCCCTTTCTAAAGGCGCTTTCTTTGATGGGGCGGATAACAGCTCCGAAGGTTTTAAGAAGTGAGGTCAGTTCCAAATAATGATCATAAATGAAAAAAGTCAGGTCTTTTCTTTGCCAGGCCTCACTCCTTGATGATTCGAGTTCGTCCCAGTTTTTGACGGTAACCCCGTACGCTGAAAAATACTGGGTCACGGTCAGGCGAAGGCCAATGAATGTCAGGGCCTCGGGTCTGTGAACCGGAAAATAAGCGTTCTGGGAAATGGGCATATACACGATACGGGCGTCGTATGTTTTAAACAATTCATAGGCTGCTATGGACATCAGCTTGGTTCCACCGGTGATATTGACGACAAAAGTGAACTCACCCCTGAAACGTCTTAGCCAGTCTGTGACTTTTTCGTGAAAATCCAGGACCGAATCTTCAGAAATGTTGATTACATCGAAGGTTTCCGGGCCATACGTTGGCCCGATCAATGAGAGCGTCTTTACAATATCAACAGACTTGTTTCTTTTTTCCATGGCATCGGTGCTGACAAGCAGGAGGAAATCCGCTTCAACGTCACAGGCTACAAGGATATTGGGAATGGTCTGGTCACTGACCAGGGATATAAGACATGTTTTCATCGTTTGAATCTCCGAATAGTTATTGGATTATAAATATATCAAGCCGCTTTTCATCGTGAACAATACAATCTCTATAGAACTAACCCCACCGGGAAAACCACTATAAGGCAGGTCATTCGGAACGGCTGACGCCAAAGTCAAAATGAGGAATGCCAAGTTGTCCAAGTCGCAATCCCCTCAGAAGTCGGGTCATTCGGAACTGAAAAATACAAGGAGCTGATTTCGAAAGAAGAGGCCGCAGTCGCAATCCCCTCAGAAGTCGGGTCATTCGGAACTTGGTGGACGGCAGACGTGGATCGGAAGATCCGCGAACTCGTCGCAATCCCCTCAGAAGTCGGGTCATTCGGAACTTGGTGGACGGCAGACGTGGATCGGAAGATCCGCGAACTCGTCGCAATCCCCTCAGAAGTCGGGTCATTCGGAACGGTTCAATGACACCCGCAAAGCCGAGTGCTCAAATGCGTCGCAATCCCCTCAGAAGTCGGGTCATTCGGAACAGGTATGTGACATATACTCCAACAACACAGTTCTTACATAGTCGCAATCCCCTCAGAAGTCGGGTCATTCGGAACCTGTATCAAGTTCACAAATTAGCCGATGGCTTAACGGGTCGCAATCCCCTCAGAAGTCGGGTCATTCGGAACGAAGAACTTGAACGACAAGGCCATTCTTCACATTGCGCGTCGCAATCCCCTCAGAAGTCGGGTCATTCGGAACCCCATCAACCCGCCTTTTTCTTTGGCATGTTCATTGTCGCAATCCCCTCAGAAGTCGGGTCATTCGGAACCGGAGAATACCTTGTCCCATCGGCGAACTTGAATCTCGAGTCGCAATCCCCTCAGAAGTCGGGTCATTCGGAACAGGGATAATTTAAGCAATTATTACAGGCCAGAGGAAATGTCGCAATCCCCTCAGAAGTCGGGTCATTCGGAACACACACAAAGAATATTCAAGGTATATTGTATACCGGCGTCGCAATCCCCTCAGAAGTCGGGTCATTCGGAACCCATATATCCAAGAGTGGACATCACCGGTGACAAGTTCATCGTCGCAATCCCCTCAGAAGTCGGGTCATTCGGAACGGCTGGGTACCATTCGAAAAACCGTATGAGCCGGACTTGTCGCAATCCCCTCAGAAGTCGGGTCATTCGGAACTTTTCGCACATCTCATGGATGTCAAAAAACAAGTCGCAATCCCCTCAGAAGTCGGGTCATTCGGAACCTAAAACTCAACATGGATACAACCTCGTTTTTGGTCGCAATCCCCTCAGAAGTCGGGTCATTCGGAACTGTAAGCGTTGGCTGAAACATCCATGGTTCAACTTCTTGTCGCAATCCCCTCAGAAGTCGGGTCATTCGGAACCGCACGGAATCATCAAATACTCTGACATTCTCAGCGTCGCAATCCCCTCAGAAGTCGGGTCATTCGGAACGGAGTTAGCATGGATAAACATGAAATACTTGAAAAAATGCGTCGCAATCCCCTCAGAAGTCGGGTCATTCGGAACAATTATTCGTTTGTTCGATGAACAGTGATGCCAAATTAGTCGCAATCCCCTCAGAAGTCGGGTCATTCGGAACCAGTCGGTTATGATACTGAAGGACGAACATGGGAAACTGGTCGCAATCCCCTCAGAAGTCGGGTCATTCGGAACGATGAGAGTAATAATTTAGTTGAAACTTTTTCAAAAGTTGTCGCAATCCCCTCAGAAGTCGGGTCATTCGGAACAAGGAATCAGGCAATGGAAATGATCGAAGTGAACGAGAAGTCGCAATCCCCTCAGAAGTCGGGTCATTCGGAACAACGAATGGTTCTTATGGTTATGAAAATTATAAGAAATGTCGCAATCCCCTCAGAAGTCGGGTCATTCGGAACTCATATCTGATGGGGAGATTGTTTCGAGCCGCCACGTCGCAATCCCCTCAGAAGTCGGGTCATTCGGAACTGCCGCAGGGCTTGATGATATGCGTGAAAGGATTGAAGGTCGCAATCCCCTCAGAAGTCGGGTCATTCGGAACGACGGGATCAAAGTATGGTTCAATGAAACCCGCAGAGTCGCAATCCCCTCAGAAGTCGGGTCATTCGGAACAAGCAGGGTGGCTGTAGGAACGAAACTACAGCTTATCAGTCGCAATCCCCTCAGAAGTCGGGTCATTCGGAACTATGAAAAAGGCCTTGGCGGAGCTGCTGCCCGTGACGCATGGGTCGCAATCCCCTCAGAAGTCGGGTCATTCGGAACAAAAACATGAAGATTGTAATCGACCTGTCTCTTCCATCGTCGCAATCCCCTCAGAAGTCGGGTCATTCGGAACTTGAAGATATTTTAGTGGACGGTGTCGTATGCCGTCCAGTCGCAATCCCCTCAGAAGTCGGGTCATTCGGAACCTATTCTGCCTTATGGCCTCTTTTTCTTTTTCGTAGTCGCAATCCCCTCAGAAGTCGGGTCATTCGGAACGACGTGGTAAAAACAATTTAACCGTGTGTGTGGTAGAGAAGTCGCAATCCCCTCAGAAGTCGGGTCATTCGGAACTTGGGGGATCGAAGCCGAGGTTAAAAATGTTTTCGGGAAAAGTCGCAATCCCCTCAGAAGTCGGGTCATTCGGAACGTGAGCCGTGAATTTACATGCAGAACTTGAGACGCATGTCGCAATCCCCTCAGAAGTCGGGTCATTCGGAACGGAAAAAGAGTTTGCCTGATAGGATCGTCATATCGGCGGTCGCAATCCCCTCAGAAGTCGGGTCATTCGGAACAGTAAATGACCGATTTTAATTATAAAAAAGCCTATTGTGTGTCGCAATCCCCTCAGAAGTCGGGTCATTCGGAACCGCGCGCTATTCAGATGAATGTGAGTACTTTTACGAGTCGCAATCCCCTCAGAAGTCGGGTCATTCGGAACCGTAGTCATTGTATCTCACTGAAATCCATTGGGAAAGCCATGGATTTCCGCAGACCGATTCAGCGCCATGAAAAACAAACCATTATCTTGATGTTCTAAAAAATTGATTACCATACAACCACCTATAATGACAACGAATGTTATGACTCTGCGAACCTTTATATTGATCAATACATTATTCACAATATTATCATAATGTTATGATTTTAGGCCATTTTTAGCCTGAGGTTCGCGTAAAATGAAATATGCACATGCGCCCTATGGGTCGACCGTTATAGAAATCTGCCCATGGACGGTAAGCGTTCCATGGGAGTTTCTTTTCATGGGTGTTCAAGATTCCGAAATGCAATACCCGACGTTTATAAATGAAATAGGATGAAAGGCATGTTACAACCTCGCGTCTTGGTATGGTCGTCGATTTAATAATTTTCGTCCACATCACGCTCTTCATCAAGGGTCAGCATCAACCACCCAAAAGGCATGGGGAATTTCCCCTTTTCCATTTTACACCGCGTCCGTGTTGAACCCATGTCGATTATCGGCGTTTTCTTTTTGACATTATACCCTTCTCTCAACTCATTAACAGACAAGGATTCGAAATGGGAAAAATGACCGATACGAAGAAGCATGCGGCGGCTGACAAGTTCCGGATCGTTCCAGAAAGAAACCGATGGGTTGATCGTAACCACATCACCGTTTTCAAGTCGGCCCTGGGGGAAAGTTTTTTCTATGGTTTGCCAGCTTAGCCCTTGTGTCTTTCTATCGTCAAATCGGTCACCTTCAGCTATCATCCGACCCCAGTAGAAACGGTTGCATGCTTCGAGAATCGTGTTGATGGAAAGAACTCTGCCCATAGTGTTCTTCACCTCCGGGAGTTTCATTGCCGCCCTGTCCAGCCTGATGGAAACAGTAAATTCCGGGGTTGTCACAAAATCGGCCATAGATTTGAGCCGCTCAACCCACATCTGAATGCCTTTTGCTCCCGAATTGACAGCCCGGTCTATTCGTGTTGACTGAGCCGGTAGAACAGCGTCCCTTACATGAAGCAGCCGGAAAATGTCTTTATGGGTATCTCGTTTGGAACAATTCAAGGCTCTTTCTTCAAGAACCGTACCCTTTTTACCGGCATTGTGCTCACGGGCCACTCCATCATAAACATTCGGCCTTGTTTCGGGTTTTTCATTTGCAAACCAATTTACTATGGCTGTTCGTATGGCACCTTTAATACTTGATCCGGGGATAAACACCTGGCCGGTGTGCGGGTTTCTTGGCATCATGTCCACTTTGAACTGATTGTTTGGATTGGATGCCTTGGTCTCGTACTCGGTTCTGAAATCATACGCCGCATCGACGGATGACAGACCGTGGCGATTCACATCCATGTGATGGCGAAGAAAATTCTGGATTTCTTTGAGATCCGCCCTGTCAATAAACGAAACAAACCGGTATTTCTCCTCTGGTGAAAGATCCTCGATAATCCGCGAAACATTGAACTGGACGAGCTTTTCACCTTTAATGAGAAATTCGGTAGGGTCTATTTCACATCCTGAACCCACATGGATAGGGGTAAGAGCCTGGGCTTTAAAATGATATGTGGTCATGGTGCCACCTCCGTAAATGGTATGGGCAGGTGCAAGGCATGATGCCTGATGGCGTCCAGGGCCGTATCATGATGGACACCAGACAGAAGCTTTCCGAAAGGTGGTTGTCCCACCGGCGCGAAAGTCGCCCCTGGCAAGGCCATAAGAACAGGGTACTTGAAAGGGCTGTACAAACCAGCGGCAAAATGCCCACCCAGTTTTCCATAATGGGTATGTTGTTTGTATCTGGGGCTCCCCATCTCCGGTGTGATGACGCCATGGGAAAGACTCATAACCCTGTTACCAGAACTCTCAAACAACGAATGATCTTCATTAATCAAAAAGTCGAAATTTCCTCTGCCCGTGCTGGCATTAGCCCCGAAACCTGCCTGGGCGATAAATGTAAGCAGACACTCAAGCCGGTCTCGGCACTCGTTGGGGGTGGCGGCGAAAATTTGAAAACCATGTCCGGTTTCGGCCCATGTGGTGTTTTCAACAAACAGGCCGCCCGTTTCCCGTGTACGACCGTTCTGCCGGTCAATCTGATTATGAAACAACTGAATCGTTTTATTCCAGGTTCTGTTTTCAGTTAAACATTGGTTGAGCCCTTCAAGCAGTGTCTTTTCATTCAAATGGTTCTTAAGGACAAGGAAGAGTGCTTCAGGGATATAAGCCGCTTTTTTCGCCTTTTTGACCTGATCAAATGCCTTGAGGGATGGCTTTTTCGAATCCCGAGTAAGCGGTGGAAGAAGAGGTCTTGGCAGCATGCCTTCCGGCATCTGGCTGGAAAAAAGCCAGGGGTTTACCTCCTGCTCTTTCATCCACGCCTCAAGTGCTGGTTCCCCCTCGACATACCGAATGGCCCAGGCCATATGACCCCAAACCGTCCCGGATACCCAGGCTGTTGAAAATGGGCCTAATGGTTTTATCGTTATGCGGTAGTAAACCATATCATGCAACCCTCTGCTGGTTTATGAGTTTTGCGGGATCTGCTTTTTCAAAGTCGTCCATGATATCCACGCCATTCTTTTTAAGATTCTTAAACATGATTCGTCCATAACCCCTAGAACCCGATCCACCCAGCGCATCCTGTTCGAGAAGACGAAGAATTAAAAAAAGGCATTCCATATTTTCGATGTCCGTTTTTCCTGCATCGCCATCGCCCATATCGAATACCCTGTAAACCATCTGTATATCGAAAATGCTTCCTGCGGGGACTCTCTCGGTTTTTCGGATGCCGCCATCGCGGGCCTTCCCTTTTATTCTGTCGATGCTGTTTTCAAATTTTTCTTCCGTTAAAGGGAGCCCCCTGTCAACAATCCCGTCTTTCCATTCCTTGTTGAGATAGGCGTCTCTGACGGTCAGACGGGTCGGGCCTGTTTCCCATTTTTTATTCGTGGTTCCGAAGATTCTGAGAATCCTGTCCACGGCCAGTTTTGAAGGATCATCTCCTCCGTCCCAAGTTTTGCCATTGCTGTCCACACTGCCAGTGACCCATTCCATCATGCAACGCATTTTACCCTTGAGGGAAGATCCAGGAATATAAGGTTCATTGGTGTAAGGGTTTTTAACAACGGGATTGTCAACACCGCCAATTTCTACAGCCTCTTTACCTGCCCCGATGTGAAGCCCTGTTAATATTTCGATCTGACCTGTGATGATATGGCTTTCCATAAGTTTCATTTTCAAATTCTCCTATATAGATTATTCTTTTGAGTAAAATTTGTGAAATGCGACTACGGCTTCAATAACTTTTAAGAAACCTTTGAAATCTTTCAGGTCATTGATTGATGCTACGTGGTCAAAAATGAACTGGGTGAATTCTCTCGGTGCGACGCGTCTCTTTTCAGCATAAGCCGCCTTGGCCTTGAACATGACAATCAATGCTCGGTCTCTTTCGAAATTGGTTTTTTGCTCATTGTCATCTTTCCCAACCATGATTTTCCGTTCGATGGCTTTCAGATCGTCATAAAATTTACGCATTTGGGTTGTTTTAAGAAGCACGAAATTCTCTGCGTTTTTTCGTGCTTCTTCATCCAATAAATCTGGGTTTAATGTTTTCTTTTCATTGTCGATATAATACTTGAGGGGCTTGGGGATGGGTAATTGATTTGAATAATTGGAATAACTTTGGTTCCCAGACGGTTTTCGATCTGCTCCCTGCTTGTACCCTTGGTTGAATTGTGCCATGGTTCCTCCTTTATCAATCATTATTTTCTGTTTCTGTACAATGCGATGGTGATGGGCAAACGCCATTTGCCGATGTCCGAGCCTGTTCTTGTCAGACGAAACAGGTTGTCAAGGCCCAGACGTTCGAGCCAGTTTGATATTTTCTTGTTTTTCTCTTCCTTGTTTCGACCATGGATATTTCTGGCCAGATGGTATGCGAGTTTCGCCCTCCATCCGGCTTTTGTCAAATCACCACTGGCAACAGCTTCCGCGTCTTTTGCCAGTGAAAGGGTGTGATATACAAAACCGGTACTCACCCCGTGTTTCCCCTGCATCTCTTGATGAATCCATTCGGCATCGTCAAGGGCTTTGGCGTATTGCGCCCATGTCATCGGAGAATCAGTTAAAGCGCAAATTTTATCCTTTGCTTCAGGGTCAGACCTTTTGGCGGAATCAAGACGAACTTCTGATTCCTGAACGGCCCTGTTTAAAGGATGGTTTGCGTGAAGAAGGCTTAAACCCGCTGAAATCGTAATGTTGGGGTTATGCCCGGTATAGTCACTGAACGATTCCCGCATCCGCTGGGCCAGCCCAACCATCTGACGCCAGGGGCCGATCAGCAGCAGGTCGTCTCCTCCTGCGTAAATGGTGTAGGTGTCCGGGTATTCCCGCCGGATGATTCCTTGAAGATAACCGGTGAAATAAAGATCCATCATGCGGGAAAGCTGAGCCACACGGGACAGGGTATAACGGTCTTTTGTCTTGTCTTCACGCATCAATCCATAACTGAAAATATATCCGAGATAATCCACATCCGCTTTGAGAAGGCATAGGAATGGCTTGCCAAGATAGTCTCCGTCCTCATCATTGAATTCTTTCGCTTCTGCGCCAATGTGGGCGAATGTTTTCGGCATCCCTTTGAAAAATGAGCCGTCTTCGTCCTGAACTCCGTAATATCTCGTATCCTTGAAATCCCATTCGCTATGGAATACCGGTATATAATTAGCAAGAATTCGGCAGGCCCATGGTTTTGGACTGTTTTCAGGTTTCAGGTTTCGAATGGAAATGGTTTTTCCCGGTGTGATCCGAATGTCGTCATGTTTCATCAGATGAAGCCCGAGGCCCATGATGGGCAGGGTATCTTTTTCATCATGGTTTTCTTTATTCCAGACCATGCAGTCTGCTGTTATTAGTTTTCGGCCAAGAGTGAATTCATTCTGGCATGTGGTACACCGGTATTCATCATCCGAAATGATCTGTGCCGGCCTTACACCACAAGCTGAGCACGCTTTTTCATAGGGGAATTCACGTTTCATTACACCATGCTCGCATGTGCTTAACGGCTGGTGTTTGGCGTTCTCCACAGCGCAAGACAGTTCGGCCAGTATGTCATGAAAAGATCCGGATTTAAACGATTGCCCCGGAAAGGACCGGCTCAAAGACAGATTGAGGGATAGACTTCCCGAGTATTGGTCAAGGAGCCAGGCGTCAAAGGAAACGGTCAGGTCATGAAGCTGTTTCTCGATATCATCCCTCTGAGGGGCGAGGATCAAAAACCGGCCACCTGCCTGTTGAATGATACAGGATAAGGGGAGGTCAAAAGCGTCCAGGATTCTCAATGCCGCCGCTTCCGTAATGGCACTGAGCATAAAAGACCGCGCCCTTAATATTTTACTGACGCCTTTTACACCCTGGTTTTCAAGGGTAAAAAGAGTGCTTTGAAGCCCTGAAAGATCACCGGCTATGAACTGGAATTTGTGGGTGCTTTCATTTTTTATGGCGTCTTTGTTGTCAAGCTCGTTCCGTATTTCATGATAGCAGAAAATGCAGGCTGCAATGGCCGCTGTGGTCCGGGAATGGTCGTACAGAGAGATGTCAGGAATGTCCATGGTGCTGGAGGGTATGGCCCACGTGTATTTTTCGAGAAGTCCAAGAACAATTTCTTCGAAAAGCCGGGGCGTCAATTCCGGCATATCCTTTAATTTATTAAACTCGGCAATCCATTCCTCCGTCACGTGTTTATATTTTTCCGGCATACCGGAATCTTCACCTGTCCAGGGTTTGGGTATTAAAGTTTCTGGTGAATATGGGTCGAGTTTATCAAGTTTATAGGCATTTCTACCCGGAGGTGTTCTTTGGGCGTCGATAACGATTTCATCGAAAATACTCTGCAAAGGCATTCGTCTGTATGATTCTCTTGAAGATTCCTCATGGTCCTGGGCTTCCTTACTTTTTCTGTCCATACCGGATGAATACCAGTCCGCATGGGCGATAATCCAGGCCATGGTGGAATCCGGAGCGCGTTCAGGTGAGTGGTGAAAACTCGCGGCGTTTGTGATCCGATTCAAATCAAGTGTTTTTGGAAAAGGGATCTTGAGTTGATTGACCAGATCAAAAAAGGCATTTGTAAAAAGGACGTGTTTGTGGGTGTATCTCTGATTTTTATCCTTTGGGCATAAGGTTGACTCCATATCAAAAGTTTCCCAATCGAGGTTCTTCATAGAACCGAAAGCCCGCTGGATCGGTTTGCCGATATCATGCAGCAATGCTGCGATCACAACTTCATGTAGCGTATATGTCATAAAACCTCCTGTGTGAGTTTATGTCTCATAGCCGTTTCCTTTGGGTGCGGGCATAGCTCCGCCCGGTGGTTTACATATCTGATTATCGTTGTTCTTCATTTCCGTTCAATGGCAGAAACGTTTCCGTGTCTTATTCCTGCATTAAAGAATCACTGGGATTCTGTGTCTGTCCAGGTGACGGTTATTTTATCCTTGGAAAGCGGGATGCCGTAACGTGTGTCACTCTTTTTGCCCAAAGTTTTGATTTTAAGCTCGGCATGGGCCGCCGGTCCGAATTTTGCCACAAGGGCCGTTTTGATTTTGGATTTGATGGATCTGAAATTTTCTGCGCTAAGCCTTGTTATGCCGGTGTCGCTTAATGTCTGGCTTGGCAGGTTTTGACTGATTTCACCATAGAGATCGGTGATCCGGTCCTGTTGCAGCTCGATGTCATTGAATTCCAGATAACAATCGGTGCATGACCCGCAGAAATTTTCCGGTTTGGCACACGCTTTCTTTTGCAGGGCAAAAAAAACATAAAGGGCAAGATGGGCGGGCGACATATCAAGCTCAACGGTTCTGAAAATAATTTTTCGTTGTTTCAGATCGACGATGAGGTGGGGTGATGCGTCACGAATCAAAGATAGCATCAGAGTTCCGGGATCTTTGGGGCCTTCCAGATTTTCAGGTGAAAGAAGCGAACGGACAGATACAAAAGGAATGTTCACCAGTATGACTTTTGCGTAACGGCTGTCTTTGTAGCTGGGTTCCCCCTGGCTGTCCTTGTATTCAATGGCTCTGTTTTTCTTCGGCGGATAATAGAAATCACGGTTGTTCTCAAAGCCTGGGGATACAAGAACATGGTAAAGCCTGTCCTGGGGCCGTCCATAGAGCTGAGCAGCAAGGGTCAGGCAGGCGCTCATGGTTTTTCGTCCGCCTGCTATGGAAAAAAATACGGCTGTTTCAGGGTCTCGGGTGAATTTGAATGAAAGTAAAAGACATGTATGAAGAAGCCGTTTGTTGTCTTCTTCGGTTAAAATGTCCGGAATTCCGTTGCCGTAACTGTCGGTGACGGTATGGATGGTTGACGGGTCGAACAATAGGGTTTCCGGGTCATGGCCATATTCTTCCATGTAAGAAATATATTTCCCGGTTTTCCCTCCAAACAGTTCGGAAAAAATCCTGTCTTTTCCATCACGGGTGGTGATCACATGGATTTCGTGTATGGGGCGACCAGTTTCATGGATGGCGAAGAGGGTCTCGGTGATGACCTGTGGGCTGAGTCCTGTGACAGCGAGGAGTATGTTTTTCATGACGCTCCTGTGTGGGTGTAACGAATCGAATGGACCGTTTACAATCTGAATAGACCAACTGTTTGTTATTTGTCAGCAGGACGGCCCATGGCCGTTATTTCAAGTTGGCCCAGACCAAATGACGTCTGCTTTCCCACATGAACTTTTTCACAAAAACGAAGGAGTGGCAGGTATTCTGCGATCTGTCCTTCGAATGTGACTGCGCCGATCATTCCGCCCATGAGCATGCTTTGTTCCTGACGGTTAGAATATCTGCGCCAGTCAATCCATGTGATGTCCGATGACACGGTACGGACGTTGTTGGCCCTGAAAACAAGGCCTTTGTAATCCAATGCCGGTTCACCGCAACCGAACTGTTCCATAAGGGACGACAACCGGCGGAGCATGGCGGACACAAGAACCTTGAACGGCAGATCGGCTTTGAGCTGGTTTTTGTATTTCAGACGTAAAGGTGTTTTGAGAACAAGAGTCAGTTCCAGGGTATCATCGGATTGGATGCCGACCGGTGATACACTCAGATGCTCCATCAATTCGGGGAGAATGAGTTTCTTTTCTTTGTCCGTGTACAGGATATCGCCGTTCCATGAGACGCTTTCGATCTTGAAGGTTCCGGCAGAACCCGCAAGTCGTTTGCCCATCCCGTACTGTCCCATACGGTCGAAGGCGTATATGAAATAGGGCAGGGATTGGTTCGATTCACCAAAAAGAAGAAGGTTGAATTCAAAGCTTTCACCGGGTTCAAAGCGGGTTTGGCGTGTTGATGGGGGCTCAATGACAAAGGGATGCGAAACTGCCCCGTCCTTTGTTCTGTCCTTGACCTGTTCAGGCTTGGGAGGCTCGAACACCTGTGCGTAGAGGCAGCGGGTGTTCAGCAGGCATGTTTCACAAGCATTTTGTTTAAGAGCACAGACCACATGTTTGAGCGCAACCCCGAAAACACCCCGGATGGTGGATCCTTTAAATTCGGGGAGTTCGGCCGGACTGGTCCAGATACAGTGAATAGTGTATTTTCCGAAAAGCAATGTCATGGCGTTTTTTCTTTTGTTTTAGACGTTTACAAAGATCAAACCCTGCCAGTAGTCCATCTGCTGACGGGTCTCTTTGCTAATATGTCAACAATTGCGAACATCCATTTTGCTGGATGACGCACGATACAGCACCACGCTTTTTTTATCTTCTCGGTCGAAATACAAAAGAAACACCCCCCGGTATTCCTTTGCTAGAAGAAAAACCAATATTACACGGGTAATCACTTGTCAACAGATGTTAAGCTTTATGTCATTGGATGTTTCGTGGTTTAATGGAGGAGCGAGAGATATAATTTATATGAACCCATGGTCTATTTGTAGCATTTCAAAAACGTTCATATGCATTTGAACAATAATTCTGCAATCGTTCAATGCGTGACATCGGGCGTTAGATCCTCAGTGTTAAATCAGAATATCACTCGCCCGATGTCAACCGGCCATCATCAGTACTCTTCAAACTCCGCATCGGTGGGATCGTCCAGAGCAAGGTCGATTCCCCGTTTCCGTTCAGGTTCGACCCAGGGCTGCGGCAGGGCTTTGGCGGAATAACCGGAGATGGCTTTCTTTTGCTTTGGTTTCAATTCCTCACGGCTGTTTCCCGTCGCGTAATGCCCTTTCCCCACTTTGAAGAAGGCTATCACATCGCTCAGCTGACTGGCCTGGGCTGAAAGTTCTTCGCTTGTGGCCGCCATCTCCTCACTCACTGACGCGTACTCCTGCACAATCTGGTTCAACTGGTCCACGGAGGATGTCACCTGCTGAATGCCTTCGGCCTGTTCAAGGCTCGCCGAGCTGATTTCCTGAACCAGTTCGGACGTCTTCTTGATATTGGGAACGATGTTGTCCAGCAGCAGTCCGGCTTTTTCGGAGATGTCCATGCTGGATGTGGAGTAGGCGCTGATCTCCTGGGCCGCTTTCTGGCTGCGTTCCGCCAGCTTGCGGACTTCCGCCGCCACCACGGCGAAACCCTTGCCATGGTCTCCGGCCCTGGCCGCCTCGATGGCCGCATTCAGAGCCAGCATGTTGGTCTGGCGTGCGATTTCCTCGACGATGCTGATCTTCGCCGATATGGTTTTCATGGCCGACACGGTTTCCACCACGGCCCGTCCGCCCTCCTCGGCATCGGACGACGCCTGGACGGCGATGGATGCCGTAGCCCTGGCGTTGTCCGCATTCTGCTGAACCGTGGCGTTCATCTCCTCCATGGAGCTTGAAACCTGTTCCACGCTGGCGGCCTGCTCCGATGTGCCCTGGGACATCTTCATGCTGCTTGAGCTGATTTCCTGGCTTCCGATCTCCACCTGTTTGGCGGCGGTCTGCACGTTGAACACGATATTGGTGATGTTCCGGACCATGGATTCCAGAGACTCCATGAGCCGGTCGTTCTCGGAACGTTTCTTCACCTCCACTTCCAGGTCCCCTTTGGAAATGCTGTGGGCAAGGGCGGCCACTTCGTCAGTGGAGGCGATCAGATCGTTCAGGCTGTTCTTGATGTCATTGAAATCGCCCAGGTATACGTCGGTGATTTTCTCCGGAATATCCCCCATGGACATTCGCCGGATAGCGCCGGATGTCATGGCAATGGGCCGGACAAACTCCTCGATCAGTCCGTTGATGTTCAGAACCAGCTCTTTCCAGCCGTTTTCGAACTGATCCGCAGTCCCACGAATTGTCAGATCACCTTCCCGGACACCCAGGGCGATCCGGTTGATCTCCCCGGCCATGGTTTTCAGATTGTTCACCATCACGGACAGGGATTTTCCGAGGACATCCTGCTCCGAGAGAACTTCCACAGGGGTTTTAAGATCACCGGCGGCGATTTTCTCCGCCACATCCGCCTTGGCGCCCAGGCTTTCTCGGACCTTGTTCATGGCCATAAGCAGCCGCCCGATTTCATCGGTGCGGCCGGAAAGCGTGCTGGTTCCCTTGGAGCCGGACTGGGTGCCCAGACTGGCGTTGAGATTGCCGGTGCACAGTTCCTCGGCAAATGCCACAACCCCGTTGATGGGTTTTGAAATCCCCCGGCTGATGATCCAGATGAAATAAACTCCGGTAAGCATGGCCAGAACGATAATGCCCGCAAGGAACAAACGCGTTCTGTCGTAGAGGTCCTGGGCCTTTTTGTGGGCATCGCCGGCCAGATTCAGGTTGATCTCGGTGAGTTTGTCGATCTGGTCCCTCATTTTTTCAAACTTTTCACTGGCCTCACCCCGGGTCAGGCCGATGGCGGCGCTTCGCCCTTCCCGTGTATCCGCCGTCCGTTCCTCCACCACTTTGGATGAAATAACGGACCATTCCGCCATCTCCTTTTCAAACACCGGAATCAGAGCCAGTTCGTCGGGCGTGGCCGCCAGAGCCTTGAATTTTTCCCAGCGTGTTTTCACCTGCCCCAGATTTTCATTGTAATCGCCGGTCAGGTCCTTGAACTGGGGGCTTTGAACGTCGGTGAACATCATGGATCTCTCAGCCACAAGAAGCTGCTGAAGATCCCGGTCCGCCTCGATTAGATAATCCATGGCCGGAAGCCGGACTGAAAACACATTGTCAAGCCGTGACATGATCCTGCCCGTGCTGTAAAAACCATAGGCCCCGATGATGCCCATCAAAAGAATCAATGCTGAAAAACTGATGACAAGCTTTGTTCCCACATTCAGATTGTTGAAACGATTCATGGTTAATCCTACACCAAGACACAGGTTGAACAGTTGACGCCGGGCTGACCCGGTCACTCTTTCGGAAAAGGCTCAAGCCCGGACAGGGCCTTGCCAAAACGTTTCGAAACGATAAATATGATTTAGAATTCAAGACAGACACGTTGACCGTGATGTGTTTTTCTATCGGCGAAATTCCCGGATAACTTGATATAATTCTTCATATATCAATCCGGCCTCAGCGGAACGTCAGGCATGCGATGACCATATCTAAAAAATAATATAGATTTATTTAAAGCTTTATTCTATAATTTATCATTATATAGCTTATTATACATCTATTTAAAGAAAGATAATTCAATGGCATCGTTCACCACTGAAGAATGGGAAAAACGCATCGGCGATCAGGTGCGAAATCTGAGAATCCGGATGAACCTGGATCAGCGGGTGCTCGCTGAACGATCCGGTGTGTCGTGGTCGGCTGTAAAAAACCTGGAAGGGGGGAAAGGGGTCAGTCTGAAAACCTTGATCCGGGTGCTTCGCATTCTCGACCGGACGGTTTGGCTTGAATCCCTGTCACCCGTCACCACCATAAGCCCCATGCAGATGGCCAGAACAAAGGAACCCCGGAAAAAAGTCTACGCAACCCGAAAGAAGGTGAACGATGTATAAACCGGTCTCCGTCATCACGGTCAGGCTCTGGGGCATGGACATGGGTGCCGTGGCTCTGGACCCCCGCCTGGGCTGCTACGTGTTCGAATACCATCCGTCTTTCGTGAAAAAAGGCATAGAGCCCGCCCCTCTCACCATGCCCCTTTCCAGGGCAAACACCCCCTTTGCCTTCACCGGTCTTCCCGAAATGACCTACAAAAGACTCCCCGCCATGCTGGCCGACGCGTTGCCCGATGATTTCGGAAACGCCCTTATCGACGCATGGATGGCCGGAAAAGGCGTGGGCAAGGACCGGATCACCGCTCTCGACAGACTGGCCTACATGGGCCGAAGGGGCATGGGCGCACTGGAATTCAAACCTGCGCGGGGATTCCACCGTTCAGGAACCACAGCCATCGAACTGTCAAAACTGGTGGAAAGCGCCCGTCTGGCTGTCCGCGGAGGGTTTGACTCCGATCCGCACGCCCTTGCCGCCCTTTCCCAGATTATCCAGGTGGGGACTTCGGCAGGCGGTGCCCGGGCCAAGGCGGCCATCGCCTGGAATCCGGGAACCCGGGAAATTCTCGCCGGTCAGTTTGACGTGCCGGAGGGCTTCGAACACTGGCTTCTCAAATTCGACGGCATCGGCAGAGACTCGGAACTGGGCTCTTCCCAGGATTACGGTCGGATCGAATACGCTTACCACCTCATGGCCCTTGCTTCGGGCATCGAGATGACCCCCTGCCGTCTTCTCACGGAGAACGGCAGAGCCCACTTCATGACCCGCCGTTTCGACCGGGATAAAAATGAAAAACACCATTTGCAGACCCTCTGCGCCATGGCCCATCTGGACTTCAACAAAAAGGCCACCCACGATTACAGCCAGCTTTTCCATGTGATACATAAGCTGAACCTGGGCCACGACGCCCTGGATCAGGCGTTCCGGCGCATGGTGTTCAACGTCATGGCCGCCAACTGCGACGACCACACGAAAAACGTGTCGTTCCTTCTGAAAAAAAACGGGGCCTGGGAGCTTGCCCCGGCATATGATGTCACCTTTGCCCACAACCCCCAGGGCCAGTGGACCCACCAGCATCTGATGTCGGTCAACGGTGCTTTCAAAAACATCACCCGAAATGATATTCTGGGCCTCGCCGACCGGTTCGCCGTGGGCAAGGCCGCCAGAATCATCGCAGATGTGGCCGAAGCATTGGCCCAATGGCCGGATTTCGCGGCAACGGCCGGAGTCGGACCTGATGTAACTGAAAAAATCAGAACGTTTCACATCGGGCTTGGGGCTTGAAATCAGGCCCTTGGGCCACGGGTTATCCGAATCAGCCGAACATGAATCCCGCAACGGTCACATCGTCTGTTCTCTCACGGCGGCCCCGATGACGTTCCAGGGCTGATTTAAGGATTTCAGCCTGTTCCCTGAACGGCTTGTCGTGGTTTTCGAGAATCAGCTGCTTAAACGCCCCACTTCCAAAGCGAATGCCGTCTTCCCCTCCGAGTTGGTCGGTGTAGCCGTCCGTGGACATGTAAAACTGCTTGCCGCCCCGGCTGTTATCGATTTCATGAACGGTATACGCGTAAGACAGGTCCGAAGACACATAGCCGATGCTCATGCGGTCACCTTTGACAGTTGTGAGTTCCCCCTTGTCCATGATGTAAAGAGGCATGCGGGCCCCGGAAAAATAAAGACGGCCCGATTCTTCGTCAAAACAGCAGACTGCGGCGTCCAGTCCGTCGTCGGACCTGGCGTGTTCCGTATCCTGCTGAAGGGATGTCTTGATGATGTGGTTCAGACGTTTGAGGATCTTGTCAGGCATGAAAAGCTTTTCCTCTCTGAGTATCCTTCGAAGGCCTGAACTGGCCAGCATGGTCATGAAAGCGCCGGGAATTCCATGGCCGGTACAGTCGATGAGGGCCACGGCGATTCCCCGGTCGATCTTTTCGCAGACGTAGATGTCGCCGCCGACGATGTCCCTGGGTTTCCAGATGAAAAAACTCATGGGAAGAAATTCCGAAACCGCCCCCGGTGCAGGCAAAAGGGATTTCTGGATCATGCTGGAATACCTGATACTTTTCATGATGTGTTCGTTGGCTTCCTCCACTTTTTCCAGGGACTCGTTGAGCGCACGGGTCCTTTCCTCGACTTTTTCCTCCAGGTTTTCATACAGCCGGGCGTTGTTGATGGAGATGGCCCCCTGGGACGCCAGGGCGTTCAGCAGCTCCATGCGTTCCAGGCGGAACGCGGCCCTTGAAAGGTTGTTTTCCATATAAAGAATCGCGGAGATCTGGCCCTGGTTCAATATGGGCGAGCACATGATCGAACGGGGCCTGTTCCGCACCACGTAAGGATCTCCGGTGAAATCCCCTTCGGACGCCGCGTCGTCCAGAATCAGAACCCTCTTCGTTCGCGCCACGTAGTTCACAATGGGGGCGGACAGCCCTTGGTGCCGTTCGACAGGAATGGAGCTGAGGACTTGAAACGATTCCGCCCCGGCCACCGCCTCCCCTTCGATGCAAAGACGGCCCTTCTGTTCGAGGATGACGAAACATTTTTCCGCTCCGGCGTTTTCCATACAGAGGCCAAGGATTTTCTCGATGAGTTTCGCCAGCACGATTTCCCGCGAAATCATGCGGGAGGCCTTGAGGATGGTGGCCATGTCCAGAGCGTCCGAACTGGTGATTTTTTTTGAAGCATACCCGGAATCCGTCTTTGGGCCATTCAGGGTTTCAGTTGACGGCCCCTGCAGTCCTGTAAGGTTCGGCCACGTTGCCTGAAGATAAGACACTTTGGCCGCCGCGCCCCAGATTCCATAGAGGTATTGCGCTTTTTTCATGACAAGGTCCGCGAAATCATCGTCACCCTGGGCTAGGAGAAACTGGGCGTAACGTTCGTTGGAAAGGGCTTCGTCCTGAATGTACCCGTTCTTTCCCGCATGCAGAACAGCCTCTTTGTAATGGTGTTTCCCTTTATCCCAAAGTCCCAGAACCCAGGCTTTTTCCGCTTCCACCAGATGCCATTTGTGAAGATGGTTCATGGGGGCATTTAAAGCCCATTTCTTCATAAGTTTCTGATTTTTTTCAACGTGTCTGATTTCACGACGCCGGTTTCCATCACCTTTCTGAAGAAGGGCGAGCCGGGTCAGGGAGCTGTAGAAATTGTAAACCACCACAACGATAAGGGCTCTCACCGAGGTCAGATAGCTTTCAACGTGGGGGAAATGCTCCATGGCTTTCCCGTATTCCCCCGCGTGGTAGTACAGATAGAGCTTGTTGAGATTGTAGGAAAAAAGGGCCGTGATGTTTCTTTCCTCATAAAGGACGGGCAGAAGTGTTTTTTCGTCGAAACTCGATCCTGAGTAATCTGTCAGGGGTTTTGTGCCGTCCATGAGGTTCAAGGTGGCCTGGTGGAAATTACAGACATTGTCCACATCGAATTTCTGTTCCAGCAGCCTGATGGATTTCAGGTATTGCCGCTGTTCCGACTCCACGAACCGCAAGGGTTTTCCGCAGTGGAAAATATGAAGACAGTATGCGGAAACCGCATGGGATGCGTATTCGATGTCACCTGTCTCCAGTCTGCTTTCGATGGCCTGGACAAGGGGTTTCACCGTGTTTTCCAGATGCTCTTTCCAGTGGCGGATAAACATGTTCATCACAACGGCTATCCGTGTTTTCTCCTTCTTGATTTTCGACCGGGCCAACAGGGTTTCCGCCAGTTTTCCCGTTCGGAAACCCTCGTCCAGCCGTCCAAGACTACAGAATATGATGCCGAGGGAGGTGTAGGCGCTGAAGGAGAAAAGCGGATCTTCCCCGTATTTCAAAGACAGTTCCACGCGCTTGAAAATGATCAGCGGGTAGAGATTCGGTTTGGAAAACAAGGCGGTGGACGTGATTTTGTGAAGAATGCCGGCCGCAGCCAGAACTTTGGGGTCGGCCATGGCCTTGGCGCTGAGGATGGCCTCGTCGTTTGTTTTGCCGAGGGCGATCTTTATTTTGACGAGCCCTGCAAGGAGATGCCATTTTTTCGGCTGCTCGGGGAACCGGTAACCCAGAAGCCCCAGGATCACCATGCCGGTATCCAGAGCCTCCTTGAACCGGCTTTCGGAAATCAGGGCAAGAATCCTGATTTCATAAGCCTTGACCTTGTCCATGATGGTCTTTGTCCGATTTTCGATGACCTGAAACAGTTTTTCCGTTTCCATGAAATTGCCGTTGAGGTAAAGGGCCTCCATGGCTTCGTTGTGAAGCGCGAGCATATGCCTGTAAGACCTTTTCCAGCCCGATTCACCGCAAAGGTCGATCCCTTTTCTGGCATATTCCCAGGCCGGCTTGAACGCCGCCGACTGCCTGGCTTTCTGCCCGGCCTGAAGGTTCAGCACCGAAACCCGTTTTTTTTCAGCCGGATCGGTAATGAACGCGGCCCCCAGATCCAGATGATTCACCGTGTCGAACAGTTTCTCTCCAGGGTCGTCATCCGTAACACTGTCAAGTAGGATACGGCCGATCCGGAGATGGATACGCTGCCTGTCTTCTTCCGGAATCAGGGAATAGGCGGCCTGCTGGATCCTGTCGTGGAGAAAGCGGTATTTCACTTCCGGATTCCTGTGGGATTCCGACACGAAGCGGTAGTTTTCATCCATGGGAACCACCAGGCTTTCCCTTAAGGCCATGAACAGGAGATCCGCTGTCAGATTTTCCGGTTTTCCACAGACCTGGGCAAGGGTAGAAAGGTCGAAAGAACTTCCGATGCAGGACGCCACCCTGAGAATGTCCTGAACATCCCGGTCAAGCCTCAGGATTTTCCCGGTCATAAGATCCACCACGTTTTCCGTGATGGCCGATTTTTTCGCGGCGTGTTCGTCGAAACACCAAACGTTTTCGGAGCTGCTGAAGTAAATGATCTTTTCTTCGTCAAACGTGGTGAGCAGCTGTCCGATAAAAAAAGGGTTGCCCATGGTTTTTTCGTAACAGATCCTTGAAAGGCCTTCGGCCTGTTCCGGAGGACAGGCCATCACGTCCGCCGCGATCAGGTCCACATGGCCCGGTTCAAGCGGGGCAAGAACGATGGTGCTGATGACCGTTCCGCTTTCTTCCATGTGAGCAAGGAACTCAAGAAGGAATTGTGCGGCCTCTTCCTCGTTGTCCCTGTACGCTCCGATGATCAGGAGATGGGCTGTGTCCATGTCCGCCATGAACTGTTCGATCATCTGGAGGGAGGGAAGATCCGCCCATTGAAGATCGTCCAGAAACAGGGTGAGGGGGTGCTCTTTATCCGCAAAGACCCTTAAGAACTTCCGGAACACGATATGGAACCTGTTTTTGGACTGGTCGGGGTCCAGTTCCTGGATAGGCGGCTGATCTCCGATGATCAGTTCGATTTCCGGAATCACGTCGGCGACGACTCGGCCGCTGGCACCCAAGGCCCCGGTGATTTTTTTCTTCCATTCGGCAAGACGGGCGTCATCATCGGCCAGAAGATTTTTGACCAGGTTCCGGAACGCCTGAATCAGGGCGGAATACGGAATGTTTCGTTTGTACTGGTCGAATTTCCCTGAAATGAAAAAACCGTGCTTTTTCACGACAGGTTTGTGGAGTTCCTGGACCAGCGCGGTTTTTCCGATCCCTGAATATCCCGCCACCAGCATGATTTCCTTGCCGCCTTCCGTAATCCGGGTGTAGGCTTTGAGCAAAGCTTCCACGTCCTTTTCGCGGCCGTACAGCTTCTGGGGAATCTGAAAAAAACCGGCCCTGTCATGCAAGCCGATTTCAAAAGAATCAAGACTCCTGCCAAGTTTCACCGCGTCCAGAATATTTTCCAGATCCTTTTTAAGACCCATGCAACCCTGATAACGCTCTTCCGGTGTCTTGGCCAGCAGACGCATCACAATGTCCGCCAGGGGCGCGGGAATTCCCGGATCGGCATGATCGGGTCTTTCGGGAATGACGGCCATGTGGCTATGGACCATGCCCAGCGCGTCATCCGCTTTAAAAGGGAGTCTGCCTGTGAAAAGTTCGTAGAGCGTCACGCCAAGGGAATAAAGGTCGGTCCTGAAATCCATGGCCCGGTTCATCCGGCCCGTCTGTTCAGGAGAGATGTAAGAAAGGGTTCCTTCGAGGATATTTGGGTGAAGCATCCTCTGGGTTTCCCGGACAAGTTCGCAGGCAATTCCGAAATCGGCGATTTTCAGCCGGTTCGTCCGGGGATTCCAGATGATGTTGGAAGGATTGATATCCTTGTGGATGATGGACTGACCGTGAATCATGGCAAGAGCGTCCGTGATCAGGACAGAAAGGGACAGTTTCGAAGGAAGATCAAGGAAAGCCCCTGAAAGGACGGCGGCCAGCGATTCTCCGCCGATGTCCTCGTTCACCATCAGGAGGCTGTTCCCGAATTTTTCAAGGCCGTAAGATTTGATGTTGCCTCGCCCGTCGAGTTTTGACAACACCTTGTATTCTCGCGTGAAACGGGACAAGTCGTTTTCCGTGGGGAATTCCCTGTTCAACACCTTGAGGATGACGGCAAGACCGTCCCTTGGCCGGATGCCCCGGTAAACCGTGGTGTCCCTGCTGGCATGGATCTGTTCGAGAACCCGGAATTCATTGATAAGCATGGAAATCCCTGTCCCTAAAAGAAAATGGCGCGAGATCTAAGGTCTGGCAAACGGAAGTGTTTTAAATCATGGGAGTATATTAACACGGCAGGCGTCGGGGTTTCAAATTGATAATCCACCGCTATGGAAAAAAATCAATGGGGTAGGTCACCCTCGCGCTCTTTCACGTACTTATCATAGGGCATCGAATCAACACGTTCCAGGCATTCCTGGCGTTCAATGGGGTTGTCCAGGTTGTAACAGTCGCGGCGGTCCTTTTCCCGTATCCCTTCATACCAGGCGCGGCATGAGCAGCCGGATACGCCGATCATAACAAGAAAAGACACCATCAGGATCAAATTTTTTGTTTTCATGAGTTCCCCCTTTTCAAGGCTGCGCCGCACCCTTGGCGGCATGTTCCGGTCTTCGGATTTCATGGGATGCCTGATCACGGCAGTACCAGCGTGAAACAGAAAAAATCCGTCCCCAGCCGGTCTTCGGCCGCGCCCGATGAAGCACCGGCGTTGTCCCGCACCACGAGATACACGTTGTATTGACCTTTCTGCCATGCACCGTCCGCGTCTTCGCCGAACAGGGAGTAAAGGACACTGGGCCTGAACTCGGCGGCCATGGCTCCCGGTCCGAGAAGGGCTTCAATGGCGTCTTTGTCGTCGTAGACGTAAAGGTTTCCCGGCCCTACGGATGACGTGGACACGTACCAGGAGTATATCAGCGTGTCGTTGGCCTGATCTTCCAGAGTTTCCGTAAGGGCCGTGAACGCTGCGGTTTTGCCCGAACTGTCCACGGTCAGGGTGTCGCCGTCTGAAAGGGCCAGTGTTTCATGGACGCCCTCAGCCAGGAAGTTCGCCGTGACCCCCGTGATTTCAGGATTCCGGCCCACGGGGTGTTCACAGATCCTCATCCGTTTCAGCGCGGACAGGGTTTTTCCTGAAACCGTCACCGATGCGGTCACATTCACGTCCACCGCGTCTTCGCCCAGGGCATCCAGAATGCCGGGGGGAATGGTCACTTGATAATCGGTGTTGTACGGGGCCTCGCCTTCCAGGTAAACGCCGTTTTCGGGCCAGCCCACGGCCCAGGTCACGGTCATGTCCGAATGCTGGTCCACGGTGGCACCTCCCACAAGAAGCCGCATGGACACCGTGTCTCCCGGCGACACTTCGGGCTCGGTGATCCGAAGCGCCAGAATCCGGGGAGCCACAGCCACGTAATCCTCGGGGAGATCGCTGTCGCCGCAGGCAGACAGTGAAATCAGCAGAACAAGCCAAAGAGCCCGGTTTAAAAAAGGGTGTATTTGCTGCATGTTGCGCGTGTGTTTCATGGATTCACCTGTTAAAAATCGATTTTCATGCCCACAAAGATCAGGGGGATTTCGGAATCCACGGAAACCACCTCTTCTTTCGCGGTATAGTCGGGGTTGTAAGCCATGTCCGTGACATAACGGCTCTGGAACACATTGCGGAAATCCAGGTAGGCGCTCAGCACGCAGTCGTCGAACAGCCAGTAGCGGTCGATGCGGAAATCCACCTGCTGATGGGATTTGAAACGGTCTTCGTTGACGGTGCCCGTGTAAAGGGGGACGTAGATGTCGTTGTCCACGTCGTAGCGGGTGTTGACGTTCAAAAGATCGGTGTAGGGCGTTCCGGACACGTACTGATAACGGATGCCGAACGACCAGTTCCGGTTGGGCTTGTAGTTTAGAACACCCACCAGGTTGTGGGGCGTGTCCATGTCGAAATAGCGTTCAGGGCGGCCCGGCCCGTCGGTTCTCCGGGCCACGGCGTAAGAATAGGAAATCCAGCCGAAAAACCGGTCGGTCATGTTCTGCCGGAGCATGATTTCAGCGCCGTAAGACTCGCCTTTGCCTGAATTGCTGTAGGCTGTAGGGTTGTCCGCGGATTCCCTCACCACCAGATTGGAGAACGTCTTTTTGTAGGCCTGGACATCCAGAAAAAGGGAATCGGTGAAATAGTGCTCGATCCCGGCCACGGCGTGGACCGACCGTTCGGGCTCCAGGCCTTCCGTCCCCCAGGGCTCAAGGCATTCGTCGTACTGGGGCATCTGGGAATAGAGTCCCAGGGCTGTCTTGAACGTGGTGTCCTGGGTCAGCCGCATGCGGACAGACAGCCGGGGGTCCACCAGATCATGGCCGTTTTCCGTGTCCCTGAAATAATGAAGGCCCGGAGTCACGGTGAACCGCCCCAGACTGACCTGGTCCATCAGGTAGACCGTGGGATAGAACAAACTGAAATCCCGGTTGATTTTCAGTTCAAGATCGGTGTGATCGTAAGAAATTTCCCCTTCTTTTTCCGGCACCATGGAATTGGAGTCGAGGTTGACTTTCACATAATCCACGCGGACGCCGCCTTTGAGTCTGTGGGTGTCGTTCAGCCGGTATTCGGCCTTTTCGTTCAGGGCCATGGCGTTCACGTTCTGCTTGAAGTAGGCGCGGTCGCCCTGGTCCCAGGTCAGCCGGGACGAAGAGACCATGGGGGACAGCACGGACCTGACATCACCCGTCTTGTAATCCCATTCGCCGATGAAGGTGGCGAATTGCTGGCGATGGCTGGTGGTGTTGGAATACCGTTCGGCCACGGCGTTTTCCGCATCCGAATATTCAAAGGTATCGTCTGCACCGATGCCCGTCACCCGCATCTCGTTGCCCTCGGCGATCCGATGGCAGTACGCGAAGTTGGCGTCGTAATACACCGGGTATTTCAGGAACCGGCCGTCATTGTCGTCGTTTCGATGTTCGTCCACCTCTTCGGCCATCTTTATGTAGCTGTCGATGAATCCCCGTTTCATACCGAAACTCAGGGAATCTTTTTCCCCCACCGGCCCTTCCACCATGAACGACGACGATAAAAGACCCAGATTCACGTACCCGCCGAAACGGTCGGTCCTGGGCCGCCTCAGGTTCATGCCCACCACACCGCCCATGGCGTTTCCGTATTCCGCTGAAAAACCCCCGGCGTTGTAATCCATGGACTCGATCATTTCCGGTTCGACAATGCTTTCAAATCCGCCGAAATGGTAAAACGCCGGAATGCTGTGGTCGCCCAGCAGAAACAGACTGTCCTCCTGGGACGAGCCCCTGATGGTGATGCCCTTGCCATACCCGTTGAACACGGACACCGAATTCACCCCCGGCAGGCTTGTGACGGATTTGAGCACATCCCGGCCGCTGCCGGGCACGGAAGCCGCTTCGGTGACCGAAAGGCTCTGGGCCGACACCTCGGGCTTGTCTTTTTTCTTCCGCACGATGACGTGGTAGGGATTCAGCACCTGGGGCGTCACGCGGATCACCAGGGCTTTGCCCAGAGGATCGGGAACCTTGATGGTCTTTTCCCATTTTTCGTAACCCGACGCCGCAATGATCAGCGTGTAATCGCCCGGAACAAGACCGATTTCAAAAAATCCTTTGCCGTCGGTTGTGGGAGCCTGGACGATGTTCCGGCTTTTGTCGTCCCGAACATGGATTTTCGTGTTGGCCAGGGGTGTGCGGCTGCCCTTTTCAAGAACCACGCCCGAAACCGTGTAGAGTGAAAGGGGTTCGTAAGGCGTGACGGTCAGTTCCCCCCCTGAAATGTCAAAGGAGGCTCCGGCCAGATCTTTCAGAGGGTTCACAGGTTCTGAGGCAAACACTGACCCAACCATGCCCAGGAAGATAACCATGCTGATTCCCAATCGTTTCATGGCCACCGGTCCTGGAAAAAGGGTTTGGAACCGATAAGACCCGCCATGGATTCGATACGCACCGCACCGGCCTTCACCTTGGTTTTGCAGACATTGAAAAAAATCACGGCGGGAATGGCCACGGCAAGCCCTGCCGCCGTGGCGATGAGGGCTTCGGAAATCCCAGCCATCACCACCTGGGGGCCCTGGCCGGACAGGTTCCCAAGATCGGCAAAGGATTTGAGGATGCCGAGGACCGTTCCCAGAAGCCCGATAAACGGCGCGTTGCTGCCCACCGAACCCAGAAAGTTCGTGTGACGTTCCCACTCCTGCTTTTCCGGCAGGAAATAGGCGTCCACCCTGCGGTTGAAACAGCGGGGGGAAAGTTCCGGCTCTTCCAGGCCTTTCAAAAGTACCGAGGTTTCGGAACAGGCGTTGTGCCGGAGGGTGAGGATCACCTCGTCCAGGGTGTCCGCCTTTTCAAGGGCCGGAAGAAGGGTGTGGCCGGAAAGGAGCCGACGTCTGTAATAAAACATCCGTTCGATGAAAAAGGCGATGGAAAGCACGCTCAAACTCAAAAGCAACCACAGGATGGCCCGTGCCATATAAAAAGCGAACATGGATATCTGACTTGTGATCATGATGTCATCCTCCGTCTGTATGTTAATCTCAAAGACATTTTCTTTACCGTTACCGGTCCAGCACGAAACTGTACACCAGATCGTCAAGGACCGTGGCCACCGTCGAACCGTTCCGCGTGGCCGGAGTGAACCTGCTTTTTTTAAGGGCCGCCACAGCCGCCTGGGTGAACAGGGCGTGTGTGGACCGTATGACCGTGACGTCGATGACCGTTCCGTTGTCATCGATGCGGGCCGAAAGCACCACTTCCCCCTCCCGTTCCTCTTTTTTCAGCGATTCAGGGTATTCGGGCTGAACCCGCCGCCTGAAGGCAGGCAACGTGGTCAGCTCAAACACGGGGATCACCGCGACGGCCCTTTGAAGGGGCTTGATCCTTAAAGAGTCCGCAGGCTTTTCTTCCTGGGCCGTCATCAGCGTGTTCCCCGGCCTCACCGCCATGCCCCCGTCCGCACCTTCGGCCATGCTTTTTTCATCCGGACCGAAAACCGGCCTTACGTCACGGGTTTCCGAACGATTTTCATTCGTTCTGGGCTCCACATCGACGGGCTCGGGCTGAACGGGTTTTTCCGGAGTCTTCACGATTTTTTTGACCCTTTCCCTTTGAACCTCGGGCTTTTTCAGTTCCTCGGCTTTAACGGCCCGAAGGGGCTCTGCCGTCACGGGAACGAGGTACGACGGACCGTGATTCTGTTTGGCTTCCTGACGCGAGCCCATGAAAAGAAAACCGCCCACGGCAAAAACATGGAGCACAAGGGACAGAGCAAGGCCCATGAGCAGAAACCTTCTTCGCGTGTCCATGTCAACCCGCCGCGCCCGTGGTATCCACCTGAATGGCGAACCGCGTGATGCCCAGGCTTCTCACCAGGTCGATGACCCGGACCACGTCTTCGTGGTACGCGCGTTTGTCCGCGCCGATGATCACCTGGAGATTCTCGTTCTTGTTTTTCAGGGTTTGAAGCCGGGACATCAGCTCTTGTGCACCCGTGACACTCTGCCCGTCCAGATAGAAGCCCCCTTCGCGGGTGATCATCACAGCGGCGGTCCGTGTCTCCAGCGCAGCGCCGGTGGCGGCCTTCGGGAGTTCCACACGGATGGCGTTCATGTCCACCACCGTGGACACCAGCATGAAAATGATCAAAAGCACCAGCATGATGTCCACCAGGGGCGTGATGTTGATGTCCGCCATGATGTCGTCGTCGTTCTGTTTGGATAATCCCATGCCACCCTCTTGAAAGACCGGATTTTTCAACACCGGAAAAACCGTTATAAAAACAAATCGATTGTTTGATTTAAGTCAGGCTGTCAGGATCTCCCTTAACCGTCCAGGGCCTCTAAGTGAAATGGTTTTCAGGTGAATTGCGGAATAAGGCAGGTGAACTGTTTGGATAAGGCGGTGAAAAGCGGGTTGATGGAAAGTGCTTGACGGCTGAAAACCGTCATGGAAAGATAACGGGCATGAATTCAAACCCTAAAATCAGGACCGTTTTCAGGGCGTTTATCGGCGTTCTGGCCATGATTGTCATCTGGATGTCGTCGACAGCCGTGATGGCCGGGCTGGGAAACTTGGACATCCGCCCTTCCGTGCTTCCGTTCATATGTATCGCTGCCATTGTATTCTTCATGCTCCTTTCAGCCTTTGTCACGGAAATCTTCCTGGTTTACGTGGATGACAGCCTCTGGGACATGCCAGGCCTTCGCTTCATGTTATTTCTCATGACAGGCCTTACAGCCTTCACCGTTTTCTTTCTTTCGGACCGATACGGCTTCAAAGGTGACGTGGTGGCCGCCCTGTCTACGGCCAACCTCCTCGTGTTCTCCTGTCTCTGCGCCACATGGATGACGTCAGCCCTGAAGAAGCCCTCGGAACTGGTGCCGGTCTGCGCCGTGGTGGCGCTTGCCGATCTGGCCAGTGTCCTCGCCGGCCCCACCCGGCATCTGGCTCAGGACATCGCAGCTTACTACGAAAAAGGCATGGAAGGGCCACCGCCCCTTTCCGATTACATCCTCGTCAAAATCACCGTGCCGGGCCTCTCCGCTCCGCTGCCGCTTTTCGGGGTGTCGGACTGGATCATTCTGGTGTTTCTCTGCTCGGCCATGCTCCGGTTCGGCCTGAACGACAACCTCACCGGCCGGAGTCTCGCGGAGTTGAAGAAAAAACAAAGGCTTTCCTTCTATGTCCCCGTGGCGGGCCTGGGCCTTGCTGCGGCGGTTCTCTCGGCCCAGCTCACGGGCCTGTTCCTACCCGCCCTTCCCTTCATGGTGATGTTTTTCCTGGGCCACGCCCTGTTCAGTCATGAGACCATGCGGAAACTCAGCGCCAGGGAATGGAAGCTGACCGCCGCGTTTTCCTTAACCCTGGTGTCCTTGCTCATGGCTGCGCTTTACTTGAGATCCTGACACCATCCAGAACGGAGAAACATGAAACCCCCGACGCCACGTACCGCCCTCATCATCGCCGCTGTCATGGCCCTTGCCGGTTCAATTCTCTTTTTCGCCGTCCTGGCCGGACCTGACTTTGCCGGAGGATTTGTCCACAGCTATCTGATCGGCCCCATCATGTCCCTTTTTAACGGCAACAGCCCGGATACAGCCTCCGATCACATACCCGACAACGGCCTTGAGGCCGCCTACCTTTACAAAGACAGACACGGGATCGACCACATCGTGTTCGAACCGCCGAAAAATTTCGATTATCAGGTGATTTACATCCCCAAAATGACAGATGCGCAGAAAAGGGAGCATTATGGACGTGACATCGCGGACGATGTCCGACGATTTTTAAGAGGCGGAGCACCCCAGGACAACGGCGGAGCACCGCCGGAACCGGACAGCGATCCCTACCGGGACACCGGCGTTTCGCCCAGGGAAAATCACGATCTTCCCCGAACCCCGGCGGCCGATATTCTGTCGGCCTCCAACAACCTCAGGCAAAACACCGAAAAAACGAAAAACCCCAAAAAACATCGAAAGCCCAACATCGAATGAAGGCTGATTCCATTTTAAATTATTAAATATAAGAGTAAGCTCTTTCCATGCGGCAATGGTGAACCTGCAACCCATTCACCATTCGATGTTGCGTGTTCGATGTTCGATGTTAAAAAACTCCCATCATTCTATTTGCTGAAACCCCACCGGATATCATTCCCCACGCGTTGAAAACGATTCCACGAACAATTCCACACTGGCAATGACCATCAAGGCGTAACCGAACAGTTCGCTCCCCTCTTCCACCCCGTTTTTCACGGCCCGGATAAAATGTTTCTTGCCCATGGTCTCGAACCAGAGTTCATTCATGCCGAAAAGACGCGAAAAAATAAAAATCGTGAGGAAGGCACAGACAAAATACCCGAAACTGGGCCGGGTCATCATCTTGGATATCGCCGGAATCAGTTCCCCTCTTTTCCGCCAAACCAGGGCCAATGTCACAAGAATCGTCACCGCCGCCCCCGCTTTCCACGCCCCTTCAAACATATCCAGGTCAAGAACCGCGTCGCATTCCCGGAACATGGCCACAACGATCATACCTGCCATCAGCGTCGTCATGGCCCCCGCCTCCGGCCTTCTCTTGCCGGACCAGACGATGAAAACCATGGAAAGAAACAGAAAAACAAGCTGGCACTGTTCGATCCATGAATCCTCACTGAACAGATCCGCGCTGTAATTGTACCGCGCCTCCAGTGGAATCAAAGCCACCGCCGCCGTGATAAAAACGGCGTAAATCAGAACCCGGATCACAACCGGTTTAAACGTTTTCAGGTATTCCCGGGACATGCACCCTCTTCATGATTGTCAGATATATCTTTCAAGATTGATGGCGTCGTAAAAAGTCCCATATGCGGCGTTATAGTGTTTGGCCAGACACTCGACATACTACATGTATGCCTTCGCGCCTGGCCAAACACGATGCCTTGCCTCTGGGCCTTTTTCCATAGCCATCGGGCGACTTTTTACGAGTCCATCAAGATTGTTCGTGGAGAGTTATTCAAACTCGCCCCACACCTTCCGGCTTTTCGCTATTTTCTTTCCAACCGTTGTCCAGGTTTTCGTCGTCAGGAACGATTCTTTCCACCGTCCAACCATGTTTTCAAACATGGAAATGGGAACCGTGAGACTGAGTTCATCGCCTTTGAAAAACTTCCGGGCCGAGGGGTCCCAGCCCCCTAAGACTGCCTTGTTCTGACCTCGGGCCTTTAAGTGCATGGGCCAGGCCACCAGGCTACCACAGGCGGCACTCCAGGGAGAGACCACGGCAAGGGGATCGCCGGTGACAAAGGTCACAAGCTGATGAACACCTGAAAGTGCTTCAGGCCGGTCGAACATGCTGACGAAAAGAGGAGTTTCTCCGATCTCAAAAAGATCGAGGGGTTTGAACACACAGTACGTTCCGGCGGCCGGTTCAGGGTCGATCTCATTGAATATACGCCTCAGGCGGTCCGGGGAATCGCAGTACAGCTCCCCTTCCATCCGTCCGGGAATTCCCGTGGACACATAATGGATGATCGTTTCAACCTGGGGTTTATTGAACCCCATCCAGAAGGCGCAACCCGGACACCCGAACCTTTCTGCCGAAAAATAAGCCGCTTTCTGTTTCTTCCTGGCCCGCCAGATATGACCGATGGCGCATGAAAAATTCCCGAAGAGTTTCGGCCAGTCGATCCTGTTTTCCATTTCCTTCTCCCGTGTGGGCATGTCCGAAATCTCCGGCGCGAACGGCGAATCGGGTGCTCTGTCCGTAAAGTACATTCCCATGGGCATAGCCGATAAACCCGCCCCGTGAATAAATCCCGTAAGTCCTTCTTGCCAGACCGTTTTCATGAAAATCTCCTCACTGTGAGTATTGGATTGGAATTTTTTAAGAAACCGGCATGACGATAACACAAGGGGATGAATGGACGGAAGGATTTAGTGTATTGAGCGATTGACCCTGGGTCGTTCTCGACAGACATGAAGGGTCGGCTGTAAAAGCTCACATGACATGAATCAGGGGATTCCTCTGTCATGCTCCCCGGAGATGATTTGACGCAAATTTATTTTTGACAATCACCCGAACACATCATAAGATTCGATAACGATTTTCCTGAAACAGGATTCGGTTCGTGCCTGAAAGATCCATTTAAAAAACACAGTACCTTAGCGCTTCAAGCGATACCTTTTTGTTAACAACCCATTTCCTTTGCCGGGGGAGCATTATTGGGGAGGCGGTTATGAAGATTTTATATCGAACGCATCGTGTGATCATGGGTCTATTCATTCTGACGACACTTTTCGGCTGCGCGACGGCAAACCTGACGTCCCTTCCCATGATGCCGCCCCAATCGAAACTTCAGCCCAAGACCGCCATGGATCTTTTCGTGGATTCCATCACATACCAGGGCCTGGTTCCAGGTGATGCGACAGCAAGGACCGAACCCATCCTGATGCGGTACTTGTACAACAAGAACTATTTCAATACGGTCATGGGTTCTGAAAACAGCAGTGAAGTGAGCCCCGAATCCCTTCGGATCAAGGTTGTTGTCCGGCCCAAGGAAGATCATACGTATGACTGGCTCATCACCTGGCCCGCTGTGTATCCCATGCCGCTATACTGGCCGTTCCAGAGTAAAAAAGGGTTCGTATCCGTGGATCTGCAATGCGAGCTTTTGGACAACAAAGGCTCGCTCGTCTCGCGTTACGAACTGTCCCACCGGGAAGACTATGCCACAAAATTCTATGGTTTTTTCAGAACCGGCGATGCGGAAGCCAAGCTGGTCACGTGTTACGAATCCGTTTTTGCTTCGCTGGCCGACAAAATCGTTTCCGACAAGAAAGTCGCGGCTCTGGCCAGCCGCGTCCCGAAAATGACCGCGTCCGCCGCGCCACCCAAAAAAATGCCTGTAAAACCGGCAAAGGAGCCTCGCCCGAAACCGGTTGTTGTAAAAAAGGAAGAACCGGTCAAGGAAGAACCGGAAATGGTTGCGGCAGTCGCAACAGAAACCCCTGTTCCGAGAAACGTTGATTTCGGGAAATATTACGCCCTGATCATCGGGATCAACGATTACAAGCACCTGCCCAAATTAAAAACAGCCGTGAACGACGCCCGGACGATGGCAGAAGTCCTTGAAAAGAACTACGGGTTCAGCACCAAAGTCCTCATCAACCCCAACCGCACGGATATCATTTCCTATCTGTCCCACCTGCGTCAGACCATGACAAACAAGGACAACCTCCTGATCTATTATGCCGGTCACGGCTGGTTTGACAAACAGGCCGAGGAAGGATACTGGCTGCCCGTGGATGCGACCCAGGACAATGAAGCGAACTGGGTGTCAAACGCCACCATCACGTCCAACATCAAGGCCCTTTCAGCCAAACACGTCATGGTCATCGCCGACAGCTGTTATTCGGGAAGCCTGACCCGTGGTCTTCACATCACCCAAAAATCATCGGACTACCTCAGCCGGATGGCTAAAAAAACAACCCGTGTGGTCCTGTCATCCGGCGGCCTTGAGCCTGTGGAAGACAGCGGCGGGGAAAGCAACCATTCGATATTTGCATCCGCCGTGATTTCAACCTTAAAGGAAAATCACGGCGTGATGGACGGCAACGAACTTTTTTCAAAAATCAAACGCCCGGTTATGGTCAATTCTGACCAGATGCCGGAATACGGCGACATCCGGAAAACCGGTCATGACGGCGGTGATTTCCTCTTTGTTTTCTCTCAGAAATAAAAAACGGGTCGCCGCCAATCACTTGATATATTTTATTGCTCTCATTCAGCCGCAACGGCCGTACAGGTGATTGTTTTTCCATGATCGGACGTCTCAACGGCAACCCAGGTCTTTCGTCCCTCGAGGGTGAGCGCGAACGCCGCATAACCCGGACGGTCGGCCAGGACTTTTCCGCCCAGGGTCTTAGCCTCATCCTTGTAGATACGCCGGATCCGGACATCGCCGGGTGCTGGTCCGCCTTCTTCGGGCCATGTGTAGCGGACGCTCACCGTTTTCCCGTCCCGCGTCACATTCCGTTCGGAATCGGGATTTTGGTCGATAAGGATCACAACTCCGTCCTGGCTTGTGACGCACCCGGCCACAGTGTAGCCGTCGATTCCGGTAAACGGCAGATTTTTCAGGCAATGTGTGTCCGGCGGGGCGGATAATTCGCCGGTTCCCTCAGCATCGCCCGACGCGAGGGACCGTTTTTTGATCACCGATCCGGACAACCGTTTTATGGGTGCCGTCTTCAGGACCTCGGTCTCCGTTCCCGGTGTGACGGAGATGAACATCACGGTCCTGCCGTTGTTCAGCGTTTCAACGGATGCGTATGTTTTTCCGTTGGGTCCTGTGAATTCAAAGGCGGAGTACCTGGGCCGGTCCACCAGGGTTTTCGCCCCGGCTTTTTTCGCCGCGGCCATGTAAAACCGTTTGACCTGGGCGTCACCGGGGCATGCCCCCGCTTCCCCGGCCCAAACGTAAGTCGCCCGTTTTCTTTCGCCCGTGCTGCGGATGTTCCGGGCTGACGCTGTGTTTTCGTCAACATAAATCATCGTTTCACCGGTATCGGCGGTGCACTGGGAAACCGAATACCCGTTCATGCTGTTCAAGGGCAGATTCCGGGCACAGTCCGTTTCCTGTGAGTCGCTTTCGATACCGGGAAACCCGGCTTTGCCCGGAAGGACTTTCTTTCCCAAATTCAGTCGGGCCGAATCGACCGCCGGATTCAGGGTGTTTTCAGACATCGTACCAGCGATGGATGCTGCGGCCCCCATCACCGTAAACACTGGGCTTGACGCAAGTACTGCCCCGTTCTGCCGGTACAGTTTAAAGAGGTAACGGCCCGCCTGGCCCGGAGCTTTGAACGAAAGGGTTCCCGATGTGTCCGTTGCCGCCTTCCATCCCAGCTTCGGGTTCGTGCCGCTTTCATTTGCGCCAAAAAGGCCCATATTGAGATCGGGCTGTGCGACGGCGCATCGGTACGAAACCGTCATCATGCCACTTGCCGTTTGCGTGGATGGCGCACCGTCGATGGTGTAATCTCCCCCGCCCTGCCAGAAATTGTACAACACCTCCAGATAGTTGTTGGGCACGTTCGTGTCGTTGCTGCATCCCTGGGTCGTGTAAACTCCGGTTTTATAAATGCCGTCGCCAAGACCCGCCGACGGATTGCGGGAATCGCGGATGACAAACGGCCCCATGGAAACAGACGCCCCCGGAGCCAGGGGCTGGTTGTGGGGCTTGAACACGTCCTCACGGGTCATGATGGTGGTGGGGCTTTTGATGACGTAGAGTTTCGTTTTCATGTCGAAAACGCTTTGGGCCGGGTCCGTGCCGATGTTGCGCACGGTGTAGGTCACCTGGAACGTGTCCGCTGTTTTGGTGAATTTCAGGTTTTCGACCGCCAGATCCGGTTTGGGCGCTTCCACCTGCCGGACGTCGAATTCGATGGTTTTCTGGTTGTTTGCGCTGTTGCTGTCCTGGTTTCCGATGCTTCCGCCCAGGCTGAAACTGATGATACAGCGGTAATGGCCGGCTTTGGGCTGGGTCATGTCGGCCCGGAACACGAAGGTGCCGTTCTTGTCGATGCTTAAAGGAGTGCTGGCCGCATTGTTGATGTAATTGGGCTGAAAATAGAACGCCCCGTTGGACGGATTGAGCAGGACACCGTCCCGGTATGTGTCGATTTTCGGAACCAGAGTAAACCCGTCAAGGGCGATGCTGCTGTAATTCCTCACCGTCGTCACAAGAGAGATGGGGTTGAGGGTGGTGAAATCGTTGTTGACCACTCCCGTGGAGTAAAGGTCGGTCTTTTCGATTCCCAGATCGATGACGGAAGGCGCAGTCTGTCCGCTTCCGGTGAAACTGTACACCGTATCGGAGTAGTTGTTGGGTACATTGGTGTCATTGCTGCACCCTTGAGTCGTGTAAACGCCGATCCGGTATGAGCCGCCGGCAAGACCCGCCGACGGCGTTCGGGAGTCGCGGATCACAAACGGCCCCATGGCGACCGACGCTCCCGGAGCCAGGGGCTGGTTATGGGGTTTGAACACGTCCTCACGGGTCATGATGGTGGTGGGGTCTTTGATGACGTAAAGCTTCGTTTTCATGTCAAAAACGCTCTCAGCCGGATCGGTGCCGATATTCCGAACGGTGTAGGAGACCTGGAACGTGTCCGACACGGGGCTGATCTGGAGGTTTTCAACGGCCAGATCCGGTTTGGGCGCTTCCACCTGCCGGACGTCGAATTCAACGGTTTTCTGGTTGTTCGCGCTGTTGCTGTCCATGTTCCCGATGCTGCCGCCCACGGTGAAACTCACCACACAGCGGTAATGTCCCGCCTTGGGCTGGGATATGTCGGCGTGAAAGACGAAGGTGCCGTTCTTATCGATGCTCAAAGGCTTACTGGCCGCGCTGTTGATGTAGTTGGGCTGGAAATAGAACGCCCCGTTGGACGGATTGAGCAGAACACCGTCCTTGTACGTGTCGATTTTCGGAACCAGGGTGAACCCGTCAATGGCGATGCTGCTGTAATTTCTCACCGTCGCCACCAGGGCGATGCCGTTCAGCGTGGTGAAATTGGTGGTGATGCCACCTCCCGAATAAAGATCGATCTTTTCGATTCCGAGATCGATGACATCCGCCGCCCGTGACAGCGAAGGAACCGAGAGCAGCGCAAAAGCCCAGACAACCACCGCAAAAACCCACCGTTTCATATTCGATCCCCCCGATTTATCATCATTTTCCGTTACGGCGGCAAGACAGGCGCATCCGGATATCCGCCGCGTTTTTTTATATTGATATTAGACTTTTCACAGATCATACGCCATGTCAATCGGCAAGCAGACTGGCCGTCAATAACAACCCCATCACCTGCTGTGTGAAGGGCCTTTCGGTGTTCGGGGATGTTTTTTTCTCAAGTATATTAAAATACTGTCGATGGAATATAAGGCTTAAGCCGGCATCTTCCGGATAAGGTCACGGACGCGGGTGCCCGGCTTTTTCCATTGCTCAGATGAACTTCCGATTTTTTTTAAATGGAGGGATAAAACAATGAGTACAAGTGATGTATCTTTGTCTGCCAGCATGCGATCCAATCTTCTTGAGCTGCAGCAAACAAGCAGACTGACAGACAGGACACAGACGTCTTTAAGCACAGGAAAAAGGGTAAACACCGCAATAGACGGCCCCACGAATTATTTTGCCGCGAAGCAACTGAGTCAGCGTGCCAGTGATCTGAATACCCTCAAAGACTCTTTCAGCGAAGCCGTCCAGACCATCAAAACTGCCGATAAAGGCATTACCCAGATCTCGTCCCTTCTTGATCAGGCGCAAAGGATTGTAACATCATCAAAAACCGCTACCGAGGATGAAAAAAGCTCGCTTGACGCGCAGCTGAAAGACGTTGTCTCCCAGTTTGATCAACTGGCCAAAGACTCATCGTATAATGGCCGGAATCTCCTGACCGGAGAATCTGACATGACGGTCAGTTTTAATGAAAGCGGATCGAGTAAACTCACCATAAAAAGCACGGATCTTCAGGCATCTGCCCTGGGCCTTGACACACTGAGCATGACTGATGAGGACGCCATTGAAGAATCCCTGAAAACCATCGATTCTGCCAGGTCGTCGCTCAGGTCCTCCTCTCAAGTGCTTTCGTCAAATTTGAATATAATCACCACCCGCGAGGATTTTACGAAAGATTATATCAGTTCATTGGAGCAAGGCGCATCAAAACTGACTCTTGCGGATTTAAACGAGGAAGGTGCGAATCTGACTGCGCTTCAGACACGGCAGCAACTGGGCGTACAATCGCTCAGCATGGCCTCTCAGAGTTCTCAAGCCCTTCTCTCACTTTTCAGATAATGACGTTCAGCCGGGCGTTGCTTTGACAGGTCATCTATAGGTGGGCAACGCCCGGCTCCATGGTTCCGAGTTTTCATCGTTCATTTTTTTATAAGCGGCAATGCACTTACCAGAACCGGGAGTTTCTGGCCATGCACGAAAACCCTTTCAAAGTCTATGAAAAAACCGAACAGATGGGACTTTCAGGCCGGAAACTGGAAGCCTCGGTCCTGACCCGGGCGGCACTTCAGTTAAAAAAATGTGTGGATCACTGGGACGATGATCCGGATCATGAAGCGCTTTACCAGGCCCTGAAATACAATCAAAGACTCTGGAGCATCTTCCAGTCGGAACTGACGAGGCCGGAAAATGCATTGCCCAGACCGCTGAAAGAACAGCTTTTAAGCCTCAGCCTTTATATCGATAAACGTTCATTATTCCTGATGGCCTATCCCGATCCCGAAAAGGTCTCACACATCATCAGCATCAACCTGAACATTGCCGCCGGCCTCAAGGGATCTCCCGTTGCGGAAACCTGATCGTCCTCCTGCCTTATTGTTGGTATCCTGATCCATATCCCTCACCATTTCCCTCTGCCCTGTCATTCCGGGCGGTCGACGAACCAACAAAATCGCTTGTTAAATCCTCGGCCTTTGCGAAACGGTGTCCTTTAAAGCACGAAGCCGACCCGGAATCCATGTCTGTATATACGGCAAAGATGGAATGCTTTTTCAGATTCAACCCTGATCGACCCTGCGAAGATGGATTCCGGGTCGGCTTCGAAACTCCGGCGTCTCGGTTTGCTTTAAGGGTGTGGATGAAACGGACTTCTTCGACATGCGGGGTCCGCCCGGAATGACATGGGCGGGGGAGTGTCGTGGATGTGATGTTGTTCTGCAACAAGGACCTAACGAGTCAAATTCCATACTAAAATCAAGATGATATTAAATAGCCCGACAGTGGGTTCAGTAGTCAGGCCCACGCCCGACTACTTCGGTTAAAAAACCGGCAGGGGATTATCTTGAAAGCAAATTGAAAAAACAAACTGTCCCCTCTTTTCTGTATTGCCCAAACCATGATGGTCAGAATTTTGAAATAATCTTCCCAAGTAAGCAGCCCATGTATGCATTATAGATGTCGCTGTGTGCCCCACCACTGGTTCCGAGTACATTATATTTAACCAAATTTGTCGCATCAATATAGATAACCTTCTTCTCTTGGCTTTCGGCATCTTCACCGGGTATCAACTCACCCTTTTCGGAAGCGTTATAGAAGGCGAAATGTTTTTTATATTTCTCATCAGAGGCACGCTCATAACCCGCTTTAGCCCCAGCATAGTTTGCACCACTGATCCAATTAGCCAAAGGCGTAGCATCGTCATTTTCCGACCATGTCAGAACTACTTTACCTCGGAGATCCTTGTAATCGGCATAGGGTGCTCCTTCCCGACCCATTTTACGATCAGATAAAAATCGATTCATACTGAAAGCACCCTGCAAACCAATAACTAAATCAGGCCCTTCTTGCAAAGCTACCGGTTTTTTTAGTACGGCACCGCTAAACGCCGCTCGCGTCATAAGACGTGCACCTAAACTGTGCCCGATCGCAACAATCTTGAATGTCGGCCATTTTTTATCGGATGAACGTGCACGCAAGTTAGAAAGGTGTTTGTTAATTAGTGCATTTGCCCAAACAAAACCAATCTCATCGGCATCATCTGCCTTGTTAAATAAGCTAAAAAACTGAAAACACTTATTCCACGAAGAGGGCCATGTTATAGCGATATAAAGAGGTTTAAATTCATTACCCTGATTTATTAGGATGTTACCAAAAATGCTGTTAAGGTTTCTGATTGCTTTTTCTTGAGGACTATTCCAACCCATCGTCCCCACAATCACATGCGTATAGGGTGTTCCCTTCTCATAAGCCTTGGCAAGTTGAGATGCTATAACACCCTCAAGTTTTTCCAGTGCTTCCCATGATCGCTCGTATGGACTGTCGTTCTCCATTATCCAAGCAGGATCACTTGGCCGCCGACCGTCAGCACGGCAGTTGCAGTAAGCATCATACAGAAACTTGTTCTTGATGAACGGAATGTGCAAATCTTTATCACACTCGGCCTGGACCAGATGTGAAACAAAGGTTCGTTTTCCGTCATCAAGACACGCAACAAACTTCCGGGTGTTTTCCATGTCAAAACCGATAGGGCTTCGGTTGAAGTGTTCATCGTTCGCCAGCGGCTTAACGCCGAGGGTTTTTCGATCTGACTTTTCTATACCGATAATAAAACCTTCCATACGGAGACCAAAACCCTGCGGCTCATCAGCCACAACGTGAAAGCTGCGATCCAGATCCGTGTTAGTTTCGAGCTTTTTTTCTTCTATTTTTAGATAGTTATCACCAGACACACAAGACGGCAACACAACTCCAGCCAACATTAAAACAACCCCAACTCCCCGTATTATCTGATATATTTTTCTTTTATTCATTGATATTATCCCTTCCTGATAAGATAGATTATTAATCCCAACACTACTGTCCAGTTAAGAATCAATTGATCAAAATCAGCACTCTATATCGCGAAGGTTCTCTCGATACGTAAGTTGAACAAAGAGTCTGAATAACGTAAAAATATTTATTAAACATCCCTCGATAAATGTTAGCTACAGCGGTTAATATTTACTTTCATATATTCAACAATAAATCAATATAAATATCAACATTTAGATTACCATATATGAAACGAATGTATGGACAAGGCACCTTTTCGAATAAAAAAAAATATGTTTCATCAATACATGATCGATAAAACAAAATGGATACAGGCCGACATTATCATCTTCAATTTATTAATGCTGGTCGACTCTATTACAATGATTGGACACAGTGCGCCTTGCCACCAAGGATTGTCGGCAATCGATTTAAAATTATTTCCCGGATCATGCGATCCGGTTTTAGAATATTCCTTGTGTTTGTTGTTTTTTTCCAGGAACTCGATAAGAGTGAAGAATCAATCGGAATCGTCACTCAAAGATAAACATTCTCCATAAAGCGCTGGTTTCAATCCACATAAAACTCCACAGGAGTCAATAAAAACTCAGAAAGAGGAATCCCCTGGCCGCCCACCAGAATTTTCCGTCCGGGATTGAAGGCCTTGGAAAAGGCGTCCATTCCGTTCAGGGCGTCTTTGCGCCTACCGCTTTTCACTTCGATGGCGGTAACACATTCGCCTTTTCGAAGAACGAAATCCACTTCCCGGTTCTTGTCGCGCCAGTAGAACACTTCAACGGACGAGCCTTTCACACTGTTCAGGATATGAGCGCCCACGGCCGATTCCACCGTCCGGCCCCAGAGTTCGGGATCGTTTCGAACGGATTCAAAGGAACGCCGGACATGCGCAGCCACCAGCGCGTTGTTCAGCACCTGAAGTTTGGGACTCGATCCCCTTTGCCTGACGGTGTTGCCTGAAAACTTGGCAATGCCCGCAACCATGCCCGCGCCGCCCAGAAGATCCAGGTAATGGGCGAGGGTGGTGGTGTTTCCCGCGTCCTGAAGCTGTCCGATCATCTTCTGATACGAAAGGATCTGACCGGAATACTCGCAACCGAGATGAAACATGCGGCGCAACAGGGCCGGTTTGTCCACCCGGGTCATCAGCAGAATGTCCCGGGAAAGGGTGGTTTCGATCAGCGAATCGCTGATGTAACGCATCCACCGTTCAGGGTCGTTGACCAGAGGCGCTGCGCCCGGATACCCTCCGTAATGGATGTAGGTTTCATCATCCCATCCAAAGGCGTCCCTGATTTCGGAATAGGACCAGTGGACCGCGTGAATGATCTCAAAGCGTCCGGCAAGACTTTCCCCCAGACCCTTTTGAACGAGAAGCGGCGATGATCCGAGAATCACCACTTTGAGGGGAAGACCGGCGGCGCTGTCCCTGTCCCAGAGAAGTTTCACCAGATCGGCCCATCCGGGGATTTTCTGGATCTCGTCAAGGACCAGGACGGCGTCGGTTACCCTGCCTTCCGTTTTTGTCAGCAATCGCCCGATATCCCACTGCTGCTCGATTCCTGACGCCGACTGGACACTGGGATCATCCGCCGACGCATAATGGCTGGGCATGTTCAGCCCCTCCAGAACCTGACGCACCGCCGTGGTTTTCCCCACCTGACGGGGACCTGCCAGGACCTGGATGAATCTTCGTGGCTCTTTTAGCCTGTTTTCAAGGGTTTTGCACAGTTCTCTGCGAAACATGTCACGGCTCCGTGTAAATTTAGTCATTGTATTGAGTATATTTACTCAGGATAATGATCAAAGTCAACTCATAACATAATTTAATAAATAAAAAGGCGGGTTATCCTAATTGCAGGTTTTTTTTAAACATCGAACATCGAATGGTGAATGGGTTGCAGGATCCCCATGGCCGCATGGCAAGATACCCTTCTGCATATTCAGCCTATAAAAATGGAGTTTTCCTTCATTCGATGTTGGATGTTGGGCGTTCGATGTTCGACGTTCAATCATTCCCGTTCAACCATTCCCCGTTCAAAACGGATGGTGACACCCCGACGATATTCTTAACTCACCCGCCCAAAACACTTTTCCCCGTAAACGCCAGGGCTTCTTCCAGCCAGGTATCCATGCGGAGAACGCTTTTACGCTGTTTGAAGGCCATGTTCTGGGCGGATTTCTGGGCTCTGCGGTAGACTTTTTCGGCAAAGCGCTGAACCGAAGGATGGTTGGGGCCAAGAGACAATGCGAGACGGTTTCTGACCGGGGCAGGAAGCGCTGTACCAGGCCCTGGAATACAATCAAAGACTCTGGAGCATCTTTCAGTCGGAACTGACGAGGCCGGAAAATGCATTGCCCAGACCGCTGAAAGAACAGCTTTTAAGCCTCAGCCTTTATATCGATAAACGTTCATTATTCCTGATGGCCTATCCCGATCCCGAAAAGGTCTCACACATCATCAGCATCAACCTGAACATTGCCGCCGGCCTCAAGGGATCTCCCGTTGCGGAAACCTGATCGTCCTCCTGCCTTATTGTTGGTATCCTGATCCATATCCCTCACCATTTCCCTCTGCCCTGTCATTCCGGGCGGTCGACGAACCAACAAAATCTCTTGTTAAATCCTCGGCCTTTGCGAAACGGTGTCCTTTAAAACACGAAGCCGACCCGGAATCCATGTCTGTATTTACGGCAAAGATGGAATGCTTTTTTCAGATTCAACCCTGATCGCCCATACGACGATGGATTCCGGGTCGGCTTCAGGACTCCGGCGTCACGGTTTGTTTCGAGGTTATGGATGAAACGGACTTCCTCAATATGCGGGGACCGCCCGGAATGACAGGGGCGGGGGAGTGTCGCGGATTTGATAATGGTGGATGGGTTGCAGGATCTCCATAGCCGCATGGGAAGAACATCTTCATAAAATTCAATAGTTATAAATGGAGTTTCCCTCCATTCGATGTTGGATGTTGATGGACTCGTAAAAAGTCGCCCGATGGCTATGGAAAAAGGCCCAGAGGCAAGGCATAGTGTTTGGCCACTTGCTACGGCATACATATAGTATGTCGAGTGTCTGGCCAAACACTATAACGCCGCATATGGGACTTTTTACGACGCCATCGATGTTGGGCGTTCGATGTTCGTCGTAATCAATAACCATTGACATTCTCCAGAAAGTATGAAAATTTCGTACTTACTGGAGAAAAATTCAATGATAACCACCCAACAACCCTACCAGGATTACATGGGGATTATGGATAGCCTTAAAGGGTATGCCTCCCCCCGATCAAAGCTGACCACGATGATCAAAAAAGGTGAGCTTATCAAAGTCAGACGGGGTCTTTATCTATCGGGTGATCATAGCGGGTACTCAACAAAGACCCTTGCCAACATCATATATGGGCCATCTTATATTTCCTTTGAATCGGCCCTGTCGTATTACGGTATGATTCCGGAACGGGTTCAGGCCATCACATCGGCCTGTTTCAATAAAAATAAAAACAAACAATTCAAGACACCCGTTGGATTGTTCCTTTACCGTTATATCCATCCACGTGTTTATCCTTATGGTATCCATCGAGTGGATGAGAATGGAGAAGGCTTTTTGATCGCTTCACCGGAAAAAGCGGTCTGCGATACGCTTTCAAAATTTAAAGACATCAAGACCATGGCCGCCTTAAATGAACTTCTGTACGATGATTTAAGAATGGATCAGGACTCTGTGATGCGGCTTGATAAAGCTCTTTTAAACATTCTATCCGGACTTTATCGAAAAAAAATCATCCAGCTTCTCTGTGACTGTCTGGAGGATTGAATGAAGGAGTGATTCCCATGCCCCACGCCATTGACCACATGCTCGAAAGATATGAGTGCAAAACGCCGGATGATCAAAAAAACGCCTTAAAAGAAATCATTCAGGAAATTGCGCTGTTAGGGATGTCCCGCGCCGGATTTTTTGATCATGCCGCATTTTACGGCGGTACCGCATTAAGAATTTTTTATGGACTTGAGCGATTCTCGGAAGATCTGGATTTTTCGTTACTTTCCGTAAACCCAAGTTTCGATATCACCGGGTATTGTGATGCCATTAAAAATGAGCTGGGCGCTTACGGCTTTGACATGGAGGTGATCAAAAAAGAAAAAAAAGCCGATACGGCCATTGAATCGGCATTTATCAAAGGAAAAACCCTGATTCAGCTATTGAATATCCATGCGCTCAGGCCTCCGGTTTCCGGTGTCCATAACAATGAGGTTCTGAAAATTAAACTTGAAGTCGATACGGCACCCCCTGAAGGAGCAACGTATGCTGTGAAATACAGCCTGAGTCCCGTTCCATACAGTGTGAGGGTGTTTTCCGATTCATCTCTTTTTGCCGGTAAAATTCACGCGCTTCTCTGCCGATCATGGAACGCCGGACGCATGAAGGGAAGAGATCTGTTTGATTTTATATGGTATATCAAAAATGAAATCCCGCTTGACCTGAATCATCTGAGATGTCGAATGCTGCAAACCGGTCATATCCATCATGAAGAGCCGCTTACAGAAACACGTCTGCATGAGCTTCTCAGGGAAAAAATCAGCCAGATCGATTATCGTCAGGCCAGAGCCGACATTCTCCCGTTTATCAAAAATCCTGCCGAAACCGATATCTGGTCTGAAGACTTCTTTCATGCCATTTCAGAACGGATCAAGGTGGAAATTATAAACGATGAAGGTGGTTTATCCTAATGGCAGGTTTTTTTGAACATCGAACATACAACATCGAATGGTGAATGGGTTGCAGGATCCCCATGGCCACATGGCAAGATACCCTTCTGCATATTCAGCCTATAAAAATGGAGCTTTCCTTCATTCGATGTTGGATGTTGATGCCCATGTAAAAAGTCAGGAGCTCAACAAAGGACA
>DYJE01000076.1 GCA_020723285.1 Desulforapulum autotrophicum | reverse complement strand
CAGCAATTCTCAATATGAAAAAGGGCAACGAGCGAAGCCTAGCCAGGGGGAGGAAAAGGTGATAATCTGGCAGGCACAATGTTGAGCGAATTGAGATTGCCACGCATGATCAAACGATTGGTGCAGGCCTGTGAAGGCTTTCCCGATCTGCGCACCGGGAAAAACAGTGTCTACGAGTTAGCAGACGTGGGGATGAGCGCCTTTTCGGTGTTTTTCACGCAAAGCCCGTCATTTTTGGCGCATCAACGTGACATGAAGTTGCGCAAAGGGCGTAGTAACGCCGAAAGCCTGTTTCACCTGAGTGAGTTGCCGAGTGACAACCAAATTCGGAACTTATTGGATCCGGTCAGCCCGGAATATCTGCAAGGGGTATATCGGCACATCTTTCTGGGATTGGAAGGGACGGATATTTTGAAAAGGCGGCGATCCTTTGCCAACCAGTTGTTGGTGGCGATAGACGGGACGGAATACTTCTCGTCCAAGGCTATCCAATGTGAGAATTGCAGCCATCGTGAACTGAACAATGGAAAGACGAACTATTTTCACAGTGCCTTGACGCCGGTGATTGTCCAGCCGGGGAATGAAACGGTGATTTCACTGGAACCGGAGTTCATTGTTCCGCAGGATGGGCATGAGAAACAGGATTGTGAGATCCAAGCTGCCAAACGTTGGGTCGAAAAGTGGGGCGACTTCTACGCCAGGCGAGGCGTTACCATCCTGGGCGACGATTTGTTCAGTCGTACGCCATTTTGCCAGGCGTTGAAAGACAAGCATTTCCACTTCGTCCTGGTCTGCAAGCCCGATTCGCACTCGCATTTGTACCAGACGGTAGCTTTCCTGGCAGCCAATGGGGTGTTAGGCACAAAGACCGTCAGGCGTTGGGCGGGGAAATATGCACAAATCTCCACCTATCGTTATGCCAACAAGCTCCCGTTGAGTGGGGAAGCAGATGCCCTGACCGTGAACTGGTGCGAAGTGACTGTCACCCGCGAAGATACTGGAGAACAACTCTACAAGAACGCCTTTGTCACCGATTTTGAAGTCACGGACACCACCGTCGAAGCCATTGTGCGGGATGGCCGGGCGCGCTGGAAAGTCGAAAACGAGAACAATAATGTCCTGAAGACCAAGGGCTACCACATCGAACACAACTTTGGACACGGAAGCCAGCATCTGGCCTCGCTCTTACTCTCTCTCAATCTGCTGGCTTTCTTGTTTCACACCGTTTTAGACCTGGTGGATGAGCAATACCGGGCCATCCGCCAGGCTCTGGGCACGCGCCGTAGATTTTTCCAGGATGTGGAAGCCTTGTTGCGCTACTTCCAATTTGAAAATTGGGACGAAGTATTGACCTTCATGTTCAAAGGCCTGGAACTGGATACCGGATGACATCGCCTGGCGTTTTTCACCAGTTCGCTTTGGCTGCCGAAATCCCTTTCAGCAGTTTGTTTTGTTTCCCGCTTTGACAGAGAGCCTTCTGCACTACGGTTTGTCAATAACCTCCTGGTGGGCTTTGCCCCAATTCACCCCAATGGCTTTCTCGCCAAAGGCTTTGCCCGTTTCGACATATTGAGAATTGCTG
>DYJE01000025.1 GCA_020723285.1 Desulforapulum autotrophicum | reverse complement strand
TGGGCCTTTTTCCATAGCCATCGGGCGACTTTTTACGAGTCCATCAACATTGAACACTCAACATCCAACATCGAATAAAGGATAACTCCATATTTTTTCAAAGATTCCTGATCCTGTCCGACAGCTGGCGGGTCATGTCGAGAACTTTCACCGCCAGATCAAGGGGCAAAGATCCCGTTCCGCAACTGGGCGTGACAAGGATCTGCTCTTTGATCCGTTCGCTACTGATGCCTAAGGCCTTGAGGGCCTCAAGCTGGACGTTCAGACGTTCGAAAAGCCGGTCCACCGTTTCCTCGGCGATGACATCGGCCGGGGACGTGGGAACGATGCCCACGGCCAGAATGCCGCCCCGGTCCATGAACGCCTTGATCCGGGGGCCGTAAAGCATGAACTTGTCGAAAAAGAAATAGGCGTCGAAGCTGATCACATCGAGATCGGAATCGAGAAGCAGGTCCCACTCGGTGTTGGCGCAGACATGAACGCCCGAAAGACCCCCTTCGGAGTGGACCGCCCGGCTCATTTCGGCGAGGGCGTCCTTCACATCCTCTTTGGTGATGGTGAGAAAGGCGGAGGAGCCGAAACCCGCCAGGGCCGGTTCATCGAAAAACACCATGACGGGTTTTCCGAACGTTTTCAGCTCACGGGTCTGCCAGGCGGCTTTCAGCGCCAGATGCTTGATGGCGGCATCCCGCAGTTCGTCGTCATAAAACACGGCCCGGCCGTCCCTGTCCGTGACGCCTGTCGCAAAAGTGATGGGGCCGGTGATCTGGCCTTTGACGGCATCCGGTTTTTCGGCCAAGGCCGCGATCCGGCGTTTCATTTCAACAAAGCCCCGGGCTTCGTCCCCGGTCATGGCGAAACGGCTGCCCTCAAGGCTTCCGCCAGCCTCGGTCACCATCAGATAATCTTCGTAAAAGGAGAGGATTTCTTCCGCGAACCCGTCCTTGGTTTTGTCGATGAACGTTTTGTCGCCTTCGGTCACCACGCCGGGCATGCCCGGAAGGAACTGGGCCACCATGCCTTCCGCCCGGTAGGCCGGAAGCTGAACCCAGAGTGGAATGTCCGATGCGTATTTCAGGACAAGCTCCGCCGCTTTTTCATGATCGTCCATGGGCAGACTGCCGATCAGCGCCGCCCGTCCTGAAGGTTTGAATGTCTGCATGTTCTGTCGTATCCTTCGCTCTCGTTAAGTTATGGCTGTTTTTAAAGAACAGCCGTTATTTTTAAGATTCCGTATATTAATCACGATCCGGTCAAAATGCAAAAGACTTTACATTTTTTACATGGCATGTCATCTCGTCCTGCACAAAAAGACCTCGTTTTCGGCCGGAGCCTGGGGGCGAGCAACGCAACAACGTTCTGAATATTCGAGTCATTAACACAATTCTAACATAATTCACCTCTGAATAGAGAATATTATTCGTGATTTTGGTCGATATTCCGCATTTTATTCTTGACTAATCACCGGTCGGCCACTATCTTTTCAAAAAAGCTTAAGGAATATGACCCATGATTGACGAAACCAATTTGAAAATTCTAAAGATTCTCCAGGAGAAAGCCCGGGTGCCCAACGTGGAGGTGGCCCGTCAGGTGAACATGGCCCCGTCGGCAGTGCTTGAACGGATCCGGAAGCTGGAAAAACAGGGTCTTATCGACGGCTACGAAGTCATCCTGAACCCCCGCTGCTTCAACCGGGAGATGGTGGCTTTTGTGCGGGTTTTTCTTGAAAAAAGCGCCCAGGCGGAAGAAACAGCCGGGGTTCTTTCAACAATCCCGGAAGTCCAGGAAGTCCATTTCATCACAGGAAGCGACAGCTTTCTCCTTAAAATGAGGGTTTCGGGCAAAGAAGCCCTGTTCGAAACCATCGCCCGGAAAATTTCCGTGATACCCTGGGTGAGCCGGACGGAAACACACATCGCCCTTCATACATACAAGGAAAGCTCCCAGATTCCTCTGGATTCCGTGGATGTCAGCGAAATTGTCGAAAATCATTCTTACAGCAAGGAGCTATGACCATGCCTCAGTCCCTGTCGTATCAAAAACGCCTGTCCCCCGTTCTCAAAGACATCGCGGCCTATTACGGAACCCCGTTCCACATTTACGACGAAGCGGGTATCCGTGAAACCGGCCGGAACCTCATCGACGCCTTCAAAGGCATCGAAGGATTCAGGGAGTACTTCGCGGTCAAGGCCCTCCCCAACCCGTCGGTCATGGCCCTCATGAAGGATATGGGTTTCGGGTTCGACTGCAGTTCTGTCCCCGAGCTGGTTCTTGCACGGGGCACCGGGGCAAGGGGCGAAGACCTGATGTTCACGTCCAACAACACCAGCCCCGACGATTTTCTGGCCGCTGAAAACGACGGAGGCTCCATCCTGAACCTCGACGACATCTCTCTGGTGGACAAGGTTCCGGCCATGCCCGAACTGATCTGCTTCAGATACAATCCTGGGCCGCGAAGAACAGGCAACGCCATCATCGGCAATCCGGTGGAGGCCAAATACGGCGTCAGTTTCGAGCAGCTTGTGGACGCTTACAAAAAAGCCAAAGACAGAGGGGCGGTGCGCTTCGGCATGCACACCATGCTGGCGTCCAATGAACGGAACTATACGTATATGGTGGAAACGGCGCGGATGATCCTGGACATGGTGGCCATGGTCTCTGAAGCCCTCCACATCCGCTTCGAGTTCGTGAATATCGGAGGCGGTCTGGGCATTCCCTACAGGCCCGAAGACCAGGCCCTGGACATCCAGGCCATGGGCGAAGAAATCACCGCCATCTTCAACAGTTTCAAGGCGGCCCACGGATACGTTCCCAAACTGTTTCTTGAAAGCGGCCGCTACATGACCGGCCCCCACGGCGTTCTCGTCACAAAGGCCATCAACCGGAAAGACATCTACCGCTCCTACGTGGGTGTGGACGCTTGCATGTCCGCCCTGATGCGGCCGGGAATCTACGGGGCCTATCACCATATCACCGTTCTGGGCAAAGAAGACGCGGCACACGACACCGTGGTGGACGTGGTGGGCTCGCTGTGCGAAAACAACGACAAATTCGCTGTGGAGCGGCACCTTCCGGCCATTGTCGACGGGGATCTGGTTATCATTCACGACACCGGCGCTCACGGCCACGCCATGGGTTTCAACTACAACGCCAAAATGCGTCCCAAGGAGCTGATGCTCAAAATCGATGGAACCGTGGAACTGATCCGGCGTGAAGAAACCATGGAGGATTATTTCGCGACGCTTCGGTTCGAGAAGGATGTGTTTAAACCGGCGTGACGGGTTCACGTTTCGATAATTCAGAGGATCGGATCATTTGTCGGGCTTTTGAACCCGACCTGAGTGGCGGACTTCCTGCGGATAACTGTCGGCCTCTCCGAAAAAACCATCACCCAGATCGTAGGTCGGCTTCTCGGCACGAAAGCCGACAAATGCCCCCATCCTTGTCATGCGCCAGCCCTGATTTCATTGGGCTGCAACGAGGGATTCGGCAAAGCGGGTATCGACTTTAAATAAACGCCTTATTATTCAGAGGATCGGGCCATGTGTCGGGTTTTTGAACCCGACCTACGATGGATTGGCAGGCCGTCCGCGTCTGATTTAAAAATATGCCGAGGCACAAATAAAAAAGGGATGGAAAAACCATCCCTTTTTCTTTTTATAATCGGTCTTCGTTCAGCTTACGGCGTTGTGGTTCCTTTGGAACCTGCGGGTTCCACGGAAAACTCCGTGAGGTTGGCACCCAGGCGGGTGAAAACCACCATGAAAGGCACCACCTGGTTGGGACGCACGCTGGTGTTGACGCCGTTGTCGCCCAGTCGGTTCTGAAGCCGTTTCTTGATCATCCCTTCATCCATTTTCAGAAGCTCGGGTTCGGGGATCACGTTGCCGGCGTAAAACAATGCCGTCTGACTGACGCTGCCTCCGGGGCCGAACAGCTTGCACACCAGACTGATGGAGCTGCGTGTGTCGGGATACATGTTCTGGACGCTGCCGGTGATGACGAAAAGATCCCCAAGTTTGGAGTTGGGAATGATTTTTCCGGAAATGCCGGAGGTTTTCAGCTTGAACTTTCCCTGAACATCGTCATCCTGAGGTGCCACAAAAGAGCTCAGGCCGGGAATGCCCATTTTCGAGAGGCTGTCCCGCAGATCTTCCAGGGGGCCGATGGACAGGGGAATGTTCACCCCCACGGCCTGGCCGATGGCGTTTTTGGCCATATAGAGGAAGAACAGGATAAAAAGTACCAGAAGCGCGATTCCGATGTATTTCACCACATCCTTGCCCCGGCCCGGCGCTTTGCGTTTGGGTTTGGGCTTGGCTTTCTTTTTGTCTTCCTGCTTGCCTGCAAAGGCTTTTCCCGAATCCTGTCCGCCGGTGGCAAGGACGGCTTCGGACTCTTCATCATCTTCTTCAAGTTCAAGAAGTTCGTTGTCCTCATCTTCTGTCTGATCGTCATCGCCCATATCCAGCTCAAGCTCGATGTCGGGATCTTCCTCGTCGCCAAGACGGACGTATTTGTTTTTGCTGCTGTCTTCCATTTCCAGTTCGAGATCGAGATCCGAATCGTCATCCGCACCTTCAAAATCCATTTTTTCTTCGACGCCTTCATCCAGATCCAGCATGGCTTCAACATCGGAGAAATCAAGATCATCATCGTCATGGATGGCCGCTTTGACAGCGGGCGGCATTTCAGGTTCATCGTCAGCCGCAGCGTCAAGTTCAAGATCGAGTTCATCGGCTGAAGCGTCCTTGGACGTGGCATCGGCTTTTTCAAGATCGTCAAGCAGGTCTTCAAGATCGGAGAAATCAAGCTCCTCCTCATCGTCATCGACCCGTGCCGCCACCGCTTTCTTGCCGGAATCCGCTTCGCTGTCCAGATCAAGATCCAGTTCAAGCTCAAGGTCTTCATCCACATCTCTGGGCAGATCGAGATTTTCCGGTTCCTCATCCGAATCCAGGATGTCCGCAAGATTGGAGAAATCCAGTTCCTCGTCATCCTCTTCCACGGCGGCATCTTTCGTTTGTTTTTTCCCGGAACCGGCTTCATCGGCGTCGAACTCGAATTCCGAGAAATCCAGGTCCTCTCCGTCCATCATGATGGTTTCCGGCTCACCACCGTCTTCATCAGCGGACAGGCCGAGGTCCAGTTCGTCAACAGCGGCGGGTTCATCGGATAATCCGTCAAGCTCACGTTCGAGATCCGAGAAATCCAGTTCGTCGTCCACCATCATCACCGTGTCGGATTCTTTCACCTCAACAGCGTCATCGTCAAAAGCAAAATCATCTCCAGGCAGCGGAGGTGGACCGTCCAGCTCGTCGACATCCGAAAGATCAAGCTGAAGTTCTTCCACCACCACGGTGTCCGCACTGTCTGCCTCATCAGGCGTCATGGTTCCGCCGATCACTTCCGTGTCATCGAGTCTGCCGTCAAGCTCACGTTCGAGATCCGAGAAATCCAGATCCTCTTCCTCATCGTCCAGCTGGAGATCGAGTTCCAGATCATCATCCTGGGCTGCCGCCCCGGCATCGTCATCATCCAGATCGAGGTCCAGTTCCTCGGACGCCGCCGACATGCCGTCCTCTTCATCCATTTCCAGCTCGAAGTCGGCAAAATCAAGGACGTCCTCTTCAGCTGACGCGGGCTCATCATCGGCCACGTCAGCGGATGCGGCCAGTTCAGGCTCAGGCATGGGAACAGGGATTTCGGGTATTGGGGGTTCAGGGATTTCAACCCTGGGTTCGGGGACAACGGCGGCCCTGGCAACAGGGGCGCTTTCTTTTTCGAGGGATGTGATGCCCAGTTCTTCATCGGTGAATTCCAGGTCCCGTTCATCGATGGCCGCGACGGCCTTGGCAAGATCCGGGTCATTGCTGTAATCGTACAGATCCTCGTCGGGCTGTTTGACCACGGCCGGTTTTTGCGCGACAGGGCCCGCAGCCGGTTGAGCCGGAAAAACGACAAACACGTTTTTGCAATTCGAGCATCTTACTTTGGAACCACTTGGTTTAACCAGGCCGTCATCCAGTATGAAACTGGATGCGCACTCCCCACAGGTAATGATCATTGTCCATCCTCATTGTTTATAATTTCAGATGATATATAGCCGGAAGATGTCTGTAATTTTCATTGTGGTCCAGTCCGTACCCCACGAGAAAACCCTCAGAAACCTCATGACAGGCATAATCCACCACCACATCCACTTCACGTCTTTCACGTTTATCGATCAGAGAACAGGTTTTCAGCGTTCTCGGTTTGAACTCCGCCAGATAGTCGATAATGAACCGCAAGCTCAGCCCTGTGTCGACGATGTCTTCCACGATCAGCACATCTTTGCCTTCAATATCCACGTCCAGTTTTTTTGTAACGGTTATTGTTCCGGAAGACTCGGTGCCGGCACCGTAACTCGACACCCCCACGAAACCGATCTGAGAAGGTATCGACAGGCTTCGGGCCAGATCCGCAACGAACATGAACGCCCCCTTGAGAGCCGCCACGAGGATCAGGTTCCCTTGCTTGTAATCTTCGGAGATCCTCAAAGCAATACCGGATATATTCGTTTCTATATCCTTGCGTGAAAGAATCTCTGTCAATTCCGGCATACTTACATCCATCCGAAGATCAAACGGTCTTAAAAAATCCATGGCACCTGTAACGGTCCGGAATTCCGGGAAAGCCGTCTTCCCTCGTTCGGACCCGTGCAGTGGATGATTTCATGATTACACTTTGGAATTACTATAATGCAGAAAATAACTCAAATTGTAAAGAAACAATACATAAGGCGTTATCGTGAAAAAGCTTTCTTGTCAATGATTTTGAACCATTAGAGTCCTGCCTGAGCCATTTTTTCAACGATTTTCTTCTGTTGGTCATTCAATTCTTTAGGAAAGCTCAAAAGAATATGAACGTAAAGATCCCCCGTGGTCTGACTGTTCATGTGGGGAAGACCCTGGCCGGGAAGCCGCATCTTTGTTTTGTGCTGGGTTCCGGGAGGGATTTTGAGACTCAGCTCCCGGCCTGTGATGGTGGGCACGGAAACCGTGGTCCCCAGAAGGGCTTCGGACAATCTGATGACCTTGTTCACATTAAGATCATGGCCTTCCACAAAGAACACCGGATCGGGAAGAACCTTCGATGTGATAAACAGATCTCCGGGATTGCCTCCGTAAGGGCTGGCTTCGCCTTTTCCGGGCAGCCTGATTTTTTTGCCCTCGATCATGCCTTTGGGAATTTTGACGTTCACCTGGCCTGCACCGCCCTGATGGTGAAGGGCGATGGTCCGGGTTACCCCTTCGGCGATTTCCCTCAATGTCAGGGGGATCTCGTAGACAAGATCCGAACCCTTGGCTGCCTGGCGATGGCCTGAGAATCCTCCCTGGGGCCGCCGTCCACCGCCCCCGAATCCTCCGAAACCGCCGAAGCCGAAGCCCCGCAGGATATCCTCGAAATCGAAATTCCTGAATATGTCTTCCTGGCTGTATTTCTGTTTGAAGCCTGAAGACCCGAAGGTGTCGTATTCCTTGCGTTTTTCCGGATCGCTCAGAACGGCGTAAGCCTCGCTGATCTGCTTGAATTTTTCCTCTGAAGCCTTGTCACCCTTGGTTTTGTCCGGGTGGTATTTCATGGCCAGCTTTCTGTATTTCTTCTTGATCTCATCAGCGCTCGCCGTTTTTTCAACGCCCAGTATCTTGTAGTAATCCACGTCAGACATACGCTTAAGCATTCCTTCTTATATGTTTATATCCGAATCCGGCGGTTTGACACCGAAATGGTGAAATTTCCGTTTGTTTTCACGATGTAGAGAATAATTCCTTCGAAAGGGGGTGTCAAGACCGGGAGGCTTCGCGGCCCCGCCATTTCTTCAGGGACACCATCAAAACAGAGATGGCGGAAGGGGTCATTCCATCCATTCGCGACGCCTGTCCCAGGGATATGGGACGGACCTTCATCAGTTTTTCCTTCATCTCGTTGGAAAGGCCGTGGGCGGACATGTAGTCAAATTCTTCGGGGATTTTCACCTTTTCAAGGCTCCTGAATTTAGCGATCTCCGCGAGCTGACGATCGATGTAGCCTTCGTATTTAATCTGAATTTCAACCTGTTCCGCCGTTCTGTCATCCACCGGAGACTCGGCAGGTGACAGGGCTTTTACGGCGTCGTAGTCCAGCTCGGCCCGTTTCAGGAGCTGATCAAGGTGTACGCCCTGGTTTACCGGTGTGGAGCCTTTTTCAGAAAGGTAGGCGTTGACCGTGGCAAGAGGGCGGATCACGGTGCGTTTCACCCGGTCGATTTCCGCTTCGACGCGTTGTTTCATCCCCCGGATATCGTTTATCCTGTCGGCGTTCACAATCCCCAGCTCATGACCGATTTCGCTCAGCCTCAAATCCGCGTTGTCTTCACGCATCACCAGCCGGTATTCGGCCCGTGACGTAAACATCCGGTACGGTTCGATGGTTCCCCGGGTCACCAGGTCGTCCACCATGACGGCGATGTAAGCCTGGGATCTGTCCAGAACGAACGGAGGTCGTCCCTGGACGGCGGAAGCCGCATTGATTCCGGCCCAGATCCCCTGGGCCGCCGCCTCTTCGTAGCCCGACGTGCCGTTGATCTGCCCGGCCATGTAAAGGCCTTTGACCTGCTTGGCTTCGAGAGTGGGTTTAAGCTGGACGGGATTGACGTAGTCGTATTCGATGGCGTAGGCAGGGCGCATGATTTCAGCCTGTTCAAGACCTTCCACGGACCTGACGAACGCGATCTGGACATCCAGGGGCAGGCTGTTGCCCAGTCCGCTGGCGTAAATTTCATCGCTTTCCAGGCCCTCGGGTTCCAGGATCACGTGATGGGATTCCCGCTGGGGAAATTTCACGGCTTTGTCCTCAAACGACGGACAGTACCGGGCCGAAATGCCCTTGATGGTTCCGCAGTAAAGGGGGGACCGGCTAAGGTTGTCCATGACGATCTGGCGGCTCCGGGCATTGGTGTGGCCGATGTAGCTGGGCAGCTGAACGGTGCTGACCGATTCCGTGGAGTAGGAGAAGGGTTTGGGATTTGTGTCCGAACTGTGTTTAATGAACTTCGAGAAATCGATGGTGTGTCTGTTCAGACGCGGCGGCGTTCCCGTTTTCATCCGGCCCAGCTCGAACCCCAGGGACCTGAGGCTGTCCGCCAGTCCGTAGGCGGCGAATTCCCCGGCCCGTCCGGCCTTGATGCTTTTGGGGCCGATGTGGACAAGGCCGGAAAGAAAGGTCCCTGTGGTGAGAATGATTTTGGTTCCATGATATCCGTAGCCGGTGAAATCGATGAGGCCGCGGACCTCGCCGCCCTCCACCACCAGGGATTCCACCAGGGCCTGCTTGATGTCCAGATTCGGCTGTTTTTCCAATACGGATTTCATGGCTTTGTGGTAGACGTTCTTGTCGTTCTGGGTTCGCGTGGAATGAACCGCCGGGCCTTTGCGGGTGTTCAAGGTTTTATACTGAATGGCCGAACGGTCGGAGATCTTGGCCATTTCACCTCCCAGGGCGTCGATTTCCTTGACCAGCTGGCCTTTGGCCGTGCCACCGATGGACGGGCTGCACGGCATGGCGGCGATCTTGTCCAGATCGATGGCCATGAGAAGCACCGAACACCCCATCCGGGCCGCGGAAAGGGCCGCTTCACAGCCCGCGTGGCCCGCGCCCACCACGATCACATCGTATTTTTTTCCGTAATAAAACATCAACGGTCCTTGTTTTTTCTGAAAGGATGATACATATCAAAGTCTGACAGTATAAGCGACGTGAACAGGTTGGTCAACATCTGGATAACGATGAAACGTAAAAGATACAATGATTTGAACAGCTACCTCCGAAGCATTTTCGGGGAAAGGGTCCAGAAGCTGACGGTGGACGCCGGATTTTCCTGCCCCAACCGGGACGGCTCCCTTTCCCTGGGCGGATGCATCTATTGCAGTGAAAAGGGGTCCGGCACCGGGGCCCATGCCATGGGTCTTTCCATCGGCGAGCAGATCATGCAGAGCAAACCCGGCCTGATCCGGCGGTACAAATCGACCAAATTCATGGTGTATTTCCAGTCGTTCACCAACACCTACGCCCCTCTTGACACGCTGAAGCGCGTGTACGACGAGGCCCTCTCTTTCGACGACGTGGTGGCCCTGTCCATTGGCACCCGGCCGGACTGTGTGAACGAGCCTGTTCTCGATCTTCTGGGCGATTACGCCCGGCGCAAGCTGATCTGGTTGGAGTACGGGCTCCAGAGTATTCATGATGAAACCTTGGTCCGAATCAATCGGGGTCATGACTTCGCCTGTTTCAAAAACGCCGTGAAACCCGCACAGGACCGGGGCTTAAAGGTCTGCGCCCACATCATTCTGGGCCTTCCCGGCGAAACCAGGGACATGATGCTTGAAAGCGCCGATGTGCTTTCGGACCTGGGTGTGGACGGCGTCAAGATCCATCTTCTGTACGTGATCAGGGGAACCGCCCTTGAAACCCTTTATGCCAACGGAGAGTTCCGCTGCCTGGAGCTTGGGGAATACGCCGAACTGGTCTGCGACTATCTGGAGCGCCTGTCCCCGGCCATGGTCATTCACCGCATCACCGGCGATCCCCATCCCGACGAACTGGTGGCCCCCCTTTGGCCCCTGAAGAAAACCGACACCACCAACCTCATCAACACCATTCTTGAGACCCGGAGGACGTTCCAGGGCAAGTTGTACGAAAAAGCCGTGTAAACCGGCTCATCATAAAAGCCGTTGATGTGAGAAGGAATGTCATGTAAGACTATGGCCGATACCCTCTCACTCACCCTTATTGTTGTCACGAGGCCGATATGAACCCTGTGATCCAGACGACCCTTGCCGCATCGGGTCTTTTTCTTCTCGCCGGCATGGCCGGAGGCGTTCTGAAATACCTGTTCATCATGAACAACGCCCAGAACAAAGCGCCGATGTACATCGACATGCTCCACAGAAGCGCGTTCCTTTACAGCGCCGGCGCCCTGGTCATGGCGGAACTGCTCCGTTACAGCCCTTATTCAGTCAGAACCCAGTGGATCATCGCCGGAGTCCCCCTGTTTTTCTTCACCGTCACCGTTTTCAGGTATTTCATGCTGGGGATCCGGAAACGGGCCCAGAGTCAGTTCAGCGAGCGGACGTTTGCAACCACCTGGGGTATGGCCCTACTGATCATCGGTGAAATAGGGTGCGTGACGGCTCTGGTCTGGGGTTTTGTGAAAACCCAGTTTTTATCGTGACCGCGCCCCCGCTTTTTTTGACGCAGCCATGGACAGCAGCTCCTCGTACAGCCGGGCCAGCCGGATAAATGATTCGTGGGAGCCGCCATGGTCAGGATGGTGCTCCCTGGCTTTTTTCCTGTAGAGTTTCTGGAGCTGGCGCCGGTCCATGGTTTTCAGCTCGGCCTGGTCCACGCCGAACACTTCGGCGGCCTCGGCATAGAGTCCCTCTGCAGGCCGTTCACTCCGCCATCCAGTCTGACGGTGGTATCTTCGGCTGTTCATCCTCGCGAATTCCATGTCTTCGAGAAATCTCGGCCTCTGGTACTCCGTGTCGAAAAACATGATCAGGTACCTGATGAGATAAGGGTGAAGTGTCCGCTCCATACCCATACCCGCCCAGAACACGCTGTCCCGGTTCAGGGCGCAGAGATCGTCCACCAGATGATCGGCCACCTTGTCCTGGTCCAGGGCCTGGGGCATTTCCCTGGCAAACAGGGCGTTGAAATGGCGGTGAAGATCGAAAATCACGAAAACATAGCCTTTGATTTCCCGTGAGTTCAGATGGCTTTCATCGGCCATGAACCGCTGCTCCAGCTCGTCCCGTGATTTTTCAGTGAGCGGTGTGAACATGCTGTCCGGCACACGGCCGATATGCCGCTGGTTCATGCTGCCGGTTCGAAGGTAGGACAGCCGCCGTTTATCGAACAGATGAACGCCGGAAACATCCGGGTTTTTTTCATGAGCGGCTTTTCGTGAAAAAGGCCCCTGGTATTTCCGCCGGACCTCCTCCCGCACAAACGGCCAGAATATCCGCTCAAGGTTGTCGTAGTCCACGGTTTCACCCAGAGCCCTCAGCGTGTCTTCCACCACACTGTCCACATAGAAGCTCCTCCCCATGGGATAGCGGATGAACATGCGGGGATCGTTGCCCAGATCCATGAGTTCACGGCTGACGTACACCCCGTTTTCCTGAAGTGATTTGCGGATTGTAAAAAACGACTGGCCCTTTACGGTTCTTCTGGCGATATACACGGCAATCTCCGGTTCATGGATTCAATGGATGCCATGATAACACGAAAACCGGCGACCATGGAACAAATTCCAGGCACTGTATATGTGAACCCACGCCGAATACGATAAACTCATATCGTCTTAAAAATGCCCCGCATCATAGACAAGGATCGTCTTGAGGTCCAAGGATCTGCCGAACTTTGGCGGCCAGTTCTTTGCGTGAAAAAGGTTTTTGAATGAAATGAACCCCTTCGTCAAGAACGCTGTGATGTGCGATGACGTTGGCTGTGTAGCCGGACATGAAAAGAAGCTTCAGATCGGGATGTAATGCTATCAGGGTGTTGGCCAGGGCTCTCCCGTTCATTTGGGGCATGATCACATCCGTCATCAGGAGGTCGATGCGTCCGGTATGAGTCTGAGCCAGACGAATCGCCTCTTCGGGTTTTCCGACTGGCAATACTTGGTAGCCCAGCTTTTCAAGCATCAGTGATGTCATTTTCAGAATCGCCGGTTCGTCTTCAACCACCATGACCGTCTCGTGGCCATGTTCAGTCATGGGTGCGAGAGTTGTCTCTCCCGATCCAAAGGTTTTTACGGCCAGACTGGGAAGAAAGACGTTGAATGTCGTCCCCTGGCCCGGTTCGCTGTTTACATGGATGAAGCCTTTGTTCTGCTTGACCATTCCGTAAACCGACGCCAGACCGAGTCCGGTGCCTTTGCCCATTTCCTTGGTTGTGAAGAACGGCTCAAACAGGTGATCGATGGTCTCAGAGTCCATGCCGCAACCGGTGTCTCCAACCGATAGCTTCACATATGAACCGGCTTCGAATCCTGGGTGTTCAGAGCAATAGGCCGCATCAAAGGAGGCCACTTCGGTCCTGATGGTGATTTTACCCACACCGGTGATGGCATCCCTGGCGTTGACGCACAGATTGGCCAGAAGCTGGTCGATCTGATTGGGATCCACCTTGATCGGCCGAAGGTTTCTTCCGGGTTTCCAGAAAAGATCGATGTCTTCTCCGATGAGTCTGCGAAGCATTTTGAGCATGCCTTCAACGGTTTCATTCAGATCGATGACTTTGGGCTCCACGGTCTGCTTGCGGGCAAAGGTCAGCAGTTGCCGTGTCAGGGAGGCGGAACGTTCGGCGGCTTTGCGGATTTCCATAAGATCCTCGTATAGGAGCTGGCCCGGTTCCACAACGTCAAGGGCCATTTCGGTATGACCGAGGATAACGCTCAGCATGTTATTGAAGTCGTGGGCCACACCTCCGGCCAATCGGCCCACCGACTCCATTTTTTGGGCCTGGACAAGCTGTGTCTGGAGTTTTTCCTTTTCCCACTCCGATAGTTTTCGCTCGGTGATGTCTGCGATGATGCATGCGAACTGATTGGGAGCGGGCCTGAACGCTTTGACCTCGAAGTGTTTGTTCAGTTCAACCGTGTAGTTTTCAAAAAAAGCCGGCTCTCCGGTGCGGGCCACGTTGCCGTATGTTTCGATCCAGTGTCTCTCGATGCCGGGCATGACTTCAAGCACGGTTTTACCGATCGCCTCCCCGGCTTTAAGCCCGGTCATGCGCTCAAACGCGGGATTAAACGCGAGAAAACGATAGTCCACCGGTTCTCCCTCCTCGTTACACAGGATCTCGTGAAGGGCGAAGCCGTCCATCATCTCCCGGAACAGCGTCTGGTAGTCCCTCTCAGCCTTTCGATGGGCCGTGATGTCGTTATACGTGATGACCACGCCGGAATTCCCGAACTGAAGGGGTGCGGCCGTCACATTGATCCAGGAGACCGATCCATCAGGTTTTTCAACCCCCATTTCAATGTTCTCAACCAGACGGTTTTCCTTCAGAGCCCGGGTGCTGGCATATTCTCCGGACGGCATGGGGGTCCCGTCTGTGCGGATGATCCGCCACTCTTCACCGTCAATTCTGCGTTTTTCGTGTTCGTCTTTGGAGAGTCCCAGCAGCTCGGCGGCCCTGGCGTTACTCGTTACAATGTTTCCTGTGGCATCCGACAGGGTGATGCCGATGGGAAATGTATTGAAAAGGACGCGGTATTTTTCCTCGCTCTCCCAGAGAGCCTTGTTCAGCTCCGTCTGTTCTATTTTCTGAAAGGATGTCTCGCTGATGAGCAGGGTCATGTTTTGCAGAAAAAACATGACCTTTTCAACCTTTTCCTTTGAAACAACAGGGACTTTTTCGAGGGCCTCCAGGTATTCCTGCACGTTGAACCCGCAGGCTTCGGCCTGATGGATAAAAAAATTCCGATCGGGTTCTTCGAAAAAGAACTGGCCGGAAAACAGGTTGGCGATGTGCTCGCCGTTGATGACAATGGGAACCGCAACATCCACCAGTCCGTTTAAACACCGATAGGCGTTGTATATCTCGCCCCTTGCCATTTTATTGGCCAGTTCTGTATCGCTGATCCTGCATTTCCGTGCGGTTTCAGGATGGATGCGATGAAAATCCGTGCAGATCCGCCGCCAGCCCGACTTGGACAGGACATTGCCTTGAAGGTCCAGAATGGCCGTGACAAAGTCCGTGGACTGATTGAACCCTTCGAGCAGGACATTCACACGCTCAAAGTCGATTAAATCGGATATTTTTTTATTCATCAGGCGTCATCCCCGCAGGCACCGGCCGTTTATGCATTCGATACACCCCCTATACCGTCGCGTTGCCCACAAAGTTCCGCAGTTCCGCCGCATACACGTCCATGGTTTCAGCCTGAAGGTTCAGGTCTTCCGCAGCGCTGGCGGTCTGTTCGGCGTGGGCGGCGTTCTGCTGGGTGGCCTTGTCCAGTTCCGACAGGGCTGACTTGATTACGGCGATACCTTCGTCCTGGGCTCTGGTGCTCCTTGCGATTTCGTCCAGAAGTTCAACGGCTGTTTCCACCCGGCATGAAACGTCGGCGAAAGAAACGCCGGTGAGCTCGACCATGTCCGAACTGTCCTTGATTTTCCGGACGGTACTTTCGATAAGGGTTGCGGTGTTACGGGCTGCTTCGGCGGCACGCATGGAGAGTTTCCGCACTTCTCCGGCCACCACGGCGAAGCCCGCGCCTTGTTCTCCGGCCCGTGCCGCTTCCACAGCGGCGTTCAGAGCCAGAAGGTTGGTCTGAAAGGCGATTTCATCGATGGTCTTGACGATTTTCTGGGTTTCGCGGCTGGCACCGCTCATGTCGTCCATGGACGCGGTGAGGGATTCCAGGGACTCAACGGCTTTGCGCAGCACCGATCCTGTCTCCTTCATGAGGGCGTCGGCCTTGACAGTGCTCATCCCGTTTTTTTCGATCATGGCCAGGGTCTGTTCCAGGGAACCCGTGGTTTCATCGATGGCGGAGGCCTGCTGTGACGCCACTTCCGCAAGCTGCTGGCTCCGGGACGACACCTCGCTGGAGGCCCGGCTCACTTTTTTTGCGCCCTCCCCAAGCCCCTGGGCCACACCGCCGATGGTTCCGACAATGCCACGGATCACCATGAACGACAAGCCGACAAAAAGAATCATCCCGCCCAGGCCGATGATCTGTGAACTTCTGACGATCAGGGTATGATTCATCAAAACCGCTTGATAATCCGCCTTGATCCTGCCCTCGGCCTGTTCATCACGGCTCCGCATTTCCGAATGGATCAAATGAAACGCCTCGTCCACGGACCCCGCAAACATGGACGCCGCCGAAGCGTCGATCACAGCCATGTCGATGGTTTTCAGAATCCATTCGGAATATTTTTTAAACGGAGGGAGCAGCCCTTCGTAGCGCCCGTTGGAAACCAGTATTTTCTCCATCTCTTTCAGAGTACCCCGGATGGAAAGTTCCATTTTTTTCTTTTTTTCCTCGGGATAGCCGGCACTTGTCCAGACAATGAGCTGATGGGTCTCTCCGTTCACGTTGGAGAGCTTTTCCATGAGCACGGCGATTTCCTGGCGCATCCTGAACGACGTCACCACGTCGTCCACGCGATGCAGGATCCTTGAAAAACCGAGGTGCGAGCTGCCCACAAGGCAGGCAAGAACCACCATGGCCGAAAGGGGCAGAAGTGCAATTTTCTTTTTCAGGCTCATGTTTTTTTTCGCATGCATGGGAAAATCCTTGCTTGTCTATTTGTATATGCCGCATCCCACGAAAATATCCGGACCGGCCGGCAGAACATAGGAGCTTTTTTCGCCGATTTTCTTGGTCTGGGGATGGCTCCATTTGTAATTCACCCAGCCCCCCTTTTCCTCCATGGCTTTTTTTGCCATTTCAGCCATGAACTGCCTTCCGTCCGGGTCTTTGAGATCATAGAGATCCTTGCCCACAAGCCCCGGATTCGCCGGGTGGGCCAGGGTCACCACACGGGCTCCGGCTTTGCTGCTCACCCGGAACATGAACACGTAAAGATCGCCTTTGACGTATTCACTTTCCTTGGCGTTGAACAGGGTGACGGATTTGTCCACCCCGTTGGCCTTGACATAGGCCAGGGCTTTTTTGACGAGGGCTTCCGCTTCCGCCGCCGATCCACCGGCAACCGCCGATGAAACAGAAACAAGGCAGGTCAGAATGAGAAACAGGGATAACAGGGTTTTTTTGGATGTGATCATGAAAGCCTCCTTTTTGAATGGTCTTGACGTGATGCAATGCGTTGCTTGAAACGGCGTGAGACTATTTAGAAAGATGGTGTTGACAGCAATTGTCTAATTAAGAATAGGTTTTAAATTTACACCCATCACGGGGGGCTGTCAATCATTTATCCCGGTTCCCCAAAGGCCATGGATTTGCGGCGCTCGGTGCTGTCAGGCAAGCTCTGTCGTCACCCTGGCCGAGGAGTTTCGCCATTTTTTTCGTTGACAGCCTTTCGGATTTTCTTTAAATAGAATGAACGTTCATTCCGTTATCGATGAAAGGGCTGGAATATGTGTAAAAAAGACAAACGAACAGACATTATGCAGGCCGCCATGGAGCTTCTGGCCGAGCAGGGTTTCCACGGGGCACCCATGGCGCAGATCGCCGAACGGGCCGGCGTGGGGGCGGGAACCATCTACCGGTATTTCGAAAACCGGGACGTTCTGATCACCGAACTGTACAGCGAAATCTACGAACGGGTCCACCGGGTTATCGTTTCCGCCCATCCGGCGGATCGTCCGATTCGGGAGCGGTTTTTTCATATCATGAAAGGATTTATCGCCCACTACAAGGATCATCCGCTGGAATACCGATACATCGAACAGTTTCACAATTCTCCCTACGGACTCCAGCACCGCAAGGAAAAACTCCTGAACGTCACCGGCGACTACGATTTCATTCACAACCTGTTCGAAGAGGGCAAAAAACAGCAGGTGATCAAGGATCTGCCCATCGCCATGGTTTTCAACCTGGCCTTCGCCCCCATAATCTGGTCCATCCGGGATCATCACACGGGCTTTCTTGACCTGGACGACGAGCTGGCGGAGGTCGTGGTCCGTTCCTGCTGGGACAGCCTCAAAATATAAGGATTCAAGAATGAACATTCATTCCATAACCAAACCCAACCCAACGAAAGACAGGTGTCACATGGACAACGAACAAAGAAACAAAGGTTTTCGCTCATTCATCGCCTCGCTGTTCGCGATGGCCATCCTCATCGCCGTCGCGGCGTCCTGCGGCAAAGGCGACGGCAAATCCACCACAGGCCGCGGCCCCGCAGGACCCGCAGGACCGGCGGAAGTCTCGGTGGTGACCATCACGCCTGAAACAACCTCTGTTTCGACCGAACTATCCGGGCGCGTTTCAGCCTATCTGGTGGCGGACGTCAGGCCCCAGGTGGGCGGCATCATTCAGAAAGTCCAGTTTACCGAAGGTGCGGAAGTGAAAGCGGGAGACATTCTTTACCGCATCGATCCCGCGCTTTACAAAGCCACTTACGACAGCGCCAAAGCGGTTCTGGTCCGTGCCGAAGCCGCTCTTCCGCCTGCAAAAACTAAGGCCGACCGTTACAGGGATCTGGTGAAATCCAAAGCCATCAGCCAGCAGGATGACGACGAAGCCCAGTCCGCGTACAAAAAAGCCCAGGCCGATGTGCTGGCCGCCAAAGCCGAACTTCAGAAAGCCAGGGTCAATCTGGATTACACGGACATCAAAGCCCCCATCTCCGGACGTATCGGTAAATCCGCCGTCACGGTGGGAGCCCTTGTCACAGCCTTTCAGGCCACGGCCCTTTCCACCATTCAGAAACTCGACCGGGTTTATGTGGACGTCACCCAGAGCAGCGCCGAGCTTCTCCGCATGAAAAAAAGCATGGCCGCAGGACACCTCACCCGATCCAAAGATGGCGGGGCCAGTGTCCGGCTGATCCTGGAAGACGGTTCGGAATATTCCGCCACCGGCTCTCTTAAATTTTCCGACGTTACCGTGGACGTGGGCACCGGTTCGGTGATCCTGCGTTCCGTCTTCCCGAACTCCGGCCAGACCCTCCTTCCCGGCATGTTCGTCCGGGCGTTTGTGGAAGAAGGCCGCATCGACAACGCCATTCTCGTGCCCCAGCAGTGCGTGGCCCGGACAGCCAAAGGCGAAGCCACCGCCATGGTGGTGGGAGCAGGTGACAAGGTGGAACCCCGGATTCTGACCATCGAAAGAGCCGTGGGCAGCGCCTGGCTGGTGTCCGCCGGACTGAAACCCGGTGACCGGGTCATTGCCGAAGGACTTCAGAAAGTGAAACCCGGAGATCCGGTCAAGGCCGTTCCCTTCGGAGCCCCGGCTGGGCCGCCCAAAGGAGCCTCAGAACCCGCACCTGCCGAAAAACCTGAACAAGCGGATAACGCCGGAACGAAATAGAGGAGAAACACCATGTCCCATTTTTTCATCAACAGGCCGATTTTCGCCTGGGTTATCGCCATCATCATCATGCTGGCAGGGGCTTTGTCCATTGTCAAGCTGCCCATCGCCCAGTATCCGGCCATCGCGCCCCCGGAGATCAGCATCACGGCGATCTATCCCGGCGCTTCGGCCAAAACCCTTGAAAACACGGTGACCCAGGTCATCGAACAGAAAATGAACGGCATCGACAAACTGCGGTACATCACCTCCAACAGTGATTCCGCAGGCATGGCCACCATCACCCTCACTTTCGACGCGGAGATGGACCCCAACATGGCCCAGGTCCAGGTGCAGAACAAGCTCCAGCTGGCCACGCCCCTCCTGCCCCAGGTGGTTCAGCAGCAGGGCGTCCAGGTGACCAAGTCCACCCGTAACTTTTTGATGGTTATCGGCTTCGTGTCCGAAGACGGAAAAATGAGCCGTTACGATCTTTCGGATTATGTGGCCGCCAACCTCCAGGATATCCTGAGCCGTCTGGACGGCGTGGGTGAAGTGACACTGTTCGGTTCCCAGTACGCCATGCGCGTCTGGCTGGACCCCGGCAAACTGAAAAGCTACAGCCTGAACCCCTCTGACGTGAAAGCCGCCATCAAGGCACGAAACGTCCAGATTTCAGCGGGCCAGCTTTCGGGAACGCCGTCCATTGAGGGGCAGCAGTTCAGCGCCACCATTTCAGCCCAGACCCTTTTGAAGACACCGGAAGAATTCGGCGATATCCTTTTGAAAACCACATCCGGCGGTTCATCGGTCCGCCTGAAAGACGTGGCCCGCATCGAGCTGGGCAGCGAAAGCTACGATTCGGTGGCCAGGTTCAGCGGGAAACCTGCGGCAGGTATCGCCATCCGTCTGGCGGCCAACTCCAACGCCCTTGAAACCGCCAGCATCATCAAGAAAAAGATAGCCGAACTTGAACCGTTTTTCCCCACCGGCATGAAGGCGGTGTACCCCTACGACACCAGCCCCTTTGTGAAGATCTCCATCGAGGAGGTGGTGAAAACCCTCATCGAGGCCATCATCCTGGTATTCCTCGTCATGTTCCTGTTTCTCCAGAATTTCCGGGCGACCCTGATTCCCACCATCGCCGTGCCCGTGGTTCTTCTGGGAACCTTCGCCGTTTTGAAAGCCTTCGGCTACTCCATCAACACCCTCACCATGTTCGCCATGGTTCTGGCCATCGGTCTTCTGGTGGACGACGCCATTGTCGTGGTTGAAAACGTGGAGCGCGTGATGAGCGAGGACGGTCTTTCCCCCAAGGAAGCCACCCGCAGGTCCATGACCCAGATCACCGGAGCCCTGGTGGGCATCGCCCTGGTGCTTTCAGCCGTGTTCGTGCCCATGGCCTTTTTCGGCGGCTCCACCGGCGTGATCTACCGTCAGTTTTCCATCACCATCGTATCGTCTATGCTTCTTTCCGTGCTGGTGGCCCTTGTCCTCACCCCGGCCCTCTGCGCCACCATGCTGAAACCCGTGGCCAAAGGCCATGACGCGGCGGAAGGCGGCCTTTTCTCCGGCTTCTTCCTTGGGTTCAACCGCTTGTTCAACCGCAGCAACACGCTGTACCAGGGTTCGGTGAAACACATCCTGGCCCGGTCCGGCCGTTACATGGTGATCTACTTCCTCATCGTGGGTGTCATGGCGTTCATGATCCTCAGGATGCCCACGGCCTTTCTGCCCGATGAAGACCAGGGCATGCTGTTCACCATTGTCCAGCTTCCTGCCGGAGCCACTCAGGAACGCACCGCCGAAGTCATGAAAAAAGTGGAGCAGCATTACCTGGTGGAACAGAAAGAGGCGGTGAAATCCCTGTTTACCGTGGCGGGCTTCAGTTTCGCCGGTCGCGGCCAGAACATGGGCATGGCCTTTGTACAGTTAAGAGACTGGAAAGAGCGGAACCGCCCGGACCTCAAGGTGAACGCCGTGGCCGGAAAAGCCATGGGAGCCTTGTCTCAAATCAAGGAAGCCATGGTCTTCGCCTTTCCGCCGCCTGCGGTGATGGAGCTGGGGAACGCCACAGGCTTCGACTTCCAGCTTCAGGACCGCGCAGGCCTCGGCCATGAAAAACTCATGGAAGCCCGGAACATGCTTCTCGGCATGGCGGCCCAGAACCCCGTGCTCATGGCGGTCCGGCCCAATGGCCAGGAAGACACGCCGGAGTACAAGATTGCCATCGACTACGAAAAAGCCGGTGCTTTGGGGCTGTCCCTTGCCGACATCAACGACACCCTGTCCACGGCCTGGGGCGGATCCTACGTCAACGACTTCATCGACAAGGGCCGTGTGAAAAAAGTGTACATGCTGGCCGACGCCCCGTTCCGCATGGGCACCGAAGACATCAAGAACTGGCATGTGCGGAACAGCAAAGGTGAGATGGTACCCTTTTCGGCCTTTTCAACGGCCAGCTGGGGCTACGGATCACCGAGGCTTGAACGGTTCAACGGCATGCCTTCCCGGCAGATCATGGGTCAGGCCGCTCCGGGCAAAAGCTCCGGCGACGCCATGGCCGCCATGGAAGAGATCGCGGCCAGACTGCCTGCGGGTATCGGTTACGAATGGACCGGCCTGTCCTATCAGGAACGGATGTCCGGCTCCCAGGCTCCGGCCCTTTACGCCATCTCCCTTCTGGTGGTGTTTCTGTGCCTCGCGGCTCTTTATGAAAGCTGGGCCATTCCCTTTTCGGTGATGCTGGTGGTTCCCCTGGGGATTATCGGTGCCCTCATCGCCGCAACTATGCGGGGCATGTCCAACGACGTGTACTTCCAGGTCGGGCTTCTCACCACCATGGGCCTTTCCGCGAAAAACGCCATCCTGATCGTGGAGTTCGCCAAGGAACGGATGGAATACGGCGTGGGTCTCATGGAAGCCACCCTTGAAGCGGTGCGGATCAGGCTTAGGCCCATCATCATGACGTCTTTGGCCTTCATCCTCGGTGTTCTGCCCCTCGTCACCACCACCGGCGCGGGTTCGGGCAGCCAGAACGCCATCGGCACCGGCGTTATGGGCGGCATGATTTCCGCCACCGTTCTCGCCATTTTCTTCGTGCCATTGTTCTTCGTGGTGATCCGAAGGATTTTCAAAGTGAAAGAGGTGCACCATGACTAACTTCCACCGTCCATTCAAAGGATTGCCGGATATGAACACAATCGGAATCAAACGGATCGCAGGGCTTGCAGCCCTGCTGATCCTGATCTCGGGGTGCACACTCGCCCCGAAATACACCCGCCCCGAAAGCCCGGTGAAACCCTGGGCCGTGGGGGAAAAAGAGGCCCCGGCGGAAGAAAAAAGCTCGGCCGCAGCCGACATCCCCATCAAGGAGTTCTTCACGGACCCCAAACTTCAGGCGGTGGTGGAGCTGGCCATCAAAAACAACAAGGACTTCCGGGTCGCGGCCCTGAACCTGGAGCGGGCCCAGGCCCTTTACCGGATTCAGCGTTCGGCCCTTGTTCCCCATGTGAACGCCAACGCCTCCCAGACGGTCCAGGGTCTGCCGGACAGCCTGAGTTCCACCGGCGACGCCATGGTGTCCCGAAGATACGACCTCAATGTCGGCGTGAGCGCCTATGAACTGGATTTCTTCGGCCGTGTCCGAAGCCTCAAAGCCAAGGCCCTGGAACAGTATCTGGCCACGGAACAGGCCCAGGTCAGCGCCCGTCTCGCCATTGCCGCCGAAACGGCCGGAGTCTGGCTGACCCTTGCCGCAGACAAGGAACGGCTTAAACTGGCCAAAGACACCCTCGACACCCAGAAGGAAACCTACGCCATGATGATCCGGCGGACCGCCGCCGGGGCCTCCTCCGAACTGGACCTTCGCCAGTCCCAGACCCGGGTGGAAGCCGCCCGTCTGGATGTGGTGAGCTACACGGCCAAGGTGGTTCAGGATGAAAACGCCCTGGATCTCATCGTGGGCGCGGCTGTTCCGGCGGATCTGAAACCGGCGGAACTCAGTGAGGTCGAAAAGGCGGGGGAAACCCTGAAACAGGTTTCATCTGCGCTTGACAGTTCGGTGCTCCTGACCCGTCCCGATGTCCTTGCGGCGGAAAGCCAGTTAAGGGCCGCTTACGCCAACATCGGCGCGGCACGGGCCGCTTTTTTTCCCCGGATCACCCTCACCGGCACCTTCGGTACGGCCAGCAGTGAACTGGGTGAGCTTTTCAAAGGGGGACCGGCCTGGAGCTTCATTCCCCAGATCACCGTCCCGATTTTCGACGCCGGGAACAACCGGGCCAACCTCGATGTGGCGAAAATCGACCGGGACATCGCCCTGGCAACTTACGAAAAAACGATTCAGACCGCGTTCCGGGACGTATCGGACGTCCTCACCCAAAAATCCCGGATCGACGAGCAGCTCATCGCCCAGAAAGCCCTTATCGACGCCACCGCCGAGACCTTCCGCCTTTCGGATCTGCGCTACAAAGGCGGCATCGACAGCTACTTAAGCGTCCTCGACGCCCAGCGCAGCCTCTACAGCGCCGAGCAGGCCCGCATCGACCTGCGTCTTTTGAAACTCACCAACCGGGTGACACTGTACAAGGCCCTTGGGGGCGGCACCGCCGTAAAGGAATCTGAAAAAAAATAGGTTGCCTGAGTGAGGCCTTTTGGGCATGATCCAAAGGGTATTTAAAAAGGGTGACGGTCCTCCGGCGGTCCTGCCGGAGGCCAAACTTTTTGAAAAAGTTTGACAAAACGGGTTTTGACGGAGATTCGTGATGGTCGAAAACATGTCCGATCTGCTCAAACAGATCTCTCTGGGTGAAGACTCTGTTCTTGAGCTTAAGAACGTGGAATTCAAAGGCGATAAAATTGTCGGCCCACACAGGGACAGCATGGCGGACGAACTGGCAGCCATGGCGAACACGGCGTCCGGGATCATTGTTCTGGGGGTTGACGACAAAACCAGGGAGATTTGCGGGATTCCCCATGAGAAGCTGGACCTGCTCGAAGGTTGGCTTCGTTCCTTGTGCAACGACGCGATAGAGCCTCCCCTGGATTGCGTGATACGAAAACTCGCTGTGCCCGATCACCAGGGACGAGAACGGGCCATTCTCCGGATTGACGTGCCCAGAAGTCTGTTCGTCCACAAAAGCCCCAACGGTTATTTCAGGCGCATCGGGAGTTCCAGGCGGGAGATGAAACCCGACGTCCTGGCCCGCTTGTTTCAACAACGCAGTCAGGCAAGGCTTATACGCTTCGATGAACAGGCCGTTCCCGGCACATCCCTTGCCGACCTGAATCCGACGTTGTGGAAAAGGTTCAGGACAGTCATTTCCCCCAGGGAAGACCATGAATTTCTTGAAAAGATGAAACTGGTGGCACGGGACGAGGACGGCGTCATCAAGGCAACGGTCAGCGGAATTCTGATGGCCTGTGACGCCCCCGAATCCTTCATGTCCAGTGCCTTTATCCAGGCGGTCTGTTATCAAGGTGTGGAACGAAACGGAGCCTTTCAGCTGGACACCATGGATATCTCCGGCCCTTTGGATATCCAGATCCGTGACGCCTGCAAGTTTGTGAGGCGGAACTCGCGGGTCTATGCCATCAAAGCACCCTATCGTATCGAAACGCCCCAGTTTTCCATGAACGCGGTGTTCGAGGCGGTGGTCAACGCCGTAGCCCATCGGGATTATTCCATTTACGGATCCAAGATCCGCCTTCACGTCTTCTCCGACCGGCTGGAAATCTATTCTCCCGGCACGATCCCCAACACCATGACCCTTGAAAGCCTCTCTGAACGGCAATCGTCCAGGAACGAGCTGATCAGCTCCCTTCTGGCCCGTTGTCCGATGAACGTGGATGCCAGAGGCAGCCAGAGAAACTTTATCATGGACAAACGCGGCGAGGGGGTGCCGATCATCATCACTGAAAGCGAAGCGCTGTCGGGGATAAAACCGGAATACTCCCTGATCGATGACAGCGAACTGAAACTGACCATTTTTGCCGCACCGTCACCCCATTCCGGTGATTGAGTTCCATCCGGTCAGGTTTGTTTTCCCGGCAGGTGAAAGGATAGAATCGCCGGCCGGGCCCTATGGCATGAATTCCCCAATCCCTCTGTTTTGGCCGCTGGTTTACCACTCAAGATATGAAGTAATATCAACATTTTGTACGTATGTATATCCGTATCTTCCTGTAATTTCAAACCAAAAAAATTGGCATGGAAACTGCTGTATAATGCGCGGGTCTTACAGGCCTGTTTTGGGGGAATTGTTTTTTTTGTTTTAATCAGGAAAGGAAATTTAGGGGGAATTGTGAAAAGATTTTTAGTGGTTTGTTTTGTTTTACTTGTATCCACCAGTGCCTGGGCGCTGCCCATGGCCGGAGACACCATCCGGATGCTCAATGACAGCTCGTCGCCCTACACCATGCAAGCGGCGGACGGCACCATTTACTCGACGTTCTGCCTGGAAAGCCAGAAGTATTTCACACCCGGAACGTCCTATCGCGTGACTTCCGTGGGCGACTATGCCACAGGCGGGGGAACCGGTGCAGTCAACGGCATGGACGAAGTGTCCGATGAAGCGAAGTGGCTCTACGCCGCCTATATGTCCAATGTTTTTGTCAATGTGCACAACGCTGGTGAAAAAGTCCAGAAAGCCATCTGGTATCTTGAAGACGAGGTGGGCGGAATTGGCGACTTCTGGGCGGAACTCAGTGCGTTCAATTTTGATGATTCAGGCTGGACCGTGGTCGCCGTGAACATCTCGAAAAACGGCGTGGACAACCAGAGCCAGCTGGTGGGCGAATCCGCTCCGGTACCTGAACCCGCCACCCTGTTCCTCATGGGATCGGGACTTCTGGGCCTTGTGGGAGCCCGCCGCAGAAAAAAATAAAGCCGGGGCCTGAACGGTTCGCCGTTTCAGTCCGGGCAACCCATCCCCACATGTGTGTTTTATAAAAAACACATCCGGTAAAAGCCGGGGGCACTCCGTCAAGGACCGTGCTCCCGGCTTTTTGTCTTTACGGGCCCAAAGGGTTCGGTTTGACATACGCCGCCAAACCGGATAACTCATGATCTGTTCAATCCATCCATCAACACAGAGGAATCACCATGCGTTTCATTCATACAGCGGACTGGCACCTGGGGCGGATTCTGTTCGGGGTGCATCTCACCGAAGACCAGGCGGCGGTTCTGGACCTGCTGGTGGACATCCTGAAAGACAGCGGAGCACAGATGCTGCTGGTGTCCGGCGATGTTTACGACCGGGCCGTGCCGCCGCCCGAAGCGGTGCGGCTGCTGGACGATTTTTTGGGGCGGGTGGTCGCGGGGCTCAACATCAAGGTCCTGATGATCGCTGGAAACCACGACAGCCCCGACCGCGTGGGGTTCGCCTCGAAGATCCTGGAAAGCCGGGGGCTTTTCATGCGCGGTTCCGTCGGCAATACATCGCCCGCCGTTCTTGAAGACGAGCACGGGCCGGTTGATTTTTTTTCCATCCCTTACGCCGAACCGCCCACCGTGCGGGACATCATGCTCGACGATTCGGTGAAAGACCACGAAACGGCCATGCAGGTCCTTGTGAAACGAAACGGCGTAAGCGCCACAAAAAACCGGAGGACCGTTCTTTCGGCCCACGCCTTTGTAGCCGGCGGCGATGAAAGCGAATCGGAACGCCCCCTTTCGGTGGGTGGAAGCGCCGCCGTGCCCCACGGCGTGTTCGATGGATACGATTACGTGGCCCTGGGCCACCTTCACCGGCCCCAGACCGCGGGTGCCGACCATATCCGCTATTCCGGAAGCCTTTTTCCCTATTCTTTTTCCGAGGCGGATCAGGATAAATCCGTGAACCTGGTTGAGATGGATCAAAACGGCCTCTGCCGCGTGACACCGGTGACCCTGCCCGGCAAACGGCGGCTCCGAATCGTCAGGGGGCTTATGGACGAGGTGCTTTGCCTTCCGTCAAGCGATGATTACATCCAGGTGAATCTTCTCGACGCTAATCCTGTTCTCGACGCCCTGGGACGGCTGAGGGTCGTGTTCCCCAACCTTCTTCACATCGAACGGCCCCATCTGGCCTGGGACGGCAGCAGGGAAAACGCAAGGGCCGATCACCGGAAAACAAGCCACGACGATCTTTTCCGAAGTTTCTACAAGGACATGACCGGAGACGACATCGGTCCGGACATGGCCGGTGCCTACCGGAAAATCACCGAGCGGTATCTGAGAGAGCGAAGGGAGGCCCTGCCGTGAGACCCCTTTCCCTTTCCCTGTCCGCCTTCGGGCCTTACGCGGAAAAAACGTTCCTGGATTTTTCGGTGCTTGAGAACAAAAGCCTCTTTCTCATCCATGGCCCCACCGGTGCGGGCAAAAGCAGCCTCCTCGATGCCATGTGCTTTGCTCTTTACGGTGAAACGTCGGGAGGGGAAAAAGACGTGAAAGGCGTCAGGAGCGATTTTGCCCTGGCCGGTGAACCCACGGAAGCCACGTTTGATTTTCTTCTGGGCGCTCGTCACTACCGGGTGTTCAGAAGTCCTGAGCAGGACCGCCCGAAAAGACGCGGGGAAGGCACCACCCGGCAGCTGGCCCAGGCTGTGTTGTCCCGTGTGGAGAACGGCCATGAAACGGTGCTCGCCGACCGATGGAGCGCCGTTACCGACGAAGTGTCGCGGATCATGGGCTTTGATGTGCTCCAGTTCCGTCAGGTGGTGGTCCTTCCCCAGGGCCAGTTCCGGAAGTTTCTTCTTTCAGGGTCCGCCGAACGCCAGAAAATCCTGGAGACCCTGTTCCGGACCCGTCTTTACCGGGACATCGAAGAAGCCCTGAAAGAGGAAGCAAGGAGCCTGAAAACCGCTTACGACGAGCAGCGCCAGAAGAGGACCGTGTTTCTGGAATCGGAAAACGCCGCTGACGAGAATGCCCTCCGCCATGAGATCGACGCCCTTGAAGCCGATGTCAAAGCCCGGACCCTGTCTCTTCAAATCCTGAAGGAGGAAGAAGCCCAGGCCCAGGCCGGATTGCTCAAAGCCCGGGAGCTTCAGACCCGGTTCACGGAACGCGATGCGGCAAGGCAGGGCCTGAACGGACTCCTCTCCCGAAAACCGGACATGGCGGCCATGAAACACCGGGCGGACCTCGCCGCCAAGGCGCTCTCGCTCAGGGATTCCCTGAAAAACAGCGACGCCCGAAAGGGAGAACTCAGCGACGCGCAAACAAAGCATGACCGCCTGAAAACCCGGCTCGCCCAGGCGGAGGCCCAGCAGGACGAGGCGGAAAAAGCCTATGCCCTTGAAAAAAAACGGGAAACGGAAACCCTGGCCGACCGGTCCCGGCTGGATGTCCTTAAAAGCCTTGTGGGACAGATCACAGCCTGTGACGAAGCCGTGAAAAATCACGACGCAGCGGTCAGGGTTTTTAAGGATCTGGACGGGCAGGCAAAGATTCTGCGTGACAGGGTTAAGCATCTGACCGGATCTCTTGAAAACCTGAACACCCAACTTCAGAAAAAAAAGGAAGGTGCCTCCCGCTGCGACATGCTGCTCCAGCGTGCGGATTATCTTTCCCGGCTCGTTTCAAAGCAAAAGGAACACAAGGATCTGATCGCCCGGAAAAACAAGGATGCAGACGCCCTTGAACACCAGAAATCCGTCCTGAAGGACTTTGAATCACGCCGGGACAGCGCCCGATCCATATACGAAAACACCCTTAATCTGTTTCATGCGGGACAGGCCGCCGTGCTGGCCCGAACCCTCGAAGCCGGAAAGCCCTGCCCGGTCTGCGGTTCCACCGAACATCCGTCCCCACACAGCACAGGCCAGAGTGTGCCTGACGAAAAAACTTTGAAAAAAACCAAGTCCGATCTGGACAGTCTGGAGGTGAAAATCCGCGAGCAGTCTGAAACGGTGAGGATTCTTGGAGAGCGGTACACCGGACTGGCCCGTCATGTGTCGGTGCTCGCCGCGGAACTGGACACGCACCCGGATCACACCGGCCTTCAGGCCGCGGATCAGCTGGCCGGAACGCAGATCGAGCTGAACGCCGCTCTGGCCGACAAAAAGGCTCTGGATTTACTGGCCCGTGACGTGGAATCCACCGCCGCTGAAACCGAAGCAGGCAAAAATGAACTGGCCGATCTTGAAAAAAAGCGGACGGACGTGGAACAGAACGGCGCGGCCCTGAAAGCCGTGGCCGACTTAAGGCTTTCGGCCATCCCGCCGGAACATCGGGATGCGGCGTCGGTTGTGTCCGGCATCGCAAATCTGGAAAAAAAGCTGGCAGAACGACAGACGGCCCTGGAAACGGCGGAAATCAGACGAAACGACGGGGCGTCAAATCTTGCGGCCCTTCGGGAAAGTCTGAAGGCCGCCGGGGACATCGTGACATTGTGCCGTGACAGGGCCCAGTCTGCCGCCGCCGATCTGGATCACCGGATTCAGGCCGAAGGATTCACGTGCCTCGCCGACGTTCTCGCGGCCATGACAGATGCCGGCCATATCGACGAACTCACCGCATCGGTGAAACGTTTCGATGAAGCCCTTACCGCTGCCGAAGACCGCCTCGCCCGGGCCGAAGCCGCATGTACAGACCTCTCTCCGCCCGATGTGGACAGCCTTGAAACGCGCCTTGACGGAATCAAAATTCGGCTTGAAGCGGCCGCCGGTGAAAAAAGCCGGTTTGAAACCCTGGTTCAGAGAAAAACCAACACAGCCGCTTCCGTGGCGCAGTGCCGCTTAAGGATGGCCGACGTGGAAAAAGAATACGCCGTGACCGGGGCCATGGCCGACATGGCCTCCGGGAAAAACCCGGCGGGCATGACGTTTCAGAGGTATGTCCTTTCAGCCCTTCTCGACGACGTGCTTTTTTCGGCGGGGCGACACCTCAAGTCCATGAGCCGGAACAGATTCGATCTCTTAAGGGCCAGGGACAGGAGCGACATGCGGAGCGCCGGAGGCCTGGATCTTCTGGTGTCCGACGACCACACCGGCACCACCCGGCCTGTGGCCACCCTGTCCGGCGGGGAAAGTTTCCTGGCGTCATTGTCTCTGGCCCTGGGCCTTGCCGACGTGGTTCAGTCCTACGCCGGAGGTATCCGGCTGGACACGCTGTTCGTGGATGAAGGTTTCGGGAGCCTGGACCCCGAGAGTCTGGACCTCGCCATGAGAACCTTCGCCGACCTTCAGGTCAACGGCCGTCTGGTGGGCATCATCTCCCATGTTCCGGAGCTGAAGGAACGGATGGCCGCCCGTCTGGAAGTGACACCGGGCAGGCGCGGAAGCCGGGCGCGGTTTGTGGTGTGACCGGGGGGGATGATGGACGAGCTTAACGGCCAGGTTGAAAAAATCAGCTTTGAAAGCGACGAAACAGGCTACACCGTGGCCAAAGTGCGCTGCGGCAGGAATCTGGTCACCGTGGTGGGCAACCTGTTGAGCCCGCCGGTGGGTTCGGAACTGACCATGACTGGCACATGGGAGCAGCATCCCTCGTTCGGCCGTCAGTTCAGGGTGACCCGGTTTGAAACAAGGGCCCCCACCACGCTGAAGGGACTCATGAAATACCTGGGGTCCGGCATGATTCCCGGCCTGGGCGAACGGATGGCCGAACGCATTGTCCGCCAGTTTGGCGACGACACCCTTTCCGTCCTTGAACACAGCATCGAACGCCTGTCCGAGGTGGATGGCATCGGAGAAAAAAGGCTGGGCCGCATCCAACAGGCCTGGAATGCCCAGAAGCACATCAGGGACGTGATGATTTTCCTCAGGTCCCACGCGGTGGGCACGGGGTTTGCCGCCCGAATCTACAAACGGTACGAAGAAAAAACCATCGCCGTCGTAACTGCCAATCCCTTTGTTCTGGCCACGGACGTTCAGGGCATCGGATTTAAAACCGCGGACACCATCGCCGCCAGTCTGGGCTTTGAACGAACCTCGCCGTTCCGGGTCAGTGCGGGTATCCTTTTCTGTCTGAACCGTCTGGCCGAAGACGGTCATGTGTTTTACCCCATGAATCCTCTGATTTCTCTGTGCGCCGAACTGCTTGGCGTGGACGGAAACCTCGTGGCCCAGGGCATCCGGGACCTTTCCATGGACCGGAAAATCATCGTGGATGAAACCCTGGTTTTTTCCGAAGAGGAAGGGCCGCCGGTTTACCTCGCCTATCTGTTTTTTTCGGAATACGGTCTGGCCCGGCGTCTTTCCGATCTTGTGGCCACGCCGCCCGGCAAAGGCCAGCTCCCCCCCCGGACCGAGCTGGTCTGGCTTGAACAGCGCCTTGCCATCCGTCTGGCGGAGCGCCAGCGGGACGCGGTTTCTGCGGCTCTTGAGCACAAGGTTCTGGTGATCACCGGCGGTCCGGGAACAGGAAAAACCACCCTCATCAACGCCATTCTCACCATTTTCGGCCGCCACAACCGCCGGATTCTTCTTTCAGCCCCCACGGGGCGCGCGGCCAAACGCATGGGCGAGGCCACCGGACGCCCGGCCCGGACCATCCACCGGCTTCTGGAGTTCAGCTTCAAGGCGGGCGGCTTTCAGCGTAACGAAAAAAAACCTCTGTCCTGCGACATCCTGGTGGTGGACGAAGCGTCGATGATCGACGTGGTGCTGATGTATCAGCTGATACGGGCCGTGCCGCCCGACTCGGCCCTGATTCTGGTGGGCGATGTGAACCAGCTTCCCTCGGTGGGGCCGGGCCATGTGCTGAACGACATCATCGATTCCGGAGCCGTTCCCGTGGTGCGCCTCACGGATATTTTCCGCCAGGCCGGGATGAGCCGGATCATCGTGAACGCCCATAAAATCAACAACGGTTTTCTGCCCCACACCGGAACCTTTGCTGCCGGTGACGACTACTGCTTCATCGAACAGGAGGACCCGAAAAAACTGTCGGACATTGTGGTGGAACTGGTGCGCCACCGCATTCCCCGGCGTTTCAACCTGGACCCCTTCACCGACATCCAGGTGCTCACCCCCATGCACAAAGGGACTCTGGGCAGCGAAGCCCTCAATATCCTTCTTCAGGATGCCCTGAACGGCGGCGGCGAAACCTTTGAACGTTACGGCAGAAGATTCCGGGTGAACGACAAGGTCATGCAGCTTAAAAACAACTACGACAAGGATGTGTACAACGGCGATATCGGCCGGATCACCGCCATCGACCGGGACAGCCAGACGGTGAGCGTGAATTTTGACGGGCGGGACGTGGTCTACGACGCCATGGATCTGGATGAAATCAGTCTGGCCTACGCCATCTCCGTTCACAAATCCCAGGGTTCCGAATACCCCGCCGTGGTCATGCCCGTCACCACCCAGCACTACGTCCTTCTCCAACGCAATCTGCTCTACACCGGCATCACCCGCGGCAAGGAACTGGTGGTGATCGTCGGCACGAAAAAAGCCGTGGCCATGGCCGTGAAAAACAACCGGACCAGTCTGAGGTACACGGGGCTGAAGCTGCGGCTCGGGGCTGTGAGGCCGCCATCTGATCCGAATGGATGAACGTTGCGTTTCGAACGCCAACCTGAAACGTTCTTCCAGTGATGGACTCGTAAAAAGTCGCCCGATGGCTATGGAAAAAGGCCCAGAGGCAAGGCATAGTGTCTGCTAACGTAAACGCTCACCGGCCGAGCGGAGATAGGTCGGGTGGAGCGAAAGGTTAGCGCAATTCGAGCAACTTTGACCCGTGTACGACCCTTAATATGTACACGGAGTCATTTTCGATTTTATATATGGCACGATATTTTTTATGGATGAGATGCCTATAGTTTGTGTTCCAAAAAAAGTTTTCTGGAATAAGAGGGCAGCGCTCAGGAGATGTGTCCAGGCTGTATATTTTCTCTTCCAGTTGCAGTATGAACTTTTTGGCATTATTGATGTTGTCGGAGGCAATATAGAAAAAAATATGCTCTATATCATTTTGAGCGTTACGGGTTAGGTGAATTTTAAATTTCTTTGGCACGCTTAAATTCCTTAAAAAAATCAAGTGCCTCGGTGTAACGGCCCTCCTTTATGTCTTCCTCCGCCGGGGCTAACAGCTTCAGCAGGTTAAAGGCATTTGTAATCTTCTCATATTCTTTCGCATCAACAAGCACCGCCTCTGCTTTGCCATTGACGGTCAATACAACTGGGCGCTTTGTTTTGTGAATTTGATCAAGAACCGCATTGGTGTTTCGTTTAAGGTCTGTGATTGAGCGAATATCTTCAGTTATGCTAATTGCCATTGGGCACCTCCTGTCGCATTTTATTTGATGCTATATTGTATGCGTATATGATGTGTGGCGCAAGGATTTTATTGTGTGCTAACGCTAAAATCACGGGCCGGGCGGCGAATTACGAAAACGGTCAGTAAACGAAAATGGTTGAAAAAAGAAGTCCTTAAAACACTGCACGCTCCCGCCCGGTCACGTGCATTTTTTTGTGTACGCCCGGCACGGGCGTGATCTAATGAGGTGCCCAATCGTTGTGATTGGAAGTCCTCTTTACGTGAATCTTGTTAAGTCCCAAAGACTTAAATAGCCTAAGGCAAGGGCGTCGCCGCGAGGCGGCAGGGCAATCGCATGTAAAACCGTTTATACTCTGACGTGTTTAATCATGAATGAACGTGATAACGTCCAACACCCAACGTCCAACGCTCAACTTCGAATAGCGGAACGAATCTTTCTCATGGGCATACCTTTCAGCCGTACTGACATTGGATACACATAAAACGTTAAATGACTCATATTTAACGGTATGATGGCAGAAGATCAAACACGCGTTAATGGAAGGACGTTACACCCCGTCACCCGTCCTGCGGGTGGAAATCCCCAAGCCGGACGGCAGCAAGCGTCCGCTCGGCATCCCCACCGTGCTGGACCGGCTGATACAGCAATCCATCGCCCAGATCCTTACCGGGATATTCGATCCCGGGTTTTCGGAGAACAGCTATGGGTTCAGGCCGGGACGGTCGGCACACCAGGCCGTGAAATCGGTGAAGGAGCAGATCGAAAAGGGCTACCGGATCGCCGTCGATACGCCGACGACTTCACGATTCTGGTCAGGAGCATGCGGGCCGGGGAACGTGTGATGGAAAGCATCAAACGGTTCCTCACAAGCAGGCTGAAGCTGATCGTGAACGAGAAGAAAAGCCGTGTTGATCGTGTGGAGCGGTGCTCATTCCTCGGATTTACTTTTATCAAAAAGAAAATCCGGTGGACGGAGAAATCGTTTGCCGAGTTCAAGCATACCCTGAAACGGCTCACCGGACGGAGCTGGTCTGTATCCATGGAGTACCGGATGCAGAAAATCGCCGAATACGTCCGGGGCTGGATGGCCTATTACGGCATATCGGAGTATTACGAACCGATACCGAAACTGGATCAATGGCTGAGACGGCCCGTAAGGATGTGTTACTGGAAAAGGTGGCGCAAAACCCGGACCAAGGTGAAAAATCTCACCCAACTGGGTTGCCCCCTCGACATGGCGATTGCCGTCGGAATGAGTCGCAAAGGACCGTGGGATTTATCGAGAACCTACGCCACACAACTTGCGTTGAACGACAAATGGCTTGAGGAACAGGGTCTGATATCCATCAAACAACTGTGGGTTGGCATTCACTACCCGGCTACGGCCAAGGTGACTTCGTGAACCGCCCGGTGCGGACCCGCATGCCGGGTGGTGTGGGGACTGGGGGAGAAAAACCCCCGGTTACCCGATTAGCCAATAATTTTTTATCTTATCTTTTCATTAATCTTTTCACAAACAGGTCTTGGGAATACCATAAATATGGAATCCGGATTTTGTTCGATTTTACCTTTACCTATAAAATCCGTTATTTCAAAACGCTTTTTTTCTATAGCTGCAACCCTTACCGCCCCTTGGTCAAGGAGGCTTTTGTTTTCAAATATCTTTACCCATAAATAAAACTTCGGATATGCGATACCTGTTTGGGTAGGCCCGTTTCTAAGGAATTCGTATTGAATATCAACCAACTTACCTGTTACACGTTTGAAATAGACTTCTAAATCACGGTGCATGAAAGAATCAAAATCCGATTTGTCTGGCACGTTTCCATCAATATGAGATTCGGCAATCTGATCGATTACCTGATTTGCTTGTGAAGCTGAAACTATTCCTGAAAACAGTAAAAGCAATATTAAATATTGAATTTGTTTCATGTTATATGGTCCTTAAAATACTTTTTGATGATAGGCTAACGTCGCTTTTCAGCGGGCGCGCTTTTTGCGCTCCGCTGCAAAAGCCTTGTTATCCCTATTTTTTTATCGTTTCTATCAATTTTTCGGGTATCTTTTTTAGAGGTTTTTTTCCATACCATACTTGGTTTTCAAGAAATGCCACAATCCTCTTATTGTTAGTTTTTGTACCATTGAACTCAGTAAGTATATCTTTCAGGTCTTGATAATCCTCAACAGAAAAACCATTCTTTGAAAGCCTTGATATCAATCTTTTTGTATCGTCTACAGTTTGAGGAAATGATAATATGTAATACTTAAAAAGAATATTGTCTTCAGGCTCATAATTTTTATATTCAAGCTTAAGAAAGCCATCATCATCTATTTTCCATTTGTTTGGTTTGGTAATTTTTAAAACGGTAGGATTCCAGACAGGAAACTTTTTCTGAGCCTTCTGTAGCGTTTTTTCATCCATTCCTTCATTCATTGGGCGTTGAGCTATGTACTCCTCGAATCCTCTTATATAGACCTTAAAAGTAGCTTTGCCTATAGAGCCGGACCAACTATTGCCAGTCTCTGTTACATATCCGAACAATTCGAGCATGCACCCTTCAAGCGAAGAATACCATTGTTTCTCATAACCCTTCGGCTTTCGGTTAATCTCGGTCGATGCCAATGTCATAGAAATCGGCATTGAATATGTGACACGCAGAGTCTTAGTCTCATGAGGAGCGAATGACATTTCCCATAAGAAGATATTCTTTAAATTCTTTTTTTTGTCCCCAGGTGAATACTTCACCGAATATTGTAACTCTTCTTCTTGGGCTATGAAATTGTATCTTGCAATCAAATCACTTGTCTTCTCTATATTGTCATATGGTGGACTCAAAAACTGGGAATTAAGCGGAAAACCCGCATTGATGATTATCTTTTCATCTTTAAGATTTTTTAAAACAAAAGTACAGTCGTATTCAACTCTATCCATGCCAGGCACTCCACCATCAAACAAAAATCGACCTCGCCCAGGTATTATAGTAACATCTTCACTTACCATCTGAATGCTTTTTGTAGAAATAAGCTCAATAGAATGTCCATAACCTGTAAATACGCCGACATTCGCATGTGTGCTGGATATTGGGCACAGTACCAATAAAACTATAATAAGTATTGCCTGTTTCATAAACATCCTTTTATGGATAACAATTTATTAGCTGGACGAAACCGTCCCGCCAATACCACGTTTGAGTTAATAGCTATAAATGCAAATAATATACCCGTTGTATTTTTTTGTATGGCCATAAATTCAAAAATCCAGTGGAAATCCGTGGGCATCATATTGAATTATATGTCCATTAGAATTTGAATCCCGTAAGCGTCTAAGGAAACTTCAAATACCCATTGATAATCCATTGATCCCGATTACAGATATAATTTAAAATCTGGAGTTTCACATCGCAAGGAAAACATACAGATATATTTTGAAATTCACAAGGTTTTCATTAATTCGAGGCATAGGAATTTGTTACTTTGAACCGTTACAACCTAACGCCAAGTTTACAAACTCGTATTTAAAAAATGTAAATTTTGGCCACGCGGATCTTTCAAACGCGGATTTCAGCAAAACGACATTCGTCAATGCTGTTCGTTTAACCGACACACGGCTTGAAGGTGCGATATTCGAGGGTGTCACCCAGGTAAACAGCCCACGGGTGGACTTGACCCAGACCATCTACGAAGGCAAAAGCCTTCCGGGAGCCAAGCCCATCGCTGTCAAATAAGATGATAACCTCCTCCGATATCGGATTTGTTTTTTATTCTCATAGAGGCTGATCTTTCATTCGACGTTGGAGTTCATCGCTACCCTTTCACCACCGACGCGCCGATTTCGATCTCGTAGCGGCTGATTTTGGCGTGGAGGGTGGGTCGGGAAATGCCTAAGATACGGGCGGCTTTGGAGCGGTTTCCGTCGGCCTGCTTCAGGGCTTCGGTGACCAGAAGGGCGGAGAACTCGTCCACGCAACGGTCGAACAGGTTGTCTTCGGGGCCCTGGGCCAGGCGTTCCTGGATCCATTCGGATATCGCGTTTTCCGGTGTGCTCGCCTTCCGCTCTTTCTTTTCCGTGGTCGTGTTTTTGAGCACGTCCTCCCGGGTGACCGGATTGCCCCGGTTGAAAATCAGGATTTTGCGGATCACGTTGGACAGTTCCCGGACATTGCCGGGCCAGCCGTACATATTGAGGGTCGCAAGTGCGTCGTCGGTGATGCCGGGGCTTGTGCCGCCCGCTTCCCGTGCGTATGTGTTCATGAAATACCGGGCAAGAAGGGGGATGTCGCCCTTTCGGTCCCGCAAGGGCGGCAGATGGATGGTTACCACCTTGAGGCGGTAATAGATGTCTTCCCGGAAATGCCCCTGCTCCATGGCGGCTTCGAGATCCCGGTTGGTGGCTGCGATGATCCGCACATCCACGGGGATGGTTTCTCGGCCCCCGATGCGTTCGATGCTCTTTTCCTGGAGAAGCCGGAGGATCTTGCTCTGAAGGCCTGCGGGCATGTCACCGATTTCATCGAGAAACACCGTGCCGCCGTTGGCCTGCTCGATTTTTCCGATCTTCCGGTTGTTGGCTCCGGTGAACGCCCCTTTCTCATAGCCGAACAGCTCACTTTCGAGCAGCGTTTCTGGAATGGCCACGCAGTTGATCACGGTAAAGGGCTTCTGAGACCTTGCGGAATGATGGTATAGGGCCCGTGCCACCAGTTCTTTGCCCGTTCCCGATTCGCCCCGGATGAGCACCGTGGCGTCGCTGGCGGATACCCGGCCGATGGCTTTGTAAACATCCTGCATGGCCGGGCTTTTCCCCACGATGGACTCCCCGTCGGGACTGTCGAGACCGCCGCCGTCCATGCCTCCGGCGTTCACTTTAACCGGTGAGCGCATGAAACGTCCGGCCTCCACGGCCTGTCCGATGACGTGGAGAAGGGAGGGGATGTCAAAGGGTTTCAGGATGTAGTCGAAAGCCCCGAGTTTGATGGCCTCGATGGCGGATTCGGTGGTGCCGAAGGCGGTCATGATGATCACCGGCAGCTTGGTGTCCAGGCCGTGGATCACGGAAAAGGCTTCGATACCGCACATGCCGGGCATCTGCATGTCGAGGATCACCAGATCCGGCATGTCTTTGCGGATGATCTGGATCCCCGCCTCCGCCGACGGGGCGCTCATCACATGGTAGCCTTCGTCAATCAGCAGCTTTTGAAAACTCACCCTCAGATTGTCATCATCGTCGATGATCAGAACTTTTGCCATTCTGTGCCTTGTCTCCCATATTCTCCGGACGTGTGACCGCACCGGCTTTCTTCATGATTTATCCTGCGGGAAACGTGATGATAAAACACGTCCCTTCCCCTTCACGGCTTTCCACCCGGATTTTCCCGCCGTGGTTCTCGATGATCCTCTCGGCGATGCTCAAGCCCAGGCCTGTGCCTTCCTCCTTGGTGGTGAAGAAGGGGTTGAAGATCTTTTCAATGATTTTTTCCGACATGCCCGGTCCGTTGTCTTTCACCCGGATCTCGCAGGATTTCCCGCCGCCATCGTCAATCACCACCTCCGAGATGGTGATCTGGCCCCCCCGGCCCATGGCCTGACAGGCGTTTTCAACCAGATTCACGAACACTTCCTTCATCTGTTCAGGATCGCATTTGACATCGGGAAGGTTGGCTTTCCGGTCGCGTGTCACAGTGACATCGTAGGATTTCAGCCGGTGGGTGAGCAGCTGGAGCATGGTGTCCACCACCGTGGACAAGCTCACCATCTGCATCTGAAGTTTGGGCGGCCTTGAAAATTCAAGGAAATTCTGGACGATGGTGTCGATGTGTTCGATCTCTTCGGAAATGACCATCAGGTCGTCGGTCTGATCCTCGTTGAGGCTGGCGGTGCGGTTCAGGGAAAACAGCCGCATCTTCACGGACGTCAGGGGATTCCGGACGCTGTGGGCCATGCCGGCGGCCAGCTTGCCCACCATGGCCATTTTTTCCGCAGTGGCCAGACTTTCCCGGCTCCGTTCAAGTTCGTTGCGCGTTTCTCCCGCGTTTTTCAGAAGATCGTCCACGTTGTTGGAAAGCGCTTTGACCAGATTGGTGGGCTGTTCAGGGTTTTTCGTGCCTTCGGTTTTTTCCGCCAGTGCTTTTAAGGGATTCAGAATCTGGACGATCAGAAGGAAGGTGAGAAACACACCCATCACCAGCTGGAATGTCAGGCCCATGGCGGCGATTTCCCGGAGACGCCGGGTGTTTTTCCGGCTGTTGTCCCGGATGTGGCGGATTTCGTCTTCCTGGATGCGTTTGTATTCATCGCAGATGGAGAGGATATTGAAGAATTCTCCCCGGGCCTGGTTGTGAAGGGCTGAGCCGGAATTCCGCTCGCCCTTGTTGTAATGGTCGATAACCTTGTCCTTGGTTTTGACATAGTGATCGTATTTGACTTCGATATCGTAAAGCATCCGGATCACCCGTCCGTCCTGATGGGGAATGTCCTTGGCGTCACGGAGGCGTTCCGTGAAGATCTGACGCCATTCCCCAAGTTGCCGGAGCCAGGACGGATTCTGGTCCATGAAATAGTAAGACACGTAGCCCTTCTGGTTGATCAGGGCGATTTCAAGGGCTTCTGCCGTCTGATAGGCCTTGATCTTGTCATTGACGATCAGGCCGATCATGTTCTCCACCCGGTACGTGTACCAGATCATGGTTCCGGCCCCGACAAAGGACACGGCAAGCAGCAGGCAGATGATCAGTCCCACCCTGGTCCGTAAACTGATTCGTTCTTTCATGATGCGACCCCCCGGTTTTTTTATGCATCCAAGGCTGTGTCACCGCCGTGTCCTTGGAAACGGCGCGTTTTCGTATTCACGATATAAGTCGACCGCAGCCTGATTTGTCAAACGATTTTTAACCCCTCACCGTCAAAAGACGAAGGCAGACCCGTCAGAACGATCCGCTGAAACATCCGTAAACCAGAATGACGGCTCCGAAGGCGATGCGGTACCAGGCAAAGGGGACGAACGAGCGGTGCGCCACAAACCGGAGAAGACCTTTGATCACCGCAAGGGCCACAACGAAGGATACGATGAAGCCGGTGGCGAACACCGGAAGGTCGGCAACGCTCAGGGCGTCACGGGCTCCGGCAAGCTTGATGGCCGTGGCCCCCAGCATGGCGGGAATGGCCAGAAAAAAGGAGAACTCCGTGGCCGCCATCCGTGAAAGGCCCAGGGTCATGCCGCCCATGATGGTGGCTCCGGATCTGGATATGCCGGGGAAAAGAATGGCCAGAACCTGGAACATCCCCACGGCCAGGGCCTGGGTCCAGGGAATCCGGTCCACGTCCCCGATGCCTTTGTATCGGTATTTTTTCTCGATGATCAGGATAAGGACGCCCCCCAGGGCCAGGGCCAGGGCCACGGGAAAGGGCTTGAAAAAATGCGCCTCGATCCAGCCTTCCGTAGGCAGGCCGATGACCACCGCCGGAAGTGTTGCGATGATCAGGTTATAGACCAGCTGGCGGGACCGGGGTTTTGACGTGAGGGTCAGGGTCACATCCAGGAATTTTTTCCGGTAGAGCCAGATCACTGCGAGAATGGCACCCAGCTGGATGAAAATGGAAAACACATTGGCCACATGGCCGGTGAAGTTCAGAAGGTTCTGAGTGATGATCAGATGTCCGGTGGAGGACACGGGAATGAACTCCGTCAGGCCTTCCACGATGCCCATCACAACCGCTTTGAGTATGTTCAATCCATCCACGCTGTTTCATCCCCCTTGTTATTATAGGTTCATGGCCTTGTATCGTATCCATGAACCGGGGGCAAGGGATTTCATGGGAAGGACTCGCCGCTTTTTCCATGCATCAGCGTCAGGGCGTAGTTCGAATCAAAAATCCGGGAATGGGTGCAGATGTCTGAAACAACGCGTCCATGGTGGATGATCGTGCCGTTCAGGATCTCCACTTTTTTCAGGCCTTCGGCAAATCCCCGGCGGATGTATTTCAGAAAGGCTTCCTTGGCGGTCCAGGCCAGGTAGTGGTCTTCGTCGCTTCGGCCCTCAAGATTGGCGATCTCGCGATCGGAAAACGCCACCCGGACGATGTTCTGCATCCGTCCCTGTTCGATGCGTTCGATGTCCAGAGCCACACGGTGTCCGGCACTGCCGATGGCGGCCGCGGCATAATCGCCGCTGTGGGAAATACTCACGGACACGGCGGGATGATCCGCCAGATAAGGCGCTCCGCCCGGTTCGGCAACGATGCGGGAATCCGATTCGGTTCCAAGACCGAGGCTGTGGGCCAGAATTTTTACCGCGGCTTTTCCGGCCATCCATTCCACCTGTTTTTTCAAAACCTTGAACCCGTTGACCCGCTTCATATCCCCTTCCGTGAAAAACCGTGACAAAGGGCCTCGATGGTCTATCAACGCCTGCCGCTGGCGCCGGAACGCAGCCACGTCGACATCGGGAAGAAAAAAAGCCACAAATGAAGGGATATGGATGAAACAAAGGACCACATGGGTCTGAATCTGTTCGATGGAATAAAAACCGGCGGATGGGGTCATGGCGTCCGCGTCATTCATCCAGGATTTCGCGGATTTTGTGGGAAATCGCCGTGATATCGAAAGGTTTCTGGATGAAACCGTTGCAGCCCCGGTCCATGATGTCCTTGGCCTGGCCGTCGATGCTGTACCCGCTTGAAAGGAGGACTTTGACACGGGGGTTGATGAGTTTCAGGCGGTCGTACACCTCGCCGCCACCCATTTCCGGCATGATCATGTCGAGGATCACCAGGCCGATGTCGTCCATGTTTTCTTCATAGATTTTCAGGGCGTCATACCCGTTTCCCGCCACCAGGGGATGGTACCCCATGAGGGCGAGAATATCCGATCCAAGGCTCATCAGAGAAGGATCGTCATCCACAAAAAGAACCGTTTCCTGACCGACGATCAACTGGGGGGCCTTCTTTTCCTTTACAGGCACAGGCTCCCGTGCAAGCGGGAAATACAACGTGAAAACAGTGCCTTTGCAAGGCTCGGACGAGACATTGATATATCCCCCGTGGGCTTTGACAATGCCGTAGGTTGACGCAAGGCCCAGTCCCGTTCCGCGGCTCACATCCTTGGTGGTGAAAAACGGTTCAAAAATGTGGGTCAGGATCGTGCTGTCCATGCCCGTTCCCGTATCTTCCACCGTCAGGCAGACGTATCTTCCGGCTTTGGGTTCGTAACTTTCACCGCCAATGCTTTCGTGGCCGGTCACCTCTGTCCGGAAAAAAAGATCGCCGCCATGGGGCATGGCGTCGGCGGCATTGACGCAAAGGTTCATCAGCACCTGTTCGATCTGCCCCTGATCGGCGATGATGCCGGGAAGACCGTCCATCAGGCCGTAATGGATGCGGATTTCTTTGCGGGTCATGGCAAAGGTGTCCACCGTTTCATGGACCAGGTGATTGAGATCCACCGGGCGGACCTCGTATTTACCCTCACGGGCGTAGCCGATGAGCTGGCTGGTGAGCCGCGAGCCGCTGGTCACCTGTTTGTCGATGTTCCGGAGCATTTTAAAATGGGGATGATCCGGCGAAAGATCAAACATCATCAGCTCGGTGTAGCCCCGGATGGCCATGAGAAGGTTGTTGAAATTGTGGGCAATGCCGCCTGCAAGCGTTCCGATGGACTCCATTTTCATGGCGTACTGGAGCTGGGCTTCCATCCGCTTTTTTTCCTCTTCGGCCTTTTTCCTCTCCGAGATGTCCCGGACAATGCCCCGGAAACCCACGCGCCGGGATTTCCGGCTGCGGATCAGGGACACGGACAGTTCTGCGAAAAACTCCTCGCCGTTTTTCCTGAGCATCGGGCATTCAAAGGCCTTGACCCGTTCGCCGGTCTGGTACACCTGGTTGAATGCTCTGAACACTACACGATGGCTTTCTTTGCCCATGTAAGCCCGGTTGTTCAGGTTGAGCAGTTCGTCTTCCGTATATCCGAGAATACGGCACAGGGCGCTGTTGAAAAAAGTCATGTTGCCCCGGAGATCCACCTCATAGTATCCCTCGATGATGTTGTCCAGAATGTCCCGGTGTTTGGCCTCGCTTTCATGGAGCGCCTCTTCGTTCATCTTCCGTTCGATGGCCAGGGCCACATGATCGGAAACCGTCACCATGATGGCCACGTCGTCCAGAGTCAGCTGGGGCTCCTCCGAATAATCCTGGATCACCATGAGGCCGATGACCTTCTCCTTGACGAAAAGCGGGGTCCCGATCCAGACCGACGCCGGCTCGCCTTTGGATTCGATATTAAGTGAAAGAATCTCGTCACGGGTGATGAAAAGGGGGCGTCCGGACCTGAGCACGGTCAGCGCAAGGCCCTTGGATTTCGGGTTGCTGATGTTTCGGACCAGATAGTAGTGGTCCTGCTCATCGTGGATGTAAGGAAAGTACAGGTGGTCTTTTTTCTCATCGATCAGACCGATGGCGAAATTTTTGACATGAACCACAGGCTGGAGCGCGTGGTGGATGGTTCTGTAAAATTCGCTGAGGCTTGTGGCGGTACTCACGGCCCTTGCGATGCTCAGGAGCACCGATGAAATATCCGCGTATTTACGTAGATGGGCGCACTCGTCTTCAAGCTGCCTGAGCTGCCGGTTCAAATCACGGATTGACGTTTCGTTCGACATGGATCTTCTTCCCTGAAGGCATTCACTCCGCAAGGGATCAATCAGAACTGCACCTTATAATTTGAATGATTATGATCATTCTATAGCTGAAACAATAGGAAGAGTCAAAACAAGGTTTTCCCATCTTGCCGTTTCTCTTAAGAAACCTCAAATCCATAAATCCATCGCGGCTCGTCGCCTATTAACGGATGACACATTCCCGAACACAGGCATCGGCCATTTCTTTCATTTTCTGAAGGGCTATTTCGCTAAGCCCCGGACTTTCATGACGGCCGAACTCCGGTGAGAGGGTTCTGGAAGGTTTGAATCTCTGAAGCACGTAGCGTCCTGCACCATGGATGGCCGAAAGGATGCCCGGAAATGTCATTTCATCGACAAATGGCCGGACACAGGTGGTTCTGAATTCGTAACCGATACCGGAACCTCTGATCACGTCGATGCATTCCATGATGATGTCCGCCGCGTTGATTCTGTCCCAGATCAGAGGGGCGTAAGAGTCGGGCCGGGTTTTGATGTCCATGGCCACGTCATCGAGAAGCCGTTCACCCAAAAGCCCCCTCAACACCTGGGGCCGGCTTCCGTTGGTGTCCAGTTTCACGCGGAAACCCAGGGATTTCACCCTGCGGATGAAATCCACCAGCCCCTTTTGCAGGGTGGGTTCACCGCCCGTCACCACCACGCCGTCCAGCAGTCCTTTCCGTTTTTCAAGAAATTCGAACACGCTGTCAGCGCTGATACCTGCCTCTCCTTTTGTTCCCATGGGAACGAGGTCGGGGTTGTGGCAGTACGGGCAATGGAAATTACAGCCCTTTGTGAACACCACACAGCTCACCGTACCGGGATAGTCGATGAGGGAGTTTTTAATCAGGCCGCCGAGGATCATGGTTGGTAATGTATTTTTCTTTAAAGTTTCTGGGGGTTAAGACTTCAATACCCCTATAGCCGGTCAGTTTTAACAGATGCTTATCACCGCTGACGATAACTCTACAATCTCCTGCAACGGTGTATTCGATGAATTTGTCATCATCCGGATCTTCGCATACTGAAATGTCAATATGGCTTGTGTCAACGGTAACCCCATGAATTTTTACAAAATCAACAACTGCGTCAATATCGACAGGAGGAAATTTTACTGACAATTCATGGGAGACACGCTGATATTCATCAAGGATGTCTTGTGAAAGAAGGATCTCTATGGCCCCTTTTCTCCAGGCTTTGAGAATAACTGAAGGAGGGCCGTTGAAAAAAATACCTGATACAAAAACATTGGTATCGAGGACAATGTTCATTTTTTCATGCCACGAACGGCTGAAACGGCTTCACGGATATCCGTATTCTTTATTTGGGCCTCTTTCCCTTGTCGCCTTGCTGACGCAATAAGTTCATCAAACTCATCCATGGACGGAACCGCGATGCTTTTCAGGATGATCACATCATTTTCACCGAGCACGACAAATTGTGCGCCTGTTTTTAAATTGAGTTGTTTGCGAATGTTTTCGGGGATAACCACCTGACCCTTCGAAGACATTCGCGTTGTCGATACACTTTCCATAAGGACCTCCCTTATCTCTGTTTTTAATCTTACAGGTAAGATTATAAAACGAGCGACAAGGACATGGCAAGCTGAAAAACCCGGTTGACACACATGGGACAACCCCGGGTCTTCCCACCTTTTCATTGGATTGTTCGTTTTTCGACGTCTACGCCACCTTGAACGTCTTCCTCATGTCAAATTCGCAGCGTTTCCCGTCGTTCCACTGCTGAACGGGGCGCAGGTAGCCCACGACCCTGGAATAGACTTCCGTTTCCTCTCCGCAATCCGGGCAGGCGGAAATTTCACCCCTGATGTATCCGTGGTCCGGACAGACGCTGAAGGTGGGGCTCAGCGTGAAATAGGGCAGCCGGTAATTTCCGGACACCTTTTTCACGAAAGATTTCACCGATTCCACATCGCTGACCTCTTCCCCCAAGAACAGGTGGAGAACCGTTCCGCCGGTGTATTTGGTCTGGAGTTCGTCCTGAAGGCTGAGCACCTCGAACACATCGTCGGAATAGTTCACCGGCAGATGGGTGGAGTTGGTGTAGAAGGGGTTTTCGCTGTCGCCGTTGGCAAAGCATGATCCGGGATGGCGCCGCCTGTCCATCATGGCCAGGCGGTATCCCGTGCCTTCGGCCGGGGTGGCTTCCAGGTTGAAGATGTCGCCGGTGTCTTGCTGGATTTCCTCCATGCGGCCCCTGATGTAATCCATCACTTTCACGGCAAAGGCATAGCCGTTTTCCGTGGCGATACCTTCACCCAGGAAATTCTGACAGGCCTCGTGCATGCCGATGATGCCGATGGTGGAAAAATGGTTTTTCCAGTAGATGCCCGTCCGTTCCTTGATGTTCCTCAAGTAAAATTTGGAATAGGGGTAGAGGTTTTTCTCCGTGAATTCTTCCAGCACTTTCCGTTTGATGGAAAGGCTTTCGGCGGCAATTTTGATCACCCGGTTCAGACGTTTGAAAAAATCCTCTTCCGTCACGGCAAGATGGCCTATTCTCGGAAGGTTCAGGGTCACCACGCCAATGGAGCCTGTGAGGGGGTTGGCACCGAAAAGACCGCCCCCGCGTTTTTTCAGCTCCCGGTTGTCCAGCCGGAGCCGGCAGCACATGGATCTCGCGTCATCGGGGTTCATGTCGGAATTCACGAAATTTGAAAAATAGGGGATGCCGTATTTTCCGGTCATTTTCCAGATCATGTCCAGATTGGGGTTGTCCCAGTCGAAATCCTTGGTGACGTTGTACGTGGGGATGGGGAAGGTGAACACACGGCCTTTGGCGTCGCCTTCCATCATCACTTCGGCGAAGGCCCGGTTGATGACGTCCATTTCAGCCTGGAATTCCCCGTAGGTTTCCTCTCTGAACGATCCTCCATGCATCACCGGCTGGTCTTTGAGGATCGACGGGGGACAGAGATCCATGGTGATGTTGGTGAACGGCGTCTGGAAACCCACACGTGTGGGGATGTTGATGTTGAACACGAATTCCTGCATGGCCTGTTTCACCTGTTTGAACGACAGGTTGTCAAAACGGACAAAGGGCGCAAGGAGGGTGTCGAAATTGGAAATGGCCTGGGCTCCGGCGGCTTCTCCCTGAAGGGTGTAGAAGAAATTCACGATCTGCCCCAGGGCGGCGCGGAGATGCACGGGCGGCGCGCTTTCCACCTTGCCGGATACACCCTTGAAACCCACCATCAAAAGATCCTGGAGGTCCCAGCCCACGCAGTACACCGACAGGAGGCTGAGGTCGTGGATGTGGATGTCTCCGTTGTTGTGGGCGTCACGGACATCGCCGGGATAGATCCGGTTCAGCCAGTATTCCGAGGTGATGTCCGAGGAGATGTAGTTGTTGAGCCCCTGGAGTGAGTAGCTCATATTACTGTTTTCCTTGATTTTCCAGTCGAGCTTCTTGATGTAGTTGTCCATCAGGTCCGTGTTGGCCTTGATGGTGATGTTTCGGATCTGGGTCCTCTGCTCACGGTACAGGATGTAGGCTTTGGCGGTCTTGTGGTAGGGGGAGTCAAGCAGCACGCGCTCCACGATGTCCTGGATTTCCTCAACTTCGGGCTGTGGACCGATCCTGAGCTCGTGGGCCAGGGTGAGAACCCGCAATGTCAGCTTTTTGGCTTCACGTTCTCCAAACTCACCGGTGGCTTTACCGGCGGTGCTGATGGCGTTGGTGATTTTGGACGAATCGAATTCGGCCACATGTCCGTTGCGTTTGATGATGGTGTCAAACAATGGTCATCCCCTTTTTTTTAATGGTTTGAGCCGCCTGACCCGAACCTGTTTTTTTGAAACCCTAACCTTAAAAAACATCATACCCTTGTTTCACGGCCTCATGAAAAAAGGCTGAAAGGGTATGGCGCGCTGATCTGTCCGTCTCACGGACACGGGCTTGATTGTGTGATACGTATATCCAGAAGTTGAGATACAATTGCACAAGATATTGTCATGTGTCAAGAAGGAATTTCAATATGTGGGGGGCTGAACCCGGCCCTTCGCTATCTGCCGCGACTGGGTCCAAGGCTGTTCGGGGGGCGGATGCCTTATATGAAAAACAGGGGGCAGGAACGCCAAAACCGTTGCTTTTTTTTCCGCTGTCCCGCATGATCGTTGCCGGAATGTATCGGTCTGCACCGTTAAAACATGATGAGGATTTCGACATGAGCTTAGACCCTAATCCGGTTTTCAGAAAAGTGATCGTGCCCTGGTATGAAACAAAAGGGGTGTGTTACACGCTGATCGTGTTCACCACCCTCACCCTTCTTTTCAGCGGGGTGGGTGTTTCCGTGGCTCTGGTGAACCCGGCTTACAACCGTTTCGTCTGGGTTCCCCTGCTTCTCGGCGTTTTGTCAGCGCTCGTTATTTTTTCTTCCGCACGGCAGATTCTGAGCTTCTATATGGATTAGAGCCCTTCTCCATCTTTGGATGTTGTGCTCAGGTCCGCCACCTTGGCCGCCTGAAACGATTCATCCACATCCTGCTGAAGCTGGCAAAGTCCGTCGGTGGACTCCCTGAAAGCTTCAAGGGAATCTTTCATGAAACCTCTGATGGCCAGCGCCCCTCCGCTTACCCGCTTGAACGACGCCGACAGACTTTCGAGGGTCCTGGGCATGTCATGTTCACACGGGCCGTCAATAAGCTGAACAGCACCTCCGATTCTATCGCCGGCCATTCCAGCGCCCAGATTGAAAGCGGAAACCAGGTTTTCTCCAAGGGTTGACAAAGCTTTATACAGGATTTCCGTGTTGACCAGAATGACGGTCAGGGATGTCAGGTAGGCCCTGTTGAGGTCCAGCTGAAGTCGAAGGTTGGCCAGCCTGTTTTTCAAACGGGGGATCTGCTCTTTTTCAATGAATTCACGGCGGGGGTCTTCGTTAAAAAGATCTTTTTCAAGGGTCTTTTGCAGCCCCTTCCGGATCAGGCGGCCGAGAAAGACATTCTTCCCGATTCCGTGGCACACCTCGGAAAGATTCCTGATCTGAGCTTTGAACAGTTCGATGTCTTTTTCAAAAACATCGGAGATTTTTTCAAGGGACACCACCAGTTCGACCGCGGCGTTTTTCCGTGCGTCGAAGCGGGAGTAAAACCGTCTTGCCGGGGTGCGTATAAAACGGAAGCGGTCGAGAAAACCGGGTAGGCCATCATCCCTGAATTGATTGAGATACGGATCGAGTTCCTGGGCGAGAGCCTCGACCGCGTTGACATTGGACGACAGCCAGGATCTCCCGTCCAGCTGTTTTTCGATCACGGGGAAATGATCCCGGATCTGGCGGATCAGTTTGAGACTGGCGTTTCTTGCTTTGCCGCCCAGATGCTCAACCGATGACAGATGCTTGTCCCTCAGGTCGATCTGTTCCGTGGCGTCAGGGTTGAAATCAAGCACGTTTTCCACAAAATGAACGGCCGAAATCTTTATTTTTTCCGCTTCACCGTGGCCTTCCTGAACATCGAACGAACCGGGAAGCCATCCGTCTTCTTCCAGGGTTTTCCGTGTTGTGGCAAACAATTCCACGTTTATTCTCCGAATATGATGGTTGACTGTTTATTCCGGTGGTGCCTTTCTGGGACGTGTCATATGAACATTCAAACGGATGCTGGCTGATACGGCGGACACCGCTCATGGTAACCCGTCATGGAACTCATTGACATATAATGTAAAAAAATAAAGGCTGCAACGTAAAAAAACGATCATGACCCGGGGGCTCCGGTCATGGGCCGGGAAAAGCCCCGGCATCTGGGCGTCAACAGAACGTAAACCGTGATATTGATCACAAGCGCCGAAACGACGATATATATCAGTGTGTACATAAAGAAAACCCTCGGAAGGATGTAATACGAAAAATCCGCGGGGGTGTTCAGCCAGTGTTTGTTGGAAAAAAGAAGGGGATGAAACACATGACGCCAGAAATATTTGAAAAACGGAAGCACGAGCAGCGGTGACATCACCAGAATCATGTTGGCGAGGCACAGGCGTCGAAGTCGCCGCCGGTCGAATAAAACACCCAGAATCACAAGCGACGGGACTGTGAGCATCGTCAAGACGTCGAGCATGCGACGGACTTCCGCCAGATGGTTTTTTTCCTTGCCGGTCCAGAACGGGGACGGTAAATACTCTTCTTCATGACGCATGAAGTCTGCAAGCTCCCTTATCCCTGCTCGGGCATTTTCTTCTCCAACCCAGTCACAGCGCCCGTGCAATACACACCCGAAGCGATACCAGAACGGGGAATAAGCCACGGTCATGACCGGAGCGTAAACCGTCAGGTAAGCGAGAGAGAAGAAAAGAAGGAATGATTTAAGTCGTGCGGCCATGACCGTGTCTATCCAATTCCTGATAAAAAGTAAACCTGGAAAAGAGCCGCCCATGCCGCTGAACCGGGTCGTCGGCGGAACGTTGCCGTTGATTTCACTGCCGAACCGTGATTGATGATTGACAGATGCAGGAAAAGTATACTAATGTGGCATCCTTCATATAATTAGAGTATTTCCTTTTTTTTGATTCGCGTGACATAGCGGCCGTTGTTGAGTGCGCCGTGATTTTGTCCAATGACGTTTTTATCTCATTGTATTCTCTGCTGCGAATGAGGTTATGGTGAGGATTGCATGAATTATGTATATGATTAAAGCAAATATCGCAAAAAACAGATTGTATATTACGCTGGGAAAGATGGCGGATACCGACATCCGAGGGCTTGTCAAGGAAATCACCCATTGCGCCGGAAGCCTGAAACCCGGATTTACCTGCCTTGTGGATATCCGGAACATGGACATCACGTATTCGGAAAAACAGATGTTTACCATGGAACTGATCATGGGGGGGCTGATCGACGCGGGGATGTCCAAAGTCGTCCGGGTGGTTTCCAAGAAAAACAAGATATCCCAGATGAAAATGGAACAGGGAAGCCGAGCCCTGGGCTACCGGGCCAGACCTGCCCATACCCTTGAAGAGGCGGAAAATATCCTGGATGAGGAGGAGCTACGAAGAGCTGACCATGAATCGTAACATATTTGTTTTTTTTGTGTTTCTGCTCTTTGTCACGTCATATGCCCTGGCTGCGGACACCATTGAGGAAGCGGCGGACCTGTTTTCAAAAGGAGAGTTTTCGAAAGCCGCCAGGATCTCGGAAAAAATTCTAAAAAACCAGCCCGATAACATCAATGCCGGCATGATTCTCGCCGAATGCCACAACGAGTCCCGCAAATACATGAAGGCCATTTCAGTCTACAAAGACCTGATAAAAAAATACCCGGACAATATGGAACTGGTTTTCAGGCTCGGTATCGTGTACAACAATGCCGAATATCACGCCAACGCCGTTGAGGCTTACAAACAGGTTCTGGCTGCCCAGCCTGAAAATCTGAAGGCGAGGCACCGGCTCGGCATGAGTTACGCCCTTTGCATGGACTTGAGCGATGCATATGAGGAGTACAGGTTCCTCAAAAAAAGGGACGAAAAACTGGCCAACGATTTGCTGGAGTACATCCAGACCAACAACAAATAAGCCTTTCCCCCGGAAAGGTCGGAAACAACATCAAGGAGCAGGTCATGAAGAAAGTGGGTTTTGTGGGATGGCGGGGCATGGTGGGCTCTGTCCTCATGGACAGAATGATGGCGGATCAGGATTTCAACGGCATCGAAGCGTTTTTTTTCACCACATCCCAGGTGGGTCAGAAAGGTCCGGACATCGGCCGGGAAACACCGTCGCTCAAAGATGCCATGGACATCGAGGCACTCAGGCAGATGGACGTGGTGGTGACCTGCCAGGGCGGCGACTACACCAAAAAAGTCTATCCCGAAATCCGCAAAGCCGGATGGAAAGGGTACTGGGTCGACGCCGCATCCGCACTCCGCATGGAAAAGGACAGCATCATCGTCCTCGACCCGGTGAACCGAGCCGTGATCGACCAGGGCCTCAAGGACGGCATCAGGGATTATATCGGGGGGAACTGCACCGTAAGTCTGATGCTTATGGGCCTTGGCGGCCTGTTCGCCGCAGATCTTGTGGAATGGATGAGTTCCATGACTTACCAGGCCGCCTCGGGTGCCGGAGCAAACAACATGCGGGAACTGGTCAAACAGATGGGCACGTTGTACGGTGCGTCGAAACTGATTCTGGACAATCCCGCCGCCTCCATTGCAGAGCTTGACCGCACCATCACGGGAACCCTTCGGGACGACGGTTTTCCCAAAGAGTTTTTCGGAGCGCCCCTTGCAGGCAGCCTGATTCCCTGGATCGATGTTCCTCTTGAAAACGGCCAGTCCAAGGAAGAATGGAAAGGGTATGCCGAAACCAACAAAATCCTGATGAAGAAAGAACCTATTCCCGTGGACGGAACCTGTGTCCGGATCGGCACCATGCGCTGCCACAGCCAGGCCATCACCCTGAAACTGAAACGCGACGTTCCCCTTGACGACATTCTCGGCATGATCCAGGAGGCCAACGAATGGGTGAAAGTGGTTCCCAACACCCGTGAAGAATCGGTGAAACATCTGACCCCGGCGGCGGTGACCGGAACACTCACCGTTCCCGTGGGCCGCATCCGTAAAATGAACATGGGGCCTGAATTTCTGAATGTGTTCACCGTAGGCGATCAGCTGCTCTGGGGTGCCGCCGAGCCCATCAAGCGGATTCTCAGGATCATTCTGGAACATCTGGGATAAAGTCGGTGCCTTTTACAAAAGTGATACGATAAAGCCTTGACACACATGGCGCAACAGGGCAATGTGTTCAAAATACTGATCAAAAAACACTATCTGCCCGACAGAATCGTTTAACGGGCGTTCTTTACACCTGTATCCACAAAGTCGTCCCCCGTCGGGGGGACGACCGTTGACCTGCTGATTTTTCCGTTGCGGGAGTTGAACATGAACCGGTTTTTCCGTCTTCCCATCGTACCCCTGTTAGCCGCCGTCCTTATCACTGCGTCGTTTTCGGGCTGTTCACTGTACAGGCGGCTCGCCGTCGATCTCGGGTCGCCCATCGTGGACCAGATGAAAGATTCGTTCAATGCCAACTGCGACATCGCCATCATCAAGGACAGTATGCCCTTCACCCTGGCGGGATTGAGCGGGCTCATCGATTCGTCTCCCAACAACACACGATACCTGACCCACGCCGCCAACGCCTATTTTGCCTATGCCTTCGCTTTTGTGGAACTGGGAGACCTGGTCCGCGCCAGGGGCATGTACCTCAAAGGCCGTGATTACGGTTTAAGGGCGCTGTTCGGGAAAAAATACGCAGAATACCTCGAACTGCCCATCGAGGAATTTGAGGCCAAGGTCAAAAAAATCAAGAAAGGGGATATTGCCCCCCTGTTCTGGACCACCCTCTCTTGGCTGAACTATATCCGTGTCAATCTGGGCGACTTGAGGACCTATGTGGAAATTCCCAGAGCCGAAGCCCTGGCCAGGCGCCTTCTGGAACTGGATGAAACCTACTTTTTCGGAACACCCCACACCATCATGGGCTGCTACTACGCGGCCCAGCCCGACGCCTCGGGTGGAGACCCCGTCAAAGCCAAAGCCCATTTTGAAAAGGCCATTGAAATTTCTGAAAGCAAATTTATGATGCACTACCTGCTTTACGCCCAGTTCTACGCGGTGAGACAGCAGGACAAGGATCTATACGTGAAACTGCTCACCCACATCCGTGAAACGCCGGAAGACATCCTCCCCAGCCATTGCGCCGTGACGAATCTGTGCAAAATGAGGGCCTGGAAGTATCTCAAGGATGTGGACAGTCAGTTCTGATACCCACAAACACCCAACCAGCTGAAATGAGACGATGATGTCATTGAAGAAAACCTTAACGGCCGCTTTTTTAACGGCCATTCTTGCCTTTACGTCAGGTTCGGCCTCCGCCGAAGGAACGCCCAAATTCATCCTCAAGATGGCCACGGTGGCCCCCAAGGGACACGCCATCACCCGGCGCATGGAGGATCTCAACCACGATGTCCGGGAAGCGACCAACAACGAGGTGATGTTTAAAATCTACTGGGGCGGTGTTCAGGGCGATGACAACAACATCTTCCGGAAAATCCGCCTGGGCCAGCTGCACGGCGGTTTTTTCTCGGGCTACAGCCTGGGCCACATCGTTCCGGAAGTCCGCGTCACGGAAATGCCCTACATCTTTGCCAACGACGATGAAGTCCGTTACGTCCGGGACAAGATGGAAGCCACCATGTTCGAGTATTTCGACAAACGGGGCTACGTGATTCTGGGCAGTTTCATCGACATCGGCTTCACGTACCTGTTTTCCAAGGAACCGGCCACGTCCCTCGCCACCATGAAGAAGTTCCGCTGCTGGGTTCCCGGCGAGGACAGTCTGGCCCAGTCGTTTTTCAAAGGCATGGGAATTCAGCCCGTGCCGCTGTCCGTCAACGACGTGATGACCTCGGTGTCCACCAACCTCATCGATTCCGCGGCCATGACCCCGTTCGGAGCCATCGCCTTCCGCTGGTACACCAAGTTCAAATACATGTCCGACTATCCCCTGGTCAACATTGTGGGCGCGAACATCGTGTCCAAAAAAGCCTGGGAGCAGATCACGCCCCAGAGCCAGGACAAAATTCTGAAAATCGCCAATAAATACTGTGACAGGCAGAAAGACGACCTGACGGAAGCCAATCACGAGAGCATGAAGCTGCTTCAGAAGGAAGGCATCAAAATCGTCCACATGGACCCCAAAAAAGATCCTGAAAAATTCAAATTCCTTGTGGATGCTGGATTCAAGGCCCGTGAAGACCAGATCGGTGTGCTATACTCACGGGAGCTGATGAACAAAACCCTCGCCCTGGTCGAGGAATACAGAAAGAAAAATCCCGGGGGGAAATCCAAAACCTCCGCAAACAAACGCTAACGAGGATTTAGGCGACGTGACCACCTGCCCATCATGCTCCACCCCGGTCGGTAAAGACGACAGGATTTGCCCGGTATGCAAGAACAGTCTTGCGGAAAAGCCGGTCACAGGGTTCCAGATCCTCAAAAAAATGGATATCATCCTGGCGGCGATCTGCCTGACCACGATGATTGGCGTGGTCCTGGCCCAGATCATCCTCCGGAATTTTTTCCAGAGCGGCCTTGCCTTTGGAGACGATCTGGTCCGGCATCTGGTGCTCTGGGTGGTTTTTTTCGGCGCAGGCATCGCGGCACGCGAAAACAGGCACATCCGGATCGATGTCATGGCCCGGTTTTTTTCTCCCCGTATCAACCGGATCGTGGATTTCGTGGTGGCGGTTTTTTCGACCGCCATATGCCTCATCCTCAGTTACGGGGCCTTCATCTTCGTCAGGGAAGAGTACACCGGCGGCATCACCCTGTCCATGTTCGACATGCCGGTGTGGATCGCCCAGTCCATCATCCCTTTGGGCTACCTGATCATCAGCATCCATCTGGCCCTGTCGGGCATCGCCGCGTTCCGTAACAAGGAGAAGCCCTGACCATGATTCTGTTCTTCGTCATTCTCATCACCGTCATGGCCTTTCTCGGAGCTCCGATTTTCGTTTTTCTTTCCGCCTTCGCCATTGCGGGATTTCTGGCCACGGACATCAGCCTTTCGGCCATCACGGTGGACGTTTACAACAATTTCGCCAACAACCCCCTTTTATACACCATTCCCCTTTTCACCCTGGCCGGTTACATTCTGGCGGAAAGCAACGCCTCGACCCGTCTGGTGAACCTGTCGCGGGCCATCCTGGGCTTCGTTCCCGGTGGACTCGCCATCGTGGCCCTGGTCTGCTGCACGTTCTTCACGGCGTTCACGGGAGCTTCGGGCGTCACCATCGTGGCCCTGGGAGGCCTTCTACTCCCGGCGCTTTTAAAGGAAAACTACCCTGAAAACTTTTCACTGGGGCTTCTGACCACCTCCGGCAGCCTGGGTCTCCTGTTCGTTCCCAGCCTGCCGCTTATCATGTACGCCGTGGTGTCCCAGGCCAGCGTCAAACAGGTTTTCGCAGCAGGCCTCGTTCCCGGCATCCTTCTCATTGGGGTCCTTGCGGTGTTCAGCGGGACCGTGGCTCTGAAGGAAGGCATCAAACCTTCACGGACATCGTTGGCCGCTATCCTTGAGGCGGCCTGGGTCGCCAAATGGGAGATCGCCATCCCGGTCATCATCGTCGGAGGACTATTTACAGGTTTCGTGACCCTGGGAGAAGTGGCCACCCTCACCGTTACCTACGCATTTATCATCGAAGTGTTTGTCTACAAGGACATTCCACTTCGGCAGATGGCGTCGGTGATGAACCGGAGCATCACCCTCACCGGCGGCATGCTGATCATCATGGGTTCGGCCTACAGCCTGTCCAACTACATGATCGATGCGGAAATCCCCATGACGATCCTGTCGTTCATCCAGCAGTTCATCACGACCCGATGGGCCTTTCTTGTCCTTCTCAACATTTTTCTTCTTATTGTGGGATGCCTTCTGGACATCTACTCCGCCATGTTCGTCGTGGTGCCTCTCATCATGCCCCTTGCCACCCACTACGGCGTGGACCCGGTGCACCTGGGCATCATTTTTCTTACCAACATGGAAATCGGGTATCTCACACCGCCAGTGGGGCTGAACCTTTTTATCGCATCCCTCCGGTTTGAGCGGTCCATCGCCCATCTATTCAGGGTGTCTGTCCCGTTCATCCTTGTGCTTCTGGTCTGTCTCGGCCTGATCACCTATATCCCGGACCTGAGCGTGGGCATCATCCGGTTGTTCGGCATCCGGTAGGCTTTGGCATTCACCCTTTCGATTCAACGGAGGCTACCTTTTCATGACAGACAGCTCCCAATCCCCTGAACAACCAGACAACCGTTTTGATCGCCTTGCCGCGACCTGGGATGAAAATCCGGTGCGGGTCCGGATGGCCAGGGCCGTGGCGCAAAAAATGGCCGAACGGATCAATCCGGAAGCCTCCATGGACGCCCTGGAATTCGGCTGTGGAACCGGTCTTGTCACCATTTTGATGGCTCCCTCCCTGGGTCGTCTCACGGCACTTGACAGTTCGGCCAATATGCTGACGGAGCTTCAGAGGAAAAGCGCGGACCTGGGTTTGTCCAACCTTTCATTCATCAACGCCGATGTGGACAAGGCGGACATCCCCGGCGGCCCTTATCATCTCATCTTCAGCAACATGACACTCCATCATGTGGAAAACAGTGACGCTCTTCTGAAGAAAATTCAGGACGCCCTGAAGCCTGGAGGAATCCTGGCCATCACCGACCTGGATCTTGAAGACGGATCATTTCACGGCGACATGCCCGGTGTGTACCATACGGGTTTCAAACGTGGCGATGTGGTGTCGGCCTTTGAAAAGGCGGGATTTGTCCACTGCACCGTCGAAGATGCCCATGTGGTTGAAAAACCAGGGAAAAACGGCGGTATCAAACCTTATCCTATGTTTCTGGCCACGGGCCGGAAACCGGATTGAATGCCTTTGTTCACTGAAACATAATCTCTTGAAACAGCGAAATTTATCACAAGTCAGGGCCTCAGAAACGATTCAAACTCATCTTTCCGCATGCTGACAGGGGCGATGTAGCGGATGGTTTCAGCGGGCTGATCGTACAGCTCCATGATCGGGGTCTGGGGATGGCTGTGATCTTTGATGTATAAAGCGAGCCTGGGGTAAACTTTCATGATGCCCAGGATAATGGAGAATCTGTTTTTATACGGGAACTCGGCCACCACCGCTGATGACGCCGGAAATTCACGGACCCTGTATCCGGATTTGAGATCCGTCACCTCTTTTTCAGTCTTCCCGTCGACGATGCAACCGGCGATGCTCCGCAGTTTTTCCACGGGAACCTCGGTGGGGTTGTCGAAAAAAAGGCCGAATCCCCGTGTTGTTTCCACATGGTGCTTGTCCTTGAGGGTCTGGTAGACGTCGTCCATGATTTTTCCCGTTTCCTTGTAATCGCCGGTATGGGTGGCATAGACAAGAAGATAGGGCCCGGCCTCTTTTTCCGCAATCTCTACGGTATGGAAGAAACCGCTCAGGAATAAAAGCGACAGAAGACCTGTGGTTGCGATGACGAGGATCATTCCAAAGATGTGGACAATTTTCATGGTTGAGACTCCGGCATAAGGTTTACCTGCAATCAATGATCGCCATTAAGCCGGGAACCCGTTACCCATGGCAACCCCTTCCAAATATCACATGTCTACGGATAAAGAATCATCTGAGTGCACCGGAACAATGCAATGGTTTTACCGGTTTGCCGGTGGGAGACCACGGCGTCCCAGACCTGGGTGGTTCTTCCCACATGAACCGCTTTGGCGACACAGTCGATGGTCCCTTCACGGGCCGTTCCCAGGTGATTGGACTTGAGCTCGATGGTGGTAAAGCCCGAAGCACCCTCCGGCAGACTGGAAATGCAGCCGTCACCGCAAAGGGTATCCGCAAGGGTGACCACGCTTCCGGCAAACAGAAAACCATTGGGCGCTATGTTTGCCGGATTGACTTCCATTTCCGCCCTGACTTCGTAACTCCCCATGAATGTGACGACAATTCCGAGATAACCGGGTAATTTGTCAGCAAATATCGTATTGAAATGCTCCGGTGTGGACACGCTGCCTCCCTAGTGTTTTAAATCAATTTTCTGGGTTCTGTCATTGGTCAGATCCACGTCAAACCATGATTGCAATGTTTTGCAATCCATTTTATCTGCATGCACTTTAACCTTAAGTCCAATATCATTGTTGTGTTGACAAAACAACGGCTCTCAACCTATTCTGATGATTCAAAATGCATACGTTTTCACCGTCTGTCCGATGACAGGTTATCCTAAGCTGTCTTACCCAGGGGTATCGATTGAGCGATCAAAAAGCACACATCCCGTACAATCTTTTCTCGCTGGCCTATACAGGGGAATGGAAGCACCTGGAACCCCTGTACATCGAACACCACGCCAGAAGCTCTCTGACGCGTGTGCGGATCGCCATGCTCGTGGGTTTAAGTTTTTACCTGTTGTTTTCGGTTCTCGACGCCATCGTCGTTCCCAACCACAAAGCTGTTTTCTGGCTGATACGTTTCGGTGTGATCTGCCCGGTGGTATTAGGGGTTTACTGGTTCTCCTTCCGTCCGGGCTTCATCAGGTACAACCAGCACTGCCTGTTTTTCATGTGCCTTGTGGGCGGACTGGGAATCGTGCTCATGGTGGTTCTCGCCGATCCTCCGGCGACATACTCCTATTACGCGGGTATCATTCTCGTGTTCATCACCATTTACACATTCATACGCATGCGGTTTCTGTGGGCGGTGGCCTGCTCCTGGCTGATTTTTTTATGCTATGAAATCGGGGCGGTGGGGTTTGTCAAGACTCCCGTCACCATCCTGGTCAGCAACAATTTCTTTTTTGTTTCGGCCAACATTCTTTGCATGCTGGCCGGGTACTCCATTGAAATCAACAGCCGGAACCGTTTTCTTTCGAATTACCGGCTGGAACAGGCCAGGAACGAACTTGCGGCAGTCAACCGGGATCTGGATCGGCGTGTCAGGGAAAGAACCCGGGAACTCTTGGAAACCAACGCCGCCCTGAACAAGGAAATTCAGGAAAAAATCGTTTCGGAAAAAACCCGGATCATGATGGAAAAGGAGCTGAACAGAAAGCAGAAGCTGGAAGCCATCGGAATCCTTGCCGGAGGAATTGCCCACGACTTCAACAACATTCTTTCAGCCGTGATCGGGTATTCCGAACTGATCCTGCAATCGCTGGAAAGCGGATCCGGAGCACACGCCCATGTGTCAGCCATTCTGAAAGCCGGAAAGCGCGCCGCAGATCTTGTCCGGCAGATCCTGACGTTCAGCAGCCAGACAGAGCAGGACGTCGGGCCTGTCAAACTGAGCCAGGTCGTCACCGAGGCCCTGAAACTGATCCGCGCCACCCTTCCCGCCGGTATCGAAATCATACAGACTATCGAAAGCGATTCCCTGATCGAAGCCGACGAAAGCCAGCTTCACCGGATCGTGATGAATCTCTGCACCAACGCCTACCAGGCCATGGATGAAGAAAAAGGGATCATCGCGGTAAGGGTCGAGAACAGAATGATCGGACAGGACCTGGACCGGACTTCAGAGCCCCCGGTTCCCGGAAAATATGTGGCGTTGTCCGTCAGCGACAACGGATCAGGCATGACACCGGATGTCATGGAAAAGATTTTTGACCCCTTTTTCACCACCAAGACACCGGACGGCGGCACGGGAATGGGCCTTTCCGTGGTGCACGGCATCGTGAAGCAGTACCATGGCTTTATACAGGTCACCAGTTCACCCGGCAAAGGGACCACCTTTGTGATTTTTCTTCCGGTTTTCCGTGGAGACCTGTCGGCAGAACCGTTTGAATCCGCAAAACTTCCCCCCGGATCCGAGTCCATTCTGGTTGTTGACGACGAAAGCGCCTTGGCCCACATCATGGCCAAATCTTTGGAGGCTCTTGGATATTCAGTAAAAAGCTTTGCGGACAGCGCAGAAGCGCTGGGGTATTTTTCTGATCATGTCCGGGAATTCGATGCGGTGGTTACCGATTACAACATGCCGAAAATGAACGGGATCGAGCTTTCTGAGAAGATACTGGCCATGCGGCCCGATATCCCCATCGTTCTCTGCACCGGTCACGGGCGGAACATCACGCGGCAGCATATCGAGTCCAAAGGAATCCGGGCTCTCCTGATGAAGCCTGTCTCACGCCATTCCATTGCCACAACCCTGAGAAACATTCTGCATAAGTCCGGCGATGAAAACCCGCCTCCAGCATGACACCGCGTGAATCGGAACAGATTTATGCCCGACACACTCATTGTCACCGGCGATCTGTTTTTGGGGTCACGCTCCGTTTGACAAACCCTTTTACATAGTTCGTGAACTGCCGTTTGATGCCGGGATCTTTTTCAAGATCGTACAGGCGCTCGATGGAGCCCCGGATTTCACTGTGGGATGACAGCACTTTTTCGGCATGGTCCTTGTACTGGCTGACAATGAGCGGCACGGCGAATCCCACGAAGGTGTCGTTGATCCGGCCCAGGAACGAGGTCCGGCCGTTCAAGGTGGGGTAAAGGAAACTTTTCCACATCATGTAGAAGGCGCTTCGGAAGGCGCTCCGGGCCTGTCCCACATGGTTGATGGCCTCGTAGGCCATGTGGAGGACCACGAGGGCGCTGTTTTTCAGATGATCACCGGGAATACGGTTCCCCTCGGTGAGGTCGCAGACCACCAGGCTGATCAGGTAGTCCATGGTGCCGTTGGCCGCGAACAGATATCGGCCGATGTCCTGGCTTTCCACGAAATCACGGGAGCCGGGAAGATCGGACAGGGGTGTGGCCTGGATGCCGATGTGGTGTTCAACGCAGAACAAGCCATATTCGTGGCCGGTGTTGTCGTATATGGAGTTGAAGTAATCGTAAGGCAGGCCGAGGATGAAGGCCCCGTGGATGACGATGCCGTGGCGCTGGATTTTACGGATCCGTTCCGAATAATACTCGCGGACGGTTTTTCCGCTCCGCTCGATGTCTTTCACCACGCTTTTTCCCACGGCCCGGAGGTTCCGGATGTCCAGGGATTCGAAACCGATGAAGAAATGGGAGGCCCCGGAAAGCCGGAGTTTCCGCAAGAGCCGGTCGTTGTCCGCCACTTCGATGGAGATCTGGACCGTGTAGTTGATTCTGGGTTTCCGCTCGATGATCCGGTCCAGCATCTCCTCAAGGCGCTTGCCGCCCAGGATGATGTTGTCCGGGAGAAAGAAGAACAAACGGCTTTTGAGGTTCAGCCCGTCTTTCTGGAAGTTCACGATCTCGTTCACAAAATCGTCGGCGGTTCTCAACGTGAAACGACGGATATCCTTGGGCAGACTTGATATGGAGCAGAAACTGCAGGAATGGGGGCAGCCCAGATAAGGTGCCGTCGGGTTGATCCGTATTTTCTCCGCCATCAGGTTGCCCACCACGGGAAAACGGCGAAGGAAGTTCAGCTTCATGGGCGGCATGTATTCCACATTGGGACGACCCCAGACCCCGTCCTCGATCATGCTGTACCCGGTGTACGAGGATTGGAACGCCCCTTTTTTCAGGTCCCGCATCACCCGGCCCAGAACGTCCGCGTCGCCGCCGCCCCGGACATAACTCACCAGCTCGGGATGGGGCACATACTTACGGATGAAAAGGTCCACGTCCTGTCCGCTGGTGGATACATGGATACCGCCGATGATGACGGGGATTTTCGCGACATTCAGGGCGATGGCCGTGCACACGGCCGTGGGGAAATTGGAACTCATGGATGAGATGAACACAGCTTCCGGTCGCCCGTTTTCCATGATCAGGTCCCGGATTCTGTTCCGGAGGCCGTCGGACAGGATCACCCGTCCGCCGGGGTCCTGCCGGGCCACCTGATTGCCGATGTAGATGATGGCGTAACTTTCGATGGCGAAGGTTTCCACCATGCCCATCTTTTCTTTGCGAGGGTCGAAATCCAGGTAATCCAGATAGTTGTCGGCGGATAGATCCCTGGGATCCCGGCCTGAGATATACCCCAGAAGCTCAAGGGGTGTCTTGCACGCCCCCAGGCTGTCCATCAGGTTATAGGTCACCGGATTGTAAACGATGTAGTATCTTTTTCCCATGAAACGTCCTCGTTTTGTTCTCGTGTTGTTTTACATGATCGGGATGGCCGGACGAAAGGCCACTAAACAGGATATGCCGTAAGGCGTCAACGCTTTATAAAACACGCGGGAAACGTTGTTGCCTGGGAGCTGACCACGGATGCAGCGCACCCACGTCGTGTTCATGCATTGAAACGTCGGAATCCACTGTTAACGTTGATTTTTATCGTCTGTGAAAACAAAAAGGGCATGGGTGAGAAAGGCGGCTTCAATGATCGTAAAACTTTTGTAACAGCCCATTATTTCAGTGTTTTTTGTAAATCGGCCCCGAAGAAGCCACATCAGGCGAGAAACACCAGAACCATCACAATGAGAACCATGGCTGAAACGGCCATCCCGGCGATCTGCCAGAATTTCCGGCTGCCGAACACACAGCCGCAGTGTGTCCCGGATTTTTTTGAGCGGGGTCTTTCAAGATCCATCACCGTTTTGTCCGAAAGGATCTCGTCTCCCTGGATGTGGAGGATCTCCGCAACAGCTTCTTTCATGGACACGAACCGCGTGTCGTCGCTGCCGGAAAGAAGGCGAAGGACCAGATTCCGGACCGGCCGGGGAAGTGTTTTCAGGTTTTTTTCCGTGGACGGGGTGTTTTCATCGAAAACAGGATCCGCGCCCATGATCATGGCGTAGAGCAGGTTGCCGCAGGACCGGATGTCATTCCTGACCCTTGCGTTGAAATCACCTGAACCGGTGTCGTCACGGGTGTCGTTCATCCGGAAATCCGTGATTTTCACATCATCGGTCTGGGTGAAAAGAACGTTCGACGGCTTCAGGTTGCCGTGGGTGATACGGTGGGCGTGGGCAAACTGAAGGGCCTGGCACACCGCCTCCATGATCCGGACCGCCTCCTGAAATGCGAGAGGCATGACCATCCGGTCTGCCAGGTTTCCGCCGGGCAGATATTCCATCACGACGATATGGCTGGCCGTATTGCCCGATACGCCCTGAATGGCCGCCACATGATCGTGCCTGAGATTCATGAGAAGCCCGGCGGCTTTGATGCCGCTGGCCATGGCCTTGAACGTTCGGGCCACCAGGAGCTGGTCTTTCTGCTTGTGGCGCACAAGGTAGGTGGCCCCGCTGTCCGTTTCGCGAAGGATATCGAGAACGGTAAAAATGTCGTTCATGGCCGGAACCCCGCCCATGGCCTGCCGCCGACGTTCCGCTCCGATATGGGCTCCCTGGGACAGCATGAACAAGCGGGTCTTGATGAGCTCCACCGAGGCTGGCCTGTTTTCAGGCAACGGGGCCACGCACTGGAGGATCATCTGCTCAAGCTCTTCAGGCACGTCCGGGGAAAGGGGCGAAGGCAGGTCGTGATTCTTCGGGAAACGCTTTCCCGTGACCATTTCAGCCATCACCACGCCCAGACTGTAGATGTCACTGGCGAAACAGACAGACCGGGAATCCTTCAGCTGTTCCGGAGACATGTAGGACGGGGTTCCCAGACGTTCGGCCCGGTTTTCCGATGTTCCGTCCCCGTCACTTTCGTAAAAGCGGGCGATGCCGAAATCCGCCACATGGACATGGCCGTCGTGGTCCACCAGGATGTTGGCCGGTTTGATGTCCCGGTGGATCACGCCGTTTTTGTGGGCGTAGGCCAGGGCCTTGCAGGTCTGGATCAGGATATCCAGTTTTTTCGCGAAGGTCAGGGCACCTTCCATGATCAGACGGGCCACATGGGTTCCGTCGATGTATTCCATGACGAAATAGGGCCTGCCGTCCTCGGTGAGGCCACGGTCGATGACGTGAATGATGTTGGGATGGTTGAGTCGTGCGATGATCAGGGATTCGCGGTTGAAGTAATCCACGATGCGGCTGTCGCCGGAAAAACGGTGCTGAAGCACCTTGACCGCCACCGGGCGGTCCAGGGATTCCTGGACTCCCCGGTAAACCGCGGCCACGCCGCCTTCCTCGATGAGATGGGATATTTTATACGGACCGATCCGTTCCATGGGCCACCTGATGATGGGATATCGATATAGACAGGCATTTTATCACGAACGGCGATAAAAAACAGGAGACTTTTCGCGGCGGCGAAAATTTTCATCAACTTCCGTTTATCCGTTTCAAGATCATTTCGAGCAATTTGCGGTCCATGGCATCTTTTTCACGCATACTTTGTTTCGTGAGAAGCAGGCCTTCTATTATGGAACCAGGATGTCAATATCTTCGGTTGCTCTGTGAATTCCATGCGCGTACAAGGCATATCCGCCAATGAGTATGTATTGTGCATGGCTGGCGTTCAAAGACCTGACCAGGTTTAACAGGTCCGCTATCGTCGCCGGTCTGCTGTAAGATTCATCCAAAAGTTATTCCCCTTTCCGGGCTGATACCCTTTGTCGTGCAACACCTTCAACCAGGCACTGTTCCTGAAACCGGTTGGCTTCATCCATTGTTTTGAACCGGTATACCTTTCCCCGTGGAATAAAGGTTGTATTGCCAGTTGGCAGTTTCTGCATTTCTTCATTCATCTTTGCACCACGGATAAGATTCTCTGCGGTGGGTTTACCTGTTGGAACGGGTTCCTTCCTTTTTCCGATGATTCGCATAGCGACCTCGTGTCAACATCCCGATTATTTTTAGAAAATATGGTCCTTTCCTCTGCTTTTGTCAACGGGGAGGAATGGATTCAACATCCTGCGATCATGAAATATCCATCACCAGAACCTTCACTTCACGCCGGACCCCGTCGCGTTCCACGGTGAGGGTGAGGCTGTCGCCGACGGCCTTGTCCTGGATGAGCCGGAGAAACTCGGCCATGTCGGCCACGGAACGGCCTTCCACTTCGACGATCACATCGCCCAGGGTCTGGTTGCGGTAGTCGATGCCTGAAAGTCCGGCCTTGTCTGCTTCGGAGCCGGGCAGGACCTTGGCGATGACGATGCCGGGAATCCCCAGCCGGGCGGCGTCCTCGTCAGGCAGGGCAGAAATGCCGATGCCGGGACGGGGAACCTTGCCATCCCGGATCAGGACGGGGACGATGGTGTTCACCGTGTCCACGGGAACGGCGAAACCGATGCCCGCGCTGCTGCCCGATTCGGAAATGATGGCCGTGTTCACGCCGATCAGCCGCCCCGCGGAGTCCAGAAGGGGACCGCCGGAATTGCCGGGATTGATGGCGGCGTCGGTCTGGATCAGGCCCACCATGTCCCTGCCCGTGGAGGTGGGCAGACGCCGGTTCACGGCACTGATGATGCCCGAGGTGAGCGTCCGGTCAAAACCGAACGGGTTGCCGATGGCGAAGGCGGACTGGCCCACCCGGAGATCCGCCGATGTGCCGACGGGAATGGGCATGATTCTGGACGGAAGGTTTCGAAGCCGGATCACCGCCAGATCATGCTCCGGCGAAGCCCCCACGAACGAGGCGTCCACCACGCTGCCCGAATCCAGTTTTACCTGGATGCGCCGGGAGTTGGCAATCACATGGAAATTGGTCACCACATGCCCGGCCTTGTCCCAAAGGAAACCCGATCCGGTTCCCTGTTGAGTCCTTTCCGTGCCGAAAAAGCCACGCACCGAGGTTTCGGTGAAGATGTACACCACCGAAGGGGCCGCCGTGTCGAAAATCTCCATGGTCGACCGTTCGTACACCGCCAGATCACCTCTGGGTGAAACGGCCCGCGGGCTGTCCGATGTCAGGAACAGATGGCTGTAAAGGGAATTTCCCACATAGACCGTGGCGATGATCAGCGCCCAAACGATCAGCATGTTCCGTGTTCTTTGATTCATGATGTCATCCTTAAGTGTTGCATTGTGACAGATCGTGACTTGAGGTTTCTCACGGGGTCCGTCATTTCCCGTTAAACGGTTTGTACCAGGGTTCGTGCCCGTACATGGCATCGGAGCACCGGGGGCACAGACTGTGGGTGAAAAGGGCCTGGGACCGGGTCTGGATGTAAGATTCGATCCGTTCCCAGCTGCCTTCGTCATCGCGGACCGACTTGCATTTGGCGCAGATGGGAATCAGTCCGCGCAGAAGCTTCATTTCCACCCGGACTTTGACACGGGCCAGAAGTTCGGGTGATTTGAAGGGCTTGGTGACGTAATCCGCCCCGCCCACCTCGAACCCCCGGACGATATCATCGGTTTCGGTTTTCGCCGTCAGAAAGATCACCGGAAGATGGCTGGTGCCCCGGTTTTCCTTGATGCGGCGGCAGACTTCGTAACCGTCCATGCCCGGCATCATGATGTCCAGAAGCACCAGGTCGAAGGGCTTGGCATCGAGCCAGTTCAAGGCCTTGGTTCCGTCCAGGGCGAATTCCACCAGATATCCTTCTTCCCGGAGCAGACTGCCCAGAAGCTGGATGTTTTTGGGTTCATCGTCGACGATGAGAATGGAAAAAGATGAAGGGGCGTTTTCAGTCGACATGGTGTTCTCCTGCAAGATTTTTTAGGGTTTGGACAAGTCCCGGAAAGGCGTCGATGGTCGCCTGCATCTGGGCGACGTCAAAGGCGTCCACGTGGGTGATCAGATCCTCTCCGTATGTGGACAGCATTCCGATGCCATGGTCGAGACCCAGGTCCCGGATCTCTTCACCAAAGGCCCTCACCGTGTCCATGGGCGGCTGGTGGCGAAAACGGCCCCAGCGCTCCGTAAATTCGTTTTCCAGAATCCGGCTCACGCCGGGAAGAATGATCCGGGCCTGGGGCGTAAGGTCTTCGGCCGATCCACCGGTCATGGAGGTCTCCGGCCCTATTTTGAGGTGCCGGGCCAGAACGGCCAGAAACCTGTCAATATCAATGGGTTTGAACAGATAGTCGTCAAAACTGCTGTCCGTGATGGTTCTGGCGTTTTCACCGGGGGATGAGGCGGTGACGGCCACAATGGGGATATGGCGGGTCACAGGTTCTTCTTTCAGACGCTTCGCCGCAGTGAGCCCGTCCATTCCCGGCATGCGTATGTCCATCAAAATCAGGTCCGGTGTAAGAGCCCTTGCCTGGTCCAGAGCGTCGCGCCCGTCCCTGGCCATGACAGCTGTCAGGTTGATCTGACTGAGCCATGAACCCAGCAGGCTTCTCTGGGAATCCATGTCGTCGACCACAAGCACCGTTCCGGTCTCAAACCGTATGTGGCGGGCAGAGGGTTCCACTGGGCGTGGCACTGCCCCGGATGAGATTTCAACGTCACGGATCAGGATATGAAAGGTGCTTCCCTGGTTCACGTGGCTCTCAACCCAGATCGATCCGTTCATCATCTCCACCAGCCGCCGGGAGATGGCCAGGCCCAGTCCGGTTCCGCCGTAAACGCTGCTGTCCTGGCCCGTGCGCTGTTCAAAGGCCTCGAAAATCCTGTGAATATCCTTTTCGGGAATACCGATTCCCGTGTCTTCGACGGACAGATGAAGAGCTTTTCCATACAGTCCGGGCCGTTCCACCCAGTGCACCGAAACGAGTACATGCCCTTCCGCCGTAAACTTGACGGCGTTGCCCACGATGTTGAGCAGCACCTGGCGGAGCCGGATCCCATCCAGCAGAAGGACCTCAGGCAGGCTGTCGTCCATATGAATGAAAAAACGGACCTTTTTTCCGGCAGCCTGGATGGAAAACACTTTCTCCATGTCATGAACGATACTCCTGACACTGCACGGTCCGACCTGGATGTGAAGTTTGTCCGCCTCGATTTTGGATAGATCAAGGATGTCGTTGATGAGGATCAGCAGGCTTTTTCCCGATGTCCGGATCGCGGTGAGCCAGCTTTTCTGTTTTTTGTCCGAGACCTGGGCGGCCAACAGTTCACTGAACCCGATGACTGCGTTCAGGGGGGTCCGGATTTCATGGCTCATGTTGGCCAGAAACACGCTTTTTGCCCGGCTGGCGGCTTCGGCTTTTTCCTTGGCCAGAGAGATCTCGGCCACACGCTGCCTCAACTGTTCGTGCATGTCCGAAAGGGCATCGGTGGTGGTGTTGATGGCGCTGGCGATGAGGCTCAGTTCGTCGTCGCCGGGAATCAGGAGCTTCCGTGAAAAATTGCCCTGACCGATGATATTCATGGCATGGTGAAGTTCACCCAGATAGGTCCTCAGCCGGTTCAGGAAAGTGACAAGGATCGTGGACACGATCACGGAGATCACCAGGCCGATGCATGAAACCTGGAGTGTCAGCCGACCGATCCGCCTGGCTTTTTCCTCCTCGACGATGGTGATCAGACGGGTGAGTCTGACTTCAAATTCCGCTTCCAGAAAAAGCAGGGCGCTGTCGATGGTGTTCCGGATTGCCAGAAGTTCGTGATCGTGGGTGTCGGCGTACTGATAGATCAGGCCGTCCCTTGAAGGATTGGGCCGGTCCAGGATTTTCCGGAGATCCCGTTCGACACGGACCGTTTTTTCCTGGGTAAATGCCCAGAACGTGTTCATGGCATGGATGGTGGCTTCCTTGTCCCGGTCAGCCAGGAAATGGTGGATATGAGAGCTTGTATTCAAACGCTCCAGCTCTTTTTCAAAGGCGCTGTAGACATACTTCCATTTCCTGAAGGCGTTGTCCAGCTCCTGGGTGTTCAGAAGCTGGGCCGTGGAAAGCTGAAGCTGCTTGAGGGTCATGACCGTGCTGTTGCAGATGGCGTCGGCCTGATTCAGATGGTTGATGCTTACAATCAAAAAAAACGTCAAACCCGATATGGCCATAAGTCCCGTGATCACGGAAGTGATGACGATGATGAACCGGGTTCGGAGTTTCATGGCCGCTCTCCGGCCCAATGCGCCTTTGCGATCCCTTCGATGTCGGCAAGAACCCGTTCCAGGCTTTCGGGGTTTAAAATAAATTCACCGAGTTTGATCACCGCCTCTCCGCTGATCGATGCGGGGGTGGCTTCCCAGTAGCGGTTGAGACGCCTGTAGTGGCCCGTCTCGATCTGTTCGAGCAGGTTCCGCTTGATTTCGGGAAGGTGGCTGATGTCGGCGTTCCGGTTGGCCGGGCAGCTCTGATGAACGGTGGCAAAACTGGCGTTGCCTTCAGGGCTCATCCACCAGTCGGCCAGATTCCGGGCTGCGCGGGCGTTGGGGGCGTTCTTCGCGGTAAATATCGGCCCCACTTCAAACACGATGTTCAAGCCTGCCTCGGGGTTGTGGGACGGCAGGATGAACCAGCCGATATCGCTTTCCTTGACCCCCTGAGCCACAAGAACCGTCGAATAATACCAGCTTCCGCACAAGGTCATGCCGCAGGTTTCGTTGTTCCACAGATGTCCGGCATTGGTCAGCATATTGACCGAGGGATCGGTGAAATACCCCTTGGCGATCATCGTCTTCCAGACCCGGCAGGCTTTGACGATTCTGGGGTCCGTGTATTTCACTTTGCCCAGGCACAAACCTTTGTAAAGTTCCGGGTCTTCCCCGATGACCATTTCCTCGAACCAGATAAAGGCCGGCCAGTTATTCTGGAGGGAACAGAGAATCGGTTTTACGCCTGATTTTTTCAAGGCCTCGCAGACGGCGATAAACTCCGTCCATGTGGACGGGGTCTTCAGGCCCAGTCGCTTGAATATCCGCTTGTTGTACCAGACAGGCCAGTATTCGATCACATAGGGGAAACCGTAAGCACGTCCCTTGACGGTGAACGCCTCCCGGATTTCCGGCGCGTAATCGGCGGCGTATTTGTCCCAAAGGTCCGTAAGATCAGTGACAAATCCATGTTCGACCAGTTCCCGGGCCCTGAAGGTGGACCACCAGACAAACAGCTCCGGGGCCTGGTTTGTGGGCAGACCGGCCATCATCTGGTGCCAGTAAAGATCCGGGGTGATCGAGGGAACCGGGCGGATGCCGACGCCCATGGCTTTCCGGGCCATGTCTCCCTGTTTGACAAAGTTTTCCTGAAAAAGAGGAAGGTTACCTTTGTCGTGGGCCAGGGTTACATCCACCGTGACCTGAGGTGTCTGCCGACAGGCTGAAAAGGCGAGGCAGAGGAAAACGATCGCGGTGAAAAAAATCTTCCCTGGATGTGGCACTCGTGGCTCCTTTGCTTACAGATGTTTGTCAGAATGTAAAAAGACGGCCCGTCAGGATCCTAAACAGCAAGGCGGGTTCGCCGGAACTGCAAGATTCGTGAGTCTTGCACGGAGTCATTTTTTTCGGGGCTTTCATTAACTCTCAAAATACTACCGATCGTAAGGTATGGCGTCAAGATGATTTTTTTTGTGCCGAATGCAAATTTGATCGGATTACGTCACGATTCCACTCTTTTTTTGTTATAGGCGGGCCCTGCATGGGGAAGAACGATGTGGTGCAATTCACGGAATTTCAACCGAGTTAATTTTTAATGAAAGGAATAAAAAATAGGCGGAGTATTTCTACCCCGCCCGGATAAACCTAAAAAAATTATTTTTTTCTTTTTCTGGAAGCCCCGACAAGTCCGACTAACCCAGAACCAAGAAGAAGCATGGTGGCAGGTTCGGGAACCGGTGCTGTGCCATTGTCTCCGTTCACTGTGAGCAGGGAGGATGCAAGATAAAAATCTCCACCCGTGGATCTGACGTTCACATTCAATCGCCCATCAAGGTACAGATCAATGGTTCCGCCCAGATTCCCGGTGTATGTCTGCGACCCGTCAGTAAACGAAAATGAATGATCTTCAAGGCCGAAAGAAACCATGGCCGTTTCAGTGCCGTCAGGTGTGACCACTGTTGTCCAGCCATAAACAGGGAAGCTGAAAAGCCAGAAATCGACCCAATGTGTAACGCCATAGTGGGATGAAACCGTGCTCTGGTTGTCATCATAAATGGCGACCTGAAGGCTGAATGAGTCAATGGTGTCATTGCCACCCATCAGCCATGATGCAAAAGAACCTGATGCGGCGTCCGCGATGTTGTGTGAATAATAATGGGTGGGCGGAATCAGAATATCCGGCTGAAAATCGATGTAGTCCGTCCATGTGGTGGGAACGGCCGAAGCTGTGCCCGAAGCGCATAATATGGCTATAAATACGCTGAAAATTAACACTGACTTTTTCATAATTTCTCCTAAAAATAATCAAAAATGATAAGGCTATCGTGTGTGTCTTGTTCTCTTGTTTGTGTCTCCCCCCCCTCGCACCTCCTTTGTATTGAATGGGTTATAAGGTTTAATCCATGACGGTTCTTGTCTTGTGGCGACCGTTCATTATTTTGAATGTTGGCGCACTTGCATGATGCGTGCCATATTCTGTGATTCCGCCCAATCGCCTGTGGCTTGGTTTGATGGTGTTTATTCAGAACACGGCCAGATATTTCCCTTTTGTGGTTTGACGAAAAATTATGGTTAAATATTCTCACTGCTGTGTAATCCTGTTCACACCAATTTCTGCGTCAGCGGCCCTTGAATTTGCCTTTGGCATCTCCGGCAGTTTTATGGTATTTTCACCGGACTCAAACAGATCATGAAAGGACAGGGCATCATCTTGAAGTTCGAACTTATTGGAAAATCCACCGAATGCCGGGCACGGCGCGGCGTTCTCGAAACCCTTCACGGCGTCATACAGACTCCGGTGTTCATGCCCGTGGGCACCCTGGGCACGGTGAAGGCACTGAGCGTGGAAGATATCAAAACCTGTGGAGCCCAGATCATCCTGGGTAATACCTATCATTTATACTTGCGGCCCGGCTGCGAGGTCATCGACCTGTTCGGGGGGCTTCACCGGTTCATGAACTGGGACCGTCCCATTCTGACGGACAGCGGGGGCTTCCAGTTTTTCTCCCTGGCCCAGCTCACCAAAACCACCGAGGAAGGGGTGAGTTTCCAGAGCCACATCGACGGATCCCGGCACATGTTCACGCCGGAAATGGCGGTGACCGTTCAGGAGAGCCTTGATTCGGACATCCTGATGTGTCTGGACGAATGTCTGGCCTACCCGTCCACCTTCGAGGCCGCTGAAAAATCCCTGGCTCTCACCACCCGGTGGGCGGCCCGGTGCAGGACCGAATGGCTGGAAAAAACAGGCTGTAAAAACGCGTTGTTCGGCATTGTGCAGGGCGGGATGTACAAAGAGCTGAGAACCCGTTCGGCGGAGGAACTGGGGACGCTTGATTTCCCCGGTTACGCCATCGGCGGCCTGAGCGTGGGGGAACCCAAGGACCTGATGTACGATCTGGCGGACCACACCCTGCCTTATCTTCCTGCGGACAAGCCCCGGTACATCATGGGCGTGGGCACCCCGGAAGACCTGGTGGAACTCACGGCCATGGGGGCGGACATGTTCGACTGCGTGATGCCCAGCCGCAACGCCAGGAACGGCAAGCTGTTCACGACCTTTGGCGACATCAACATCGCCAACGCCTGCCACCGGACCGACACCCGGCCCCTGGACGAAACCTGCACCTGCGAAACCTGCCGGAACTATTCCAGGGCCTATCTCCGGCACCTGTACAAGGCAAGCGAGCTTCTGGCCTACCGCCTGAACACCATCCACAACATCCATTATTACTGCACGTTGATGGAAACCATGCGGAAAGCCATTGAAGAGGACCGGTTCGAAACGTTCAGAAGAGAATTTTACGATAAACGACAAGGAGAAACGGAACCATGACCATCGCAAAAAAAATAAGCGCGTCCATCGAGAAAGCCTCGTTCATCCGCAAGATGTTCGAAGAGGGTGCCCGGCTGAAAGCCCAGTTCGGCGCGGAAAACGTTTACGACTTCAGTCTGGGGAACCCCAACCTCATGCCGCCGGAAGCGTTTAGGACCGCCCTGAAAACGGTTGTCGAGGAATCGGCCCAGGGTGCCCACTCCTACATGCCCAACGTGGGCTATCCCTTTGTCCGTAAAGCCGTGGCCGATTATATCGCCGCCGAGCAGGGCGCGGCCCTGACGGAAAACGAGATCATCATGACCTGCGGAGCGGCGGGAGCCCTCAACGTGACGTTCAAGACGCTGCTCGATCCCGGTGACGAGGTCCTTTGCCCGGCCCCGTATTTCGTGGAATACAATTTTTACGTGGACAACCACGGCGGCGTGCTTAAAACCGTTTCCACAAAACCCGATTTCAACCTGGATCTCGATGCCATGGCGGCGGCCATCACAGAAAAAACAAAAGCCGTTCTCATCAACTCCCCCAACAACCCCACGGGCCAGATCTATCCGAAAACTGACCTGGATGCCCTGGGTGCGCTTCTCACGGAAAAGGGAAAAGCGTTCGGCACCACCATTTACCTGATCTCCGACGAACCCTACCGGAAAATCGTGTACGACGGAAACACCGTGCCCAGCATTTTTGCGAGTTACAAGGAAGCCCTCATCGCCACCAGCTATTCCAAGGACATTTCGGTGCCCGGTGAACGCATCGGCTTCATCGCCGTGCATCCTGAGGCGGCGTACAAGAAAGACCTCCTCTCCGGCATGGCCCTGACCAACCGGACCCTGGGCTTTGTCAACGCCCCGGCCCTGATGCAGCGGGTCATTGGAAAGATTCAAGGGGTCACCGTGGACATGACACCCTACGAACGGAACCGCAAATTGTTCTGCGAAGGGCTTGCCGATGCGGGTTACACATTCACAACGCCGCCCGGCGCGTTCTACCTGTTTCCCAAAAGCCCCATCGCCGACGATGTGGCCTTTGTGGCCGAACTCCAGGCCGAACGGATCCTGGTGGTTCCCGGAACCGGCTTCGGCGGCCCCGGCCATTTCCGCATCGCCTACTGCTGCGACGAGCAATCCATCGTGAACGCCTTGCCGGGTTTTGCCAAAGTGATGAAGAAATACAAATAGAAGGCAAAAGACGAAGGTAAAAAAAAACGAACGTCCAACATCGATGGCGTCGTAAAAAGTCCCATATGCGGCGTTA
>DYJE01000075.1 GCA_020723285.1 Desulforapulum autotrophicum | reverse complement strand
GAAAAAGCGTAGTACCTATCCAATGAAATCTGTGTACAAAAGGCAAAGATTTTGCAGTTAGTGCGCGAGGGCTGGGATCACATAGAGTTCACGCAGTTTCAATGCCATCGTTGCGACCTCACGCCCGAACTCCGTCAGGTAGTATTTGTAGCGGCGTCCCACTTTCTTGAGCAATCCATGCACGCGCAACCGTTTGAGTAAACGACTAATCTGGCCTCGGGTCTTCTCGGGGATCAAGGCACGAATCGCACGCGCCGTGAGACCACTGATCGCAAACTCGCCACGGAGCAACAAACGCAACACGGCGGCATCGGCTTCCGCCAGCAAATTGAAGCCTTTGTAGCGATGCTCCTTTTCAACTTGCGTCTCGGTCAGGCGGTTCAAGCGTTGCACCCCCACTTCAGGCGTGGCAACTGCTGAGAGGAATTCGAGATAACGCCGGGTGGCGGCTTGCAACTGCTCGGCTAACGGCCGCAGACTGTAGAGGGACTTTTTCATCGGCGCATATTTCGTTTCCGTTTCACCATTGCGATGGTGCACCTGCCGATACTGCTGGAAGAAGGACACGTCGTTGACCGTCACCTCGAGTCGCAAAATCAAACCGAACTTGTCATACAGCTTCAGGGCGACGGGACCCATGACGTGCTTGATCCGCATGCCCAAGCGCCGGACGTTGAAGCGGGTGCCCATTTCGCCGCGATAGTTGCCGTGCAGCTTCTGTCCCAGGAACGTGGCAATGTCTGTCGGTTTGACCGTGTGAATCAGGGTTTCCACGAGGTGGGGATAGAACGCTTGCAAGTCACTCTGCCGTTTGAACACCAAGTCGGTGGCGTACTCCGCTTGGTAAATGCTCCACTGATAGGAGAGGTTCAGCGTTTGGATCACCGGACAAAACCGCTGGGCGAAACCATCCAGCGCACGGTGCAACTGCACGAGGTTGAATTGCTCCACGAGTTGGTTCGCCACGCCATAATCGGCGATGTGGACAAAGCCGTTGTCAATCAGTTCAAAGGCAACTCCTTTCTGGCATAACTGGGCGGCTAACCAAGCATGCCCATTGAAATAGAACTGCAAACGGAAGGGACACCAGGTCGGAACGCGCAGGTAACACAAACCCAGTTCTGGGTCAATGAAGTAAAAGTAGTAGTGCAAACACTTGCCGGTGTCTCGCCGCAAGTAGGTGTGGTGGGTCTGCTTATCGTGCCAGGGTTGATACGTGTCACACGGTTCCAGTGCGCTGAAGATATGCACAAGCCCCGGATGGGTTCCGCGCTGTTCGATGACTTGAATGCGATCTTCCTTGCGGAAATTCTTTTTACGAATGTATTCGATCTCCAAGCCGTGTTCACGCGCCAACCGTTCGGCATTCTCGCGAATCTGTTCGCTCAACGGTTGAGCAAACTGGGCGTAATCGAAAATCCGAATGTTGTGCTTGTAGAGATAATGGGTCATTCCCTTGGCATAGCAGAGCGGATGCAAACTGCCAATGAGAATGATCCGATCATAGCAGTTCAACACACCATCGAGTTGCTCACGATATTTTTCGGACAAGAGTTGTGTTGCCATGGTTCTGCTCCTAGAATGACTTGCGGAGCAGTATAATCAAACACGTGAAAAAAGCCAAGCCCTGTTTGGTTTCGGCTTGTCCGAGTTAGG
>DYJE01000074.1 GCA_020723285.1 Desulforapulum autotrophicum | reverse complement strand
AGAGTTTAACCAATTGGCCTTGGATTAATGCCATCTTGAAAGCATAATGGAATTACTCATTTTAATTCCAACACGACTTATAGAGATCTTTCCACTGTTTTTGCCATATCAGGTGAAAAGGGTTTTGATCGCGTCAAAGCGACGTTTACAGAATTAAAAGTTCGAGATGCGCCGCAAGGCAGCCTGCGTTTCGACATACTGAACAAGCCCGAAGTCGGAGCGTCAATAATAGAAAGCAAAGCCGCAGATCCCGCCCATATTTACGCTCTTTTAAACCTCAACGCTTACGCGATAGAGGGACTTGATTACAGTCATCTGAATCAGAACGGCGAGCTGGATGTGGATACGTATTCCGAGCAGTTCATCAAGGACAGGGCGTTGTTTCTTTATCACAACATGCATCCCCATGAGAATTCACCGGATGGCGCAACGAATTCAATCCATTTCGAGGATCTGGCTCTCAAGGAAAAAGACGGCACCTATGCAAACAGGTACAGCGCATGGACGGCGGGTATCGGGGCTTATGAAAACAGGGAATATCTTTTTGGAACGAGCAAAGGCGAGACGCTGAACGGCGAAGAGAAAGACGACCACCTTTACGGCATGTCCGGCAACGATGAGATCTTTGGAAATGCCGGAAAAGATTACATCGAAGGCGGACGCGGGTGGGACAACATGTACGGCGGTGATGGGAACGACACGTTTCATGTGGAAGGAGACGATCCTGATAAAGCGTTCGACAATTTCAACGGGGGTGAGGGCGAAGACACGATCGAAGGCGGAACGGGCGATGACGTGATCCGTGTGCGGAATTTCGCGGACATGGAAAACGGCGAAGACCAGCGGGTGGAGGTGATCGACGGCAAGGGCGGGGTCAATGTGCTTTCGGGGACGGATGAGAACGACCGCATCGATCTGTCGGAGACGGAATTAAGGAATATCCGCGAAATCCGGCTTGAGGGAAACGACGACACGCTGAAGCTTGGAGAAAAACAGCACGACGGCAAACTGACGTTGATCGACGGGGGCTCGGGCGAAGACACCATCACCCATGGCGGCAAAGAAAACCTTCTGACCGACACGAACCTCGACATCATCGGCGTTGAACTCCGGGGAATCGAGAACATCGTCGTTACGGAAGGGGATTACAAGCTGAACATCAGGGACGTCACCTTCGATAACATAACGAAGATCGAGTTCAAAAAAGAAGACGAAACCGCTGCGATACAGAACGTGACCGGCGGAACCATCGAAACTATCACGTTTGAAGGAGACAACGACAGCGACTTATTCATCACAGGTTCCACCATCGACCACATCAAAACCATCACCCTGGGGAACGGCGAAAACACCCTCATGATGACCGGTTCCACCATCGGCAGACTGGACACCGTGACGGGCGGGGAAGGCGAAGACCATTTCAGTTTCAACAACACGAAACTCAACGGGTTCGGCACCATCGACGGAGGCGAGGAAGACGACGGGATCATGCTGCTCAACGCGGAGATCGTAACCGGCGGCACCGTCAAAGGAGGCGGCGGCGATGACCGGATTTCCGCAGCCGGAGCCAAAGTCGGCGGCACCCTGACCCTCAGCGGGGGCGAGGGTGACGACACGATCATCGGCAGTAAGGGTGGTGACACCATACACGGCGGAGACGGAAGCGATCGCCTGGAGGGCGGCAAGGGATTTGACACGTATTTT
>DYJE01000002.1 GCA_020723285.1 Desulforapulum autotrophicum | reverse complement strand
TGGTGCCCAGGGACAGAATCGAACTGCCGACACGCGGATTTTCAGTCCACTGCTCTACCGACTGAGCTACCTGGGCGCGTCAAAAACGAGGACTTTATAGTTTTTACACCGATATTTGTCAAGAACTATTTACCCCATATCCCCAAAAATGTGCTGAGCGAGAACACAGGCCGCAAGACTGGCCGTGTCTGCTTTGAGAATTCTTGGGCCAAGTGAAACGGTTGAAAAACCGTTTTGCTCGGCAACCATGACCTCATGATCTTCAAAACCACCTTCCGGCCCAAGAAAAATACAGATGGATCGGATGTTTGAAATGTCCTGCGTGACATTGCTTAAGAGCTCATTCACAGGGGTTCCTGATTTTTCCCAGAAAAGAATCTTGAGATCACACTCGGACACCGAGGATATCGCATCGTGGAACGATACGGTGTCGCATATTTCCGGCAATCTTGATCGGCCGCATTGTTTCAATGATTCGCGGACAATTTTAATCCAGCGATCCTTTCGAGCTTTTAATCGATCATGGTCCGGTCTTGCAACGCTTCGAGCGGCCTGATAGGGCAGCCATCGTGAAATTCCGAGTTCGGAAACCTGTCTGACCAGGGTATCCATTTTTTTGTCTTTAAGAAACGCTTGGGCCAATGTGATTCGAACCGGAGATTCAGATTCATGAGATATGTGATTAATGAGGTCAAGCCGTACTCCATCCGGGCTTATTTCCAGTATTTCAGCAAGGTATTCATGGCCTGTTCCATCAAACAGGCACACTTTGTCGCCAGGTCCCAGACGAAGGACATCTTTCAGGTGTTTTGCGTCTTGGCCTGTGACCATGGCTTCTTTGTCGTCAAGTGATTTCGGGTCAATATAGAATCTTCTCATGTATATGATATTCTTTATGGTTATTAGGGTGATCATAATGATAATTAAATTCATATACCATATAGACCGGATTTGATAATGCATTTTTAATGTGGATTTGAACTTGACAAGAAAGATTTGATCGTATAATCGAAAAAAGAACATTAACAATAAGGTTTTTTTATGGCGCATTCAATTACAGGCATCTTTTATTTTTGGTACTATTATTTTAGCACCGGTTTGCCTGGCGTGCGCTTAAACCCCAAATGAGTTAAGCGTAACAAAGCCGTGGTAAACCCTAATCCACGGCTGAAATAAAAAAAGAATCAAAGGCCGTGGAGAAAACTTCACGGCCTTTTTTTATGCTGACTGAAACGGAGCATGAATATGAGTACGATTGGAAAAATGATCAGGTTCGAACGTATTTTCAACAGAAACACGGGAAAAACGATTATTGTGCCTATGGATCACGGCATATCCGTAGGGCCTATCAATGGTGTTATCGATCTGAAGCACACGATACAGCAGGTTGCCATCGGGGGGGCGAATGCCATTGTAGAACACAAGGGTTTGGTAGGAGAGGGGCTTCGTGGAAAGGGCCCAGACATCGGGCTTATCATACATCTTTCCGCATCCACCTCTCTCTCACCTTATCCCAACGCTAAAACCCTGGTCTGTACCGTTGAAGAGGCCATCAAACTCGGGGCCGATGCTGTCTCTATCCATGTGAATCTCGGAGATGAGGACGAAAAGGTCATGCTTAATGATTTCGGGAATATCAGCAGAGACTGCCGAACCTGGGGAATGCCACTTCTGGCTATGATCTATGCCAGAGGAAAAAACATTAAAGACGGTTATGATGTAAATGTTGTAAAACATTCTGCAAGGGTTGGATTTGAACTGGGGGCGGATATTGTGAAGGTCCCCTATACAGGCAGCCCGGAAACATTCAGGGAAGTGACGGAGGGTTGCTCCGTTCCTGTGGTGATTGCAGGTGGAGAAAAAATGGAATCGGACCGTGATATCCTTGAAATGGTCAAAGGCTCCATCGATGCGGGCGGTGCAGGTTTGTCCATCGGTCGTAACGTTTTTCAACACAGAAATCCCAAAAAAATGGTAGAAGCCATGTCAGCCATCATTCACGAAGGTCGTTCTTTGGAAGCGGCTCTGGAAATTTTGAAAATGGCATGAGTTATGTTTTTTATAAACGACAATCTGACTCAGGAAACTTTACATAACTTCCTGAACTTATGAAATGAACGTTTGTGCACAAGAATGAAAAACAATTATTCATCTATAAGGAAGCATCATGAAAAAAATCTGGGTTAAAGTCGATCCTTGGGATAAAGAACTCGTCACCACTGCGCTGGAGGGAGGGGCCGATGGTATCATGGTTCCTTCCGGGTATTCTTCACACGTTAAAGAACTCGGAAAGATAAAAACAATCTGTGAAGATGGAGATATCGTTCCGGGCAGGGATATTGAAACGTTTCAGATCACTCACGGTGATCAGGAAGAGATGATTCTGAAATTGTCCAAGGAAAAAATGGTTGTGCTGGAGTGTACAGACTGGACCATCATTCCTCTTGAAAATCTAATCGCCAAAGGAGCCGATGTCATTGCCAGTGTGAAGTCCTATGAAGATGCTGAAGTGGCATTCGGTATTCTTGAAAAAGGTGTCAAACAGATCCTGCTCGACACCGATGATCTCATGGTCGTTAAAAAAGTTTTGGCAAGACTGAGGGGCTCTGAAGAAAAAGAGGCATTGAGCCTTGCCGTCATTACAGAAGTCCTGCCTGTCGGTATGGGTGACCGGGTGTGTGTGGATACCTGTACGTCTATGGAGAAAGGGCAGGGCATGCTCGTGGGAAACAGCAGTGGAACGCTTTTTCTTGTTCATGCTGAAACCGTTTCAAATCCATACGTGGCACCAAGGCCTTTCAGAATCAATGCGGGTGCTGTTCATGCTTATACCCGCGTTCCCGGTGGCACGACCCGATATTTATCTGAGCTCCAGGCTGGAGACCCCATTTTAATCCATGATTATCATGGAAACGCCACTGTCGGCATTGTCGGGCGGCTCAAAATTGAAAAGCGTCCTATGATGCTGATCAAAGCAGAGATTGACGGCAAAGAAGTCACAACCATCGTGCAGAACGCCGAAACCATAAGACTTACCTCGGCAGACGGTGAGCCTCTGTCGGTTGTTACTTTAAAAAAAGGTGATAAAGTGCTGGTGTCCACTGAAAGTTGTGGAAGGCATTTCGGTCAAAAGATTGAAGAAAGCATAACCGAGAAATAACCAGAAACAAACCATTGGAGATGTTATGAATATTGATAAAAAAAAGGTAAGCTACGTTCTGGGTCAAAGTGTCGGAGGAGATTTCAGAAGACAGGGTTTCGATATTGATCCGGATGTTTTTTTTCGCTCATTCGCCGATGCTTTGAACGGAAACGAACCCACCATGTCTGTTGGCGAGATGCAACTTGTTTTTCAGCAATTTCAACAAGAACTTCAGGAAAAAAACCAGATTCGAAAACAGGAGCTTGCACGAATCAATCATGAAAAAGGTCTGGCTTTCCTTGCAGAAAATAAAAAAACTCCGGGTGTTTTCGAAACAAGCAGTGGGTTGCAATACAAGGTTCTGCAAGAAGGGAATGGGGATAAACCTGCAAGTACAGACACAGTAGAAACCCATTATGAAGGGCGGACACTGGATGGGAAGGTTTTTGACAGTTCTTACAGGCGAGGAAAAACGACCACATTCCCTTTGAACGGAGTGATCAAGGGGTGGACAGAGGCCCTCCAGCTTATGTCTGTTGGATCCAAATGGGAGCTTTACATTCCATCGGAACTGGCTTACGGTGTTCAAGGAAGTGGAGGAACCATAGAACCTAATTCAACCTTGATTTTTACTGTTGAACTGGTATCCATCAAGTGATCTGCTTTCACTGTGGATGATTATCCCGGACGGAAGAGTGATCAGCCGGTGTAAATATAATGGGGGGAGGGGAATGGACGAATTTCTTGATAAAAACATCAAGTTTATGGGAAATCAGAAAAACCGAAGTGAAACACTGGGCTTTATTGATGAGGTTTTAAAGAAAAGTGTAGAGCTGGTCGATAATATTGACCTGTGTGTGGGATTGGAAAATCTTGCGAAAGATCATGTGATTCATATCATTGATGATGACGACAGTTTCGCTCTTAAGTTTGAATCGTCAAAGGATGATGATACCTTTGAAATTGTTATCGACAAGGGGTCACGAACGATTTACCGGTCCATTGAAGATCAATCTCATCAAGCCAGAGATGATGAAAATATGGACTTTCTTGATGAGGTATGAGTTTGTCTGATGGCCGGACACTCAATCTGGTCCGGCTTTGTCAGATCTTCTTTTGATTTTCCTTTTTTATTTGCATTCAGAATGAAAGAGGACTATAAGGCGCTTCATGATACGAAAGGCGACGATCAAAGATATCAAAGTGATTCACTCCATGCTCTCGGATTACGGAGAAAAGGGCGTTCTCCTCTCAAGGCCTCTAAGTCAGCTTTATGATCATGTCAGAGATTTTTTTGTGTATGAAATACCCGAAAACCAAACAGTAGCCGGTTGCGGTGCACTTCAGTTCTGCTGGGAAGACTTGGCTGAAATCAGATCTCTTGCTGTTAATAAAGAGTACCAGAGCAAAAATATCGGATCCCAGCTTGTTCAGGCTGCTATCTGTGAGGCGAAAGCGTATGATATTAAAAAATTGTTTACGTTGACGTATAAGCCCGAGTTTTTTAAAAAATTTGATTTTAAAGTTATTGACAGAGCTGAGCTTCCATTAAAAATCTGGTCTGATTGTATCTCCTGTGTCAAATTTCCTGATTGCGATGAGACGGCCATGATGCTTTCTCTTGAACATATTGCAGGTTAGTAACCCAGGACACCTCACGTGAATAAAAGTGGAAACCATATTTTCATTTCTCTTTTTTTTTCCATCTTTGTCGCGGTAACAGGTGTTGGGATCGTTATACCACTCCTTCCGGTTTATGCTCACAACTTAGGTGCAAGTGGACTCTACATCAGCCTGATTTTTGGATCTTTTTCCATTTCACGAACCATTTTGCTTCCCTATTTCGGACGGATGTCTGATCGGAGGGGACGAAAACCATATATTGTTTTCGGTCTTTTATCATATTCTGTGATCTCTCTTGGATTCATGATGGCATCAAGCGTGGAAACCCTGATATTTCTTCGCTTTTTTCAAGGGATAGCGTCAGCTATGGTCATGCCGGTGGCTCAGGCGTATGTCGGTGATATCACGCCTCTTGGAAAAGAAGGCTGGTATATGGGGATTTTCAGCATGTCCATGTTTGCTGGCATGAGCATTGGCCCTTTTATGGGAGGTATCATTCATACAGCCTATGGACTTGACTCTGCCTTTGCAGGGATGGGGATTCTATCTGTTTTAGCCTTTGTTATGAGTTCACTGTTTCTTCCTCCGGTGAGTCATGAAAATTCATGCCGAATCAGAAAGAAGCCTGAATCCTGGAAAAAAATACTTGATAACAAAGTGGTTCTTGGTCTTGCTGTTCTTAGATTTGCTTATACCACATGTGTTGGGGTTATTTGGTGTTTTCTGCCGCTTTACATGAATATTCGTTTCAATCTCGGTAGTTCGGAATCTGGAATCCTTGTGATGATTATGGTTCTGGTCGGCGCGCTGTTTCATGCCCCATTCGGATATATATCAGACAGGGTCAACAAACTGGTTCTGATGAATATTGGATCTGTCATCATCGCTTTATCCATGATTTCTTTCAGATGGGCAGGTGGCTTTTATCATTTGCTTATCTCTGTTATCGTGTTTGGAATAGGAGGTGGTATTGCCTTGCCAGCTTTATCGGCAATGGCTTTGTCTGAAGGTAAGTCTATGGCATCCATAGGATCCGTGATGTCTCTTCTTACCATGGCACACAGTTTGGGCATGCTTGCAGGGTCAATGATAGCGGGTCTCACCATGGACTACATAGACTTGGTGCATTCTTTTTCCATGGGGGCCGTAATTATGATGTGTGGTTCTGTTTTTACCTACAGATGCATTCGAAAGGTTAGGAAATAAACTTATATTTTCAAAATTATTTAGTTAAGTGGTTATTGATGAACATCAGATATTTAGACATATCATTCTGGAATTTTAAGTGAATGAGTTTTTGACAAGCCGTTGCTCTCGGTCAGTAAGATCTGACTCCCATTGTTTAAGCCGATCTTCATACTCGATGAGGTTCAAACGCTCGATCAGGATCTGTTTTTGTTGTTCAGCCAGTCGTTTTTTTTCAGTTACCAGTTTGGCGGTTGTCTGATTTAATCGTTCTGATTTCAATCTGTATATACCCGTTCTAATTTTTTCACGAATTGTTTCATTCTGTATAGAATCAAGAACAGACATGTCAATACTAAGGCAAATACTTTTTTCCCTGGCGATGACGGTTGCGGATCGAGAATCTTCATCTATACTGCTCATTTCGCCGAAAACATCACCGGGTTCATTGAAAACAGCGATTAAAACATTGTTTTTAAACACAGCGAATTCACCTTGAATAACCCAGAATATCCAGCTGTCAAATACACCCTCCTGAATCACTGTTTCTTTGGGTTGGTAAACGACAAGTTTTGAAATCCGCTTATGATATTCACTTTGTTCATTCCCGATCAGGAGCTTGATTTCTTCATTCGATAAAAGGTTGAGGATTTTAAATTTTCGGATTCGTTTAAGGGTGTTTTCTTCTAAGAGGTTTGAAGTGATTTCTTTCGGCATAAACCACCTGATCGTAGAGAAAGATGAATCATACTGAAAATATCATAAAATAAAAAATGATAAGCCTTTATAATGACAAAGAAACGTCATGTTAAAAAATATTATGATATTTGGGTTTTATGAATAATATCCCATTTTTTTCGTGCGAGAGTTTGTCCTTCGGCAATCTGTTGTGATGTCATAAGACTTTTAACATGATTTAAGTTGACAAGAGAAGACGTATGCCCAAAAGCGTTGGCCAGATTGAACCAGGCATAGCTCTGAATATAATCAACGATGACTCCTTGGCCATTGCAATACATGATTCCAAGATTGTGCTGAGCTTTTGCGTCACCATTTTCAGCTGCTTTCAAATACCATTTCGCTGCCTGATGGAAATCCTGGTTAAGGCCTTCCCCTTTGTAATACATCATGGCAAGATTGTGTTGTGCTTTGGGGTCACCGTTTTCCGCTGCTTTCTGAAACCAACGAGCAGCCTGGATGTGGTCTGCTTCAACGCCCTTCCCATTGTACAGAAGATTTCCGATATTGGTCTGAGCGGCTGTCTTGCCATTTTCCGACGCTTTGAGATACCATCGAAGGGCCTGTTTGTAGTTTTTTGTAAGACCGTGGCCGTAATAATAGAGATTCCCAAGATTGTATTGCGCGTCAGGGTGACCGTGTTCAGCAGCGACCATGAACCACTGGGCAGCTTTATGGTGGTCCCTGGGAACACCTTCACCATGGTAATACATGAAAGCCAGATTGTTCTGTGCTTCTATGTTCCCTTTTTCCGCAAGTTTGAAAAAAATACCCCATGCTTCGGCATAGTCACCCGCCTTGAATGTTTTGAGACCCTTATCAAGATCGGAGCATGTGGATGAACCTGTAATTCCGAGATTAAATAGATTCAGAAAGTATTTTTTCATGGATCACCTCATATTAACGAGCTGATTAGTTTGAATGTCATGATAGATTTTAATAAAATGCCGTTAAATTTCATAAAAATTGACATGTTATATAAGGCATAATATATGAAAAGGCAAAATCTTTAATAATACGTCTTAATTATATCATTTTTATTAATATAATGAAACATTAGTTTTTTTCAAGGAGTGTATCATGAACAGATTTATTCAAGCTTTGTTAATAATGTTCATGATGATGTGTATGACATCGTGCGGATATAATGTGATTAAAAAAGATCATGAACAAGTGATGAAAGCATGGACAGATGTTGAAGCCAGTCTTCATAAAAGGGCCGACCTTATTCCTGATCTTATCGATCTTCTTCGTATTATAAGGCCCAACAATGATCAGCTTTTTTCAAAATTGATTATGATAAGAACCAAAACAGTGATGATGCAATTTTCAGTTCTGGATTTGTATGATTCCAAAACGGTTGAACAGTTGATCCGAACCCAGAACGATCTTTCAGCTGAAATACATAGTCTGTTGAGTACAATGGAAAAGAAACAAAGCCTGAAAGAAAATTTAAACTATATGAATATTAAGAACAGAATTATGGACATTGAAAATCGAATACACGTAGCGTCTTTTCAGTATAATAGGGCCGTGTCTTCTATGAATCAATCGATAAATTCATTTCCAAACAATGTGACTAACAAAATTTTTTTTCGTCTGAAAGAAATAAAGCTCATTGTTTTGAATAAACATAATTGTTAAAAATTGGATAACAAATTTATTAATAGTGTGGTGGTTTTTCGTTCACTGATTCAGTAATGGTCAATGTATTTGAAAGTTCTGAAATACGGTTTCGGAAAAAATCCAGCATCTTTAAAAGATGATCAATTGTTTTTTGCTGATCAAAGACAATGGTGTTCAATTCCGAAATCATTTTTTCATGATAGGCCAATTTTATTTCAATTTCAATAAGTTGCTCTTTGTTCATAGGAATCATAGTTTAGGGTTGTTTGAGTCAATCACAAAAGATGATGGGATTGATATGATGATATCAACGCCCTTATAGCCCGTGATAAAAAAATGAGCGGCCGCTAAGGCCGCTCAAGGACAAAGTATCGAATCGGATGTGGGGACATCTTCCTAACGGAAAGTATTGGTTTTCCGTTTTCGATATAAGCTTGGTACCCAAAAAAATATTGAATAACAAACTTAAAAGTCTCATACATTATATCGGATCAAGTATACAAGACTTTAATAATGATCTTTAAATGATCGAAATAAAAAAACTGGTTTTTAAATTTTAAATTATTGTAAATCCGCGAATAAGGGATTTTTTTATGAGAATTAACACTATTATTAACCGATACATTTTCAAGGAATTGGTCCCCCCATTCTTTATCAATCTTTTTTTTCTTTCATTGATTTTTCTTCTTGCTCAAATTCTTGAAATTACGAATCTTGTTGTTAACTACAAAGTTAGCTTAAAATCTGTATTCCTTTTAATAGTATTCTCAATGCCTGATTTTTTAAAATTTACAATACCCATGTCTGTTATGATGGCAATACTTCTAACATACCTCAGGATGGCCAGTGATAAAGAAATCATAGCCATCAAAGCCGGGGGGGGGAGCATATACCATCTTCTAATACCTACGTTCTTGTTTTGTTTCATGGGATTTATTGTAACCTATATATTAAGTGTTTATGGGCTGTCATGGAGCAAAGAGTCATATAGAAAAATTCTTACGGATATTGCAACTCAAGGTGTTGACGCTGCAATCAAAGAACGTGTGTTTAACGACAGTATCAAGGATATCGTTTTTTATGTCAATAAAGTGGATGTCAAGGATAAAATGTTATTCGACGTATTCATTGAAGATGGTCGTGATATCACTAATAAAAGTACTGTTGTGGCGCCGAGAGGTAAAAGATATATTAGCCCTGGTATGAATAACGAATTTATCATGCGTCTTTTCAATGGGACAATTTTTAGAGTTAATTCTGAACAAAAGACTGTTAATACAATAAAATTTGATACATATGATGTGATTATTCCCCTTGAAAATACAAGTATCCGTTCAAAAACACCTGGTAAAGGACGTGATGAAATGAGTGTTGAGGATTTGAAGGCATTTATATCGGATCAAAGTAATGGTCGCGAGCAGATAAATGCGGCGATTATGGAACTTCAGGAAAAATATTCCATTCCTTTTGCATGTTTTACGTTGGGCCTGCTATCCATGGGGTTGGGGTTGAAATCAGCTTTTGCAAAAAAAACCACGGGTCTTGGATTGGGTTTGTCATGTTTTTTGTTGTATTACGCTATAATGGGCTTTGGATGGTCAGGGGGTAAAACAGGCGTCATACCTCCCATAACAGGTATGTGGCTTCCAAACATTATTATGGGCGTTTTGGGGATTTATATTTTTTTGCGTGTTGCTGATGAAAAACCTGTGGGATTTGAATTTATAGGTGATTATGTTAGAACATTCTTTTATCGTCTAAGAGAAAAAAATAAATGATTTGGGTTTTAGGATGGATGAGGATGACTACTGTTTTTGAACGTGCAAAGAGCGTTATGAAAAGTGAAAGTTCAAATACAACAATCATAAGTTCAATGTTATATGTGTTTTCAGGTCTTTATGGAGTCGGAGTTTCCTTTCGCAACAAGCTTTATGATAATAAATTAAAAACAGTTCAGTCATTACCATGCCCTGTTATTTCAATCGGTAACATTGCAGTTGGGGGAACCGGTAAAACCCCGATGACCCTTTTTTTATCAAGATATTTGTTAAAAAAAGGATTAAAACCTGTCATTCTAAGCAGAGGGTATGGAGGAAGTGCCTCGGAGCATGGCGGCATGGTCAGTGATGGTGACAAAATATTCATGGAACCTCATGAATCAGGCGATGAACCTTACTTAATGGCTACGTTACTTAAAAACGGGAAAGGTGTACCCGTGTTTGTTGGAAAGGATAGATATGCTGCAGGAATGGAGGCTTTTCGAATTTTTTCTCCAGATCTTTTTTTACTAGACGATGGATATCAACACAGAACTCTGCACAGAGATCTGGATATTGTTCTTTTAGATTCAGAAAAACCCTTTGGAAATGGTCATCTATTGCCGCGAGGCATTCTGAGAGAGCCTGTTTCAGCTCTTGAAAGGGGGGATGCTTTTGTCCTTACACGAGCAGATATATCAAATAAAAACAGTAAAATATCCGAATTTTGGCGTTTTCTAAAACTTAAAGAACAATGTCATAAAATACAAGAAAAACCCGTATTTTTATGTAACCATAAGTCTGTAATCAGAGGAATCGTAAAAAAAGGCTCACGAAAATTGAGTGATATATCCTTACCAGGTGATTCTTTTCATGAAATTACAGCTTTTTCAGGCATTGCCAACAATGATGACTTTTATAAAAGTTTGATAGAATTGGGTTTTAACGTTAAACTTTTTTTTAATTTTAAGGATCATTATCCATATCATAGTGATGATCTGGAATTCATATCGACAAAATCACTAACGATGGGCATTGACACGATAGCGACAACAGAAAAGGATTATGTAAGATTTCATAATAGTATGACATTACCGGTAGATTTAATTGTTTTGGGTGCGGATCTTGAGTGGGGAGATGGAATTGATAAACTAACCGACATGGTTTGTAAATTAACATCAAAATAACAGTTAGTTATTAAAAGTGTTTGATATTTTCTCTGAGCTTAAGTGATAATGTCGATAAGGAATAAGGTTTAATGATAATTCTGCTTTGATCAATATTTAATGCACGTGACACGTCATCGGCTGGGTATCCTGTAGATATCAGAATATTCAAATCCGGTTTTATATTTTTGATCGCTTCATAAAGGGATTCGCATTTCATATCTGGAAGGTCAAAATCAAGAATGGCAAGATCAATTTCCTTGCAGGATTCTTGTATGATATCGATTGCTTCTTTACCCGATTTTGCCCCGACAGTGTTGTACCCTAAATATTCGAACATTTCTTTGTTAACAGCAAGGACTGCGGATTTGTCCTCAACGATTAAAACATAGTTTTTGCATGTCTTTGATGGCACGACATTGTTTTTTTCTGAAAAAGTCTTTTTTTCATAAACTGGGATATAAACATTGACAATCGTTCCCTTTCCAGGCTTTGAGGATACACCGATCCATCCATGATGATTTTTAACAATACCATAAACCGCAGCCATTCCTAAACCTCTTCCTAAAAAGTTTGTAGTGAAGAAAGGCTCGAAGATTTTACTTATAGTTTGTACAGGCATTCCTCGACCATTATCTTCAATTTTTAGGCATGAGTATTTTCCGGGAACAAGACCTTGATGACTTGATGCGAATTCTTCATCGGCTTCCAGAGTATATGTTTTTGTTTTTATGACACCTTTATGGTCAATAGACTCAATGGCATTTGTTAGAATCGCAGATATAGCCATTTTTAATTGGGTAAGATCAGCCTCGATTTTAAAGGTATCACTCATTTCTTCAATTATAATATCAATGTTTTGAGAGGATGACGAACTGGTATCAGGCAGCGTTTTTTTAAGGATATCACTTAAATAAGTCAATACTGGTTGATATTTTCCACCACGTGAATAGGCAATTAATTTTTTTGTAAGATTGGCCATTCTGAAAGCTGAGTTTTTAATCTTTTTGGAATAATTTTCCAATGATTGCTTATTGTCCATGCTCATTTGAAGCAATTCTATGTTGCCTGTTATTTCAAATAGGGCATTGTTGAATTCATGAGCTATGCCCCCTGCAAGAGTGGCAATAGATTCCATTCTTCTCGCTTGCTGGAATTTGATTCCGAACTCCCTGGTTTTATCTTCAAGCTCCTTGCTTTTTGTGATGTCAGGAAAAACAGCGATGCCCGCAATGATTTTTCCTTCATCATTTCGGATAGGTGCCGTGTTGAAAAGAAACCATCTTTTTTTTTGACCAGGAAGATGAATGACGACTTCTTCATTGATGGCTTTACCCTGAGATACAGCCTGCTCTATCGGAAGGCCCTTGTTTTTATATGGCGTTCCATCAGTGTACATAATCTTGCCGTTAACCAGTTGATTGATAGGTGTGTTAATGATTCTGTCTTTTGATATTCCCAATACTTTTTCAGCTTCAGTATTGACAAGTTGAACGTATTGACCGGTTGAGTCAGAGAGAATGACTCCGGCTGATGATTGGTCCAAAGCCGCATGGAATAAAGCTCTGGTTTCAGCAAGTTTCGTTTCAATTTGCTTTCTTCGGGTTATGTCTCTTGAAACACCTAAAGTATTAATAATTTTATTCTGAGGATTTTTTAAAAAATGAAAGGAAGTTTCAAGCCAGATTAACGAACCGTCTTTATGTCTTGCCTCCATTTCTAACGTGTGTACGGATTTATCCGTTTTCTCGTTCAGTAAGGTAGCGATGTTTAGAAAAAATTCTCTTGATAATTCTGCAGAAGCTTGTGTCATAAAATTAGGCCAAGATTTATTCAATAGATCATTTGGAGAATATCCAAGAATTTTTTCAACCGCCGGGCTGATATATGTAAAAATATTTTTATGATAATCAATTATCCATAAAATATCAGTTACATTTTCAGCTAATATCTTGAATTTTTCTTCGCTTTCTTTTAGTGCGGTTTCTGAAAGTTTACGTACTTCTGTCTCATATAAAAGGAGCTTGCTTTTTACATTAAGGTTTGTGAACAGTTTCTCAGTACTACTACGCAATACAGATGACATGGAACGCATAATAGCAAGGGCTATTGAGCTGTTTTCTTTGATGATGTTTATGAAATCATCTTTATATATTGAAAGGGTAAGGACATTATCATTGGCTTTGACTGTCGCACTTCTAGGGAGAGCATCAATAATAGCCATTTCACCGAAGAAACTGCCCGGTCCCTGAATCGCTACCAAGTTTCTTTCTTTTTTATTATAATTTTTCCATATTTCTACAGTGCCTTTAATAATAATATGGAAAGCATCGCCTTCTGAACCTTCTTCAAAAATGATTGAATCTTTATAGAATTCCATGCATTGGCATACACCAAGAATCTTTTTTATGCTTTCATCAGGCAATGAATTGAAATAATAAACGCTTTTTACAAAATCTATATAATTATCCATATTTATAAACTCTGAATAGCAGTGGTTTGCCATGGTTCGAAATTAATTGTGATGGTTATGTATGGGAGCATGGTGTTTTTGATCATAATAAATTATTTTAACCATATATTCTTATTGTTTTGATGTGTCAATCGCATTCAACGTTTATAAAATAGTCACTATAATTTTGGCTGATTTATGAATTTTTATTCATAAATATATGTAAAATTCGTCATGACATCCGATAAATAATATATTATGAAATTATAATATGCTGATTATTCAGTCGTTATTTTAAATTGTTCAATTATCATTGATGGTGCAATATTTGCATTTATTTAGAAATTAAAGCATGAACACGTAATAAATACAAAACGAAAAAATGTTTACAACGTTGATTTTAATACGGCATAGTTTTTTATTATGAACTATTGAAATATTGAAATAAAAGAAATATGTATTGTTTTCAATAGACCTTGATTATTAATTAGAAGTGAAAGTTTAAATATGATGATGATTCATGGTGACAGAAGGTTGGGCATTGAGAGGCGTTCATTCGAATATTCAGGTCATTATCCTGAGAGGCGAATCAAGGATGATCGAAGAAGCGGTGCTGATAGAAGAGATCTGTCAGCTTATCATTCCAACGGTAAAGAAAGACGTTGCACAGATTAATAAAACTATTCACTCGACGTTGCTGGTTGTTCAATGTTTAATTCAGTTATTTTGTATAAAAGAGTTTTGTAGCTTATCTGTAAAATTTTTGATGCTTTACTACGATTCCAATTTGTTTTGTTGAGTATATATAAAATCGCGTCTCGTTCAATTTTATCCAATGCTTTTTTTCTTACTTCTTTCAGCGAAAAATTTGATATATCTGTGATTTCATCAAAATTATACGAAGGATTAAATGTATTAGCTTTATTAATCGACGTTTTTATTGCAGATGTTCTTGATTCAGGGAAATCTGTTTGGCCATTTTTGAGTTCTTCAATTATTTCATAGCCATTACCAAGAAGTAGAACACGCTTAAGAGTGTTCTGCAATTGTCTGACATTCCCAGGCCAATGATATGACAAAAAAGCATCAATGGTTTTCGTATCTAACTTTTTAATATTTTTATTGCTGAATTGTGTTATGAATTCATTTGTGTAATGGTTGACTAGCTCAATGATATCTTCAGGCCTTTCACGAAGAGGGGGGATATATATTTTAATGATATTTAAACGGTAATATAAATCAGCCCTGAATGTTTTTTCTACAATTTTCTCAGCAAGATCATGATTTGTCGCAGCTATGACCCAAGTATCCGCTTTGATTTCACGCTCTGAACCTAAAGGTGCAAACTCTCCACTTTGAAGTACATGAAGAAGTTTGGCCTGCAATGTTAGTGACATGTCTCCAATTTCATCAAGGAAAAGAACGCCTTTATGAGCAAGTTCAAATTTACCTTTTTTTTTCTTTTCAGCACCGGTGAAAGCCCCTTGTTCGTATCCGTATAATTCACTTTCAAGAAGACCATCCGGTAATGCTGCACAGTTAACTTTAACAAAGGGCTTGCTGTTTCTTGGCGATTGTTGATAAAGAACACGTGAAACCACTTCTTTTCCAACTCCTGTTTCGCCGGTGATAACAACATTAAGGCCAGTATCGGCTACATGGTCTATAAGTTCTTTAATTTTTAAGATTTCCTGGCTAACGCCGATCAATGGAGTATGCATCGTGTCATATCTTTATATGCTTGAGTTGGTTATGAATTTTTCCTGGCGATCAAATCAGATATATGTTGATTGAGTATGTTTAAATCAATCGGTTTTTCAAGGACCACATCTGCGTGCGCTTCCGCAGCTAATGATTCTGGGTGTTCACCGAATCCTGTAATTGCGATGATGGGAAGATCAGGTCTTTTATTTTTTAATATGGAAATAACACCGACACCACTGATATTTGGCATGACAATATCGGTGATAACAAGATCGAAGCCCTGTATATCAGAGTTGAATATCTTTATTCCATCAAGGCCGTTTGATGCGGAAAAGAGTTCATAGTTTTTGCTTTTCAGGAACTGATAGAGCATTTCTACAATAACATCGCTGTCATCAATAATTAATAATTTCGACTGCTTTTCCATGAATGCCTCAGAGCGTGTAAATGTTTTTACGAATTATGAAAAAGACAACTAAAAGGATTTATAGGATAATTTAATTGGTCATTCATATAAACTATTATAGCATTAAAACGCATGAATCAAGATTCTTTTTAAAATATTTTTAAGGATCCCTTTAAAAATCAGCAATTCCTGTATTATCTCATTCGTTATAATATAATTGACACTATATGTTTTTTTATGTCAATTTTGGTCAGTTTTATGATAAAATTTGAAACCTTTTAGTTGATATGATAAATAATTAATTTAAAAATTTTAATAATTTACTAATATAATTCATATACTAAAATATGGTATATAAATTGCTTTAGTTTTCAATTTTAATCAACGTTATTAATAATTGTTTTATTTTTATATAAATATTTAGGAAGTTGGTTGGATGACTGAAATCCCAAAAAAAATTAAACCTGAAATAATTGTTGAAATTATACTGAAGAGACACTGGATTATTATTATTCCATTTTGTGTATCAATGATTATCGGTACTGTTCTTGTCGTGACTCTTCCACGTGTATACGAAGCCAAAACCGTTATTTTGGTCCAACCTCAAAAAGTACCCTCTAACATTGTACAGGACATTGTTTCATCGGATTTGAATGCACGAATAAGCACATTGTCACAGCAGATTCTGAGTCGAAGTAATCTTGAAAAGATTATCGAAGATTTTCAGTTATATTCCGGACCAAAATATAAAAAAATGTTTCTCGAAAAAAAGGTTGAGGATCTTCAAACTAGAATTTCAGTTAAAGTTACACAAGGAGGTGGACGTAACGCCGATTCTTTCTCAATTTCCTTTAGGGGAACTGATCCTGAGAAAGTCATGCAGGTTACAAGCTCACTTGCATCTTCATTTATTGATGAAAATTTAAAAATCAGGGAATCTCAGGCTATAGGCACCAATACTTTTCTTGAGGATGAACTTGAAACCATGAGGATACGACTCATGGAAACCGAGCAAAAACTCAAAGATTACAGGGAAACCAACATGGGTGGCCTGCCTGAACAACTGAACAGTAATTTAAGTATTTTAAGTAATCTTAATGAACGTCTGACAGCTCTCCAAACAGATATCATTGATGTTCGAAGCAGGCTTTCAAACCTAAAAAACAGTGATTTCGAAACAAATAGACCAACTTCAATGCCTGTTCAAAATATAGTCCGTGATCAGGAAGCTGATAGTCTTGAGCAACTAAAAGAACAGCTTAAAGTTTTTCAAAACAGGTACACAGAAAACCATCCCGATGTTATCAGAATTAAAAAACGAATTACAGATTTGGAAGAACAAATAAAAAAAGATAGCAAAGGAAGGACTGTATCTTCTAATCTATCAACAAGCAGATCTCCGCAGCTTAATGTGTCATTTGTACAGCAAAGACAAAATTTAAAAAATGAGCTTGCACGACTTGAACTTGAAAGAAATGATATCACAAATCAAATCGGAGATTACAAAAAAAGGGTTGAAGATACACCAAAAAGAGAGCAAGAACTGCAATCTCTTCAACGGGATTACGATAATATCAATGAAACCTATAATTCACTCCTCGGCAGACAGCTTGAAGCACAAATTGCTGTAAATATGGAAAAAAAGCAAAAAGGGGAACAATTCAGAATTCTTGATCCTGCAAGGTTACCGCAGAGTCCTGTTTCCCCGAATATGAAAATGATGCTTATAATATTCACATTTGCTGGTCTTGGATTGGGCGGTGGTATTATATTTTTAATTGAATTTTTTGATACTTCATTTAAAGATCCAGAAGAAATTGAAATGTTTTTGAATCTCCCGGTATTGGCCACTCTGCCCACTGTTGCCAGTGATTCAGAAAAAAGGATAAACAAAAAAAAGATGGTTCTTGGTATCACCGGATTGTGTTTTTCACTATTGTTTTTTATTTTGTTTATAGGCTCTATGGCCGTTATGGGGTAAAAAGTTGGGAAAATTTTCAGAAGCCATTGAAAAATCAGAGAAGTTAAAAAAAACAAACGATAATGAAGAGTTAATTGAATCTGATCGTGTTATAAACAAATCATCTTTTGTTTCCAGAAAAAACATTGTTGAAAGTTTAAAACCCTTTACCTTTATAAAATCTGTATCAACAAAGAAGAGCGCTCCTGATCTTGTGACCCTTAATTTTCCGACAAGCTATGAATCTGAACAGTTCAGAACTTTGAAAACCAGTCTTCTTTTTTCATCTGAAAGAAAACCACCCCGAACAATTATGGTGACAAGCGCTGTACCTGATGAAGGTAAATCGTTCGTTGCTGCAAATCTTGCTGTTACTTTCGCTCAAAGTATGGATGAGCATGTTCTTTTGATCGATTGTGATCTGAGACTACCAACGGTGCATAAGGTTTTCGGTTTACAGGAAAATTCAAAAGGTTTAAGTGATATATTATCAGGAAACACCGAGATTTCAGACGGTTTACATAAAACCGATGTTCCTAAACTCAACGTTATACCTGGCGGTAAGATACCCAATAATCCGGCAGAGCTATTATCATCCATCCGGATGCAGAATCTTATCAAAGAAGTTGAATCACGTTATGATGACAGATACATCATTATTGATTCACCTCCTCCGCTGTTAACCGCAGAAACGATCGCCATTTCACATCAGGTTGATGGGATATTAATTGTAGTCAAACATGAAAGTACTCGAAGATCTGATGTAAAAGAAATGGTTGATCTTATCGGTCTTGATAAAATTTTGGGAGTTATTGTAAATCGATATGATGTTCGCCTTGCAAAGTATTACGGATATGGTAAATATGGAACTTATTACGGAAATAAATCCGAATCCAAATACTAAGCTTTAATTTGAATTCGATCTTTATAGCATGTATGTTTTGATTCAGGTGGTTATTCATGCTTAGACTATTCCAGCAACTTTATACTATACGAAACTTGTTTTTTGTAATTGCGGAGGCTTTTTTTATATACTCCGCTGTTATTGTTACATCCTACTTTATGATAGGAACTACTTTTTTTGAAATTGATAAGTTTCTAAATTTTAAAGCATTTATTATATCATTTGTTAGTATTACCTGTCTTTATTACAATAACGTCTATGATCTCTCAATAACAAAGAATTATTCGGAACTTGGCATACGTCTTTTGCAGGCTTTTGGAGCATCTTTGATAATCCTTGCCGGAATATACGGTGCTTTTAACGATGTCATGATATGCCGTGGTTTTTTTATTGTTTACCTTCCGATTGTCATGATCAGTATCGCCTCCTGGCGTTTTATTTTTATGTCGATTTTAAAAAAAGGATTTTTAAACGAAAAAATAATTTTACTTGGTTCAGGTGAAATCTGCCAGGGTATTATTGATAAAATTAACGAGCAGATTGATTGCGGATTTACTTTGGTTGGGGTGATTGAAGAAGCAAATTCAGTTGACAATTTGAAGATAAGCCAAAATATCATCAAAATACATGGTTATGATAACTTATATACAAAAGCAAAACAGAGAGGTGTAAATAAAATTGTTGTTGCCATTCGTGAAAAACGTGGTTCATTTCCGATCAACGAATTGATGAGGTGTAGAGTTGAAGGACTTGAAATTATACAGGGAAACAGTTTTTACGAAATGTTGACCGGGAAATTGATTGTTTCGTCAACGAACCCGACATGGTTTATATTCTCCGAAGGGTTCAGAAAAACATGGTTTAAAACTAGTCTAAAACGATTTGAAGACATCATTGCTTCACTCATTTTATTGATCGGCCTATCTCCTGTTATTATTTTGACGTCAATATTAATTAAAGCCGATTCAAAAGGACCCTTGATATATTCACAGGAACGACTTGGAAAAAGAAAAAAACCTTATAAAGTCCATAAGTTTCGGTCAATGAAAACAGATGCTGAACATAAAACCGGGCCGGTTTGGGCTAAAGTTAATGATGATCGCATAACACGAATCGGTCATTTTATAAGAAAATGGAGAATTGATGAGATACCTCAGTTATGGAACGTTCTTCGTGGCGATATGAGTTTGGTTGGTCCAAGGCCTGAAAGAGAATTTTTTATCAAACAACTTGAAGAAAAAATTCCATTTTATTCTGAACGTTTTTCTGTTAAGCCCGGCCTAACAGGTTGGGCGCAAGTTTGTTATGGTTATGGTGATTCTATTGAAGATGCTATAGAAAAATTGAACTATGATCTGTTCTACATTAAAAATTTATCAATTTTCATGGATATTGTAATTATTTTTCGGACCGTCAAAACAGTTATATTTGGTGTAGGCGCGCGTTAGAAAAGAACGGATTTAACGGCTTTCAAGACTTAAAATAAATAATTATTACACTTTTTTGTTAATCGATGTAATCGAACGTGCGGAGCTATATGATGAAGATCAGAAAAATATTGCATATAAATGTATTATTAATGGTTATAATAGTATTATTGACAGCTATTAATACATTATATTCATTTGTAGTCAATGCAGCTGAATTCGATGCTAAAATAGATAAATCATTAGAATCAAAAAACAATTACAAAATTGGAATTGGTGATGTTCTTGATATTGTAACATGGAAAGAACCAGATTTTTCGAGAGAAAATTTGGTTGTACGCCTTGATGGAAAAATATCATTTCCATTGATTGATGAAATTAATGCTGAAGGGTTGACGCCATATATACTAAAACAGCAGATAACATCTCTTTTAAAAAAGTTTATTGAAAATCCAAATGTAACGGTAGTTGTAAGATCAACGGTAAGCCAAAGATTTTATATTTTAGGTGAAGTGGCAAGAACTGGGGAATATCCAATACAAAAAGAACTGACAATTATTCAGGCTTTTGCAATGGCTGGTGGTTTTACAGAATGGGCAACAAAAAAAGAAATCATTTTAATTCGAAAAAAACAAGACGGTGGAAATGACGTCATCAAGGTAGATTATAAAAAGTTAGCTCAAGGAAAAGGTCTTGAAAATAATATTATTCTTAGAGCCGATGATACAATTATTGTTCCATAATCAGCAATATATGAAAACTATTTATTCTTTTTTGACCATATTTTTATTTATTTTCAACTTGAATACTGATTCCTATGCGGTTGAATTGGGTTCAATCTTACGTTTATCTTTAAGTCAAGAATATAACGATAATTTATATCTTGATCCTGACCATGAAGAAGATGATTTCATCACGATTATTACACCCGGTATTCAGAGTTCTCTCAACTGGCAGCGTTCCGAATTGTCTTGTGCTTATGATATCGGATACAGCAAATATAACGCGCATTCCGAAAATGATAGTTTCAGACATCGTGGTGATATAGGGTGGTGGTGGGATATTTTTCAGAACACCCGTCTCTCAATAAATGATACATATATTAAATCAGAAGATATAGCTGATCTTCCTGATCAAGAAACTGATACCAACAGACGAGAGGGCTATTATTCAAATAATTCTCGTTTGAATTTGACTCAGCGATTTGGAGAAAACAGACATTTTTCTGTCGGATATGCTTATAATTTTATTAATTACAAGGATGCAGAATCTGAAGATAATCAGAGCCATAATGCTTCATTTGATTCAACTTTTTATTTAAATCCTCATACTGGATTTCAAACCCATGTAACGTACACCAAAGGATTATACGAAGTGACTTCGGATTTTGATGAAACCAACGGATCACTTAGATTAATACATGATGTATCGCGTCGCGTTCAAATAAATGTTGCGTACGACCATTCCATTATGAATTGGGAGGAAGATCAAGGCGCTGATCATAATTATCAAATCTATAATCCATCAGCCGGTATACGATACAGCTTTGGAGATGATGGAGAAACGGCTGTTAATGTAGGTTACTTTGTCCAGGATATTGATTCTCAGCAAAATGAAAATGGTTTGACTGTTAATGGAAATGTTGGGAGGTCATGGAGATTCCGTCAAGGAAATATTCAATTGACAGGTAATAGTGGATATGAAAATTCACAGTTAAATTCTGACAACCTGGGCTTCAATGTTTTTTATGGTGCTGAATTTCTACTGAACTATCAAATTGAAAGAAACGTTTCGTCAACGTTACATGCTTCATACAGGCACAATGACTACGTGAACTCATCTCCGGATGATTCTGATCGTGCCGATAAAATCATTGCATCAGGATGTTCATTGAACTGGCAATTTTTAAGATGGTTAACTATCAGGTTTGATTACAACTTTAGAAAACTTGATTCGAACAGGGACGAGAATGATTATATTGAAAACAGAGTCTTGGTCAGTTTGAATTTTGTATCTCAGTTTGGAAGAACTTCAAACGATCAATAATTCTTTATTATATTTTTTTGTGAATAGAGGTTTAAAATGCATATTACAGTTGTAGGAACAGGTTACGTAGGTCTTGTAACAGGAGCATGTTTTTCTGAAATGGGGAATCATGTGATCTGTGTCGATGTGGATCAAAAAAAACTAGACAATCTGGCCATAGGTATTCTTCCAATTTATGAGCCTGGCCTTGAACCCATCGTATTGAAGAATTATAAGCAGGGACTTCTCAGGTTTTCTAACAGTCTCCCAGAAGCCATGGAAGAATCTGATATCTATTTTATCGCGGTGGGAACACCTCCGGGTGAAGATGGATCAGCTGACCTTTCCTATGTTTTATCTGTGGCCAAAGAGATTGGACGGCATTTAAAGAAATACGCTGTGATTGTAGATAAATCCACGGTTCCGGTTGGCACCGCAGATAAGGTCAGGAACGCTATACAAGATGAACTGAATAAACGTGATGTGATTATTGATTTTGACGTTGTCAGCAACCCTGAATTTCTTAAAGAAGGGGCAGCTGTTAATGATTTCATGAGTCCGGACCGTATAGTGATCGGTGTTGAAACTGATAAAGCCAAAAAAATAATGGAGCAACTTTATGCGCCGTTTTCACGAAATCGCGACAAAGTGATCACCATGGGCGTGAAAGATGCTGAAATGACAAAATACGCTGCAAATTCACTGCTTGCGACAAAAATATCGTTCATGAATGAAATTGCCAATATCTGTGAGCGCCTGGGTGTTGATGTTGAACATGTTCGAAAAGGAATAGGATCTGACCAGCGAATTGGTTACTCATTCATTTACCCTGGTTGCGGTTATGGAGGGTCGTGTTTTCCTAAAGATGTTAAGGCCCTTATTAGGACAAGTTACGGCGTTGGATTTGAACCCAAAGTTCTTCAGGCTGTTGAAGATCGAAACAATGAACAGAAAAACAGATTGTTTGAAAAGATTGTTGAAAAATTCGGTCAAAATCTCCAAGGAAAAACTTTTGGTATATGGGGACTTTCGTTTAAGCCCGGGACTGATGATATGAGAGAGGCATCATCGGTAGTTTTAATTCAAAAGTTAATCAAAGCAGGTGCAAAGGTTAAAGCATATGATCCTGTAGCCATGGAAGAAGCTTCTCACAGAGAGTTGAAAAATGAAGTGATCAATGGAGATCTCATTCTCACAGAACATCAGTACGATGCTGTAAAAGATGTGGATGCAATGGTTCTTGTGACTGAATGGAAGCCATTCCGCCAACCAGATTTTCTCGCCATGAAAAAAATAATGATAAATCCTGTAATTTTTGATGGCAGAAATCAATATGATCCTGAATATATGGAAGAGTTGGGTTTTCACTATGATGGAATAGGGCGACGAAATAAATTGTAAAACTTACTAAGTGATCATGATCTCATGGCACAAACTCAAGCAGGCTTGAAACAGAGAATGACTTTCAAATGTATATGGATTCCTGACTCAAACTGAACAAATAATCATCCTGACCAAAAATCATAAAAGTTACGGCATTGGTTTTAATAAATTGGATAAATTGTGAATAGCAGAGATAAATCAATCATTATTACCATTGACGTTGAAGACTGGTTTCAAGTTGAGAACTTTAAAAACAGTATTTCGTATGATTCCTGGGAAAATAGAGAAGTAAGAATTGAAAAAAACACCCATACACTTCTTGATCTTTTTGATTCCATAAAAACTGGCACAACTAAAAATCCACAAAATCCTAAAGCGACTTTTTTCATTTTGGGTTGGGTAGCCGAACGATTTCCAAATCTTGTTCGGGAAATTGTTAAAAGGGGTCATGAAATTGCCTCTCACGGGCATATGCATCATTTGTGCAGTAAACTTTCCGTGAATGATCTTCTTGCAGATCTTACAAAAAGCAAAATGCTTATTGAGGACATTGCTGGAAGCCCTGTTGTAGGCTATAGAGCACCAAGTTTTGATATTAACAAAGAAATTCTCGAAGTCATCAAGTTTTGCGGCTTTCTTTATGACTCAAGCTATAATTCTTATGCAGGGCATGGGCGATATGGACATGTAGATTTCAGTTCATATGAAAAGAATGAAATAGCCATTCGTATTTCAGATTCGTTTTATGAGCTGCCTGTCAGTAATTTATTATTGAATGATCGAGTTATTCCGTGGGGCGGCGGCGGCTACTTTCGATTGACACCTGGCCCTCTGTTCCATTTGGGTGTCAGAAGGATATTGAAAAATGACAGAACCTATTTGTATTATACCCATCCTTGGGAATTTGATCCTGAACAACCACGAGTGACCAGTGCCCCTTTTTTCTTTAAATTCAGACATTATGTGAACCTTCATAAGACAAAGAGTAAACTGTTGAAGTTTATTGATACTTTTAAAACATATAATTTTATAACATGTAAAACCTATATCGATAAAATCAGATCATCCTGATACATTCCGTCCCGTCAATTTCAATCGTAAAAACAATACAACTACAACCTACCCAAAGGCATGCTTTCATGTGTGGTATCGCAGGAATCGTTAATTTCAATAATCCCGAGAACAAAACATGTCTTATCACACGAATGATTGATGCGATCAAACATCGTGGCCCCGATTCAACCGGGATTTTTGAAAAGGGGCCGGCCGGTCTTGGCCACGCTCGATTGAGTATTATAGACCTCCACACAGGCGATCAACCAGTATATAATGAAGACCATTCAATATGCGTTGTTTTTAATGGAGAGATTTTCAATTATCCTGATTTAAGACGTGAGTTGATCAATGCTGGTCACCGTTTTTACACTGAAACGGATACCGAAGTCCTTGTTCATCTTTATGAAGATATGGGGCCGGGGATGTTTCAAAAGCTGAACGGTCAGTTTGCATTTGCCATATGGGATTCAACAAAACAAAAACTATTGCTTGGACGTGATCGTGTGGGTATAAGACCTTTGTTCTATCACGAGACCCATGGGCGAATAATTTTCGGATCGGAAATCAAAGCCATATTTAAAGACGAATCCATACCCAGAAAGATGGATATCCATACTCTTTCCGATATTTTCTCGTGCTGGTCTCCCTTGGGATCGGAAACCATTTTTGAGGATGTTCATCAGGTTCCACCAGGACATTACGCAATATTTTCAGTCGATGGCTTTACTGTCGCCCCATTCTGGCAACTTTCATTTGGTGTCCCCTGTGATTCTTATAAAAGTTGTGAACAATGGATGGAAGACATGGGTGCCTTACTTGAAGATTCAACAAGAATAAGATTGCGAGCGGATGTACCGGTTGGCGCTTATTTAAGCGGGGGCATTGACAGCACATATGTAAGCAGTCTAGTCAGAAGAAAATTTAACAATCATTTGAATACGTTTTCTGTCGGATTTACGGACAACAGATTTGACGAAACGGTGTTCCAGAAAATTGCGGCAGAAAGTATAGGTACAAACCACCACAGTATCCATTGTTCTGATAATGACATTGGAGAATTATTTCCTGAAATCATCTGGCATACAGAAACGCCAATTCTTCGGACTGCACCGGTTCCTTTGTTCATGCTGTCAAGGCTTGTCCGGGAGAACAATTTCAAAGTTGTCCTGACAGGGGAGGGCGCTGATGAGGTTTTTGCTGGCTATAATATTTTTAAAGAGGACAAGGTCAGAAGGTTTTGGGCAAGAAATCCGAGTTCGAGAATTAGACCCAAATTAGTTGAACGTCTTTACCCTTACATATTTTCACAAGAAAATAACAAAGCAAGAATTTTTCTGGAGGGTTTTTTCAAAAAAAATCTTGAATCCACTGAACTTCCTTATTATTCACATTTATTACGCTGGCAGAACACATCAAAAATCAGGACTTTTTTTTCTAATGATGTGATACAGAATATTGGCAATTTATCAGATTTTACAGATAAATTCATGGGAACGCTTCCTGAAGGGTTTATGAACTGGGAACCTCTGTCGAGAGCTCAATATATTGAAAGCACATTATTTCTTTCCAACTATCTTCTCTCATCCCAAGGTGACAGGATGGCTATGGGTAACTCCATTGAAGGACGTTATCCGTTTCTTGATTACAGGGTTATTGAAATGGCTGCAAAAATTCCCACAGAATTCCGTCTGAATGGGTTGACTGAAAAATTTATTTTAAAAAAAATTGCCCATGGTTTTATTCCCGCACCCTTGGTTGAACGACCGAAACAACCCTATAGAGCCCCGATCGCGTCATGCTTTTTTGGAAAAGATTTACCAGGAAAGCATCAGCTGGACTATGTGGATGACCTTTTAAGTGAAGCTTCCATTAAACGAAACGGATATTTTAACAGCAAAAAAGTCGGGAGTCTTCTCGATAAATGTAAGAAAAACAGTGCGTCACTCATCAGTGAAACGGATAACATGGCGATTGCTGGAATTTTATCAACGCAGCTTGTGGATCACTTGTTCATCAGAGGAAATTCATTTAAAGAATGAACTGGTGAGATGTTTTTACATATGAAATAATATTCCCTCTTTGACTTTGATGTGACAAACATATGAAAAAACTTCCCATTGGCATATCAACATTCAAAGAAATCAGATCGAAAGGCTGCTACTATGTGGACAAAACTCCTTTCATTAAAAATCTGTATGATCAGGGGAAATATTATTTTTTGTCACGTCCCAGGCGTTTTGGGAAAAGCCTGTTTGTAGATACGTTGAAAGAAGCTTTTTCAGGTCATAAAGACTTTTTTACCGGACTCTACCTTGAAACCAACTGGAACTGGGACATTATTTATCCTGTAATACTGATCAGTTTTGGTGGCGGAGTCATAAAAGACCACAATGATCTTCAAATCAAGCTGGATTATATCTTTGATAACAACGCCGAAAGATACGATATACAATTAAAATACAAGACAATAAGAGAAAAATTCTGTGAATTGATCCAGCGGCTTTCTGAAAAATATAGCCAAAAAGTTGTTATTCTTGTTGATGAGTATGATAAGCCCATTCTGGATAATATTTCAGATACAAATACTGCTGAAGAAATAAGGGAAGGCTTAAAAAACATATATTCTGTTATCAAAGACAGCGATGCATATGTGGAATTTGCTTTTTTAACAGGCGTCAGCAAGTTTGCAAAAGTCAGTCTTTTTTCCGGCCTCAATAACCTCGAAGATTTAACCCTTGTTCCTGAATGTGGTTCTGTCTGCGGCTATACTCAACAAGAGCTTGAAGCCATATTTCCTGACAGGTTGGATGGAGTTGATTTAAAAGACTTGAAGAAGTGGTACAATGGTTATAATTTTTTAGGTGATTCTGTCTACAACCCCTTTGATGTTTTACTTTTCTTAAAAAACAAATCATATAAAAATTATTGGTTTGAAACTGCCACTCCAAGTTTTTTACTCAAACTTATTCAAGACAAACAATTTTTCATCCCATCCCTTCATAGACTGACTGCAACAGATGCTCTTCTTGGAAATTTTGATATTGATAAAATGGAGATAGAAACCATTCTTTTCCAGACCGGTTACCTGACAATTACCGAGACCAGACAACTTGGTCAATTAACCCAGTACCAGTTAGGCTACCCGAATTATGAAGTTAAAACCAGCTTGAATGACAGCCTGTTATCTTATTTATCAGACGAGTTTTCTGTAAAAGAAAGCAAAAAAACAGAGCTTTATGACCTTTTGTGTTCAAATGATATAAATTCCCTTCAGAAACTTTTCCATGCGTTTTATGCATCCATTCCCAACGACTGGTATAGAAAGAACACATTGTCGGGTTACGAAGGGTATTATGCTTCCATATTCTATTGTTACTTTGCGGCTCTTGGCCTGGATGTTGTTCCTGAAGATACAACAAACAATGGCAGAATAGACCTTTCCTTGAAATTTCAAAGTAGAATCTACATCTTTGAATTCAAGGTTGTTGAACTTGTCAAAGAAGCTGGCAAAGCGATAGACCAGATCCGAACAAAGAAGTATTACGAAAAATACGTGCATGAATCTAAAGAAATATATCTGATCGGCATCGAGTTTTCCCGAGAAACACGAAACATCGTGAATTTTGAATGGGAAAAATACGCCGTCGGCCCAATGATATAAAGCCGTAGGGTGGGCTATCGCCCACCATATTGTGGTGGACGATAGCCCACCCTACATACGTAACAAATATTTGCGCTATGTATAAAACAACCTGAACAACAAGGCTACGAAAATGAATTATAATTACAAACCCAAGGAATTAACACTATGCACACACTGTATTCTTCCAGAAACGTTTCCTGGTATTTCGTTTGATGAACAGGGGGTTTGTAAATATTGCAGGCAGGAAGAAAAGAAAATCATCCATCTTGACGAAAAGAAAGAAGAATACCGTAAGAAACTGGATTCTCTGATTGATGGAACTCGCAATAAAGCACCTGTTTATGATGTTATTCTTGCGTATAGCGGTGGTAAAGATTCAAGCTATACCCTGAAACTGCTTCGTGAAAAATATGATTTGAGAATTCTTGCAATAACCCTGGATAATCATTTTGTTTCACCTGCTGCATTCAAAAATATTAAAAATGTAACGGACCATCTTGGTGTTGATACTTATTCTGTGCGGCCCCCATGGCCAGTCATCAGCGAGATGTTCACGTTGACCGCAAAGGCGGACGTGTTTTCAAAAACAACACTTCTTCGTGCAAGCAGCGTGTGTACAGCTTGTATTGGTATTGTTAAAAACCTTATTTTGAAAACAGCACTTGAAATGTCTGTTCCCCTTGTGGCTTTTGGATGGTCTCCGGGTCAAGCTCCCATTCAATCAGCCATAATGAAGACAAATCCGGGTATGGCACAACAAGCACAGGAAGCCTTGTTGAACTCATTTCCAGAATCCATAAGAAAAAAAATAATTCCTTATTATGTGCCTAAAACCTATTTTGAAATATATCGCGAAAGATTTCCACAAAACATACATCCCCTTGCTTTTTTTGATTACGATGAAAAGAACATAATCAAGGAACTTGGCCAAATAGGATGGATGGAACCCAAAGATACAGATACAAACTCTTCCAATTGTCTGATGAATGCATTTGCAAATCATTGCCACATTGAACGCCATGGTTTTCACCCCTATGTTTGGGAGATAGCGAATATGGTCAGGCAGGGGGTTATGGAACGGGAAGAGGGGATACATAAAATTTATTCAGATCAGAATATTCAAATGATTAATTTTGCAAAAGAAAGGTTGGGTATATGAGCGATATGAAAGAAAAGATCAGAAGTTTTATCGTTGAAAATTTTTTATTTGGGGACGCAGGTGAGCTTAAAGAAGATACATCGTTTCTTAATGATGGGATAATCGATTCTACCGGAATTCTCGAACTGGTAGATTACATAGAAGAAAATTTTGGTATAAAAGTGGAAGACGATGAACTTGTTCCTGAGAATCTGGATTCGATCAAAAACCTGGAAGCCTATATCACACGAAAAACCCAAAGTGCAGCATAATATAATTCCGAGACCATGTGACGTTTCTTTCGTAGGGGCACGGTTTCAGTTATGCCTCACGTCCAATCGCATCGCGTAACAGCCCTCGTTTCGGGGATTCTCCCTGACTTTACCCGATAAGTCAGCATGACAATAAAACCTTGTCAGCCAAAAAAGTAGACACCATTTGAATTTCAATGCTCTCGAACGATGATTCAGAGTTTGAGATACGAGTAGGTCGGATAGAGGAACGAAATCCGACGGGTGGTGGCCATTGAGACAGCGGTTTTATTCTATTTAAAGTTGATCACTGATACAGAATAAACGGCTGATTATCATAAGGATCGGGTCATTTTTCGGGTTTCGTCTCTCTACCCGACCTTCTACGAGAGTCTGTCGATCTATCGGGTAAAGTCAGCCTGAATGCTTACAAGGAGATTCCGCCTCCAAAATTGGAAAAATCATCCATTAATAAAGATTTATTTGTGTGGTAAAAAATGACCCATAAAGCCAGACTAATTCATCATCTCCTTGAAAACAGCGCTGAAATATTTCCGGATAAAGTCGCTGTCATTCATGAAAAAACGCGAATGACCTATTCGCAAATAAACCATGCAGCCAATCATCTGGCCGAATATCTGATCCAGATTGGAGTAAAAAAAGGCTGTTTGATTCCTATGATATTCGAAAACAGCCCTGAATACATCATTGCCTATTACGGAATCATGAAAGCAGGGGCTGTTGCGGTTCCTCTGGGTACGGACCTGAAGCCGGATTCAGTTTCATTTTATATAAAAGAACTGGATTCGTATATTCTCATAGCTTCAAACAGATTTGAAAAACTTCTCAAAGCATCTGATCTTTTGTCATTAGGAATAAACAATCTGGTTCTTGGCAATCCCTCCAGTGCATGGAATGGCAAGACTATCAATGTTGCTGATTTTACCAGCATCATCACGTCAGATAAACCCTGTGACTCACCAAATGTATCTAACAATTCAGACGATCTGGCCAATATCATTTACACATCCGGCTCCACTGGCACACCAAAAGGAGTGATGCTATCTCACACAAACATTATTGAGAACACAAATTCAATCTGCACTTACCTCAAACTGACAGACAAAGATATTCAGATGGTTGTCCTACCGTTTTTTTACGTGATGGGGCAGTCACTGATGAACACACATATAGCAGTTGGAGGTTCCCTCGTCATAAATAGCACTTTTGCGTATCCTGCAACAGTGATTCAACAGATGATTGACGAAAAAGTAACAGGTTTTTCAGGTGTTCCATCGACTTATGCTTATCTTCTTCACAAATCTCCGCTGAAATCAAGACGTGAAGAACTAACGCATCTTCGTTACTGTTCCCAGGCTGGCGGTCATATGGCCAGTCATGTTAAACTTAGTTTAAAAGAGGCACTGCCGTCCCACACAAATATTTACATTATGTACGGAGCCACAGAAGCATCAGCCCGACTTGCCTATCTTGAACCAGATCAACTGATCCGTAAGACTGATTCAATCGGAAAAGCTATACCCAATGTAGAACTCTTTGTGGCTGGCAGAAACGGACAGCCTGTCCCTGACGGTGAAGTGGGTGAATTAATAGGCAGAGGTCCAAACATCATGCTCGGTTATTTCAATGACCCTGATCTAACAGCAAAAAAACTCGGTCCAGAAGGTTACCACACCGGTGATTTGTGCTACCGGGACAGTGAAGGCTATTTTTTTCTTGCCGGAAGACAGGATGATCTCATCAAGGTAGGAGGCCATCGTATAAACCCCCAGGAAATCGAAGACACTTTGATGGCAAGCGATCTTGTTATCGAAGTTGCGGTAATCGGTATTCCTGATGAATTGCTTGGCAATAAGCTTGTGGCTATAATTGTTCCAAAAGATGATTCTTTTGATGATTCAAGCCTTATGGCTTATTGTCAGAAGGTGATGCCCCGCTTTAAACATCCGTCAAGAATTGTAAGCACTCGCACACTGCCTAAAAAAGCCAGTGGCAAAACAGACAAATTCAAATGCCGTGAATTGCTTTAGGGGCGGGTTCTAAACCCGCTAAACGCCCCTACGTCTTTAAGGAACCGGCATTTGTTATATAATTAATCCTTAAAATAAGAATCGAAGAGTCTAATGAGCGAAACAAAAGCGCGATTATCGATTAAAAATGCACTCATAGCCGCTGTATTAATGATGGCAACCTTTACATATCTAAAATTTATGGGCCATGGCACCGAAGTTCAACCCCTTCAACCTTTTTCAACCTTTCCAAAGCAGATAGGAGAATGGACAGGCAAAGAGCAATTCTTTTCAGAAGAAATATACACTGCCGTAGGCGTTGATGATTCAGCACTCATTACGTATATCAATCCGTTGAATGAATCAATCCAGCTTTACATAGGCTATTACAAGAGTCAAAGAAAAGGTGATATGATCCATTCCCCAAAAAATTGTATGCCAGGCTCAGGCTGGGAAATCATTTCAGAATCTCTTGAAGATGTTGATCTGAAAGATGGTAAAATCATAAATATCATCAAGCTTATTCTTGAAAAAGGTGCAGAAAAACAAATTGTACTTTACTGGTTTCATGGAAGAGGACATATAATTAATTCGGAATACAAACAGAAAATATACTTGGTTATGGATTCCATATTCAAGAACAGAACCGATGATTCTTTTGTTCGCCTAATATCACCTGTAGTAGATAATAAAGAGGAAGACACATTGGCCTATATGAAACAGTTCACCAAAAACCTTTTACCTGTTCTTGATATCTATATTCCAAAATGAGAATAAACAATACTATGGATTCTGAGTCGATGTCAAAATTAAAACAATATTATCCCATTGGGATTTTTATCTTATGCTTTGCATTTCTGTATTTCGACATTTTCCTAGGAATGATCGAAGATTGGAGTACAAACGATAATTATTCTCATGGATTCCTCGTCCCATTTATTACCGCTTATCTTGTCTGGACTTTAAAAGATAAAATTTCGAAAACCCCTATTCGACCCTCATACATGGGTTTATTTTTATTAATCGGAAGTCTGATTTTTTTTATCGTCACCAGTATCGGCGCTGAACTTTTCACCATGCGTTTTTCAATAATTTTTGTTCTTATTAGTGGGGTTTATTTTTTATTGGGTCGTGACGTCATGCGCATGGTTGCTCTCCCAATATTTTACCTGATTTTTATGATCCCTTTTCCCGCTATCATTTGGAATAAAATTGCTTTCCCGTTGAAAATATTTGCAACATCCATAGCCGTAAGTGTTATCAAACTAATACAAATACCTGTTTACAGCGAAGGAAATATTATCCACCTTGCCAATACCACACTCGAAGTAGTTGATGCTTGCTCGGGCTTAAGGTCACTTGTTTCTCTTCTCGCTTTGAGCGCTGCATTCGCACTCATATCAGAACTCTCGAAAGTACGTAAAATCATATTATTCTTTTCAGCAGTTCCCATAGCCATCGTATTAAATATATTCAGGCTAACAATTACAGCAATTTTTGCAAAACATTATGGACCCAAGATAGCCCAAGGGTTTCTTCATGATGTGTCAGGTATTGTTGTTTTCATCATTGCACTTTTAACACTGTTTTTTATCAATAAATTTCTAACCGAAAAAGCGATTAAGTCAAATCACTTAAAATAATATTAGGAGGGCCGCTAATGTATAAAATAAAAAATGATAATTACTTTTATATAGTAGTTATAATTTGTATTGTTTTTATATCATCGTGCAGCAAAGGAAAAGAAGATATGACTACGAAACTGGGACCGTATACAAAAATTTCAGACGTTCCTAATGAAGTATGGGAAAAACTCAGCTTGAAAAAAATTTATTTTGGTCATCAATCTGTAGGAAATAATATTATAGATGGTATCAAAGATGTAATGAAAACTAATCCTCATGTAAAACTAAACATTGTTGAAACAATAGATCTTTCTCAAGTTAAAAGCGGTTGTTTTGCACACTCAAAAGTAGGAAAAAATTTAGATCCAATTTCAAAAATAAACGACTTCGTTAATATTAATGAGAATGGAATTGGTAATTCTGCAGATATTGCTTTTTTTAAATTTTGTTATGTTGATATCAGTGAAGAAACAGATCTGATTGACATTTATAAAAAGTATAAAAAAGAAATGAGATCTTTGGTCGAGAAATATTCCAAAACACGTTTTGTTCATGTGACAGTCCCATTAAATTCCAAGCCCAAAGAACCGGATTCTCTTTTTAATAAAATTAAAAATTTTATCAAAACGGTAATTGGTAAAGGCAGTAACAATAATGCCAATGCCGCAGCCAAATTTGAATTCAATGAAATGCTAAGAAAAGAATACACAAAGGAAGGCGAACTTTTCGACTTAGCATTGAGCGAATCGATAAATAGGAACGGTGTGAAGTCTACTGTCATAAAAGGAAATGAACAGCTACAGTTTCTTACTCCAGAGTTCACTGATGATGGTGGCCATCTCAACGAAACAGGAAGAATAAAAGTAGCAGAAGATTTTTTGATTTTCCTTGTGAACGCCTTATAATTCAAAGGTTTTTTAAATGATTATTGATCATATTGGATTAGTCGTCAGGTCTATTGATAAAGGTATCAATCAATGGGAACAGGCTTTCGGATATAGACAAGCTACTGAGGTTGTGGAGAATACGAGGCAGAAAGTAAAGGTGGTTTTTCTCGAAAAGAAAGATTCCCATATGATAAAACTCATTGAACCCTTAGATGATTCATCACCGGTTTATGAATATGCAAGAAAGGGCGGTGGACTCCACCATCTTTGTTTTAAATGTTCAGACATACATAGTTCGATCAGTTACCTCAAAGAGAAAAGACTGAGGCTATTAACTCAGCCAGAACCTGGTGAAGCTTTTGATAATGAACTTATTGCATTCATGTTTGGACAAAATGGTTTAAACATTGAATTAATAGAAACCGATAAGAAAGCAAAAAGAATTTCTTAAACTTGAATTTCACACTTTCAAATATAGCTGATTTTAAAATATAAAGTAAATGATTCGCATCGATTTTATTAGTTTTTTTGGATTTATTCCTTTGTTTTTTTATATGCTGTGACTGGGTTATAGGTGATATAGGATAACGTATTGTAATTTTTTTTTGGATATCGGCACATAATGCATCAATTTGTTCGCTGTTTTTTAAATTTGTATTGATTTAACTTTCCTGCCGGATATTCAATACCCCCACGTTTTTTTTGGCTCGTTTTTTAAGGGTCTTTTGATTCATGGTGTTAAGACCATTGTAAAACTGAATGATCTTTCGAAGAGGATATCTTTTTCATTCCTTGAAAATGTCGTTGTAACTTCAAAGTCCGATTAATATTGTCTTTTTATGGAAAATTATTTAATTAGTCTTTAAGTAAAACTATTGGTAGGACAAGAAAAATGAATAGTATCCCTCACTGTTGTCCAAAAACGGAATGTAAATGACTTGTTGAAAAAATCCTCCTAAAGGGTAAAAGTTTAATCGACGAAGTGGGTTAATTATAGGTCGTTGAAGAATTATGTTTTATTTGGTTAATGTAATGTAGTGCCCATTATAATTATCATGGGATACTATGTATTAGCGATATGTAATGTATTGTTTTTTTTATTGTTCCAATGTTTCACGTTTATTCCCTTTGTATAGGGATTGGCTAACATTGAATATTTTTTGCTGTCTTAATTAAATTATATAATAATATTTATGACTTACTCTCGTACTCGACAATGGGCTTCTGTTATATGTGATACTTACGGGCACCCAAGCTATAGAATCACTTCATCAATTGGACATGAAAACGGATGTCTCGAATTAGTTGAGATGAAGAATATTTTTTTTGGGCATTCACTTGTTTCTATGCCGTTTTGCGATGTTGGAGGTTTTAATTGTAATAATATTGATATTGAGAAGGCGCTTTTCAATAAGGCTTTGGATATTATGAATAATACAAATGCTGATATCTTAGAACTTAGAATGGATAGGCCTTTGAAATGGTTACATGAAACAAACAATAATCTTATCGAATTGAATACACATAAAGTCAGATTGCTACTTGACCTACCAGACACGACAAGAGAGCTTGAAGATAGTTTTAAATCGAAACTGAGAAGCCAGATCAAAAGACCGATTAAGGAGGGGATGTGTTATCGTTTTGGAAAGAATGAATTGCTTCATGATTTTTACCGCGTTTTTTCAGAGAATATGAAAAACTTAGGATCTCCGGTTCATTCAAAAAAACTCTTTTATAATATATTCAGTGATTTTGTTGATTGTGCTTCAATTGTCATGGTTTATACAAAAAAGAAAGAGCCTGTTGCCGGTGGTGTTCTTATTGGGCAAGGACGTTTCCTATCGAACCCGTGGGCTTCATCGCTGCGGGAATACCGTTCTTCAAGCCCTAACATGTTATTATATTGGGCTATGTTGAAGTTCGCAATATTAAATGGTTATAAAAAATTCGACTTTGGAAGGTCTAATCCTGGAGAAGGGACGTATATGTTTAAAAAACAGTGGGGTTCACATGAAGAACAGCTCTACTGGTATAATGTATTTAATAAAGAAAGAGGCAAAAAGACAAAAACTGGTGTGACTTTCGATAGTAGACCTTTAATTGAAAGAATGTGGAAAAAACTTCCATTATTTCTTGCAAATCATATTGGACCAGAAATCAGAGGACATATCAGTTTATAATTGAAAACACGTTGAATGGAACCAACGTGTAAGCATTTTATTAGGCGAAAAATGGTTGGGTGAATATGTCGAAAAAAGAAAGTATTTCAAGCTTTAAATATGAAATTAGCCTCAAAATTGGTGCAGTAATTTTATTATTCTTTATCGCTGTTCTTTATTTTGATTTATTTATTTTGTTTGTTTTTATAACTTCTTGTTTATCTATCACATACATTTATATATTGTATCCAGTGATTCTTCAAATTATTGCGATGCTAAAAGTTGATTTGATAAATAAAAGAGAAATATATCCATCGGTTTGTTTATTAATATGTGTGTACAACGAAGAAGATGTCATAGAAGAAAAGATAAAAAATTCACTTTCTCTTGAATACCCACAAGATAAACTTGAAATTATTGTGGCCTCAGACGGATCGACGGACAGAACGAATGAAATTGTTTCATTATTTAATGATTCACAGTTTAGAATTGTTCTATATAGTAAAAGAGAAGGAAAAATTGGGGTTATTATAAAAACCGTACCGACGATCACTTCAGAAATTATCGTTTTTTCCGACGCAAACACCATGATTGAAAAAGGGGCAATTAAACGAATTGTAAAAAATTTCTATGATCCGAAGGTCGGAGGAGTAAGTGCCGATGTCGTTGTTTTGAATAAAAAAACATCATACGGTCGATCCGAATCCTTATATTACAAATACGAACGATGGATTCAAAAAAAAGAATCGCATATTAATTCAGTTATTGGTGTCGATGGTGGATTATACGCTATCAGAAGAGAACTGTATGTTGAACCTTCAATTAATACTGTTCTTGATGATTTTGTTATCTCAATGAATGCAACCAAGAAAGGTCACCGACTGATATACGATGAAAAGGTTAAAGCTTATGAGGAAAGTGAAAATTCATATTTTACAGAATTTGAGAAAAAAACACGTGTTATTGCTGGAGGATTTCAGGCTTTGCTAAAAAAAGAGGGCCTTCCAGCTATGGACAACCTATTTATGGTTTTCAGCTATATCTCACATAAATTATTAAGATGGCTTACACCCGTTTTTCTATTGGGATTGTTGATATCATCTGTTTTATTGATTATGAATAATAATGTCTCCATATTATTAAACATATTCACAATGTTACAAATTATTTTCTATTTACTCGCTGGGATTGGCTTGATTTACAAAGAACCTATAAATAACCCATTAATACATATTCCATTTTATTTTTGTCTTGTTAATATGGCTGCGCTTTACGGACTGTACAAGGGAATCTTTAACAAACAATCAGCTAAATGGAAGGTTTTTAAACGTAAACAGGAGCCAATCGCATGATTATGTTTTCCGTAATCATTCCAGCGAAAAATGAAGCCGGAATGATTGGACAATGCATAAGATCAATAAACGACAAAAGCAATTATCCGAAAAATGATTTCGAAATTATAATAGTTGATAACGGTTCTTCTGATAATACTGTAGATATTGCACAATCAGAAGGAGCGATTGTATTTGTAAAACCCGGTTTAACGATTTCTGGTTTAAGGAATTTTGGTGCCTCCATCTCTAAAGGAAGTATTCTTGTATTTATTGACGCTGATTGCACCGTCAATCCTGATTGGCTTAAAACAGCCAGAAAATACATTGAACGAAGTGATGTTGTTTGCTTTGGTTCGGCCCCGGTTATACCTGAAAAACCCACTTGGGTTCAAAAAACATGGTTCAAGGTCAGAACAAGGGGGGAATGCGTTTCTGAAGTAAGATGGCTTGAGTCCATGAATATGTTTGTGAGAAAAGAAATATTTCAAATGATCAACGGATTTGATGAATCACTTGTAACATGCGAAGATGTGGATATCTCATACAGGTTGTCTAAATACGGAAAAATCATATCAGATCCTTCGATTTCTGTGGTGCATCACGGTGAAGCGGATAGGGTTTCTGTTTTCTTCAGAAAAGAAAAATGGAGAGGGAAAAGCAACTATAAAGGCCTTTTTGTCCATGGTTTGAAGATTGATGAAATTCCGAGTTTGGTGCTGCCTCTTTGGTACGGATTATTTTTTTTAATATTTGTCACAAATTTTTTTTTACCTCTTTTATTAAATTCGATAACTTTTTTTCTTCTGTGGCAATTACCCCCACTTAGTATGACCATCTTAAAATTGCGTGGAAAAAAAGATGAATTAGTCAGTTATATTCAACTATATTGTATCTACAACATATATTATTCAGCAAGATTCACATCACTTTTTATATAGATGTGGTATGAACAAAGTATTTTTTCGGAATACAGGCAAAGAATTAAGTAAACTAATAAACCAAGGTATATATTATGTGTGGTATAGCTGGCGCGTCACGAAACCTTTTAGGTGAAAAACCTGAAGAATCACTTAAAAAAATGAATGACGTCATGAAACACAGAGGCCCGGACATGGGTGACATATATCTTGATGCGCACATGGGTCTTTGCCACAGAAGGCTTTCAATTATTGACCTAAGCGAAGACGGAAGACAGCCTATGCATAGTGATGATAGGCGGTACCATATAGTATTCAATGGTGAAATATACAATTTTATAGAGATAAAAAATGATCTGATAAGTAAGGGTTATTCTTTTAACTCGTCATCGGATACGGAAGTGCTTCTAAAATTGTATATTGATCAAGGTGAAAACCTATTAAAAATTATCCGTGGAATGTTTGCTTTCGCAGTTTGGGACAGTTATAAAAAAAAATTGTTTATTGCACGTGATCGAATCGGAAAAAAACCTCTCTATTACCACAATAATGGAGGGGAATTCGCTTTTGCGTCTGAATTAAAATCAATCATGGTATTGAATGGTATAAAAAAAGATATCGATATGACTTCTGTTGTCGATTACCTGAAATACCTTTTTATTCCACATCCAAAAACCATATATAAGGATATATATAAACTAGAACCTGGTCATTACCTGATATATAAAAATGGTGAGTTGATAATAAAAAAATACTGGGATATTGATTTTCATGCGGATGAAGGAAGAAGTGAAAATGATGTGGCTGAAGAACTTCTTACAATTATTGAAGATTCTGTTAAATGCCGTTTGATTTCGGATGTACCTTTAGGTGCTTTTTTGAGCGGTGGGATAGATTCTTCAGGGATTGTAAGCCTCATGGCAAAAAATTCAAATGATCATGTCACAACATGTACAATAGGTTTTGATTCAAAAAAACATAACGAAGCTTCTGAGGCAAAAAACTTTTCAAAGACACTGAAAACAATACACCACGAACATTATATAAAGAACGAACCCTCGAGTATCATACGAAAACTTGTATGGCATTTTGATGAACCTTTTGCTGATTCATCTATGGTTCCAACATATTATGTAACAAAATTAGCCAGAAAAAACGTTACGGTTGCCTTATCCGGAGACGGCGGTGACGAAAGTTTCGCCGGTTATGAAAAATACAGTATCGATATGCTGGAAAATCTGGCAAGGCGGATGATTCCACCATGTATTTTAAGGCTCGTCAGTCAAAACACGCAAGAATTTAAAGGTGGAATAATAAAAAAAATCAATTCTTTTTCAAGCTCAGTACTTGAGCAACCTGATCATGCTTTTTACATAACCAACACATTCATATCTGATTTTCAGCTAAACCTTCTACTTAACGACGATATTAAAAAAAACATCAAAGGTTATGATGCTTCAGATCATATCAAACAATATTACAATACATGCAACTCAAACGACCATCTGTCAAAAATTTTATATTCAGATTTGAAAATGTATCTCCCTGGAGATATACTTGTCAAGGTTGACCGGATGAGTATGGCCAATTCACTTGAAGTAAGATCACCCTTACTTGATCACAAAGTGATCGAATTCGCCGCAAAAATACCGAGCGGATTAAAGATTAAATATGGAATAAAAAAGCGTATTCTAAAAGAAGCGTTCAATAAAGTCCTTCCGGTTGAAGTTCTTAAAAGAAAAAAACACGGTTTTGATGTTCCTTTGGACAACTGGATTAGAAATGACTTAAAAAAAATTACAGCCGAATTTCTATTACACAGACGTGAGTCGAGTAATTTTTTCAATAACGAATATTTAAAAAAAATATGGGATGAACATCAGAATATGGGATTCAATCATGGGAACCTTCTTTGGACAAGTCTGATTTTTTGTCTTTGGTTGGAAAATGACTCATATAATTTGATGATTAATTAAATTTTTAAGATGGAGTTATTGGAGATATGAGAGAACTGTTAAAAATGTTGTACTGGCAATTAAATACAAAGATCGGAAGATACGAAATGCTTTTCTTTTTTATCAGAAATATTCCTGGTAATTTTGGAGCCCTTCTCCGTGGAAAAATTTATGGTAAATACCTGAAGTCGGTTGGAAAAAATTTTAAAGTTCTACCGGGTACCGTCATTGTTAACCCTCAGAATATTATTATCAATGACAATGTTGTTATCGGAGATTATAATTTTATACAAGGTGGGGGAGGATTATCAATCGGTTCAAATACGATTACAGGCCCATATGCTAAAATTTGGACTGAAAATCATCGTTTTGATTTGATCGATACCCCGATTATTAAACAAGGGAGTGAATACAAGCCTGTAACTATTGGGGATGATGTATGGGTGGGGGCAGGTGCTTTTATTATGCCAGGTACTGTTATTGCTGATAAAATGATCATTTCAGCCCAATCGGTAGTAAGCGCTAAAGAATATAAAAAAGGGATGGTTCTTGCGGGTCATCCAGCACGTGTCATCAAGGAACGTTACTGATAGTTATAGAAATAATGAAATCAATATCTGAAAAAACGAAAAGTAGCCTGTTCTGGCAAACGGTCATACAACCTGTATGGGAAGTTGTCCGTTTTGTTTTATCCATATGGATTGCACGAATTCTTGACCCAAAAGATTTCGGGATTATGGGGGTTGCATCCGTTATCATATTATATACCAATTCATTGACTGAACTTGGTTTCACAAACGCACTGATTCACAAAACGGATATTGAAAAAAAACATATAGACACTGTTTTCACAGTCAATCTATGCATTTCTTTCTTTCTGATGATCATCTTCTGTCTGTTTTCTTATCTGATAGCAGGGTTCTTTGGTATACCGGAATTAGGCAGTGTATTGAGGGTGTTGTCATTTGTTTTTATACTTACTGCTTTTTCACAGATTTCCATCACGTTGTTGCGGCGTGAACTTGAATACAAAAGATATACCATTATTTCTTTCATGAAAGGGTTTTTTCAGATTACGGTGACCTTGATTCTCGCCTTGCTTGGTTACGGTTACTGGGCATTGATCCTTGGCACGGTCGCAGGTGAATTTTTTAATTCAGTTCTTTTGTATTTCAGTGCTTCGATGAAGCCTCGAATTGATTTCAGTAAAAGTGCATTTAAAAGTATTTTTTCATACGGTCTGTGGAATTTCGTCATCGCCCAGTTTGCGACGTTGTACACATATGCAGAAAAAGCAATTGTTGGAAAATATTTAGGGGCTTCAACCCTTGGAATTTACGACAAGGCTTTTTCTATCGCGTATATGCCTGTTGACAGCATATCCATGAAGATCAACGGTGTGATGTTTTCCTCTTTCAACCAATATAAAAAAAATAGTAAGGAATTGTGTAAGGCGTTTTATACAGTTTCTACTTTCAGTTCCATTATATGTTTTCCAATATTAGGTGGGCTTATTTCCGTTGCGGATGATTTTGTTATGATCGCTTTCGGAGATAAATGGATGCCCATGGTGGTCTCACTAATGATTCTGTCTCTCGGATTTTCGATGCGGGTTCCCATCGGAATGATGAGCAGTCTGATCATGGCCGCAGGTGATTATAAAAGGTATATCAAAGTTCAACTTATCATTTTTTTTATGGCGATTATTACATATTTTCCTGTTGTTAATTTCGGAATTGAATACATCTGTGTAGTTATAGCTGTAACGAATTTCCTGTTATTTATAGCCTCTGTTTACATTTCAAAAAGAACCATTGAAGGCATGGAGATAACAAGCTATATAGCATCACTGACGCCTGCCACCGCAAACACTCTTATCATGATTTTGGCGGTGTTTTTGACTGAAAGATCTGGTGTTCTTGAAGTAACTTCCGATATCGAGGTTTTAGTGATCAAAGTGCTAATAGGTGTATTTGTGTATGTCCTTCTTTTTTTTGGAATCAGATATAAAAGCACTGAATCCATTCGAGATCGGATCAAAAAAATCCTTTTCGGATGAACTTTCGTAAAACTATGACATTGAACATTACTGGTAATATGAAACAAGATATTGTTTTTCTTTTGTATCATGATATTGATACTGAAATTTGTCCTTCTGAAAAAAAAGAAACAGCCACACTGAACACGGTTGTCGCTTTCGACGATTTTTATCATCATATGAGATGCTTGTACGACAGAGGATATTGTGTTATTTCCGTAGAGAAATATTTCGATTGCAAAAAAAATGAAAGTTTTTCTGAGAAGACAGTCGTTTTGACATTCGACGACGGCCATATATCCAATTATGACCTGGCTTTTCCAGTTTTAAAAAAATTCGGGTTCACAGCTACATTTTATATTGTGGCTGAACGAATCGGGAAGCCATGGCATATGGACAGATTTCAGCTCAGGGAATTGGTTGAAAATGGCATGGAAATAGGCTCGCACGGGCTGACGCATGCGTATCTCCCGTTATTAAATAATAACGATGTTAATGCTGAACTCATCAAATCAAAATGTATTCTTGAGAAATGTTTAAGCCGTAAAATATCGGGATTTGCCTATCCGGGAGGCCACTATACACGTTCCATCGTTAAATCCGTTCAAAAAGCAGGCTATCTTAATGCAGCATCATGTCTATTGGGGACGAACAGAATATCAGTTTCAGACGACTTTCTGCTTAAACGTGTTGAGATAAGGCGTGGAGTAATTGAAAAAGATTTTCTTAACGCCTTGAAACCGTCTTTCATAGGTTTTTATTCCGCAATTGATTTTATGAGAAGATCTTTTAAACATACAGTTGGACTTGAGACTTACGGCTATCTAAGGAAAAAACTGTACAAGGCATACCCTTTTAAAAGGTGATTTAAAGATGATTCTATTAATCGTAATGGTGTTGTCATGATATCGTTTATTTTTTTTTGGCTTTCCGTAATAGCCGTTCTTTATACAGTCGTTATATACCCAGTGGTCCTGGTAGTCCTTGGTAAAGTCTCGCCTAAACCTGTTATGAGAGACGAAAAGCTGCGGCGAGTGGATATCATCATTCCTGTCTGTGACGGAGAAAAGGAAATCGAAAAGAAACTGTTGAACTGCCTTGAACTGGATTATCCCCAATCAGCGTTGACCATCACGGTTGTATCCGACGGATCAGCTGACAGAACAGTTGATATTGTCGGCCATTTTATCCAAAGGGGGGTACGATGCATTGACTTGCCTGAAAGAATGGGCAAAGTCGCAGCACAAAATGCCGCTTTGCCATCGTGCACCGGTGAAATCATTGTTTTTACGGATGTATCCATTCTTGTTGAAAAAGACGCACTAAAAAAAATCGTCTCCAACTTTGCGGGGTCTAATGTTGGGGCTGTCAGCTGCCGGGACCATATCACCAGGCTTGATGGGGGTGATATCGGTGATTCGTTGTACATCAACTACGATATGCTTGTCAGGAGGTTTACGACGAAAACAACAACGCTGATCGGTGTGACAGGCGGTTTTTACGCTGTGCGACGCGCTATAGCAGGAAACGGGTGGCCCCCCTCCTTTCCGCCGGATTTTTTTGCAGCTTTAAAATCAATTCAAATGGGCTACCGGGTTATCGAGGACGAAAGGGTGCCAGCACACTATTCAACACCCAGCTCGGGCCACGAGGAATTACGCCGCAAAATAAGGACAATTACCAGGGGAATGTGGGCGCTGTTCTCGAATATTGAACTCATGAATCCATACCGGAACGGTTTCGTTGCCGTTCAGTTGTTCAGCCACAAACTGATGCGCTGGCTGATACCAATTTTTAGCATGGTCATTTTCATTTCGAATTTCGGTCTTTTTTGGGGCGGAGGCTCTACATTTTATGCTTCGCTATTATATATCCAAACGATTTTTTATGTTATGGCCATTTTTTCATATATCCTTGTTTATCACACAGGGAACGGCAACAAACTTCTCAAGCTTCCAGCCATGTGGATCATGCTGAACGTGGGAATCCTAATGAGCTGGTTGAATTTCGCCATGGGGAAAAAAATCGAGAAATGGGCACCCACATCTCGGGTATGACAAGTGGATGAAACCTATGTTTGATAATATCAAGGCAGACCTGGAAAGATTGACAGAGGGAAGCATTACTTTCCGAAGCATAGTGCGTGGGCTCCTTTCCCAAGGTTTTCAGGCCGTTCTTACCTATCGGTTTTTCCATTGGATGAAAACGTGGGGCATACCATCTCAACCGTTTCGTTTTATCGTAGAAAGACTTGTTGAGATCATGACAGGGATATCAATCCCTGCTGAGTGTGTTATTCAGAAAGGGTTGCGGATACATCATTTCGGTGGGATTATCCTTCATCCTTCAACCAGAATAGGAAAAAACTGTACTCTGCATCAGGGTGTTACCATAGGAGACCGAGGGGGTTCCGGGGGAGCAGCTGCCATAGGTGACAGCGTCATCATTGGTGCCGGAGCTAAGATTATCGGTGGAATCCATATCGGTCATCATTGCCGGATTGGTGCCAACGCCGTGGTGACCAAAGACATGCCGGACCATTCCATAGCGTTTGTTCCAACTGAAATACGTGCCGGTGTAAACAAACAGGGAGATGCCGGCGATGGGGCATAGTAAGACACAAAACATACTTCATCTTGTTCATTCCTATGGTGTGGGAGGTGCTGAAAAGGTCGTTCACTACCTGTGCAAGCATACACCGAAAAATTATCGACATACCGTTTGTAGTTTTTTAAAGCCAGAGGGATTACAGTCAAGCTGGTATAAGGAAACACCCGGTGAGATCGTCTTCCTCGAAAAAAAACCAGGAAACGATATAGGCGCGGTTCTCCGTCTTTCAAAAATCATCAAGGAGAGAGATATTCACATCGTTCACGCCCAAGGCTGGGCTACGTATGTGGAGGGCTTTCTGGCAACTCGAATGGCAACCGGAGTGAGCCGGAAATTTATATACGCGTTTCACGGAAAAACCATGGATGATGTTATAAACGGCATTCCTTTCAGACGGCGTGTGATGCAAAGAATCATAAGCCGATTCGATGATGCCATTGTGGCACCGTCAGAGCATATGGCGAATGATTACGCTTCAGAAATGCAGATCCCGCGTTCACTGATCCGGGTGATTTACAACGGCATAGATCTTAAATGCTACAGCGGGAACCGTGGTAGCGTCAGAAAGAATATGGGCATAAAAGATAATGCATTTGTTGTGGGGTATGTAGGACGGCTCGATCCGGTCAAGAATCTTGACGTTTTGTTAAAAGCTTTTAAAAGGAGTCTTGAGATATCTCCACTATCTGAGAATTCGGACATGGCTACGTTGCTTGTAGTGGGTGACGGACCGGAACTTCTTCGGCTCAAAGACTTTTCAAAAAGATTGGATATTGATAACAAAATTATTTTCACAGGAATGAGACCAGATGTAGGATCATGTCTTTCAGCCATGGATGTGTTTGTTCAGCCGTCGTTTTACGAGGGGCATTCCAACACCATTCTCGAAGCCATGGCGTCGGGGCTTCCTGTTATCTCCACCCTTGTGGGTGGCACCCCTGAAATCATAACTCACGGTGAAACGGGATTTCTTTTTCAGCCATCAGATATGGAAAAAATTGCTGTAACCATTGGTTTACTTTACCAAAATCCGGATATCAGGATGAAAACTGCGGAAAATGGAAGACTGAAAGTGAGGGCTATGTTTTCAGTTGAGAACATGGTTAAAAAGTACATCGCCCTATTTGATGAACTCACGGTTTAGGAGGTTTTAGTGTGAAGCGGAAAAAGCCTGTTCAGGTTATGGATTTCAGGGGAACTTACAAGGGGGGGGGCGGACCTGATAAAACCATTCTCAACTCTGCGGCCCAACATGATAAAACCAGGGTAAATGTTCTTGTTGTTTATCTCAGAGACCCGGAAGACAAAGATTATTCCATTGATTCATGGGCGAAAAGTCTCGGGATTAGATATGTGGATGTTCATGACAGAAGGCTTGTGGACATCACGTGTCTTACCATGCTTTTGAAACTAATAGACAGGCACGGCATTGAACTGATTCATTCCCATGACGACAAGACCCTTCTTTATGGCTGGATACTGAAGATATTACGGCCTGAAGTACGAATTATGTACACATGCCATCTTCATTCAGATTATTCACGGAAAGACTTCGATTCTTTCAGACGCTATCTGGCTTTCGTGGTACGAAAGAAAATCCAGATCTTTTTAATGAAACAATACAGGAAACCAGTTCTTTCAGTATCTGGGTTCACAAAAAAAATTCTTGTGGAAGATGGATTGTGCGAAAGCGATGTCCATGTACTGCATAACGGAATCGATACGGACTGGTGGCAAAGAAAAAATGGAAAACCTGTTTTAAGGAATGAGCTCAATTTTTCAGACCATGCTCTCATTGTGGGAACTGTTGCAAGAATTGACCAAAAACACAAAGATCTTCCAACGTTTTACCGTGTCGCTGCTACCGTCATTCGAAAACTGCCTGATGTCCGGTTTGTCATTGTTGGAGACGGTCATGGGAAACTGATTGATGAAGCAAAAAAAATGGTTTCCGATTTGGGGTTGAAGGACATTGTTTTTTTTACAGGGCATAGAACGGATCTGCTGAATATCTATTCTTCTTTTGATATTTTTTTAATGACCTCAAGAACCGAAGGCTTACCCAATACTGTTTTAGAGGCCATGGCAATGGAAGTTCCAGTTGTTTCGACACGGGTTGCCGGTGTCCCGGAAATAATTGAAAACGGGACAACAGGGATTCTTTGCGATATTGGCGATGTTTTTTCATTAAGTGAAGGCGTCTTATTATTTCTCGAAAAGGAAGATGAAAGAAAGAAAATGGCGTTCAATGCCAGAAAGATAATTGGCGATTGTTTTAATTTTAAAAAAAGGGTCACATTTCTTGAAGATTATTACGAATTCTTGAAAAAATAAAAAAAACGAATGAACAGATTGTTTGAAAATGAAAAAATATACAATATATTCAAGGGTATATCAATAATACTTGTTGTGGCTATCCATATTCTATATCGATTTCATTCTAAAAATAAGCCACCTTTAGTTGAGGCAGTAAATTATATCATTGGTTTTTCAGTTCCTCTTTTTATGATGATTGGTGGCTTTTTTCTTGCCCCAAAACTGATAAATATAAAGGATAAAAATGCTTTAAAACAAATGTTTATCAGGATGTTGAAAAGAATTCTTTTACCATATTATATATTTGTCTTTATATTGATCATATTTCGCTATTCAACCGGAAGATCATTGGATATTTTGCCGTTGTTTTTTTTATACGACGCCAACACACATGGTTTATATTTTATTCAGCTGTATATCTATGCATATTGTTTTTCACTATTTTCTTTGTATATATCTATTTTTATTTTTAAAATTAATAATAAATACCTAATTTATATATATTTACCTTTAATGAGCCTTGTATTTTTTCCTGTATCATTTCAACTTTTAAAAATTTTCCCATTAAATACAGTTTGTTCCTCGCTTACATATATAGTTTATTTTATTGTGGGCTTTCCTATTTATTTTTTTTTAAAAAAAATATCAGAATTTGAAGAGGACAAAAAAAAATGTGTATTGGTCACTATTTTTTTTTCGTGTGTTGTCTATACAGGATTTCTTGTTTTGATTATGCGTAACTTTGAAAATATCCATGTTTTCACAACACCACCATCGATTTATCGTTTGATTTTGAGTATTTATTTTTTTATATTTTTAATCATAACAATAGATTCGATTAATATAGTTAAAATCATTTCAGAAAAAACATATGTGAACAAGTTTGGCGAACAGTCTTTGTGGATATTTTTTATTCATCCTTATTTTATATACCCACTACCGTATATATTTCATCGTTTTTATGAAAAGATATTAAATACAAATTATTTTATATTTCCTTGGTTTGTTAGTACTTATATTATAACATTGATTTCATTTTTAACTTATAAAACAATGCCATCGTTTTTAAAAAGATTATTTTCAAGATAATCGTATTCATCTATTTTTTTAGATAAAAGTTTGAGGTTGATTTATGGGATTTTTGGAGAAAATATATTCGAAATCACCAGTCCCTTTACAGACAATGATGTTGAATGCCAAAGCTATTGAACTTTATGTGGAGAGGTATGGAAAGAAATTTTGGGACATGGCTGAACAATTTGAAAAAAATCAGTGGCGTTCTTCTGGTGATTTGAAAGAATGGCAAACTGATCAGTTAAAACGTTTAATCAGGGAAGCCTACAATCATGTGCCATTTTATCACCAGATTTTTAAAGAAAACAGACTTACTCCTGATGATATTAAGTCACTTGATGATATTTCAAAAATTCCTGTTTTAACGAAGGATGTCATCAAACAAAACTACTCAAAGATGATATCAACAAAACTACCCAGATGGAAACTCCGACATGGACACACGAGTGGAACAACAGGCTCGCCCCTTGACCTTGTTTACGATATCGAAACCTGTGTCGCACATCATGCGGCAGATTGGCGCCAGAAAAACTGGGCTGGTCTAACATACGGCACTGCATTCGCTTCGATTCAGGGAAGAGTGGTTGTCCCCGTAAAACAAAAAAAGCCACCTTTTTGGCGAAAAAACCACATCAACAACCAGTTATTTCTTTCTTCGTTTCATCTTACAAATGAAAACATACCAAGATATTTCGATGAATTGAAAAGAAATAATATCCAGTTTCTTGAGGGATATCCATCTACCGTATCCATCCTTGCCCTCTGGCTGAATAAAAACGGTATGACATTTCCGTTAAAGGCGGTCCTGACTTCTTCCGAAACTCTTTTTGGATCTCAAAGGGAAATCATCGAAAAAAGTTTCTGCTGCAAAATTTTCGATTTTTACGGTATGGCTGAACGTGCTGTTTTTGCTTCAGAATGTGAACAGCATATCGGTCATCATTTGAACGAAGATTACGGAATTACGGAATTTCTCGACGATAGAAATGAACCCGTTGATCCAGGCCATTTGGGTCACATCGTTGCCACAAGTCTTTATAACCAGGCCATGCCTTTGATAAGGTACAAGACAAACGATTCATGCAGCCTTAAAGCAATAAAATGCAGATGTGGCAGGACTTTTGCTCTGATGGACGATGTGGCGACGAAAAACGAAAGCATTGTTTCTCTGCCGGATGGACGACTGATTTCACCATCGGTTTTAACCCATCCGTTCAAGCCCATGGTAAACATCATCGAGTCCCAGATCATTCAGGACACGATTGAAGAGTTGACGGTGAAAATTGTAAAGAACGAACGATATTCACAGGAAGATGAGCGGATGCTGTTAGCTGCTTTTAAACAAAGGTTGGGTGAAATCAGAATAACAATTGAATACTGTGAGGTTATTCCGAGAACAAAAAACGGAAAATTTAAATGGGTGGTGTCATCAATTGCCCCCCAATTTAATGAAAAAAGTCTATCAATTCCAAAAAATATAAAAGATAGTTTATGATAAGTTTTATAATTCCAGCGAAGAATGAAGAGAAATTTATTAATAATTGTATTGGTAATATTATCAAGGCAATAGATCGTTGGGGTAAAAGTTCTGAAATCATATTGGTCGATAACGGTTCTACTGACAAGACAGCTGAGATTGCATTGACAATGGGTGCGAAAGTTATAAAAGTTAAAGATGGAACTATCGCCCATCTTAGAAATGTCGGTGCTGAAAATGCAAGTGGCAAATACTTGGCGTTTATTGATGCCGACTGCCTTATTCCAATAGAATGGGTAGAATACTGCATATCAACTATAGACAATCCAAAGGTGGCGGGTGTCGGAACTAGGGCTATTCCAGATTACAGAAACTCCACATGGGTTGAAAGAAGTGTAGCATCCCTTATGGCTGATGCAGAACGTCCTGATTATGTAAAGTGGCTTGGGACCTCTAATTTGTTGATTAAAAAAAATATTTTCATATCTTTCGGTGGATTTGACGAAAATTTGATTACCGGTGAAGATGTTCATTTATGTAAAAAAATAAACAAAAATTTTTTGTTTTTTTTGGAAAAAAGAATTTTTACGATTCATTTGAGAGAGTCAAAGACATTGTATGATCTTTTTAAGCGAGAATTCTGGCGAGGTTCCCATAGTATAATAGTTTTTAAAAAAAGCAATTACGATATGAGTGAGCTTCCAAGTATTATATTGCCATTTGTTAACTATCTTTTATTATTGCTTTCTATATTGTTTATATTTACTTTTAATTCCTCATATATAATATATTTTATATTTTATTTATTGATTCCAGTTGTATTAATTTTTAAAAAAAGGAAAAAGTTAGAATTTAGTGCATTCTTTCAATATTATATTGTTGCTTTTATTTATCTTACTTCAAGAAGTTGTGCACAGATTTTCGAAATTAAACGATTAATTAAACATTCATGATTTTATTAACTTTCGTTAATAAATAAAATGAGGCTGATATAGCTGTGGAATGACATTTTCTTGGGAGGTTTGTAATGATTAACAAAAAAAAAATAAGTCAATCTTTAAGAAAACAATTAATTATTATCGTAGTCGCATTGATTTGCTTATTCTACAATAATGTTGAATGTAGTGCTGGTTGGCAAAGTGATTTGGAAACAATGTTTGATATTGTTGAAACGTTTGATCAACTTCAAGACTGGCATGGCACCGCAACTGATTATGTTACCACTCCTTCGCAAATGCCAAAGAAATTAGATGGCAGCCCTTCAATATGGCATATGTATTCCAATTGGGAAACCCCGAAAGCTGATTGGATTAGAAATCATGGAACGGGTTATGTTTGGAATGGTACCAAGTCATTGTGTATAAATTACAATAATTTATCATCTAGTATTTCAGACTCAAATGAAGTATTAGGTTACGGGCCTTCCAGAATGAGTACTTTTTTTGGGAATGGGGTCAGTGGTAAAAGTGGTTATAAAAAAATTCACATCTTTTATATGATCAGATTTAGAGATGGATTTTTCGCACGGAATACTGCCAATGATGGATGGGAATATGTAAACGGATATTTGAAAACCTTAGAAATATGTTCAGGATTTACTGGCATTAGGACATGGGGTAGTATGTCTGACAGGGCATTAGTGTGTGACAATCCTCAAGTTCGTTCTGAATATGGACCAAATGCAACAGTTTTAAATATTACTGGAGGTGGATTGTCTCTTAAATCACTTTTATGTTACTTAGATACAAGTCTAACTGCTTCATACACAACAAATAGTTGTTATCATTATGCACAAAAAATTACTGAATATCGTGGTGCAAATATTGCCAATGAGTTTATTAACAATAAATGGGTTGGTGTTGAGGTAATCGAAGACATCGGAACATTAAATAATTCTGATGGTTCATTAACTATCAATATCTATAGTGATACTGGTAAATTGATTGGTACGGAGTCACGGACGAATCAGGCACGACTCGTTCAATTCGACCATTATTACAACAAAATCACTATTGGTGGTAATATGAACCTTTCAGGAGGAAGTGCAACTCCTGAAAACAGATTCTATATCGATGATTTTATTATTGATGATCAACCAATAGCTGAAAAATATTTTAAAATGTGTTCAGGTGAATGTGTTCCAGGTGTAAAACTAAATAAGGTGCAGGGAGTCAAGAAGGCCAATTGATTGGCCGCCAGCAGGCATTTTTTTGCATAATCGTATTTCATTAATTCAAAGATTCCCGGTTTCGCTTTGCGGATTCGGGAATCTTTTTTAGGTCCAGGCCCAATGAAAAATATACGTCCAATATTCGTCGCTTATTATTATCCGCCAGCAGGTGGTGCAGGACTTCCGGGTTCGCAGAGGTCTGTGAAGTTTATCCGCTATTTTGAAATGGCCGAGTCTCTTCATGTTCTCAGTATCAACCCTGCATTTTACCCTGATACGATACGGCTTGATTTTGACCTACCTCTTCCTATAAATGAAGAAATCCTTATCCGAACCGGGTCTGTGGACCTGTTTGATAGGGCTATGGTTTTACGCCACCGTGTGAAGAATCGTCTCCAGGGGGGGCTTGGGCAGGGATCGACAGGAAAAAAACAGACCTCACATACGGTCAATCAAGAATCAGATATAAAAAATCGGGTGTCCCTGGGTATGAAAATCAAGGACTTCATTCATCATGCATACTACTCCCCGGATATGATGGCTCCGTGGATACCTGGTGCTGTAAAAAAAGGGGTTGATCTTGTGGAAAAGAACAGAATCAACATTATTTTTGCCACGGGTTCTCCCTGGTCTTCTCTTGTTGCCGGGCGAAAAATAGCGTTAAAGACAGGAATTCCTTATATTGCTGATTTCAGGGATCCCTGGATTGGGAATCCATTTTTTAAAAGCAAGGGGATTTTTCTTGATAAAAGAGAGTCAAAAACCGAATGGAGCATTGTGGCTGATGCCGCACTTGTTACGGTCAATACCGACCCTTTGCGGGACGAATTTCTGGAAAGGTACCCGTGGTTGAATCCTGAAAAAATCATAACCCTTCCAAACGGATTCGATCCTTCAGATTTTGATGGCCTTGAGGATATGGATCGCGGTCAGCCAGATGTTATCGATTCTGAAAAGGTTATTATTGCACACGCAGGTTTTCTTTATGGGAAAAGGGATCCTGGCCCGCTTCTTTCGGTTATCGAGGAACTCCACAAAAAAAAACCTGATATTGCCAGCCGTATTGTTTTTCAGCAAATAGGGGATGTGTCTCTCAATTACGATATGGCCTCACGTTTTGATTTTCTCGTGAAAAAGGGGAACCTTGTGTTATTTCCACAGATGCCTTATAAAACCTGTCTTAATATGCTCGTCCGATCGGATGTGCTTGCAGTGATTCAGCCTGGTACACGAACACAGGTGCCTTCCAAATTGTATGACTATCTTTGCATCAACAAACCCATTATCTCAATAACACCCCATGATGGAGCACTTGGACGGATGATCCGTGAGAATCGGCTCGGTTTCCTGTTTGACCCCCAAGACAAGGACGCCATGGCAGTCTGTCTTACTGAACTTGTTGAAATGAAAAAAAACGGACTTCCGATAATCGCGGATTATCCACACAGGGACGCTTTTGATGTCCGTCATATTGTCCGTCTTCTGGAAAACAAAATGGCGGATATTGTTAATAGATAGAAAGGTGCCCCATGTCCCTCAGCGCCATCCTGTTTCTGATTATTTTTTTTACTGGGACGGCCCTTTGCCTGTTCAAAAGCCCGTTTTACGGAGTATTACTTTATGAGTTGAATTATTTTTTCGATCCTCCTGTGCGCTGGTGGTACGGGGAACTTCCGGATTTCAGATGGGCCTATCTGGTTTCGATGGTTATGATGGTGGGCTTTTTTATTCGCTACAGGTCATTTTCTGATAACAGACTTTCTGATATCACTCCATATAAATGGCTTGCCATCTTGACGGTAATTATCGTTTTTTCCTATTTCTGGTGCTTTAACTTCGTATCCCACCATGACCTCACAATTCGTTACATCAAATACATTGTTGTATACTTTCTATTTTTCAAAATCATCAACACTGAAAAAGAACTGGACGCTGCTTTTGCTGTTTACATCATCGGGGTTTTTTATATCAGCTGGGTTGCATGGACGACAGGCAGAGGTGGTGGCGCACGATTGGAAGGAATCGGTGCCAGCGACGGCATCGAAGTGAACTCCACGGCAGCTCTGGTGGTCACAGCCGTACCTTTATTAATGTATTCCGTTCTTTTTATTAAAACGAAATGGGGCAAAGGCCTGGCACTTGTTGCATCGGCATTTGTTCTCAACGCTTTGATTCTTTTGAACAGCAGGGGGGCTTTTCTTGGAATTGTCGCTTCAACCTTATGGTTTTCGTTTACGATTTTCCGTGAAAAAGGGATAAAAAAGGAAAAGTGGCGACTTTGCCTTGGGCTTTTAGGGGGTGCCCTTCTCTTTTTGTATTTATCTGATGCGGTGTTCTGGGAAAGAATGTCAACCCTTAAAAACACCGATGCAGAAACAGGGGGTGCTCATAGAACACTGTACTGGCTTAAAACATTCGATATGTTGAAAGATCATCCTCTGGGTCTTGGAGGGGATGGTTATATGTGGGCTAGCCCCTTATACCTTCCTGCTGAATGGTTGACAGGTGGGATGAGAGCTGTACATTCAACATGGTTTGAGGTGTTGTCTTCATTCGGGTATCATGGGTTGTTTGTTTTTCTCGGATTTATTATATCCACATTTCTTCTTTCGCACAGAGTAAAAAAATACCTCAAAGATCAAGGACAACAGTTCCGTTTTTTACAGATTACAGCTTTGGAATCGTCTTTTATCGCATTTCTTGTATCTTCAACATTCATCAACCGTTTCTATTCTGAACCCATGTATATGATACCAACGCTTATAGCCGTTTATGCAAACGTTTACGTGATAAAACATCAAGGCGGTAATGCCTAAAAAAAGGGAAAAGATTGACATGATGACAGGGATATCAGGATTCTTATGCCGTGATCAGGGTATGAACAGCCAGGAAATATTCGACAATGTTCTGAACAGGTCGCTTGATAATGTATCTTCTGAAAATAGACTTCAAAAAAAATTAATTGGGCACTTGGGTGGAATCGGATTGTTGTGCAGTCCTTATGGAGGAAAAAATTCCGAGTCTTTTGCTTATGATCATGAATGTTTCTGTTTCATCCATGGGGAAATGTACGGCAAAGACGCTTCAACCCTTGTGACCGGCTACGTAAACGAACGGACTTCTCTAAGTGTCGATCTGACTTGTGTGGACGGTGCTTTTACTGGATTATTGTATGATGACCCAAGGGAGACCCTTTTTGTCTTTTCTGATTTTTTTGGACTTGAACCCCTTTTCTACACTTTTCATAAAAATATTTTCGCTTTTTCTTCACAGATAAGAAACCTGCTGGTAATTCCAGGAATCGATAAATCTGTGGATGAGGATACACTGGCCAGTTTCTGGAATCTTGGTTGTGCCATGCTTGACCATACCCCTTTCAAAAGTGTCCGTTTACTCCCCCCGAGATCCATTCTGACCTTTGATTTAAAAAACTGGAAAATGGAAGTTAAAGGTTATGATTCTTTAGCACGGATGTTCAAGGGTAGAAAAACAGATATCTTGAATTCCGAATGGATGGACGTGGTGAGAGCATTTCAAATGTCGGTTGACCGAAGGAGCGATGATACTGAAACCATGAGATTAGGTTTGTCGCTTTCCGGAGGGCTTGATTCGCGTCTGATTCTTGGGGGACTGAAAGACAGGGCAAAACATGTGAGAACATACACTCTTGGCCTGAAGGGTTGTGCCGATGAGAAGCTGGCCGGTCGTCTGGCCATGGCATGCGGCTGCCATCAGGATTTTATTCCCATCTGCGAGTCGGAGCTTACGGATTTCAGGTCACTGGCTGAAACCCTTGTGGTTATGTCAGACGGTTTGTATCATCCCCATGAATCCACGGAAAAAGTAGCGCTGGACTATCTTGCCACATTGCCTTTTGATGTGATGCTACGGGGGCATGGAGGTGAGATCGCCAAGGCTGCTCTTGCCTATCCATTTCAGGCTGAGCCATCTATGCGCGGTATGAACGCCTGGAATATTATCGAAACACTTTACAGAAAATCCTCCCTGGCGAGAAAAGATATAGATATAAAGGCCGTTCTTGGGAAAGATATTCATGATAGGATAAAAGAATCCTCCTGGGACATGTTCAAGAAAGCGGTTGAGCCAGCTGTTGACGAAGGAGTTGTTGGTACGGATCTTTGCATTTATTTATACATTGATCAATGGATACGCCGGCAAGTTGTGGCGTCTCTGGCCCTTTTCAGAAGCAGGGTGGGAATAAGGCTTCCTTTTCTTGACAGGGATTTTGTCAATACACTATTACGACTACCTACAGATAAACGTTGGGCAGGAGAATTCCACAGATATTTTATCCATCACATGGCCCCTCATCTGGAAAAAATTCCGGATTCGAACACAGGGGCGCCGCTTGATGCAGGGCCAGTAAGGCTGTTGATAACTGATAAAGTTAATTCGGCTCTAAAGAAGTTAGGGGTCAAAGGCTTTCGCCACTATACGGAATTTCAGAAATGGCAACGGAAATATTTCAGCGATGTGACGAAGGAGATTCTTTTCAGCGAACGATGCCTCGATAGGGGGTATTACCGGAAAGAGGGATTGAATACAATTTTTCTTAATCATGTGGAAGGAAGAAATGATTATGCACATTTCCTCGGAACATCAGTTGCTTTGGAGCTGTGGCACAGGTTATTTGTTGATTAGATGCAAGGTATAATGAAGTTCGATGATACGGAAGGTTTTTATTTTTCGTCTCACATTTAGAATTTTTATAAGTATTTTTGTCAGGTGTCATTAATCATTCAATATTTATAATAAATTTATAAAAAGGAATTTAACAATAATCAAATGCTTACTATCATAAAAAGATGTGTTTTTGCTTTTCTATCAATAATTTTGATTTTTTTTCTTTTTCTTTTCTACTCTTCTATCAGAAGTGGCTTGCCTTTTAATGAGGTTGTTATTCTCACGGCCAGACATTGGGTTCTTTCAGGGATTTCAGTATTTGTTCATGTGTATGATCCTTGCGGGTCTGTAACAGTAGAGTCGATAACAGGGCCTACTGATAAGTTGTCAGGAAACCATGTTGGAATTACTTTGGAAGAGTTCCTTTTACAAAACAAGGATAAGAAAATCACTGTGAAAAATGTGCATAATGAAAAAATTATTGAAAGCCCATTTTCATTTTACTATCAGCCTGATACATCCGAGTTAAGAGACATAAGAAATAAAATGGGCTTGGATGATATTGTAAAAGGAGCCCAGAGTGAAATCGATATAATGATCCGGTTGAGGAATTGGGCCAGAACACAATTTAATAGAAAGGATTTTCAAAAGAAAATCGATCCGTTTAACTCGCTTACCATATGGTTAAAACATCAAAGGAATCCTAAAAAACGGAATAAATCGCAGGATGAATATTATCCATGTCATTTTTTTCCTCTTTTCTATTCACAGATACTACTTTCCATGGGATTTAATGTAAGAATAGTGGGTATATATGACCGTTTATACGGAACGCCTCATGGCTTTACGGAAGTCTGGTCAAATCAGTACGGCAAATGGGTGAGCATGGATCCGGACCTTAACCTTTATTATACGAAAAACGACATTCCTTTGAATATGATGGAGGTTCATTTACTTCGATATATGAGTAAGCCTGGGCTTGTTGTTCACCAAATCATTGTGGAACCTGGGGTTCAGCCTGTGGAATCAGCAAAGGGTATGATCAATTATCACAAATATATAAGATTGGCTGATCTTCGGAACGATTGGCTTACCAATACGTATTTTAAAGGTCACCCGAAACGGAGCGATCTTTCTACTTTATTTTTTGAGGATAAGAGAGAAGAGAGATTCTGGTCACTTTATCCTCGAACGGAAAATCCAGCGGATATGTACTGGACACTCAATCAAGCCGAGATTTATGTTGATGAAAAAAAATATGAGAGCGGAAAGATTAATTTCACTATAAAATCAGTGACTCCTAATTTCAGCCATTTTGTTATTGTTGACAATAAAAAAAGTATAAAATGGAATTCATCGTTTTATACATGGTTATTAAACGATGGAATCAACCGTTTGACTGTTAAACCTGTAAACACGTTTGGTGTGGAGGGTGTAGAGAGTTGGGTTGAGCTTCAATATAAAAAGGATTTATAAAATTAATGAAGTCTGTAGTAATTGATGTTATCGAACACGATGGTCTCTGCCGTGAGAATGAACCCTTGACTATCGGAGTTCCTTTTGCAAAAGGTTCAGTTTTTGATGAAAATAGTTTCGTCTTAATAGATGATTGGAAGAACAGCATCCCCATGGCGTCCACACCTCTTGCACGATGGGAAGACGGTAGTGTTAAATGGCTGCTACTTAATTTCAATGTTGATTCAGGTGTTAGAGAGAATAGAAAGTATCACATGGTTCAAACCTCTGGTTCACATAAGCATGTGAATCATAAAGAGCCCCTGACAGTATACGAAGATGCGAAAAGTATCAGTATTAAGTCAGGATTGTTTTCATATATCATTTCAAAATGCGGGTTATTTTCATTTCAGGGAAAAAGAAATGATTCAGTTATGTCTTCCGGTCACCCCATGGTTACCCATATTACAACTGACGATGGTGTCATCTGGACTTCTCGTGTTGATACTGTAGAAATTGAAAGAAACAATCCTTTATCCTGTGTTCTTTTTTGTAAAGGTTGTTTTACTATAGAAGGAAATATCCATGACCTTCAATTTGATTGCCGATTCCATTTTTATCCGGGTTCCGGGACAGTTCGTATGGATTTCGGAATATGGAATCCAGGTGCCTCAAAACACCCCGGGGGTGCCTGGGATTTAGGGGACGCAGGATCGCAATATATAAAAAAACTTGAACTTAAATTTCATTTTGAAAATGAAACGGTTGAAAGACGTTACGCACTTTTGCCGGATGGCCCAGAGCATATCTTCGATGAACAGTTGAATATATATCAAGATTCAAGCGGTGGAAAGAACTGGAAGTCCAGAAACCATCTAAACAGACATGGTGATATTCCTCTTCGTTTTTCCGGGTACGAAGTTGTGGCAGACGGGTCAACTTCAGAAAGAGGAGATCGGTGCACCCCTTCTGTCAGTGTCACAGATGGAGATACTGTTAAATCATTTTCGATGATTCATTTTTGGCAGAATTTTCCAAAATCAATGACATTCAAGGACAATGTCATGTCCATTGAGCTGTTTCCTGAACAGTTTGGAGACATTCATGAAATTCAGGCAGGAGAAAGAAAGACCCACACTGTTTATTTCAATATATCGGATGTCAATGATGGAAATGGAATAAAAATACCTTCATGGAGTCATTCTCCTCTGGAAGTTCGTCTTTCGCAAGAACAGTACTGTTTTGCAGGTTTTTCTCCTTGTGTTGTTCCCTTTGACTTTGTCATGTCTGACCCTCTTTATCAGACTTACCAGGATTATATTACTCGTGCTGTAAAAGGTGACCGGACCTTTATCAGTCGAAGAGAAATTATAGATGAATATGGATGGAGACATTTCGGTGATCTTTATGCGGATCATGAAGCGGTCTTTCATAAAGGAGATCGTGAATTTATTTCTCATTATAACAATCAGTACGACGGAATTAAAGGGGCTCTTTTACAATACATGAGAACTGGTGATTATGCATGGTCGAAACTCGCCAGGGAAATGGCATGGCATGTTGCTGAAATAGACATATACAGAACAGTGAAGGACAGATATCAGTACAATAGCGGTCTCTTTTGGCATACGGATCATCATCTCGACGCAGAAACGGCAACCCATAGAACCGTATCTATCAAGCATAAAGAATTAAAGCCCCCCGGTTTTTTCGGCGGGGGTCCAGCTTATGATCACAATTACAGCTCGGGATTCTGCTATTATTACTGGATGACGGGAGAACCTCTTTTCAAGGATGCAGCGTTGCATATGATCCGTTTCGCAGAACGGGGTATCCAAGGACCAGACACAATTGCAGAGTATGGCTATGAATTAGTTAAGAAGACAATGAGACGTATCAAGGGAGCCGACAGGTTGACGCCCTATGGTTTCAATGGCCCTGGCAGAGGAAGCGGGAATGCTTTGAACTCCATGATTGACGGTTATCTGCTCACGGCTGAAAAGGTTTATCTTGGGCGGGCTGCCGAGTTGATTCGGAGCTGTATTTCTCCGCATGATGATATTGCTTCCCGGGATCTTTTAAATCCGGAAGTTCGGTGGATGTACACGGTGTTTCTACAAGCATTAGGACGATTTATGGACACAACCGCTAAACTGGATGGTTTTTCGGATGCTTTCTCTTACGCTAAATCTTCTTTTATGTCTTATGCCCGATGGATGCTCGAAAATGAGAGACCATATCTGGATCACAAAGAGATTCTGGAATTTCCCAATGAGACTTGGGCGGCCCAGGAAATCAGAAAAGCCGATATTTTAGCCTTGGCATCCTGTTATGGAAAAGATGATGAGCGTCAGTTGTTCACTGAGAAAAGCCGGTATTTTTTTCAGATAAGCATAGAGCATATAAAAATGTTTGGCGACAGTGCTTACTTGACTCGCCCCCTTGTCATCATGATGACCAACGGATTCTACCACATGCAGACCCTCGTGAACGACGCTCAAAAAAAATCTTATAATGTATCATCTACGGATTTAACATATACTCGTTCAAATAGCTTTTTAACCTTTTTATTGGAAAGAATTTCAAAGGTTATCGAAATATTACGTAAGACTTCTTTAAGTAAAGAAATCAGTTGGATAAAATCACGATTATAGTTGTTATTATATTTTTCACTTGTACTATAAATGAGAGGGAAAATGAAAATATTACTGGTGGCTGGAGCGAGGCCCAATTTTATGAAAATTGCCCCGATTATACGAGAACTTAATAAAAGAAAAAATAATGATTTAGAATATATACTAATTCATACGGGACAACATTATGATTTCAATATGTCCGAGACTTTTTTCGACGAGCTTGGAATTCCGAAGCCAGATTATCATCTTAATGTGGGGGGCGGGTCCCATGCTGAGCAGACAGCTAAAATTATGATCGCATTCGAGGAGATTTGCGGTAAAGAAAAGCCTGATGTTGTTCTTGTTGTGGGTGATGTTAATTCGACTCTTGCGTGCAGTATCGTAGCAAAAAAAATGAAAATCAAAGTAGCCCATGTCGAAGCCGGGTTGAGAAGCTTTGATTTGGATATGCCTGAAGAAATCAATCGCATGGTGACTGACGCGATTACAGATTATTTTTTTACAACGGAAAAAGCAGCCAACGACAATCTTATTAAAGAAGGCAAGTCTTTGAGTCATATTCATTTTGTCGGTCATGTTATGATCGACAACCTTCTTTACCAGCATGAACGTATTGCTGAAATGGATGGTGCGCAGTTCAGCGTCCACAATTTGAAAAACGAATTGGATAAATATATTTTTTTAACACTCCACCGTCCTTCAAATGTCGATAATAAGGAGAAGTTGGAAGAAATCATCGATGCTATTAATACTATTGCTTTAGAAATATCAATTGTATTTCCAGTACATCCAAGAACAAAAAAAATGATAGAAAAATATAAAATTAAACTTTCTGAACGAATTATTTTGCTTGAGCCCCTTGGATTCAAGGAATCCCTTTATTTATGGAAGGATGCTTTCTGTGTTTATACAGATAGCGGGGGATTGCAAGAAGAAACGACAGGTCTTGGCGTGCCGTGCTTTACCATCCGAGAAAATACTGAACGACCTGTGACTGTGGATGAAGGCACCAATACACTTATCGGAACTAAAGGAGACGCCATCGTGTCTTCGTTTCAGAAATTGATGTCCGGTAACAAAAAAGTGGGTAGACGTCCTGAATTTTGGGATGGTCGCTCTGCTGAAAGAATTGTTGATATTCTATTGAAATGATATCATGAGTAATTTGAATTGATTATATTAATTTCACCCAAGGTGGATAACTTAAATTATTCTTTTATGAATATTTGCTCGAAAAATTTTACTGAAGGGCTTTGATCATAAACGGTTCTTTCAAAAAACCAGGGATATAGGTAACTTTAGATTCGTGTTCACCTGTATCTCTTTTGGGGTACATTGACATGGGCACGAAACGCTTGTGAAACTGGCTTTGGCCCCTTGTACCCCGTAGTCCTTAAACCCAACGTCTTTTTTAAGTCCGTGGTTGTTTAGTTAACGGCAACCTTAAGGCCAGTCGGTTTATTAGGTTTTTCAGACGTCGGAGATAAGTTTTCGATGACCCCTCTATAATTAAATCTGACTATATCATCTCCAGATAATACAAATGTATGACTGTCAAAATCAAGTGTGAGCAGGTAAGATAAGTCACCAAGAAAAACTATGGATTTAATTTTTTGGGAATTTTGAATTGAGAAAGTGTGAAATTGAAAAAGTACATTACAGATAGACGTTTTTCCATCAAATCCGAAGGGGGAACCACTGTCTGATCCGGTATAGCCTGCTGGAACAGCGCCTGGGTCAAAGAAATAATTTCCTGTTATAGTATCGTTGATTTTCAGGTTGATAGACGGGGTTGATGGGGGGATAACGATTTCAGTGATTCTTAATAAAAAGCTGTATTGGGGTTTAACATGAAATTGGTTAATCTCTCCAGAATATTCGAAAGAAACAACGTCGCTACCTTGAAGAAAAAATGAGTTACTGCTAAAATCTAATTCGAGCATATACTCTAAATCACCTATAAATTTAAAAAATTTAAGAATCCGGGATTCAACGCAAAAACTGTGTAAATTAAAAACAGTTTTGCAAATGACGCTTTTGCCTGTAAATCCGAAATTATAAGCACTTTCACACCCACTGAAATTTGGTGGGATGTTCGGATGGTTTACGTCAAGAGAGAAATCTCCAGAAATCGTGTCACCGATATTTAATGAAATTGGTGAAGACGGTGATGGTTGTTTGTTGACTGCTTTTACAGTTAATAAAAATTCATAATTGACCATAACCCCGTTCCTTTCAGATTGTTAAAGTCGTTTCATATATTTTGAAAAGGCTTTTTTGATTTCTTTTTATAGCCCGCGAACCCTGATAGGCCAAGTCCCAAAAGTATAAACGTTGCCGGCTCTGGTGTTGAAGGCATGGGTTCGCTATGGTTTGAGTCTGTTAAATATTCAAAATGACCGTTATAATGGAATATAGGCGTTATAAAATCTTCACCAGAAAATATAAATGTATAGTCAATGAGATTGACAAAAAGCATATAGTCCAAGCCATCATAAAAGCACAATGACGCAATTTGTTTATTTGGTTGAATGCTAAATGAACTGAAATAGTTATCGAAATTTTCAATTTGAACATGACCTGTAAAGCCATAATTCGTGGCTGCATCCCCTCCAGAAGCATCATCGGGAAATAGGTCAGGATCAAATGAATAGTTTCCAATAATTGAATCACCTAACTCCAGTTCGAAACATGGGGAAGTTCTGGGAATTGAATCCAAAGTCAATATGAATTCGTAATTTATCAGTGAGGCCAAAGCTTGATTACAAGAAAATAAAGCCAAGCATATCCCGAAAACAAGGCTTTTCATTATGAACCTCCATAGGTATTTATTGTTTTAAAAAAATGATAAAAAAAAAGATCTTTATTTACAATATTTTCTGTTATTGAGTGACGTTTTAATACATTTATTATGCCAAATTACTTTTCAGATATTGATGAAAAAATTTTTACAATAAATGCAATGTAAATCCGGGTTGCTGTGTAATATTTAAAAATTTATTGATGGGTATGCGTTATGTACTATGTATTATTTGTTATGGAAAATACTTCTTAATATGGGTCTTTACTTACCCTGAAAATCATATAAAGCGCACACTTTAAGCCAAGAAAACGACCCCTAAAGCACGGTTTTATAGAAAAACCGTGCTTTTTTTTGCCTTTTTACAATGTGCTCATTATATTTATACGTACATTTTGTAGATGTCATCGGTTTTGTTATGAAGCAGTTTGGTAAAGATGTATTTCAGGTATGAAGAGGGATCAAATTTGTTGGCATTGGCGGTTTCGATGAGGCTGTAAAAAACGGCACTGGCCCTGGCACCTTTGGGGTTGTCGGAGAATAACCAGTATTACCGGCCAAGGAAAATGGGGCGGATGGCGTTTTCGGCTTGGTTGTTGTCGAGTGTGACGATCAAATCATACATGTATCAAACCAGCCGGTCCCAATGGGCAAAGGTGTAGGCTATGGCTTTACCCAATACGTACTTGGGAACGGTGATAGCGGATTTTTCAAGAAGCCTCGTTATAAAGGTGCCAAAACCGGCTTTGATTTTTCGAGACGAAGTGCGCCCATTCATCAGCAGACAACATGAGTGTGAGTTACATAAACAATAAAGGCGGTAATTCAATTACCGCCTTTGTTGTTTTTATGCTTTAAACAAAATAATTGTTAAGCTATTTTCTCATCTTTTTCCGTGCACCTGCAAGGCCGATTATACCAGTTCCAAGGAGGAACATGGTTGCGGGCTCGGGTACGGGCTGTACGGATTCAACCATGACAACAAGGTCAGTGAAATCCTGATCGCCACCGCCCAAGAGATCTTCGAAGGCGAGAATGTATTCGTTTGCTGTCCATGCACCCTTGGTAAATTTTGTTCCTGCAACACCGTCAAGGTCAACAAGTTCACCAATACCTGCGTATGCAAGCATGTGATCGTAATTGTCTACGTTCAATGAAGTGTCGCTGAAGTATGTGTTGCCAGTGGCTGCAACATTGATGTAATAACCAAAGCTGGAGCTTGAAAAGACAGCACTGTTTCCATTAACTTCAAATGTATTTGTACCATCAACTGTAATAAATACTTTTTTTCCAGTCGTTGCAGAGCCTGAAAATACTTCAAGTCTATTATTGCTATTGGCCAAGTCGTAAATACCAAAAGTGTTGGAGTCAGCATAACCTGCAATTTCGATGATAAAAGATGCTACTGAACCACCAGATGCCGTAATGTTCCAATATGAATCGGATGAATCACTAAGATGATCATTATACACGTCTACATCATTTGTACCGTCAGAAGCGATAAAGTTGAATACACCTTCAAGTGCTGTACCAACGGGAAGGGCGAATACAGTCGGGCAAATTAAAAAAACAGACATAACAACTAACAACAAAATTTTTTTCATGATTTAACCTCTTTTTATGATTATGGTTTATATTTCAAATAATAAATTTTCATTAAATTTAATTGATTCTATCGAGACACCTCCTTTTAAATTATTATTGTTTAATTTCTTTATGCATTGAGCGTGCCATTGATGAATAGTTATGGAGTATTTATTGATAAGAAATAATATTCAAATAAAACAGAATGATACGGCACTGTTTTCGTTGGGATGTGTTCTTCTCTTTGTGTATGTTGGAGCAAATATGAAAAATAAGTAAGAACATTGTGTAATATAGTATTCATATGGATGAAGGGAATTAAGAAAAAAAGGTTGATACAATAATTAGATGTTCACTAAATAAAAAATGAACTTCAAAAGCTTGGTAAAAAAAAAGTCCTCATTATTTGGTTTGAATAAGAGGACCTTGTTTTTTTTATTTGGTACCGGAGGTCGGAATCGAACCGACAAGGAGTCGCCTCCGGTGGATTTTGAGTCCACTGCGTTTACCAATTTCACCACTCCGGCATTGAGGCTGTATTTAATTAAAATGATGTGAATTGTCAATCAAATAGACGAAGCGCTTGTGAAAATAATTCCACAGTGACGTCATGACGCTGTAGGGATATGGTAAATGAATGTAGGAGAGTGATGCGATAAAAATATTGACGGCATTATGTGTATTATATAAAGGTGTATTAACTATAAAGAATGACTGTTTTGTAAACGGAACACGGTGAAATTCCGTGACGGACCCGCCGCTGTAACCGGGTTGTGACCTGCGAGCCTCTTAGGAGGCGGCCACTGATGGATGACATTGGGAAGGTGCGGGGCATGGATGACCGGAAGTCAGAAGACGTGCAGAACAGGAATGCTGGAGCTTGATGGCAAAGGGTTCTGGGAGGTTTGTTGACCTTCCTGAACCCTTTTTTGTTTTGGAAGGCCCTTGAATAACGTTTTTGATGCATGGAGCGGCTTTATGAAAACACAGATCGAGCTTGCCAGAGAGGGTGTTGTCAGTTCACAGATGGAGAGGGTTGCCCTGGATGAAGGGGTTTTGGCGGAATATGTCAGGAACAAGGTGGCTCTTGGAGAAATCGTGATTCCCAACAATCCCAATCGCAAACTTCAGAAAGTGGTGGGGATTGGAACGGGGCTTCGAACCAAGGTCAATGCATCTATCGGAACTTCTTCGGATATCTGTGATGTGGATGCGGAGGTTCGTAAGGCCATAGCAGCGGAAGAAGAGGGCGCGGATACACTTATGGAGCTTTCTGCAGGTGGGGATCTGGATGCCATTCGCCGGGCGGTGATTGCCGCATCGGGCCTGCCGGTTGGAAATGTTCCGCTGTATCAGGCGTTCAGTGAGGCGGCGAAGAAATACAAAAATCCTTCGATGCTGGATCCCGAATACCTGTTTGAACTTATCGAGCGTCAGCTTGCGGATGGCCTGAGTTTCATGGCCATCCATTGCGGGATCAATCTTTACACCATTGAGCGGTTGAGAAAACAGGGTTACAGGTATGGCGGTCTTGTTTCCAAGGGTGGCACGTTTATGGTGGCCTGGATGGATTATCACAAAAAAGAGAATCCCCTGTACGAGCAGTTTGACCGGGTTTGCGCATTGATGAAAAAATACGATTCCGTGCTGTCCCTGGGGAACGGAATCCGTGCAGGGGCCATTCACGACAGCCATGACAGGGCTCAGATGGCGGAGATGATCATAAATTGTGAATTGGCTGAATTGGGCAGGAACATGGGATGCCAGATGATGGTGGAAGGACCGGGACATGTGCCTTTGGATGAAATCGAAGGCAATATCATGCTTGAAAAACGGATGAGCGGAAACGCACCTTATTATGTACTGGGGCCGCTTCCTCTGGATTCGGGGGCGGGGTATGACCATGTGGTTTCTGCCATCGGGGCGGCCAATTCGGCCAGATACGGTGCTGATCTGGTGTGTTACATCACGCCTTCTGAACACCTGGCACTGCCCAATGAGGCGGATGTACGTGAAGGAGTGAGGACCACGCGCCTTGCTGTACGAATTGGCGATGTGGCCAAGTATCCTGACCGGAGGGAAAATGAAAAACTGGCGGCCATGGCGCGGCGTGACATGCGCTGGGATGACCTTGAGAAATATCTTATGTTTCCTGAAATTGCTCGCAGTATCCGGGCAAGCCGGATGCCGGAAGAGGAGAAAACCTGTACGATGTGTGGTGATTTTTGTGCCATGAAAAAAGGGATGCAGGTTTTTAAGGAGGATATTGGGGTGGAGAAGGTGGCGGTGTAAGGGGGATTGGAATTTTGCGGTTATGAATAAAAAAGGTGTTTTTGGGTTTTTTTTGCGCGGGTCGATTGTTAAAAGGATGGGGTCATTTGTCGGGTTTCGTTTCGAGAACCCGACCAACGATAGATTGACGCGGGATTATAGGGTGTAGATATCGTTTGACGCAGGTGGAATCTGTTGGAAAAGGGGAATGAAAAATGAAAATTTTGAATGAGGCTATGGAGGCTATCAAGTCTCCGGATATGGAAATGCATGCGCGCGCTCTTGAGAGGCTGGCCAATCAGGCAAGACCTGCGGGCAGTCTGGGGGTTCTTGAGCCTTTGTCCGCGAGGCTTGCGGCGATCAAGGGATGTATGGATGTGAGGCTTGACAGGAAAGTCATCGTGACATGTGCCGGAGATCATGGAGTTGTGGCGGAAGGTGTGAGCCTTTTTCCTCAGGAGGTTACGGCTCAGATGGTTTATAACTTTGTGAACGGCGGGGCGTCTATCAGTGTATTGGCTCGCCATGCCGGGGCGGAAGTCCGTGTGGCGGATCTTGGGGTGAATGCGGATTTTGACGCTGATCTGCCGATTTTTCATAAGAAGGTTGCCAAAGGAACACGGAATTTTGCAAAAGAACCGGCCATGACTCGTGATCAGGCTGTTGCGTCCATTGAAGCCGGAATTGACATCGTGGATGCGCTGGTTAAGGATAAGGGGCTTGACATGTTGGGGACCGGGGATATGGGGATCGGAAACACCACGCCCTCTTCGGCCATTATCGCAGCATTTTCAGGGATTCCTGTGGAGAATCTTACGGGTCGTGGGACAGGCATCGGGGATGATGCGTTAAGGAATAAAATCAGGGTCATCGAAGAGGCTCTTGCACTTCATCAACCCGATCCCGCAGATGCTCTGGATGTTCTTTCAAAGGTTGGCGGGTTTGAAATAGGAGGACTTGCGGGTCTTGTGATCGGTGCCGCGAAACACGGCATTCCGGTGGTCTGCGATGGACTGATTTCAACAGCAGGTGCCCTTGTGGCCTGCGAACTTGTTCCATCCGCGAAACAATACCTTTTTGTCAGTCACAAATCGGTGGAAGCAGGGCATGCCTATATGCACGATCGATTGAAACTGTCGCCCATTCTTGATCTGGGATTGCGTCTGGGCGAGGGGACCGGGGCTGCACTTGCCATGGAAATTCTTGATGCGTCCACACGGGTGCTTTCTGAGATAAAGACGTTTGAAGAGGTGGGGATTCATAACGCCAATTGATGGTTCAAATTCGCTATCAAGATGATGCACCATGCTGTTTCTTCAACGACTGTTTTTTGAACGCCCTCTGTCTTTATAACACCATGGATTCCGGGTCGGCTTGCTTTTCGACCTGAAAGGCACGGCAGCGTTTATTCACGACGCAAACATCGTCACACCAACTCCAGCCGCCCGGAATGACAAAAACGAGACTATTTAGCCCTGCAAAAACTTATTGAGAATTAGCAGGGCGCAAGCCCGACACATCCTCCTACTTTCCGGAAAAGTCTTTTTTGTGATGTTTTTTTGGAGAGGTGTTTTTATCACCGATGACGACAGTCTTTTGCTTTTCTTTCTGATGCGGGTCTTTTTCAACGAATATGGATTTGCCGTTGAAGGGGTTGATGTGTGTGGCATACATCAGGGTGGACCATGTTGACGGGGTCGGGGTGAAAATCTGGATCTGCTCGGGCCGGGATTTCAGTTTATCATGGGCAAAGGTTTTAAGCCGGAGCATGTGAGAAAGATGGCATCCCGGATGGGCCGCGATAAGGTAGTAGGTGAGAAACTGTTTTTTATTCGATTTTCTGTTCAGTTCCTCAAAGGTTTTTTTGAAGCGGAGAAGGGATTCGGGACCGGGTTTCCCCATGATATCAAGAATTTCCTGTTCCGTATGTTCCGGAGCGATTTTAAGCTGGCCGGACACATGATGGTTAACGATTTCACCAAGGTATTCAAGCCCTTTTTTTCTATCTGCAAACAGCAGATCGTAGCGGATCCCCGAAGCGGAGAACACGTGACGAATGCCTGGAATTTTGCGGAGTTTTTTCAAAAGACGGATAAGGGGCAGGTGGTCGGGATTGAGCGATGGGCAGACCGCTGGGTAAAGACAGCTTTTGGATGAGCAGACCCCTTTTTTCAATTTTTTTTCACATTCAAAGCCATACATGTTGGCTGTGGGCCCACCGGCATCAGTGATGATGCCTTTAAATCGGGGATGCCGTGTCATGATTTTCGCTTCTTTTAAAATGGAATCTTCACTTCGCCATGAGACGGTGCGGCCCTGGTGAACGGCAATGGCGCAGAATCTGCATTCTCCGTAACATCCCCGGTGGATGGGAATGGAGAACTGGATGGTGTCAAGGGCTGTGACAGAACCTTTGGCCTGATCGAAGGGATGAAGTTCACGCTCGTATGGAAGGTCATGGATGGAATCCAGTTCTTGCGTGGTGAGTCTTAAAGCCGGGGGATTGGCCACAAGATACCGGGCGTCCTGCTTCTGGTAAAGTCCCTGGGCTGTCAGGGGGTCGTTGTTGGTGTAGAATGTTCTGAACATGGTGATGAAGGACTGGTTGTTCGAAACAACGTCATCGTGGCAGGGCAGTTCAGTGTAATCTTCCCGTGGTTCCCGACTGATGTAGCAGAGTCCACGGATTTCCGACGGGTTCCGGTTGTTTTTCAGCGTAAAGGCCAGCTCTGTGACGGCTTTTTCTCCCATGCCGTAGATCAGATAATCTCCTTTGGCGTCGAAAAGAACGGATTTTCTGATGCTGTTGGACCAAGCATCGTAATGGCTGATCCTTCGAAGGCTCGCTTCTACACCTCCAAGGACGATGGGGACGGTGTTCTTGAAGTACTGACGGATCAGATTGCTGTACTTGATCAGGGCCCGGTCCGGTCTTCGGTTGTTCAGACCTCCGGGCGTGTAGTCATCGTGCTTTCGTTTTTTGCCCGATGCCGTCCTGTTGGCCACCATGGAATCCACGGAACCGGCAGAAACACCCCAGAACAGAAGAGGTTCGCCAAGTCGGGTGATATCCGCTGGGGAATTCACATCGGGCTGGGCAATGACGGCGACCCTGTAACCTTCACGGGCGAGGACATTGCCGATAACGGCCACACCGATATATGGACTGTCGATGTATCCGTCACCGGAAACAAGAATGATATCGGCCCTGTCCCAGCCAAGTGCATCCATTTCTTTTTTTGTGCAGGGGAGAAACACGGCCACATCCTGTCACGACGAATAATACGCCGCGTTTTCATCGATATATCCGTGGGTGAAGTCGCATCCGTAGGCAAGGGCTTCCCCTGATCCTTCGTTCAGATTGACCTTGATGTGAACCTTGTCACCGCTCAGCAGCTTGCGGACTTTATCTTCGTCAAAATCCACGCGGGCCTGGTTTTTGTAAACCAGGGTTTCGTTGATGAAAACCTCCACACGTTCGGGACGGACATGGCAGGAAAAGCATTTTCCAACAGCCATGAGCACCCGTCCGATGTTGGGATCCGCACCGAATGCCATGGTTTTAATGAGGGGTGAATTGACCAGGGATTTGGCGATGATCCGCGCTTCTTCGCGTGAAAACGCGTTCACGGCTTCGGTCAGGAGAAGTTTGGTGGCCCCTTCACCGTCACGGGCGATTTTTTTTGTCATTTCCGTGCAGATGAATTGAAGGGCTTCGGAAAATGCGTCTTCATCCACAGTCCCTTGAAGACCGTTGGCCATGATGACACAGGTGTCGGACGTGCTGGTGTCGGTGTCCACGGACAGCATGTTGAACGACGTATCCACGGCTTTCCTGAGCATGGCGTCCAGGTTTTTTGATTCGATTTTGGCGTCTGTGAAAGCGTAAACCAGCATGGTGGCCATGTTGGGTTCGATCATCCCCGCACCTTTGGCCACCATGGTAAGGGTGGCTGATCCCACGGAAAGTGACAAAGCTTTGGGGTAAGTATCCGTGGTCATGATGCCTTGCGCCCCTACCAGGGGATCGGATGAAAGATGCTGTTTCAGATCTCCGATACCGCCTTCGATTTTTTCAATGGGAAGGGGTTTGGCAATGACCCCGGTGGAGCTCATCAGAACTTCTCCGGCATCGACGGAAAACTCTCGGGCTACAGCAAGTCCCATTCTGCGGGCATTTTCAATGCCTGTTTCGCCTGTGCCCACGTTACTCACCTTGCTGTTCACCACAATGGCGCGGAGTCTGCCGTTTTTCATGATTTCCCGGCCCACGATGACCGGGGCTCCGGGAAACTGGTTAAGCGTGAACACAGCCGCAGCGCTGCACGTGACCTCCGATAAAAAGAGAGAGAGGTCTGTTCCCGATTCCTTAAGGCCGCAGTTGACGCTGGCGCATTGAAAACCTCGCGGCATGACGGGTTGAGAATGTAATTCCATGGTTTTATCCTGGTTCGTGGTTGTTTGGGTCAAGGTTGTTTTCGTTAACTCATGCTTCTGAATTTTTCTTGTCGCGTGAGAGAAAGGTCAGGTTGCACATGCATCCCCTTTATATATAAGGAAGCCTGCTGTCAAGCAGACATTTGAATTTGGATGAAGAGGTCGGGCTTTGTCTTGTTTTCGTCGAGGATCATTCAATACAGAACGATGATGTTTGGAGTGTGGACTTTGTTCATAAAAATTGACATGAATTAAAAAAACCCTTGAATTATTGGTTGTAAGGGGTAGTATGTGGAATCCGAAATAAATATTAAACGTTTGGTCAATCCTTTGAAGGGGGTGAAAGCCCCTCATACGGTTTTTTTATGCATAAAAAAAAGAAATGCAGGTGCGGATCCCATGACGTGGTTTATGTGGTCCAGAAAGGACGGTGCAAAGATCTGGCTTATTTTTGCGCACACTGTCTGCCTGTGGAGAATGGAGATGATCATGAATCATCAGAAAAGTCCGAACCTTGTGACCGGCACCTGTTATTGAAAAAAAACCATTCCTACGTATAATCCTGTCAGGCATAAACAGCTGTAACCAATCCGTGAAAGGCATGACTTTACGGGGAAGTGGATGACCCGATTTGATTGAACGCTTCTATAATGTCAGGCTGACGTTTTTTAAAAAGGGTAACTTCCCCGGACGCTTCGGCGATGATGAGGGAATCACCCTCGACAAAAACAGTGATCAGATAGATGAAGTCCTTGTCTCCTGAAGGGGCTGACAGTTCAAGGCAGTATCCTTTGAGATTCCCGGACACAACGTCGTTTTCTGAAATATACCGGTAACCGGAATCGGTCATGTGTTTTTTGAGGGCTGTTTTCCAGAATGAAAGTTCAGCGACGGGTTCGTTCTTTTCTGTGCGGATTCTGAACATGACACCCTCCGGGCTGACCGCCCTGAAGGGATGTTCTCCCTTGTAAGCCGCAAAACCTGAAGGGGCTAAAAATGTCGTGGTTTTGCAGCCAGAAATTACAAGCAGCAGCGTTGTCACGATAAAAGAAAACTGAATGAAATGCCGCCTATTTTTCATGGTTGAAATCCTCGATCATGGATTGAAGGGAGAAGGTGTTGAGCCAGGGAAAGGAAGAACGCCCGGAATAAGCCGGAGCAGTCCTGTCCTTGAACCGGAAACGGATATCGACCCTGGCATAGGCCAGTTCGTGTTCCATATAAGTGATGGAGCCTTTGAGGGTTTCGATGTCCGTGACCACTTCCTGTACGGCGCGTTCAACACTGACAATGGATTTTTTCCCGGCGTCTTTCAGTACGGCGAGGTAGCGTTCGAGGATGTCCTGTTTCGCTTTGAGGCTGGTCCTTTTCTGGCTGAGGATTTCATCAAATCCTGTGGTTTCAATCTGTTTTTCAAGGACGATGCCCTGGGATTCACAGAAAGAGAGGAAACCGGCATGACCCGATGACGGAATCCTGAGCGTCACACCCTGATCGGAGTACGCTGTGAAATAACCGCCCAGGGACTGGGCCTGCTGTATCAGATGGTCGGCTGTTTTGTCTGCGTCACTGACCGACAGAGTCAGGGTTATCTGCTGGAAAAGGGATGGCCCTGGGGATGCCCAGATCGGCTGACATATCAGGACGATGAACACGGCGGCAGCGGCCGCGTATTTCAATTGGAACCGGGTGGTTTTCATGGATTTCAGCTTCATCGTTTTCATTCTCCCTTCGCCGTTTACTTCGAGCCTTTTTTCAGAACATCCGCAATCCGATCTTTGAACTGTTTTTCATGATCAAGGGTTGGGAAATACATTTCAACAAGATCCAGATAACCGTCATGGGCATAAAGACCCAGCACGTAAACATAGGGTTTGTCCGAAAGGCTTTCCCATCTCAGACAGGTGAAGGCACCTTCTGAAAATTCGCCCGAAGATTTAAAGGCTTTGCCGATCCTTGTCTTTATGGCGTCTGCCCAGAATCGGGAGTCGCCCGAAGGATGGTTGGGCCGTCTGTAAGCGAAGAAAACCACACCGTCGGCGCTTTCCGTGATCCAGTTTTTTCCGCCAAGATGCACCATGTCCCTTGGAGTTTCAAAAGCGATTCGTGATCCGTTTTCAAGGCTGGACCTGGAGAAAGGCGACAGGTCGTGAATCCATTGGAATTCAAAGATATCCTTTGTTTCATCGGAAACGGGATCCGTGCTGATACCCGTGACATCCAGGCTGATGCGCGAGAAATCAGCCAGCGTGCCCAGGGTTTTCAGCATGCTTTCCATGGCTTCGATGCTTTCGTTCAATCGTCCGATTTCTTTTAACAGAGCCAGTTTTTCGGCTTCGTCATCGGTTTTGTTCAATAGTTCAAGATAACGGTTTCTCGACGCTTTTGCGATTTTTAGTTTCAGATCCATGTCGTTGAAGGAATCCGTCACGTCGCTGGCGGAGATGTTTTTTGAAATTACGGTGCCCAGGCTCAGAATTTTTTTGAAGGTTTCCGAAAATGTTTTGACAGGCACCCGGAATCCCGCGCTGTTTTCACGGATATGTTCCACGTAACCGCCGGAGGCAATGACAATGTCCTTGGCCTGAGCGATAAGCTCCACGGGTCTTGGGGACTTCATTTTACCGTATCCGTTGTAATGGACCATGCGTTTGGCCGGTTTGGGCTCGTTTCTTGTATCCGATAATTTCATGGATTTCATGGGGGCGGGTGCCATTTCAGCATAGGAATCCATCATCCGGTAGGCTCCGGCAGCTTCTGCTTTTTCCATGTCGGCCATGGGAGATCCGGTCATGTGTTTTGTGCCGCAGGCCATAACAAAAAGAAGAAATATAAAAAAAGAGGTAATGGACAGGGGATTCCTGATTGCAAGAGGGTGAGGATGTTCAGCCATGTATGTTTTCTCCAATTCATTCCGTTGACAGTGACGGATGGTTCTGTGCGGTGTTTTTAGGGAAACATCATAATATCCGGAATCAAAAGGTTCAAGCATGGATGTAGGGTTTTTAAAAAATCATAAAGGAAATCATTCTGGCCTTCATGTTGCAGTCTCTCCGATTGACATGACGTTCAATGGACAACATGATGAAAAACAGGTCATTTTTTCCGCATGGGGGTGTGTTATGGGATTTCAGACAGGAAAAAATTGCCGCATGACGCCTCGCGGGATTGAGGTGAAACAACGGGCGAACGCCCATTCCAGGGATTAGGAGATCGTTCATGAAAGGAATCGACGGATTAGACAAAGTTGGGCAGGTCCGGCCTTTGGGGCAGGGAACTCAGAACCAGGTCGATGGCGGTGCCGATGGAGACCTGTTCAAACAAACCTTTGACAGGATTCTGTCAGAAAAAACGGATAACACAGGATCACAGGTGACGGCCGTGCAGGGTCTGGGAGAAATCAGTTCTTTTGGTTTGCGGATCGACGACGACAGTGTCGGAGCCATTGAAAAAAACACGGACAGCCTTCTCACCATGCTGGATCAATACGCGAAAGAGCTGGGAGATCCCGGAAAATCACTGAAAGACATCGAACCTCTGGTGCAGGGGATCAAGGAGGGTGCCGATGTTCTTGAAGAATCGGTTAAAAACGACACCCAGGCTGATTCAGCATTGAAATCTCTGGCCAAGGAGAGCGCCGTTCTCGCCAACGTGGAATACATGAAATTCATGCGGGGAGATTACATCTGATCTGACATAGGATCGTTGATATGGGGCGGCATTGACGAGGCCATCAATGCCGCTTTTTTTATTTTATCAATCCCCCGGTTTTCCTGATGTTCAAAATGCAGTGATATCTGATATATAAAATCACGACGCCTGAATGTTCTGATAATACCCAATAAACAAAAGGTCCGCTCCGGTTGGAAGGGGTTGTCTTATGATGTCGACCTATGGTCTGAAAACAAACATCGCTGTAAATGTGGCACTCCTGTTGTTTTTTGCCATGGCTCTCACGGCCTTTGTCACCATCAACCTCGTTGAACGGCTGTTGGTCATGGAGCAGGTGGCCAAAGGACGAATGCTGGTTGCAGTTCTTGAAAAATGGGATCCTGACGCTTTTTCAAATCATGATGCATCGCTTGAAATCCCGGATTACCAAGGGTCTTTAAAAAAAATCATGGGTGAATCCGGCGTGGCCCAGGTTCTCATTATGGAGCCGGAAACAGGAAAAAAAGCTGTGATCGGTGATTCTTTCGATCAGGATGACACACTGGATTCCATGACCCGTGAAGCGGCTGTTTTACGACGGGTGGTGGAAAATCAGGCCGGACATGGTTTCGGTCTGTTCTGGACCCAGTATCAATCCCTTTTGTTTGCGGCCCCTTTGAACCATAAACCCGGATCGCGGATCGGCGTCGGTCTCCATATTCCCCTTGCCCCCATGTACCATAAAATCAGAAAGGCCCAGAGTCTGATTTTCATTTATATCCTGATCAACAGTCTCCTGATGACCTGGGCTGCTGTGCACCAGATCGCCAAAGTGTCTGTCAAACCGCTTCAGAGGCTTTTAAAAAGAGCCGAGGCCTTCAAAGGCGAAATGGGGGATTTTGCGTTCGAGGAAAAAACAGGCAATGAATTCAATAAACTTTCCACTGCACTGAACAACATGCTCGGACGGATTTCCATTCATAAAAACGAGCTTGAGCGCACGGTGAAGTCCCTTGAAATCACGAACACCGAGCTGAAAAAAGCGCAGGCGGACATTATCCGTGCTGAAAAGATGGCATCCGTGGGCCGTCTGTCTTCGGGTATCGCTCATGAAATCGGAAACCCCCTGGGGATCGTCAGCGGTTACCTGGAGCTTTTAAAAAATCAGGATATCCCTGGTGACCAGAAACAGGATTTCATAGCCCGAGCTGAAAAAGAGCTGGGCCGCATTGACCGGATCATCAAACAGCTGCTGAACTACGCCAGGACCAGACCTTCTAAATACACCACAATATCCGTTCATGAAGCGGTAAAGGATGTGGTGGAGATGATGAAGGTTCAGCCCCTGATGTCGGGTATCGATCTTGACATGAAGCTTGAAACGTCAAACGATTCCATTTTCGGCGACGGAGACCAGCTTCGGCAGATCCTGCTCAATCTTACCATCAACGCAAGGGACGCCCTGGCGGACATGGCGGAAGACCGTCAGCGCGTTCTCAGGATAGAAACGCGGATCGTAGAAAATGATGATGGTACGAATGAATCGGGGAAATGCCTTAAAATCGCCATCCGTGACAACGGCGTCGGAATACCCAAGGAAAACCTCGGGAATATTTTCGATCCCTTCTTTACAACCAAGGAACCTGGAAAAGGAACCGGGCTTGGGTTGTCGGTCTGCTATACCATGGTTCGCGACATGGGCGGCGTCATTGAGGTGACAAGTGAAGAAGGGCAGGGGACGGAGATGGCCCTGGTGTTTCCCCTGGTTCAAAACAGTTCTGATTCAATCGGTTAAACGAAACACTCTGTGAATATTCAAGGACATTCTTTTTTATGACTGATGAAAAAAAGCGTCTTCTCGTTATCGATGACGAAGAAAACATGCGCCACATGCTCTCTTCCATGATGTCTCACACCGGCTATGACGTAGAAACAGCGAAAGACGGTATCGACGGTCTTGAGATCATCGACAGGGCAAAAAACGACGGGCGGCATTTTGATTTTATCCTTTGCGACATCAAAATGCCCAGGATGGACGGCATGGAATTCCTGAAAGAGGGAAAAGAAAAGCTTTCCGGCACCACGGTCATTGTGATGTCGGCATACGGCACCATCGATTCCGCTGTGGAAGCCATGAAACTCGGGGCTTACGATTACATATCAAAACCTTTCAAAGCCGATGAAATCAAGCTTGTCCTTGAAAAAGCCAGTGAGCGGGACATGCTGAAAACGGAAAACCTGTACTTAAGGAACCGAATTCAGACCATAGAAACCTGTTACAGTTTTCATGACATCACCGCTAAAAGCAGGTCCATGCAGGAGGTGTTCAAGCTGGCTGAAAAAGCAGCGAAATTCGCCACCACCGTTCTTATCACCGGAGGCAGCGGAACAGGGAAGGAACTCATCGCACGGGGTGTTCACCGAATGAGCAGTCGTGCTGAAAAGCCCATGGTTCCCGTGAACTGTGGCGGAATTCCTGAAGCTTTGATGGAAAGCGAATTTTTCGGGTATAAAAAAGGGGCGTTCACCGACGCCAAGACCGATAAAAAAGGGCTTTTCGAGGAAGCGGACGGCGGCACCCTGTTTCTGGATGAAATCGGTGAACTGCCGGTGTCCATGCAGGTGAAGCTGCTTCGGGTTCTTCAGGAAAATGAAGTGCGCGCCGTTGGCGATGTGAAAACACGGAAAATCGATGTGCGGATTATCGCAGCCACGGCCAGGAACCTGGAAGACGAGGTGAAAAAAGGCCGGTTCAGGGAGGATCTGTTTTACAGGCTGAACGTCCTCGCCATCAAGCTTCCACCATTGAAAGACCGCACCGAGGATATTCCTGTTCTGTGCGAACGGTTCATGGATATGTACAACAGCCGGTTCGGCCGTCATGTCCGGTCCATTTCTCCTTCGGCCATGGATCTTTTTTTCAGGCACGACTGGCCGGGAAACATACGTGAACTTGAAAACGCCATCGAACGGGCCATTGTCCTTGCCGATGAAGACGAGCTGTTGCCGGAACACTTTCCGGGACTTTCACCGACGGTGAGCAGGAACGGTCATTCATCCGGTTTATTCGAAAATCAAGAATCTGAGGGGCCGTCGTTTTCTTTAAAAATAGCACGGGAAGAACTGGAACGGAAAATGATCATCAAGGCTCTTGTCGAAACCAAAGGCAACAGGACCCACGCAGCCCGTCTCCTTGAAATCAGCCACCCGTCACTTTTAAGCAAGATGAAGGCCTATGAAATTGACCTGTGAGGCTTACAAAATCATTCCACAGCCCAGGCCGTCCGTATTTCGATGCCGCTGTTCGATACAACACACGCGGCCTGGGCGATCCTGTTGATGATCAGCGGTTTTTTACCGCCTTTGATGTCCGAGTTCAACAGTTCCGAAACATTCACGGGATTGATGGGTTTTCTGTTGAAATACAGTTCCTGAAGTGCGTGGGCGATGCTGATGTCGATAAACGGCGCTGTCTGATCGATATCGAGGTAAACGCATCGGGGAACCAGTTCCAGAAAAAAACGTCCGTTTTTGTCCTTGGTGAAGACGGGGGAAATTTCAAATTCCGCACGTTTCAGAACAAGCCTACCTCGCAGCCCGGATAGTGACGTGCCCAGAGTGAGCACGCCCCCATCGCCTTTGACGATCAGGATATTCCGTTTGGGGTCTAATGAAGTGACGATACGATGGACCGTAATGAAGCTTTTGGGATTTTTCTGGGCCTTGTCCAGCGCGATGGGGTTTTTCAGATACGCGGCAATGACCTTGTTCAAATAGTCTTTTCTGAATGAAAGGCTGACATCGGAATTTTTGATGACCGGCTGCCTGTTGACGCCGAATCGTGTTGGAAACTTTGCCGTTCCGTTGATCATGGAACTGATAAATGAGCCCAGTTGCGCCGCTTTATTTCCGGCATCGGAGTATGAAGTGTCAGGAGCGAACGCCATGCCGGACATCAGAATGAAAAAAACGATCCAGGTTCTGGTCAGGCGAAAACCGTCTGATGGCGTACTTCTATGGCTGAAAGTGATGTCGGTCATGTTTGAACCCCGGATTTTCATATGAAAGAAAATTATGGATGTACGAATGTATAACGCGCCAATGAAAAGATGGTTCTAAAAAATGATAAATACTTATTCCAAAGTGCGCGCTGAATGTCAACACGGCATTCTTTAACTGATTTCATATGGGTGTTTACGTGGTTTTTAAAGACATTATTTTGTGTTGATTATTGAACTTGATTGGGTGATAATGCCAAAAAACTCCAAAGGCCCCTTCGATTCATCCTCCGCGACGATGGTGGCCATCTGTTTACCGTTTCTTTTCAAGTTTATAACTTAGTGTCAGGGCATACCATCCTGACGCCGGTCAGAATATGAAAGATAAACGTTTTACAGCAAAATAACTGCTTTGACATTGATTTTCTACACATACACAGAGAATGCCATGGTGTTGACAGACGACTGATTCGCCTATGGGTGTTCGGGACTTAACGCATGATGTTTTTTTTATGGATTGTCATTTTCATTGAAAGTGTCTCTCTTCTTATTTCCTTCATGTACATCTTAAAAAAAAGAAAACGATCCCTGATCGAACGTCAAAATGCCACTCTTTTCAAAGATATGTTCGAGCTTGCACCTTACAGCTGCGTGTTGAACAGTTTGGACGGGCGTTATCTCAAAGTCAATCAGTCGTACTGTGATCGAATGGGTGTGACACCCGCTGAGGTCATAGGAAAAACCATGGCGGAAATGGGAACGGTCATTGACGAGAATGCAGTCCAGAAGATCAGGCAGCAGCTGATGGAAAAGGGGGAAGTGTTCAATGTCGAAATCCAGTTGACTCAGAATAACGGTCAGATCATTCATTCTCTCTTTTCAAGCAGAATCATAGAGTACAACGGAGAAAACGTATTTTTGTCCATGACCGTGGATATTTCTGACAGAAAAAATGTTGAACGTCACCTTTTGGAACGTGAGCAAAAACTCATTGTTCAAAACGAACGTCTTCAGAATCTTCTGAAGAACGGTGCTCTTTTTCTTAATAATTTCAGCGGGGCGGTTGAACAAATCACCCGAACGGGAAGCCAGCTTCTTGAAACCCCCCGTGTGAGCGTCTGGATCTATTCCGATGACTTCCAGGTCATACGGTGCATCGATGTGTACAACAGCGTGACAGACACCCACAGTTCAGGTGAGGAACTTCAGTCTTCCGATTTTCCTGCCTACACCGATGCCCACCGTCAGGGCATCGCCATCACCGTGTCCGATGTCTATTCAGATCCCCGGACAAAGGATATTCCGGAAGCGTACCTGAAAGGTCATGATATCCGATCGCTCCTTGACGTTCCCATCTGGATGGGTGAACGGATCCGTGGCCTTCTGTCGTTTGAATTTACAGGCCGTGAACGGGTTTGGACGGCGGAAGATGAACGCATCGCTCATACCCTGGCCACGTTTGTCACCCTGGGTTTTGAGATCGATGAACGGAAAAGATCCGACGAACAACGTGACCATCTACAGTCCCAACTGCTCCAATCCCAGAAAATGGAGGCTGTGGGCCGTCTGGCAGGTGGGGTGGCCCATGATTTCAACAACATGCTTACGGTGATCATCGGTCATTCGGAAATCGCCGCCATGTCGGAACAGATCACGGAAGACGTGGCGGCCGATCTTGAGGAAATCAAAAAAGCGGCAAGGCGATCGGCCGACCTGACCGGGCAGTTGCTGGCGTTTGCCAGGAAACAGACCATCGATCCCCGGGTGCTTGACTTGAACCTGACGGTTGCGGGTCTGATTTCCATGCTGAGGAGACTGATCGGTGAAGATATCGATCTGGCCTGGATGCCGGGCGATGCTCTCTGGCCTGTGTGCATGGATCCGTCACAGGTCGACCAGATTCTTGTCAACCTGTGTGTCAACGCCCGTGACGCTATTTCCGGCGTCGGGAAAATTGTCATTGAAACCCTGAACGTGGTTTTTGACAAAACCTATTGTGAAGAACATTTCGGATTTATCGAAGGTTCTTACGTGATGCTGGCCGTCAGCGATGATGGTTGCGGCATGACACGGGAACAGCTCTCTCATATTTTCGAACCGTTTTTTACCACAAAAGACAAGGGGAAGGGGACAGGGCTCGGCCTTGCCACACTGTTCGGCATTGTCAAGCAGAACAACGGTTTCGTAAACGCTTACAGCGAACCGGGCAAAGGGACCACACTAAGACTTTATTTGCCCAAATCTGCGGAGGAGATCTCCGAACCTCTGACATCCGAGCCGTTGACAGCCCTTGTGGGGTGCGGTGAAGTCGTTCTGATTGTGGAAGATGAGCCTGTGATTCTTTCCATGGGTAAAATTATGCTGGAAAAAATGAACTATAAAGTCCTTGCAGCCGGCTCACCTTCCGATGCTCTAAAAATCGCCGGCGAACATGCAGCCGACATCGATCTGCTGATGACTGACGTGGTGATGCCTGAAATGAACGGCAAGGAATTATCTGAAAAAATCATCGCCCTTAATCCGTCCATTCGCTGCCTATACATGTCAGGATACACGGCAAACGCCATTGTTCATCGGGGTGTTCTGGACAAAGGCGTGCATTTTGTCCAGAAACCGTTCTCCATCAGGACCTTGTCCAGAAAAATTCGAATGGTTCTCGATTCGGAGCCGGATCAGTGATCAATGTCTCATCTTCTGAAGCACCATTGTCGACAATAATCTGGAGAAAACATTGGCTCTGTGATACATGCAGAAAGTCTGATCTGTGGTTGATCATGCATTCAGGTTCTTGGATCTCAAGACGGCTATGATAATCATGCTGTCACCCGCATACGGGTGGCATTGCTGGCTCTGGAGCTGATACGTATTGTTTAGGATGTCCGGGTTCATAAAAAAAGCCGCGGGATGGTTTGCGGGTTTCGGGCTGGTCATGACCGCCCTGATCCTCGTGCTTTCCTTTGTTCTTCAAACACAGCAGTTCTCAAAGTCATTACAGTCGTATATCAACGGTCTGATGCCCGGCCGAATCACTTATGAATCCTTTGATTTTTCTTTGTTTCGTGGATCGGTCACAGTGTCCCGGATGAGGCTCGACGATTTCAGCGGCCGTCCTCTTATCACGGCGGATCAAGCTCACCTGAACCTATCCTGGCTTTCCCTGATCCGTAAAAACGTGCATATCGACACACTCATCCTGGATGCTCCCCACGTTTATCTTGAAACCGACATCCATGGAAACATCAACATTGTAAAGGCCTTCGGGGAATACCCTGCAAAAAAGGACGAAGAAATTTCATCGACGTTTGAACTTCCAGTGGACGTGACTTTCAGTCAGGTAGAAATCAACAACGGGATGTTTCATTACAAGGATATCGGGGCTCCCAAGGAACAGGATGAAGAGATCATCATAAAAAATCTATCCGTCAAGGCGTCCCATGGAAACATCAACAGGCGGTCAGGGCGGATGATGCTGGCTCTGGGTCCCTGCGACATCCGTCTGGAAGACATGAATTCCAGAGTCTCGTCACTCGCAGTTGAATGCAGCCTCAAGAAAGACCTTCTCACCCTTTACAGTCTGTACCTGGATTCAGACATGGGGCGCTGCGATCTCAAGGGGACGATATCGGATCTCTGGAAAGGCCCCCGATATGATCTGGACGCCAGTCTGGACGCGGACCTTTCAGGCATTGACCGGGTTTTTGACGTGGAGTGCGAACTGAAAGGACGGGTCCGCGGCGGCGGGAAAATCAAGGGACACTGGGATGACCCTGAAATCCAGACGGTTCTTCATTGTGACGGAGGTATGGTTCTTGGGGCTGTTGTCGGTGATCTTGATCTCGAAGCAACCATGAAAAACCGCGTCATCGATATCCGGAGACTGTTCGTCAAGGCTCCCGGCGGAACCGGAACCATCAAGGGCTTTGTTTATTTTCAGAAGGCTTTCAAAGAGGGATTTTTCACTTCGGATTTTATAGAACCGGAATTTGCATACGACCTCAGGGCTGACCAGGCCTGGACCCGGCCCGGCCGGATTCCCGGTATTCCCGCGTTCATGGAGGGGCATGTCACGTCGACATGGACCCTCAAGGGAAAGGGTTTTTTCTTTGAATCCATGAAAACCGAATCGAAGCTTCAGGCGACAGCCCGTGGATTGAATTTTTTTAAAGGTCAGGTTCCGGCTGACTACCGCCTTGAAACGTCCTTGAATATGGATCATTCCAAAATGTCCGTGAACCGTTTCAGGCTTGAAGACTTAAAATCCAGCGCCGACCTTACGGGAATCTACAACACGTCGAATGACCTGTGGAAAGCTGATGTGACCATACGTTCCGACGATCTTTCATGTTCGACCTTTATATCGCCTTACGGAGATTTTAAAGGACGGATGAATATGGTGTCCGCATGGTCCGGAACATGGGACAGGTTTTCAGGAAAAGTCAGGGCCGATGGAGAGTCTCTGGTCTGGGATGGCGTTCATCTGGGCGAGGCCTCTGTTGAAGGCTTTCTTAAGCCGTCCGGCGTTTTCTCCATTGAGCGCGCAGACCTCGATCATCCCATGGTCACCGTTCATGCCAGGGGTGATGTGGGGCTGTTTGACGCGCGTCAAGCTATGGCTCTTGACGTGACCTTCAACCATATCGATGCGGGTTATGTCCTGTCTGAAAAAAAACTGAACGGTGTGTTTGACGGCCGTCTCTATCTTCACGGAAAAATTGACGATCCGGTGGGCGATTTGATACTACAGGGCAGAAACCTTGCCTTTGATCGTATCAGCCTTGGCCGGATCAGCGGTTCGGCACGTTACAGCAAGGGTATTGTCACAGTTCACGATCTCGTTCTCACCAATCGTCAGTCGGCTGTCGGCCTCCAGGGAACAGCCCGGGTGTTCGATGTAAAAACGACTTCATTTTTCGATGATCCCGTAATTGATCTTGCTGTTTCAGGGCAATTCCTTCGGATCGAGGATTTTTATCAGCCCATGAAGGGTCTTGTCTCTCTTTCCGTACAAGCCACGGGCCCTGTTTCCAAACCAAAGGGTTTTGTGGAACTTCATGGGGAAGCCCTGGATTTGATCAGGCAGTCATTTAACCGGCTGGATTGTTCAGCCCTTCTCAAAGGAGAGGATATCGAGGTTGAGAAAATTCGGGCTGAAATCAAAGAAAATGATATCATCGAGGGATCCGGAAGGCTTTCCGTGCTGAACGAAAACTACGATTTTGCCCTGACTGCGAACGGAATTCCCTTGAATCATATCAACGCGCTGGGTCGTCAAAACCTTTGCGAGGGCAGGGTATCTCTGGAGCTTAAGGGGGAGGGCTCTTTTGATGAACCCGAATTATCAGGCAATGTTTCCATTCATGACATGAAGGTGAATAACGAGTCTTTTGAAAACGCGGATCTCGCTCTCGATCTTTCCGACGGGATTCTTACCATTGATGGAAAAGCCATGGCGGATATTAAGGGTCGCATGGATATCCGGAGCCTGGATTATTCAGCGAAGATTCTGTTTGACGATACACCTCTTACACCGTTTTTCCACATGGCGGGAATCGGAAACATGGGCGGAGAGATAACCGGAGTCGTCAGCGCATCCGGAAATGTGAAACGGTTGGAGGACATTAAAGCCCAGGCTTCCGTTTCGGATCTTCTGATCAAGAATGACTCCATGACCATCATACAGAACAATGATCTTGACGTTGCTTATGAAAACAGTGTGTTCCAGATGGAAAGCGCCAAGATCCAGCTTCTTGACAAGGGGTATATAGTTCTGGGTGGAACTGGCACGCACCACGGTGAACTCGATCTTTATCTTAATGGCAATGTGCCGCTGACGGTGGTGGATCTTTTCAGTGACGAGCTGAACGGGATCACCGGAGATGTGGTTGTGGACGGAAAAATTTCCGGAACCTTCACCAAGCCAGATATTCAGGCCGGGCTCGATATTCGTGCTGTTTCATTCATGATCCCCGAGCTCATGCAGAGCATCCATGATGTCAACGGCCATGTCAGCGTCACATCCCGCGCTGTCATCATAGACAGGCTCAAGGGGAAACTTGATACCGGGCAGTTTTCCATCGGAGGGCGGCTTAACCTGGATAATTACAGGCCGGGAGCGTTATCACTCAATATTTCAGCGGAATCCTTGCCCGTCACTGTTCCGGATATGCTTGACGTGACGATGAATACACGTATCACGGTGAAAGGAAAACCCGATGACAGCCTGATCGAGGGTGATCTGGTGATCCTGGGAGGGAAATACTACAAAGATGTTTCGCTGGACCTGGTCAACGTGGTCAAAACAAAAAACCGGTCTGACACTCCGACGGTGAAAAGGTTCAATGAACCGTATCTGAAATCCATGGGGCTCAATTTGAGACTGACCCACAAAAATCCCTTTGAAGTTGATAACAATGTCGCGTATCTCCCGCTGAAACCTGACCTGCGAGTGCTTGGAACCCTCAACAATCCCAAACTCAGCGGACGCGCGGAAGTGGATGTGGACAAAAGTTTTATCAGTTACCAGGGTAAAGTGTTTGACGTGACCAAAGGACGCGTGGATTTCATCAATCCCTATATCATCGAGCCGACCCTGGACGTTCAATGCCAGACGGAAATCAGGGACTGGATCATCTATCTCCTGATTTCCGGAACACCGGATAATCTCAAATTTTCTTTGACATCCAATCCGGTAAGAGAGGATGCGGATATTCTTTCCCTTCTTGTTCTCGGAAAGACAACCGACGAAATACTCGAAGGTAACGGAGACAAAACACAGTCGGCAGCGAAACTTCTCGCCGGTATCGTCAGCAGCAGCATTGAAAAGAACATCAAGGACGCCACGGGCATCGACACCGTGGAAGTGGAGTATGTTTCCACCACCAACACCAGCAACGGAACCGGTTCGGACAGCGATGAAACTGAAACGGACAATACCATTGAAAACAGCGTGAAGGTGACGTTGGGAAAAGAACTGTCCGAAAGGCTGACGTTGAAATACGGAGTGGAAACAAAAGGAGGGGCCACCATCCATCAGGCCGTGTCCGAATACCGCTTTCTTGAAAACCTGCTGATGAACGCGTACCAGGACACGGAAAACAAGTATGGGGCTGAACTGGTTTACCGGATCGAGTTCAGGTGATTCCGGGCATGATGACGCTGTATAAATTGACAGGAATGATGAACGAAAAACAAACAGCATCGCAAAGATACGTGATCCAAAAAATATCGAAACGCAGCGCGTTGCTTATGATGTTCTTTTTTGCTTTTTTTTTCTCCATGTCCATGAAGGTTTTTGCCTTGGAAGCGGATCAGAAAAAAACATCCGAGGAAACCGCAAGGATCGCCAGCGTCGAAATCCGCATTGATGGAGGCGGTGAAAGAAAGGATGAACTTGAGCGTTTTGCCCGGAGCGTGATCAACATCAGGGAAAAAGAGATGTTTTCCACGGATAAACTGGAACATGCCATTGACGCTTTGAAACAGACGCGTCTTTTCAGGGATATTCATGTGCCCGACCCGGTTTCTGACGAATCGGGTTATCATCTGGTTTTTCATCTGACCGCCTTTTACAGAATAAGGGATATCCGTATTCAGGGCGCTTTCCCTTTGCTCGAAAAGAAACTTCTGACCACCATGAGCATCTTCGTTGGTGATGCCTTTGTGCCCTCGGTCCTGAAAAACCAGGAAAACAGGATCCGGGATGTGTACAGGAAAGAAGGCTATCCACAACCGGAAGTCCGTGTGACAGCGGACCTGGGTGAACCTGAGAAGGGCGTCGTCGTTCTGGTGAAAATCACAAAAGGGCGTTTTTACTATGTGAATGAGTGCAATGTTCAGGGGAATCATTCGTTTTTATCCCTTCGTCTCAAGCTTCGGACCCATCTTTACAAAGCTTCGTTTCTTTTTGGAGACGGACGAAGGCTGATACAGGACAAACTTGACGAAGACATTGATAATCTTACACGGTTCTACCGGCACAGGGGTTACCCGGAAGTCCGTATCACGTCCGAAACGGAAGTCTTTGAGAAAGACAAATGCACCGATGTCCGGTTCATCGTCGAGGAAGGCCCAAGATATGTGATCACATTCAAGGGGAATGACGCGTTCTGGGATTCCACCCTGAAAAAGGATCTGGACTTTTCTGCCAGGGGAAATGCCGGTGACATGACGCTGAAACGAGGACTGAAAGCCATCAAGGAGAGATACAGGCTTGCCGGTTATCCCGATGCCTGGGTAACTATGGATTCACAGATCATAAGGAAGGGAAAAAGAGATGAGAGGGTCATCACCATAACCGTGGATGAGGGCTACCGGTTCATGGTTTCAGGTCTTTCATTTAAGGGCAACAAAGCACTGCACACCAAGATATTGAATGAAGAAGTCCTTTCCCGGCCGTCGAGCCTGTTGAACAGCGGAGCGTTTGAACCCAAAACTCTGGCGGACGATGTATCGGCTCTTGTTGAGTTGTACAGAAAAAAAGGATACGCCCACGCAAAGATCAAGGATTCCATCACATGGGAAACAGACAAGGACAAAAAAATTAAAAAGGCCCGTATCCTTTTCAATGTGGAAGAAGGTGAAAAAGCGGTGGTGTCTTCCGTGTATTTCAAAGGTCTTTCAGGTTTGAATCACGAAGATGCATTTCAGCTGCTGTCCCAGAAAGAGGGCGGTGTTTTTTCCCAGGCCGGTCTTGACGAAGACGAAAAAAAACTTTCGACAGCCATTTCTGAAAAAGGTTACCCCCACGTCACCGTGAAAGGCAGGGTTCGTTTTAACAGCGACAGGAGTTTTGCATACATTGTCTTTGATGTGGTCGAAGGCCCATATGTGGAAGTGGGGAATATCTACTACCAGGGGAATTTCATCACAAAGGAAGAGATTTTTCAGCGGGATACCGATCTGAAGCAGGGGGATTATTTTTCGCTGCTCAAATACCTTGAAGCCCAGCGGAACATGCGTGACATCAACGCGCTGAACGCTGTGGAATTCAAGGAGTTCGGACTCAAGGAAAAAGAGGGCAAGGTCAATGTCCTGACCTCCGTCGAAGAAAAAAAGCCCTATTATTTCGAAGCGGCCGTGGGGTACGACACCACCCAGAACCGATATGTGAACGCCAAAATAGGGGACCGGAATCTGTTCGGCCTGAACAAGGAAGCCTGGATTTCCCAGGAACTCAGCGACATCGGATACAGGACTGAAACCGGTGTGACAGAACCCCGTTTCCTGGGTACGCGCATTTCATCCACGATGAACCTGTACGCCGAAAAAATTGAGGAGCTGAACAACGATTTCGGAACCTTCACATACGGATCGTCCTTTAATCTCAGCCGGGAATTTAAAAATCATGTCACTACGGCCCTGACTTTTTCCTATCAGTTCAAAGACAGTTACCTCATCGATCCGGCTACGGCCACCGAAGACGATGAATACTCCTATGACGGACGCCACATGTTTGTCACAAGTCCGTCCATCAGCTACAACTCCACCGATTCATTCATCCGACCGAAAAAAGGCGTTTACACGATTTTTTCCGTGGAACTCTCTAACGCCCTCGGCGACGCCCCCGATGATTTTCTGAAGTATCATGTCCAGGCCAGGTATTACTATTCCCCCTTGTCCTTTTTGACGCTGGCTTTGCGCGGACGGTACGGATACCTCCAGCCCATATCCGTGAACGAGGACATCCCCGACGATCAGCTTTTCTTTCTCGGCGGTGCCACAGATGTCCGTGGCTTCGATGAAAACATGCTTCGATACAACGATAGCGGAGACTCTGTGGGAGGAAGGGAGTACTACATGGGCAGCTTTGAAACCCGTATTGATGTGGGATTGAACTTTGAAATCACCTGCTTCTACGACGCAGGTATCATCGGAAAAACCAAAACCGACGAAGGCGACGACGGCCTGAGATCCTCTGTCGGCACCGGCCTCCGCTACGTCACGCCCATCGGTCCCGTGGGTTTTCTCTACGGCTGGAAAACTTCCCCCAAGAAAAACGAAGCGGCGGGAAACCTCCACTTCACCATCGGTTACAGCTTCTAATTTTTATAATCCTTGGTATTGCGGGAAGACCGGGTTCATTTCATGGAATTCCTGAACTGTCACCAGTATTCCCGATTTCCGGGTTCTTCAGTCTTTGCTCGGCCACTCGGGATATTTCTGAAAAGATGGGCAGGGTGCTTATCTTATGAATTTGGCACTAAGGGACGAAATATCAATTGATTCATCAACAAACCAGCGCCTCTCCATCCTGAGGGACTATGGTTTTCCGGTGTAAGTCTTCGTTGATGAGGCGTTCATTCAGCATGGCACGGGTGGTCAGGCCGTGGTTGAAGGCGTCGAGGTGAACGGCCACGACTTTTCCCGGAGCCATTCTTATGAAATCCATCTGCTCATCCAGGGTCATCAGGATGGGTTTGCCAAAATCGAGAGACGCTGTTCCGGCGTTTATGATGCATATTTCCGGCTTGAGGTTTTGAAGGACGTCTCTGACATGAGGCGTCATCACGGTGTCACCGGCGATATAGACCGTCTTTTCATCCGGGAGTTCAAGGAAATAGCCCACGCCCTTGCCCATGAGGAAACCGGTCAGGCCATGGCCGTGCCGGGTTGGGATCGATGTGATGAATCCATCGAGGAATGGACTCCGTATCTGAAGGTCAAGCGGAAAGGCTTGAATGTTTCTCCGTCTGAGAAAGGCATCATCTGTCCGGTTGCAGTATACCGGAATGTTCAGCCGTGAAAGAAGACGCATCCCTGGACGGTCGAGATGATCGAAATGACCGTTTCTGCAGTGGGTGACAAGGCCACAGGTGACCTGTTCAAGAACAGGGCTTGAGTCTGGCGGAAGGTCGACCACAGGATTGAGCCGGGGCGGTTTGCGGAAAAAAGCATAAGGCGGAAGACTTCCTTTGGGTCCCAGGCAGGGGTCCACGAGTATACGGTGGTTTCCTGACTGGATGATCACACAGGCGTTTCGGATAAGGCGGATTTCCATGGATTTTTCTCCTTTACGTCGTGAAACCGTTTACAATCTCAAAAGATCGAAGGCAAAGGAAAACCATTTGGTGATCTGGTAGGATTTCCTCGGAATTTTCATGAACAGCCGGACCAGACGGAGCGGGGTGTAAAACCGAAGATAGGCGAGTTTCTGAAGTTTGCCCACTTTGTAGCCCGTGGCTTTTTCATAAAACGACGTGCTGGCCTGATAGCTTGAAATCAGATCTTTGTCCATCACTTCAAGGTGTTGACGGGCCATGTCGTAAAGTTCGGTGTTTTCGAAAGGAACCACGATAAAAAAACTGGCCATGCTGAGTCTGGAACGAGAGGCTGTCCGGATGGTTTTTTTCATTTCATCCACAGTTTCACCGGGAAAACCCAGCATGAAAAAACCACGGGTAATCAGGCCGATGTTTTCGGCGTATGCAATGTTTTCAAGGACTTTTTCAATGTCGAGATTTTTACGGATCAGGGTCTGCATCCGGACAGACCCTGTTTCGATGGCCAGTGTCAGCATGTAGGCCCCGGCTTTTTTGAGGAGGAGAATGTCCTCCGTTTCAAGCACATCGCCCCTTAATCCGTTGGGAAAGGCGATTCGGATTGTCATTCCGCTTTCGATGATCAGGTTGAGGATACGCTGCATCCTGGGTCGGTCCAGGTTGAACACGTCGTCGATGATATGAAATTCCCGGATTTTGTATCGGTTGTACAGATGCCGGATTTCAGACACGAAATGTTCCGGGCTCCGTTTTCGCAGTTTTTTTCCGAACATGCTGTGGCAGTACACGCAACGGTAAGGGCAGGCCCTTGAGCTGATCACCGAGGCGTGTTTCTTTTCCGCGAGGATGCCGTTGAACTGGAGACGGTTGCCCCAGTAGTCGTTGAAGTCGATGAGCTCGTAATCAGGAATGGGGAGGGTGTCGAGATTATCGATGTAATCTTCCTTTTCGTTGATCACCACGGTCTCGTTTTCTTTATAAGCGATCCCCCGGACAGAACGGAAATCACGGCCTTCCGCACAGGCCTTCACCAGATTCAGGAAACTTGCTTCGCCCTCTCCAAGAACCGCCGCGTCGATGGGGTTTTCCATAAGGACGCTTGTTACGTTGGACGTGGCGTAAGGACCTCCGATGACCACAAGGGCGTCCGGAGCGTGCTGGCGGATGAACTGGGCGTTGTCTGAAAGAAAGGCGTGCTCAAAGGCCAGGGTGCTGATGCCGATGATCTGTGGGTTGAAATGGTGTATCCGTTCTTTCAGGGCCTCTTTTTTGTTGTCGATGATTCTCAGATCGAGAAGGGAGATGGCCACCCGGTTTTCCAGATGTTTTTTCAGATAGCCCGACAGATAGAGGATTCCAAGGGGTACGTCAAAGGCCTGGTTCGGAGCGTAGGCATAGGTTTTGACAAAAAGGATGCGTAAGCGGTCTGTCATGCATTGACCCCACGGGGTTTTACAGCCAGGGTTTCCATCATGTCCGTATGGCCTTTTTTGAGGAATGATAAGGCGGGAATACCGCACATGGCGACAAACACAGGATTCTGAACACCGAACAATGAGCAGAGGAAATCGGGGTACCCTTTGCTTTTCAAGGAATTCTGAACAGACCAGGCAATGGGTCCCGGCCTGAAGCAGGGTGTGATGCGCTCAACCTGAAAACCGGCGTTTCCAAGAACACGGGACAGGGTTTCAAAGGAGAAATGGGTCAGGTGGCGGGGCAGGTGATACCCCCACCAGGCGGCACCGAAACGGTGGCGGATCGGGGCGTCGAGATCCGGGTTTTCCGTGATGAAGATTCCTCCGGGTTTCAGTATGCGGAACACTTCGGCCACGGTTTCCTTAAGATCCGGAACATGTTCCAAAACATGGGACATGTAGACAAGATCGAAACTGTCCTCTTCATATCCGGCGTTGACCAGGGTTTCCGCTTTGACGTCAAGTCCTTTGAGGCAGGCGGTTTCCGCCATGTTCCTGTTCGGTTCGCATCCCAGGACATCCCAGTTTGTATGGGTCTTCAGGTATGAAAGGAAATAACCGTACGCGCAGCCCACATCGAGGAAACGTCCGGCCGAACCGTCGGGACGAAGACGCTTGAAAACAGGTGTCAGCGCTTTTAGTCGGGATTTGCCGAGATATGTTTCACGAATGGAATCGGCGACACCGGATTTTGTGTAACACACGTAATTGTCGGGGTAAAACAAGGTGAAAAGATCATTTGTCGAAGGCCGTGGCGATGTGTAACACAGATCGCATGCGTCGCAGCGCACCACATGGAACATATAATCATAACGGGTTTCAAAGTCCGGGGCCGAAATCACCGGATGACGGACTGATGAACCGCATGACGGGCAATTCACTTCTTCGAAGCGGACAGGGGGATCGGGTGTTTGATTGTCTGACGGCATGGGTTTCTGTTCCGGATTTCGAGTGATCGGATGCGTCGAAAGTTCGTGTTCAAGTGATTTATAAAAAACCGGCTGCCTAGAAAAATCAAGGGTTTTATCAATGATACGATGGATAAACCCCTTGTTTTCAGCGGCGAGGCAGTGGTCATGATACGTTTTGAAAACATCGAAAGAAAGACAGCGTTTGTAAATATCCGAAAGATTGTCCGTTTTGACGTTTCCAAACGACACATGGATGTAAGGGCAGGCCAGAACGTCTCCGTAAGCGCAGAGATAAATTTTCTCCTTCATGGCCGGACACCCTTTGGGACCGAAATTGGAATCGAATTCGGTACGGAAAAAGGGAAAACGCCGGGTCAGGTTTTCGAGAATAACCCTTTCGTTATCGAACCAGAGCAAATCTTTTCTGTTTTTGAACCGGCCCACGGGAACCGGAAGGTTACCGTAAACGATATGCCCCATGCGTCCAAGGCTCTCGATCCAGGCGGGGAGGGTGTCTGATCGGATCAGGTGCCTGTCCAGGGTGAGATTCACCGAGGTCATGAGACCTTCACTGCGGGCCAGTTCCAGGGATTTAAGGGTTTTGTCGTAATATCCCGAATGATGCCGGAAGGCGTCCTGTCTTGATTTATCAGGATGTTCTAGGCTGACCCCGAAAAAATCAAGCCCCGCTTTTTTGAGGGATCTCAACCGGTCCCGCGTGGCCAGTGTGCCGTTACTCTGAATGTAGATCACATGTTTTTGGGGATCGAAGAGGCGGATGATGTCTTCAAGATCCTTTCTCAAAAGAATTTCCCCGCCGGTGAAATGAATGACGGTGATGCCCAGGCGGCGGCATTCACGGGCCACACGTTTCAGCGTTTCACGGTCCATTTCCTTCTCATTGGGGTTGTGCATGGAGGCGGTGAAACAGTGATCGCAGGACAGGTTGCAGTCAAAGGTGAGGGCGATATCGATCTGGCGAGGCGTGATCTGGCCCAGGCACTTCGCTTTCAGAAGCTTGTCAAGGTAACGGAGGGCCACATACGGTTTGCCCATATCCGCAAGATAGCGCGCATTGGCGATGTTTTTTTTTATCAACGACTGTATATGGCTCATGTTTTTTGATGTGATCTTCATGGTTTGTCTGTATTTTCAAACGATAGCATTCATGGTGTTCCAATGTGCTTAAAATGACATGGGCGTTTCATGTCACAGGGATACATGGGATCCACCGGACAGTGACGGAACCCTCAACGGAATGCCTCTGGTCTGGAATGCCCGGCATCGGTGGCAGATTTCAGGCCTGCCGGATGTGATCATGCTAGTGAGAAAATTTTCGAATTCACGTCCATTGGCGATACTTTCAAGATCCATGTCCATGATGTTTCCGATGGTAATGGGCCAGTACCCCGCCGAAACACAGCAGGGGGTCACGTCTCCGCTGGTAAGAACACCCAGGCTTCCACGCCAGGGCTCGATACACGGCTGAGCGGAATGTGTGCCGTTGTAACGGATCATGGGTGAGAGTTTGATATGGTCGATACGGCCTTTGTAGCGCCTTTCCATGGAGCGGATTGCATTCACATTGTCAGCGTGGACAACCATGGACAGTTTAACCTCCATGGTTTTGGGTTTGACGGAAAGAAAACCGTCGATCTTCGATAAAAGCGTTTGAAGCCTGACACCCCGATGCTTCAGAGAATTGGGCTCGTCCGGTTCCACGGAAATCACCAGAACGTCAAGAGCGGAATCCGCCAGCCGGGTTTGTGCCGAACCGCTAAGAAGTGTGCCGTTGGTGTAGAGAACCGTGCGCAATCCCTTGGCATGGGCGTAATCGATCATGCTGTAAATGTCGGGATGAAGAAGGGGTTCACCGATCAGAGCGAAGGCCAGGGATTCCACGGAAGGAGGGGCCTGATCCACCATCCGTTTGAAAACATCCCATGTCATAAACCGGGGGCGCTTGCTTTTGTGTTCAAAAAAATGAGTGATGCTGTGCCAGCAGTACGAACAGCTGAGGTTGCATCCGTAGACCGGTTCGACCACAAGGGAAACAATTTTGAAAACCCTGGGTTTGCCCATCAGATGACAGAACACGTTCAAAGCCTGATACAGGTAAGATTCCGGACGTCTCATTTTTTCATACAGCCAGTCCCCGTGACGCCTGTCCCTGTAAAAAAGAATGGATGCCAGGATGCACAGGGATTTGAGGATATTCTGGACAAGATGATGACGGAGCTTTGTTCTATGGTTTGAAGGCATGAAGACAATACCTGTGCCGGATCAAGAGTTTTTTGTATGGGTTTGAAAACGTTACACAGGCGTATAATGGTTGCTGCGGACTGTCAAGGAGAAACAGGCCATCGGGGCTCTGAAAGACCATCGAAAGACCCTACGGGATCATCCTCTCAAGTATCCCCATGAACCAGGCCGGTGTGATTCCAAGCCACGCCACAAGGGTGGTTAAAACAGTGAGAGTCAATGCATCCAGTGCAGGCAGGCGCTTCTGCGGCATGACAGATTCACTCCTGTCAGAAGGTACGGAGGTGAACATGGTCACGATCAGGCGGAGGTAATAGAAAAGACCGGCACCGCTGGTGAGGGCGAGGGTAAGGGCGAGACCCCAGTGTGCTGTTTTGACACTGGCGGAAACCACGAAAAACTTGCCGATGAAACCGGCGGTCAAAGGAATTCCGGCCAGGGACAGAAGCATGGCGGTCATCACTCCGGCAAGCCATGGGCGTTTGTAAAACAGATTCTGAAAATCGGAAAAGGCGTCGGCATCACGCTCTTTTTCCGAAAGAAGGGTCATCACACCGAAACATCCAAGGATGCTTGCGGAATAGGCGGCAAGGTAAAAGGCAACAAACACAATCGAATCTTTTCCCCCGGCGAGAAATGCCGTCAGAAGATACCCCATGTGGGCGATGGACGAATAGGCGAGAAGTCGTTTCACATTGTCCTGCATCAGGGCCAGAACATTGCCCGCCACCATGGAACCCACGGCCATGCAGCCGAATATGGCATACAGTCCTGGAAAAGCTGTCAGATCCACTGGAGCGAAAAGCCGGATGAGGAAAGCCGCCACAGCACCCTTGGAAGCCGTGGCCACAAAAGCCGTCACCGGAGCCGGAGCCCCCTGGTAAATGTCCGGCGTCCACATGTGGAATGGGACAACGGCCAGTTTGAAACCGATGGCCACAATGACAAAGCCCATACCGGCCATGATATAAACAGACTGGCTGAAAGCTGATCCCTGTTGAAACACGGCTCCCATGGAAGGAAAATCCATGGTTCCTGTTTCCGCGTATATCAAGGCCACGCCGAAAAGGAGAAACGACGCCGATACCCCGGCAAGAACGAGGTATTTCAGACCGGCTTCGATGCTTTCGTCCCGGGACCGTGTATAGGCCGACAGGGCGTACAGGGACACGCTCAATATCTCAAGACCGAGAAAGAACGATCCCATGTGGCGGCTGGCCACAAGGACTATGGAACCCAATGTGGCGATGAGGGTCAGAAGGTAAAATTCCTCGGGTGGATCATCCATTTTTGAGAGGTAACCATGGGAAAGTGCGACGGTCGCAAGGGCCGAAGCCAGGATCAGACCCATGTAAAACAAGGCGTAACCGTCGATGACAAGGAGTGGCGTCACCACCCGTGGAGCATAACGTGCCGCAAAAGGGAGATTAAACAAAGCCGAGAGAAGTCCAAGAACGCTCAGAGCCAGTGTGCTTGCGTGACGTCGCTTTATGGCGATCATAACCATCACGGCGACGATAAACACAGCCACAATCAGAAGAGGTCCCAAAGCGATGAAATCAAGGCGCTGCATGGACGGTTCCTCCAGAATATTCAGGGTGCAGGCAGGTGACGGGTTTCGATGAAACGCCGCACATGCCGGGATGTTCAAAGGAAACAGAACGGGTCAGGTGATCCAGAGACGGCTGGGCCATGCGGAACACCGGACCGGGGTTCATGCCGAGCCACACCAGACCCAGAAGCATGAGAACAAGGGCGGTTGTTTCACGAAACGACAGGTCGGCTATGGTTTCTTTGATTGTAAGCGGACCGTGGAACGCGGACTGGATGATCCACAATGAATAGACCGCAGCCCCCACCAGGCCGGCCGATGCGGCAGCCGCCATGATTTTATCGGCCTTGAAAACCCCGAGAAGAATGGTGAATTCGGCGATGAAGTTTCCAAGTCCGGGAAGTCCAAGAGACGCCAGGGCAAAAAACAAGGTGAGGACCGCCATCTTCGGAACTGCGGCCCACAGCCCCCCCATCTTATTCAAATCACGGGTGTGAAGCCGGTCTTTCAGAACCCCGGCAAGGAAAAACAAGGCACCGGTTGAAAGTCCGTGACAGATCAGCTGAATGACCACGCCCTGAAGGGCCAGGGTGTTCCAGGCAAAGATCCCCAGCATGACGAAACCCATGTGGCTTACGCTGGTGTAAGCCACAAGTCGCTTGAAATCCGTTTGTGACAGGGCGAGAAGAGCACCGTAGATGATACCGGCAACGGCCAGGACCATCACCGTTTTCGATACGGCGGCTGCGGCGTCGGGAAACAAGGGAATGACGAAACGGATCATTCCGTAGGCCCCGGTTTTCAATAAAAGTCCCGCAAGGATGATGCTGCCCGCCGTAGGTGCTTCGGTGTGGGCATCGGGAAGCCAGGTGTGAAAAGGAAACGCCGGAAGTTTCACGGCGAATGCAACAAGGAAGCCCAGCATGAATAGGATGCCAAAGATACCTGAAACCGGTGTTCCCAGAAGTTCAAAATAATTGAAAGTGTAGTTTCCCGTGATGTCTGCGTGGACAAAGTAAAGCCCCAGAATGGAAAGGAGCATAAGAAGCCCGCTCACCTGGGTGAACAGAAAAAATTTCACCGAGGCGTAAATCCTGTTTTCATGGCCGTAGACACTGATCAAGAAGAACATGGGGATCAGCATCATTTCCCAGAAAAAATAGAAAAGGAACAGGTCCATGGACAGAAAAACACCGATGATGCCCCCCAGAACCCAGAGAAGGTTGAAGTAAAAGAATCCCTCTTTTTCCCGGATTTCCTTCCATGAAGACAAAACAGCCACAAGCCCCAGGAGGTGAGTGAGCAGAACCAGAACCAGGGATAGACCGTCCATGGCCAGGTGAAAATGGATGCCGGCCGAGGAAATCCAGGGAATGTCGAGATCCATGAGATACGGTTGCTGCGTCACTCCGGAAACGGTAAAGGACCGGACAAGGAAACATAAGACGCCCAGGTTTGACGACAGGGCGACGAGGGCCGTCCAGCGCGCAGATCCGGTAATCCGTCGATCAAGAATCCACGCTAGGATTCCGCAGAAAATAGGGATCAGGATCAACCATGCCATGATCATAAGGTCACCGCCATGAAGATCACCACCGCCGCTCCGATGCCCATTCCCCAGACATAGGTTCTCAGCCTGCCGTTCTGGGTCAGGCTGAAAATCCTGTTACAGCCCAGACTGGCTTGGGACAGGGCAAGGTAAAACCGGTCGATGATGTCGTTTTTATCCAGATGGGCCAGGGCCAGATAGGGCCGGACAAACACACGGTCGTAAAGTCCATCAAACCCCCAGCCACTGAAAAGGAAACGGTCAATGGATTTTGGAAGTCGTGAAGGTGCGGGTTCTGGCTGGGGTTTGTACAGAAAAAAAGCCCAGACAATGCCCCCCACCGCCGTCGTCGCAGCAAGGATCTGGAAAAGAATCTCAAGTGTTATCCTGCTTTGAACGATTTTAGTTTCCGGCAGTGCGTAGTGAAGCAGGCCTGAAAAGATATGAACGCCGCCCAAAGTATGGGGCGTTTCCATGAATCCCGCCGTAAGAGAAAGGACGGCCAGCACTGAAAGGGGTAAGGTCATGGACAGTCCCGGCGGATGGTGAACCGGTGTCTTTACCGTTCCGAAAAAAGTCAGAATCACCATCCGGGATGTGTAAAGGGACGTGACAAGGGCACCGGCCATGGCCGCAAGCCAGAATCCATAACCACCCAAAGGCGAGGCGTAAGCTTCCCAGATGATCATGTCCTTGCTGTAAAATCCTGCGGTGACAAGGGGCAAGGCTGCGAGGGACGCGGCTCCGGCAAGAAAGGTCCAGAACGTCAGGGGCAGCCGGTTTTTAAGGCCGCCCATGCGGAACATGTCCTGTTCTCCGTGAAGGGCATGGATCACCGCTCCGGCTGCAAGAAACAGGAGGGCTTTGAAAAAAGCGTGGGTCACAAGATGAAATACAGCTGCCGACCACGCCCCCACACCCAGGGCAAGAAACATGTAGCCCAGCTGGCTGATGGTGGAATAGGCCAGAACCCGCTTGATGTCGTGTTGACAAAGGGCGCTGAACCCGGCGATCAGAAGAGTGGCTGCTCCGATCATGGCGGTGACGGTCATGGCCAGGGGCGAAAGCATGAAAAGCACATGGGTCCGGGCGATCAGGTAAACACCGGCGGTGACCATGGTGGCCGCGTGGATCAGGGCGCTCACCGGGGTCGGGCCAGCCATGGCGTCGGGCAGCCAGGTCTGGAGCGGAAGCTGGGCTGATTTTCCCACGGCCCCTCCCAGAAGAAGAAGGGTCGCAAGTGTCAGGGTGCCCGATCCATGGGGCCAGAGCGACGAGGCCTTGATCATGGTTGGCTGAATGCTCAGGGTGCCCAGGTGGTTGTACAGGAGAAAAAGCCCCACGGCCATGGCCGTATCCCCCACCCGTGTGACCACAAAAGCCTTGCGGGCGGCATAGCCGTTGGCCTTATCCGTGTACCAGAACCCGATGAGAAGATAACTGCAAAGCCCCACGCCTTCCCATCCAAGATAAAGAAGGGGCAGGTTTTCAGCCATGACCAGAACAAGCATGGCCGAGACAAACAGGTTCATGCAGGCGAAAAACCGCGCGTAATCCTTGTCTTCAGCCATGTAGCCTGTGGAGTACAGGTGAATGAAAAAACCCACGAAGGTGATCACCAGCATCATGACGACGGTCAGGGAGTCGATGTAAAACGCCATGTCAAGGTGAAGGCCGCCCGTATCGATCCAGGTCCACAGTGTTTTCGTGAACGCGGTTTCACCGGGCAAGCGTTTCAAAAGACCGGCAGCGGTCAAGGCTGAAAGAAGGGCCGAAGCCCCGATGCTGCCAACCCCCACCACGCCCACCAGGGGTCGGGTGAGGCGCTGTGCCCCCAAGGCGAGAACGAGGAAACCGGCAAATGGCAAAAGCGGTATGTACCCGACAAATTCCATGATCTTACCCTTTCATCCGATCAGCCTGGTCAATGTCCAGGGTATGAAAATGATGAACCATTTTGAACACCAGGGCCAGTCCGATGGAGACCTCTGCCGCCGTGGTGGTCAGAATGAACAGAAACATGATCTGTCCGTCCGCCTGTCCCCACTTGGCTCCGGCCACCACAAACGCAAGCCCCACCGCGTTGAACATGATTTCAAGTCCCAGCAGGATAAAGATGATGTTTCTTCGCACCAGCACGCAGACAAGTCCCAGAACGAATATGATTCCCGCAAGAATTAAACCGTGGGATGTGGGGATGGTGAGCATGGGTTATCACTCCGAATTAAATTGACGTTGCAATGTTTTAAAAAAGCTTGCCCCAGGTCGGGATGATGAAAGAAACCCGACACATGAACCGTATTTTCACTCCTGGCGCGCCAGATGAAACGCGCCCACCAGTCCGGCGAGCAGAAGGAAGGACGACAGCTCAACCCCCAGGACATAGGGCCCGAAAAGGACGAGGCCCACGGCTTTGGGGGTAACTTCCACAATGCCTGCGATGCCTCCCTTATTCGCAAGGATGTAAAACAGCTCGGATAGTAGCACGGCGGCAAGAACGGCTGGTCCCACCCACATTCGGGGTTTGAGCAGCAACCGTTCTTTTGCGATGGCGGGCGGCCCAAGATTCAGCATCATGATGACGAAAACGAACAGGATCATGATGGCCCCGGCGTAGATGATGATCTCAAGGGCAGCAGCAAAAGGCGCTCCCAACAGAAAAAAGATCAGTGCCACGGCCTGGAGGGACACGATCAGGTAAAGCAGGGCGTGTACCGCATTCATCCGGGTGATCACCATCAGCGTCGAAAGGACCGCCACCGCAGCGGCTATGTAAAATACGACGTTTGTCACTGGACTCTCCTTTTATTTCGTCGATTCCCCTGATGGGGAATTATGATTCAAACTCACTTTTGGAAATACAAGATTGACGAATTATGGATTGCAGTGTTCCTATCCGTAATTCCGGATGATTGGGAACCGGTACGGTAATCGTTGTAGATGGCAATTGTTTCTGCATAACAATATGACTGCCGCGCTACCGGATTTCTTTAAACCCGTGGCGTTCCAAAATGACACAAACTTCTTTGCCGGAGAGAATACGAATTTTACCCATAGGCAACCTCCACCTGGGTTACATACACTTCTCCATGAAAACGAGATTGAACTTCTGAAGGAGAGGCTGTTTCAAGGAATAGTTCAAGAGCTTCCCGAAGATTATCGCGAGCCTCTTCTATGGTGTCTCCCTGACTGGCTATATCGAATTCCGGACAAAGAGCGACATAACCGTCGCCATCTCGTTCGATAATCGCTGTGAGTTGTTTTTGCATGGTTTACGCTCCGTATTTGAATTGATGATTTCTCATTTTTGTACATTCTCCACAATCATTTCAGATTCCGGGTCATTTCTCGGTCGGATATGTGTGCCTGAGAATTTTTTTTAAGATACTCTGTCATGGCATATAAAAAAACCTGATTTTTCATTAATTGAATACGATTGACATCGTGCCTGCATTTCAAAAACTTATGGCAGCAATCCATGCACATCCACCGGTGTCTCTTCGTTTTCCCCGTCGCCTTTGTCCTTGCCGCCTACGGCAAGTCCGGCCACCTTGTAAAAGTTGTAACCCGGATATTTGCCCGGTCCGCTGATCAAGAGATCTTCCTTTTCGTAGACCAGATTCTCCCTTAAGTATTCGGCCATTTCAAAGTCCGGGGTGAGCTGGATGGCTGCGGTGGGGCAGGCTTCCTCACAGAATCCGCAGAGGATGCACCGGGAAAAATTGATCCGGAAGAATTCCGGATAACGGCGGCCTGTTTCATCTTCCGCGGCCTGGAGCGCGATGCAGTCCACCGGGCATACGGAAGAACACAAATGGCAGGCCACGCAGCGCTCGGCCCCGTCAGGATCGCGGGAAAGGATGATCCGGCCCCTGAATCTGGGCGGAAGATAAATCTTTTCCTCCGGGTAGAGGACCGTCTCCCGTTTGCGGAACGTGTGTTTCAATATCACCCAGAATCCTTGCAGAAAGCTCAGCACGGTTTTATTCCTTACGTTATTATTTCTGCCTTAGTGAATTTAAATATATCCACCCACCACAAATGCACCGGTCACCAGAAGATTCAGCAATGACAACGGCAGCAGAACTTTCCAGGCATAGCCCATGAGCTGATCGTAACGGGGCCTGGGCAAAGCTGCCCGAACTAGAATGAAAAAGCAGATGAACACAAAGGTCTTGCCCAGAAACCACACGATGGGCGGAAAGAACGGACCCATCCAGCCGCCGAAAAACAGGATGACAATCATGGCGGAGGTCATGGTGACACCCAGGTATTCCCCGACGAAAAAAAGTCCGAATTTCATTCCGGAATATTCGGTGTGATAGCCGGCCACCAGCTCGCTTTCCGCTTCGGGAAGATCGAAGGGTGTCCTGTGGGTTTCGGCAAAACCCGCGATGGTGAAAAGCACAAAACCGGGAAACTGCGGAACGACATTCCACATGTGTTTCTGGGCCATGACAATTTCTGAAAGGTTGAACGTGCCGGCAATCAGCACCACACCCATGAGGGACAAACCCATGAACACTTCGTAGCTGAGCATCTGGGCCACGCCCCTCACTGCGCCGATCAGAGCGTATTTGTTGTTGGACGACCAGCCTCCCAGAGCGATGCCGAAAACACCCAAGGCCACCACGGCAAGGAAATACAGAAGACCGATGTTCAGGTCGGCCACCACGATGCCCGGCGCAAAGGGCAGAACGGCAAACGACAAAAGGGCCGTGACCATGGCAAGGACCGGTGCCAGAATGAAAACCGGCTTGTCCGCGAAAGGCGGAACCCAGTCTTCCTTAAAGAACATCTTGATGCCGTCTGCCGCCACCTGGAGAAGACCGAAGGGGCCCACACGGTTTGGACCGTAACGGTCCTGCCACACGGCAAGAAGGCGGCGCTCCAGCCACACCAGCCCTGCGCTTGCGCTCATGGCACCGCCAAGAACACCGATGACGATGAGGACATGTTTGAGAATCATGGCTGCCCCTCCCTTGAAAGACGGCATTGACCGGGTAATGGCCCTGGAATCATGCCGGGAACAGACGCAGGAATCCCGGCAGCCCTGGGCGGAAGATCCTTGACAACCTTGACCGGTACCTTGATGGTTTCATCATTGAACGACAAGAAAACCGTGTCGCAATCCGCCAGCGGGTCAGACGGTGATAGGGCCACGTAAGGTGCGGGAGCAAGGGACGCGACAGCGGGGGCGGCCATGCTCAGCTCATCCGAGCCAAATAGATGGTGCAAGGGGATGACAGGCCGTAATTCGGTTTCAGAAATTTCACAGGGATCGTGATGATCGAAATATGACGCATCGTTCTCTTCGGCGGGAAATAAAAGGCATCGGCCGCTTGATTCTTCCAGGAGCGGTCCTCCCGGCTCGGTCTGGTGTTTGAAAACAGCCTGAACCGAATTCCATCCCGGAGCCTGGAAACGAGTGACAAGATCTGAAGGGGCCGAACCGTCAAATCCTTCCATGGAAAAAGCGAGCAGGGAATCGGGGTCTTCCGGCGGTCTGGGTTCGTGAACGGAAACATGGGCGTTCATGGCGGTCCTGCCGCTGTATCCAAAAGACTGGCGCGGCACTTTTCCTGAAGGGACCGGAAAGGCGAGGGGCGCGTGGGGTTCAGCAAGCGGCGCGAAAACAGGCAGATCTTCTGCAAGGTCTTGAAGAACGGCATCCCTGTTCCGGGATGTGGAAGGATCGTCCGGGCCGCTGCCGTTAAACCGGTTCAGCACACGGAATGATTCCATCAGCGAATTGTCCGGGGCAATCACGCCATAATATGTCTGGGCTCTTCCTTCGTTGTTCACCAGGGTTCCGTTCCCTTCGGAAAAGGTGGATACCGGCAGGACAAGATCCGCCATGGCTGTTGTCCGGGTTTGAAGATGGTCGAGAACGATGACGCGGCGGGCTTTCTGTAAAAAGAATTCCGCGTTTTGCGACGTGGTTCTTCTGAAAAGATCGTTTTCAAGGACGATCACGGTGTCCGCCAGATTCCGGTTCACCGCATCGATGGCAGATTCCAGGCTTTTACCGTTCAGAAGAGCAAGTCCCATACTGTTGCATTCGGGAACGCAGAAGATAAGCCTGACGTCCTTGCCCTGTTCGGCCAGATTCCGGGCGATGTTGGCCGCGGCCTTGATCATGGCCTCGCTTCCGGAAGAAAGTCCGGCAATCACCACGGGACGCCGGGCGTTTTGAAACGCTGTGACGACGGAATGGTACATGCCGTCCGGTTCGGCAAGATCTTCCTGATTCTTGCGGGCCTTGTTTAACCGGGCGTGAACGTCAAATCCAAATGCGACGATTTCATCCGGCGTTCCACGGAAGCAGGAACGGGCCGCGTCGTCAAGGTCTGTGGGCTGGGAGGTCGCAATGAACAGATGACCTTTGTCATCCTGGGCAACTTCGCGGACGCCCACATCATCCCAGGCTGGAAGATGGACACGTTCGGCACAGCGGACCGCATGGCTGAAAACCGTCTGCCTCAAAGCAAGAGCAAGCCGGGGTGCAGTGACGGTCACGTCTTCACCCAGAACAAGCACGGCGTCGGCCATGGCGGCTTCCTTGAGGGTTCCGGTCTTGACCGGGCCATCTGACATAATCTGAACGATCAGTGTCATCAGGCGGTTTTCTGTTTCAGAAAATCCGGCGTGGAACCGGTCTTTTCCTACCAGAGAGCGCAAAGCGGTGTTGGCTTCAAGGGATGCTCGGGGAGAGCCGATGCCGATGACCCGGTCTTTGTTTGATAGAATTCCCACCGCAGATGACAGGGCTTGATTCATATCCGTCGACACCTGTGGCGACTCTTTTCCGGTTCGGAATAAGGGGGTTCTGATCCGTCTCAAGCTGTTGACGAATTCGTAACCGAAGCGTCCACGGTCACAGAGGAAATAGCCGTTGATGTCGCTGTTGAACCTGTTTCGCATCCGCCTGAGGAGTCCGTAACGCTCACCCGGCAATGTGTTGCAGCCCAGGCCGCAATGAACACACACGGATGGTGCGGTCTGGAGATCCCAGGAACGTGTGTTGTGGGCTTTCTGTGTCTTGTCTGTGAAGGTTCCGGTGGGGCAGATTTCAACGAGATTCCCGCTGAACGGATTTTCAAGGGTGCCGTTTTCATGGCGGCCGAAGTACAGGTGATCATGGGCACCGAACACGTTCAGGTCCCTTCCGCCCGCGATGTTTCTGTAAAAACGCACGCAACGGTAGCACTGGATGCAACGGTTCATTTCGTGGTTGATGAACGGGCCGAGGTCCTGGTTCCGGTGGGTGCGTTTTTTAAACCGGTATTCACGCGCTGCATGGCCTGTCATTACGGTCATGTCCTGAAGGTGGCATTCTCCCCCCTCATCGCACACCGGGCAGTCGTGGGGATGGTTGATCATCAGCCAGCCGATCACGGCAGCGCGGAATTCAGCGGCTTCGGGATCGTGGATGGATATGCTGAGGCCCTCGGACACCGGAGTCATGCAGGACATGATGATTTCACCCTGGGTATCTTGATCATCCCGGAACCGTTTGACGGCGCAAAGCCGGCAGGCCCCCATGGAACCCAGGGCAGGATGCCAGCAGAAATGGGGGATGTCAAACCCCAGAGCCAGGCAGGCGTGGAGAAGGTTTTGTGATTTATCCGCCCTGAAGGGTTTTCCCTCGATGTGGATGGTGACCCAATCGTTTGTCGGTTCCGTCATGTCCATGGGCATTTTTTTTCCTGAATATGGCGTTTGAAATCTTCCTCGAAATAATGAAGGGCGCTTTTCAAGGGGTCCATGGCTCCGGGGCCTAAGGGACAGAACGTGCGTCCCGGCGCGATAAACCGGATCTGGTGTTTCAGCTGTTCCAGGTCTTCCGGGCGTCCATCGCCATGTTCGATGGCGGAAAGTAGCTTGACAACCCAAGGCAAACCTTCGCGGCAGGGGGTACACCAGCCGCAGGACTCACGGGCGAAAAATCGCACGAGATTCAAGACAAGTCCCACGATGCATGTTTTTTCATCGATGGCCACCAGGGTTCCTGTTCCCATGCGGCTTCCAGCGGCCTGAACGCTGTCGAAATCCATTTTGACATCCAGGTGGTCCGGGGTCAGCAGGCCGGTTGACGCACCGCCGGGCAGAATGGCCTTGAGCTTTGTTCCGGGTTTCATACCACCGGCGTGGTGCTCGATGATTTCTCTTAAGGTCGTCCCCAGGGGCAGTTCAAAGGCACCGGGCGTGTTCACTTTCCCGCTGGCACCGTATATTTTGGTCCCTCCGTCTCCGACACGACTCAGCGACCTGTACCATTCGGCACCGTTTTTAACGATGTGGGGAATGTTACAGGCGGTTTCCACGTTGTTGGTGATGGTGGGTTTGCCCCAGAGACCCACCACCGGAGGAAAGGGGGGTTTGGAACGGGGATTGGGCCGTTTTCCTTCAAGGGCGTTCAACAGGGCGGTTTCCTCGCCGCAGATGTAACGCCCTGCGCTTTCGTGCAGGTGAAGTTCCAGGTTGAATCCGGTTTCAAGGATGTTTTTTCCAAGATAGCCTTTGGCATAGGTTTCGTTTATGGCTTTGGTCAGCCGTCTGCTTGCCTCGGTGTAACACTGGCGTATGAAAATGTACGCGGTTTCGGCCTGAATGGTGAAGGCCGTGATGATGATGCCTTCAATCAGCTGATGAGGATCACCTTCCATCAGGACCCGGTCTTTGAAGGTGGCCGGTTCCATTTCATCGGCGTTGATGGTCAGATATTTGGGCTTGGGCGCATCAGGCCCCATGGGCACGAAGCCCCATTTCCTTCCTGTGGAAAAACCAGCCCCGCCCCGTCCCCTGAGTCCGGCTTTTTCAACAAGAGTCCGGATCTCGGCGGGTTCCATGGATGTCAGCGCAAGCCGCATGGCCTCATACCCTCCGGCCTGCTCATATTCATCAAGGGAAAACGGCTTCCGGTTGGGGTTCATGTTCTGTGTGAGTGGCTTTTCCAAGGTTTGTTTTCAACCTCTTTGTTTTGGACAGAAGGTATAGTTCATATTATTCGCAACTATTGAGAATCTGATCAATAAGCCCTTCGTCAAGCGGGCCGTAAAGTTCGTTGTCCACCATCATGGCCGGTGCGCGATCACAGGCTCCCAGGCAGGGGTGGGGAAGCAGGGTGAACCGGCCGTCTTTTGTGGTTTCGCCGAAGACTATGCCCAGTTTTCTCTTCAGGGTGTCGTAAACCGATTCGTAGCCCATGACCCAGCAGCTGACACTGTCGCAGAGCAGTATCACATGGCGGCCGACCGGCCTTCTGAAGATCAGGCTGTAAAAGGTGGCCACGGAATCCAGTTCCGAAGGGCTCATGTCAAGGATTTCAGCCACGTCTTTCAAGGACTCGTCAGACACCCAGCCACGGTGACGCTGGACAATTTTCAGGGCGTCAAGGCCCGCCGCCCGTTTTTTTTCACAATGTGACAGGGCATCCTGAATTTCTTCGATTTCTTCGTGACTCAGCATGGGCTTGTTATTCCTTCAGTGTTTCAGGTCTCTCTATCTGTCCAGGTCCGCCAGAACATAATCGATACTCCCCAGAATCGCCAGGAGATCGGGCACCAGAAGGCCCCGGGTGATGGCCGGGACCATCTGGAGATGGGGAAAGGACGGCGTCCTGATCCGAACCCGGTAGGCATGGATATCTCCTTCGCTCACCAGATAATAGCTGTTCAAACCTTTGTTGGCTTCGATGGGAACGCATACCTCACCTTTAGGGATCACCGGCCCCCAGCCCACTCCGAGAAAATGCGGAATCAGGGTGTCGATGTCTTTGAGCGTCCGTTCTTTGGACGGCGGCGTGGTCAGGGGATGGTCCGCTTTATACGGACCTTCGGGCATATTGTTCAGGCATTGCTCGATAATTTTTAAACTTTGGCGGATTTCCTCAAGCCTGACCACGGCCCGGTCATAACAGTCACCCTTTGACGCGGTGGGGATGTCGAAATCAAAGGCGTCATAACCGGAATACGGACGTTTTTTCCGCAAGTCCCATTCATAACCACAGGCTCTCAAGCCCGGTCCGGTGACGCCCCAGTTCATGGCGTCTTTCACGGTGTAAGCACCTACGCCCTTGGTTCTGGCTTTAAAAATGGAGTTTCCCATGATCAGGGTGTGGTATTCCTTGAGCCGTGGAGGGAGGTAGGCGAGAAAACGCCGCACCAGAGTGTCCCATCCTGCGGGAAGATCCTGGGCCACGCCACCGATGCGGAACCAGCTGGGATGCATGCGGCCGCCTGTGATGGCGGTGATGATTTCAAAAATATGCTCCCTGTCGTTGAAAGTGAAAAAAACAGGCGACATGGCCCCCACGTCCGTCACGAAGGTCCCCAGCCAGACCAGATGGTTGGCTGCCCGGAACAGCTCGCATAAAAGAATGCGGATCACGTTCACCCGGTCAGGCACGGTGATCCCGGCGAGTTTTTCAACGGCAAGCACGTAGGGGAGGTTGTTCATCACGCCGCCCAGATAATCGATGCGGTCAGTGTAGGGAATGTATGTGTGCCATGTCTGGCGTTCGCCCATTTTTTCAGCGCCCCGGTGGTGGAATCCGATTTCGGGAATGGCGTCCACGATCTCTTCACCGTCCAGTTGCAGGGCGATTCTTAACAAACCGTGCGTTCCCGGATGCTGGGGGCCGAGATTCAGAAACATGAAGTCCGTGTCTTCGAGTCCTTCTGACAGTCCAAAATCCGAAGGACGGAAACGCAAGGCTTCCTCTTCACGGATTATGTCTTCAAGAGGCATCGTGAACGGGCCCATTTCTGTGGCCCTGGCCGGGTGTTCTTTCCGAAGCGGATGGCCTTTCCACGAACGGGGCATGAGAATGCGGCGAAGGGATGGATGGCCGGTGAACGTAATTCCGAACATGTCCCAGATTTCGCGCTCATACCAGTCTGCGGCGGGCCAGAACGATGTGATGGAGTCAAGGGCCGGATATTCTCCGTTCAAGGGGACTTTGATCCTCAGGTCTTCGTTTCGTTCAAACGACATGAGGTGATAAACCACGGTAAAGTCGTAAGATGGAATTCCGTCTTCTTTTTTTCGTCTGCGCTCGTCCAGGGCGGTGAGATCGTAGAGCATGGAATAGGGGGGCTCAGCCTGCTCTTTCAAATACCGAAGGGCGTCTTTAAAGCTGTCGGCATGGAGCCAGAACGTGGGTGTACCGTCCTGCGCCTGCTGTTTCTTCAAGACAGAACCTCCGAAACGTTCCATCAGTTTGTCCGCGCTGTCTGTGGCAGAGGTTATCATCCGGTAATCATCCTTCGAGATTCATATTAAACATGATCCGGCGATTCAAGTACCGTCGTCGCCATCCGCTCTGTGCGTTTCAGGTTTTTCATCGACGGTACAGGCCCGCGACTCACGCCCTGTGGGCCAGCGATCCAGCTCACAGGCCTCCGTTCCTTTCCGATCAAATCCTGAAGAAGCATCACCCCATGGAGAAACGCCGCCGGATTGGGCGGACAACCGGGAATGTACACATCCACGGGTAAAATTTTGTCCACACCCTGGATCACACTGTAGATGTCGTACATGCCCCCGGAGTTGGCGCAGGACCCCATGGATATCACCCATCGCGGTTCCATCATCTGCTCGTAAAGCCTCAAAATGACCGGAGCCATCTTGATGAAAGGCGTTCCGGCGATGATCATGAGATCCGCCTCCCTAGGTGTTCCCCGGATCACCTCCGCGCCAAACCTGGCAATGTCATAGCGGCTTGTGAGGCTGGTGGCCAGTTCGACAAAACAGCAGGACAGGCCGAAGCCAAAGGGCCAGATGGAATTTTTTCGCCCCCAGGCTACAAGATCCTGCAATTTCGCAAAGGTGATGTTCTGCTTCACGACGTCTTCAAGAGTCCCATCCGGCGAATTTTTCCTCTTTGTATTCATGGATTTATTTACCGTATTTACCGATTCCTGGTTTTCGTTGCCCCGATGTTCTCCAGTCCAGCGCGCCCACCCGAAAGAGATAGAACAGGGCCAGCATGAGAACGCCGATAAAAATCGCCACTTCCAGATAACCGAACCAGCCCAGGGGACGCGCTGCAATGGCCCAGGCGAAAAGAAAGACGGCTTCAAGGTCGAACAGCACGAAAAACATGGCCGAGAGGTAAAATTTGATATCGAACCTGATTCTCGCCGATCCTGTGGGGGCAATACCGGATTCATAGGGTTCGCCGGTGGTCCGTTCAGAATGACGCTCTCCCATGAAAAACGAAAGGATGACAATGGCGGCGGCCATGAGTAGAACAGCCGCAATGTAGAGAGTCAAAGGCCAGAGAGGAACGTTAAGAGATTCGGTCATGCCATACGATCCTGCTGATATTATGAGGTTATTAAATAAACAATGAGCTGATGTTGTTTAGAAAATGAATGAATCGTTTACCGTGAAGAATAAGAATTTATATTATTTTTTTCACCCTTGTGTCAAGCATGGGAAATCATGGTGATACGCGGAATCCTGTTTGACAGACTGTTTTTGTTTATATAAGGCTTGACTGGAAGCTGTTAAACCAATTCACACGCAATTATTTGATCAGGATGATATGGCATTGAAACGCTCGGATATGATCAGGCATGGCCTGTTTATCTATTACACATTGAAACCCTTCCGGTTTTCTCTTGTGAAACATCAGGTGATGAACCGGATGGAGTCGCTGGTTAAAAAAAAACAGGGAATGCGGATCATCGATCTGGCCGTGTCCTACCAGTGCAATCTCGCCTGCGCTCACTGTTCGACCGGGCTTTTGAATAAGGAAAGGGGAGTGCTGAGCCTTGACGATTACAGAAACATCGTGAAACAGGCCGAAAGTCTGGATAACCTTTCATTCAACATCACGGGTGGCGAACCTCTGCTCTGGCCCGGACTTTATGATCTGATTCCGGCCCTCAAGCCTGGAAAGCATTACATCTCGATCCAAACCAACGGAATGCTCCTTTCAAAAGAAAAGGCGGATACGCTTGCCAGGCTGGGTGTCAACTGCATCACCACCAGTCTGGACAGTCCGTATCGCGATGTGCATAACCGGTTCAGGGGATCGAAACATTCATATGACGGTGTGATGCATGCGGTGAGGCATGCGAAAAAAGCCGGGATGCAGGTTCTTGTGGGAACTACGGTAACCCATGACAATCTGCGATCAAAAGAGCTTGAAAGCATGATCAGGCTCGTGAACGGTCTTGGAGCGATCTGCCTTTTCAATCTTGCGGTTCCCTGCGGCAACTGGACCGGCAACCGCCATGTGATTTTAAAAGGTTCTGACCGGGAATATCTTCAACAGCTCATGGACAGGTTTCCCGCCACGTCAACTGACCATGAACCCGGACGAAATGGCAAAGGATGTCCGGCCGCCATGGAAAAGATTTATATCACGCCTTACGGAGACATTCTGCCCTGTCCGTTCATGCACATCTCTTTTGGCAATGTCAGAACAGGGAAATTGAAGGACGTGGTCATGAAAATGAGGAACAATCCTTATCTCAAAGGGTATCCCGGTATTTGCGTGGCGGCGGAGGATCATCATTTCCAGCGGGAGGTTCTTTCCAGGCTGCCGGATATGGGGGATCTTCCTGTGGATTATCAGACCGTTTTTGATCATAAAACGGATGGGGATAAGTGTAATGAACACAAATAATCCGGCGGTTATATCCTGCGACGAAACAGTCTGTGGTCTCTGCGGCTCTGATGATTCAACGGTTTTCGCAACCGGGAAAGACTACGAATACAACACCTCGAATCAGACGTTCACATTTAGAAATTGTCTAAGCTGCGGTCACGTCTATCTTGATCCGAGGCCGTCGGATGAGAGTCTTCACCTGGCTTATCCTTCCGATTACTACACCGTGTCCGGGCGTCACACATCCGCTGAGTCACGCCTTGTCGCACGTCTGAAATCCGTGGTGATCCGACGTAGGCTCGGATATTTCCGCAAGGTGTTCAGAAAATCATCTCATATTCTCGAAGTGGGTTGCGGTGACAGCTCGCTTCTTGTGGAATTGAAAAAAAAGCACCCCTCTCTCACCGTGACGGGGCTGGACATGAAAATTAGCCGTGAAACACTTGACCGGTGCCGATCTCTGGGCATTCCGATTGAATCGGTGGCCGTTGAACGAGCAAATCTGGAAGATCAGAGTTTTGATCTGATCATCATGAACCAGCTTATCGAGCATGTGGCCGATCCGGTTGCGGTGATGAACAAACTGGCGAAAAGCCTCAAGCCCGGCGGATTTGTCAGCATTGAAACACCGAACAGGGATGGATATGACCGGAGGTTTTTCAAGCGTTCATTCTGGGGCGGGTATTATTTTCCAAGACACCTTCACCTGTTCGACAGGGGCGGTTTGATCGAATTGGTTGAACGTTGTGGGCTCAAGGTGGTTTGTACTGAGGATCTTCTGGCACCGGTGATCTGGGTTTTCAGTGTTCACGCTTTGTTATGTCACAGGCTTCCTGAGGGAAAGATTAAGAATACGCTGTCTTTCATCCTGAGTGACAGGAATCCTATGGTCCTTGCGGTGTTTACGGCTGTAGATCTTCTGGCCCGTTTGTCCGGGAAGACCACCTCGAACCAGAAAATCATTGCCGTTAAACCGGGATGATAACGGAGAATCAATACATCACGTATTTCACAAGGCGTCCGTCAAGACCTCCGTTTTTCATGGGAATTTTACTTTCGGCTTTGAGTCCCACCTTTTTGATGTATTCCCTGTCGCCGAAATAGATATACGCTGTGGAACCCTGACAGTTGCATTTCAGAAAATCCCCGAGCTTTTTGTAGAACGGCCCCATGTCTTTGCCTTTGTCAAGCCGTATGCCGTATGGCGGATTACAGACGATCAGGGTGTTCTGAAGATTCCCGATATTTTCAAAAGGGGTTTTCATGATATCCACAACTTTACCGCCGGGAAGCTTGTTGATGTTGGCAAGGGCCGCTGAAACAGCCTGGGGTGATATGTCGCTTCCCGAGATGAGCTGCTCGGGTATTTTTCGGATCTGTTTCCGGCTTTTGTTTCGGATATCCTGCCACAGAGCGTTGTCGAAGTCGGGAAGGCGTGTGAATCCGAAATCGTTCCTGAGATAACCGGCCGGGATGTTGCAGCAGTACATCAGGGCTTCGCACAAAAGGGTTCCTGAACCGCACATGGGATCGTAAAGCGGTGTTTCGTCCCCGTCCCATTCGGTCATCTGGATGATGGCTGCGGCCAGAGTCTCCTGCATGGGAGCGTCCACGGTTTTGCGCCGGTAACCGCGCCGATGCAGGCTTCCTCCGGATGTGTCAAGACTGATCACGGCTTTGTTTTCCCGGATGTGCAAGTTGAACCAGACATCGGGGAATTTGGTGTCCACATTGGGACGAACACCGGTTTTGTCCCTGAACTGGTCCACAATGGCGTCCTTGACTTTCAGGGATGCGAAATGGGAATTGTTGATTTTGCTGTCGGAGATATTGGCGAAAACAGCAAAGGAGCCGGTTTCTTGAATGAAGTCGCTCCAGTTGATGTTACGGGCCATGTCGTACAGTTTTTTTTCATCGTGACAAGGGAAAGAGACAAGGGGCGCCAGGATACGGGTGAACAACCGTGACTTGTAGTTGGCCCGGTACAGGGAGGCATGGTCGGCCTTGAACCGGAAACCCCGGTGTTCAGGGGTCATCTGGCTGATTCCAAGCCAGGCCAGTTCTTTTCTTCCCAGATCTTCCAGGCCATCGGAAATCTGTCCGTAATATTCGTTGTTGCTCTGATAAAGGTACATGGTGTTTCCCCGTTTTTTTTGTTTTTTTGCAAATGCGGCACACCATTCCCGAAGTCGGCTCGATTGTCAAGAACAACCGCAGTTTTTTTTATGGGCTGATGGGGGCAAATGGGAACGAACCGTTTTACCAGCGGGCGAAATGGTCTTCAGCGTATCCAGGAACGTCAGAAATACTTAGGGTTTCGCCCTGTTCCGTGATGAGTTTCCCGTGATAGGTTCCCATGAGCTGGGTAAAACAGGTGGCGACCAGAAGGGCGTTTGTTTTTTCTTCCCTTTTGTTCATAGGCTGAAATTCCAGATCAATTTTTCCGTCAGCGGATCGTATGTTCCAGGGTTTCATGAGATCTTCGGGGTGGTGGATGAAATTCACCGTGTCGGTTTTCACCAGAGCCCCGTTGATCCAGAATGCGTTTTCCGTAAAGGATGTTTCGTTTACGCCGCTGGCCAGGTTGAGGCCAAGGGTTCTTCCATCCGGCAGAGTGGACGCCATGGACGCCCAGTTCCAGCAGGTTTCACGTCTCATGAAACCGGCGGACCAGTCTGAAAGGGCCATGTAGGCGGGAGAAGAAAGATCCCACGATTTACCTTTGCAGGTGAGGGTGCCTGTGAGAGGAAGCGGCGTGGTTTTTTCTGTGTAGACCCAGCCTTTGTAACCGGCCCTGGTGCAGATCCGAAGGGGATTCGAATTTGTAAAATCGAGATTTGCGGTGATGGAAATATCGTCACCTGTGGCGGTCACTTTCCCACCTTCGATGGATATTTTAAGCTTTCTGAATGAAAACGAAGAATCCGGTATTGACGGATCGGGCTTGATTCTCGCGCTGAAGAAAGGTGCGATCTCTTTGGTTTCCGTGACACAATCGGACGACCGGTCATACACATAGAAAAAACCGTTGGCCGCGTATTTCAGATCGATGACGGCAAGGCCCGCCATAAGATCCGGACCTATGATTCCGATAAAATGAAACTGTTTAAAACGAAGATACTTGAACGGCTTGAAAATCGTCCGTCCCATGGGGCTTTTTAAAGCATAGTCAAGATAATTGATTGAATTTAAAGCATGATTAAAAATGCCAAAATCGATGGTCCCGTCTGATTTAACGAGTCTGTTCATGGTTTCCCCCTTTTAAGTTGTGTTTCAACTGTTTTAGAGGAAGTTGAACGGGAACTCAACATTCTTTATGTTTTTTCCGGTTGATTCCATGATGCCGGATCAGGATCATGCAAATCACTACAAAACCCATGCAGACCGAAAGAAAAACAAATACGGGGAACAGGCCTGTTTTCATGTTTTGACCTGCGACCGATGAAATAAAACACACTTCGTCACCCGGCCACACTCGGTCGCTGATTCCGCTGCTGTCATTGGTCACCTGTCGGAAAGAGAGTCCACCGGGACCATCGGCGATAAAAACACCTTTGATGTAAGAATATCCGGTCAAACAATCTTCGCAGGGGAGGGTGATCCGGGTTGTCCATAAGGCGCGACCTCTTCCATAGGAATTTGAATAACCTTTAAACACAGGATTCTGGATGTCGTCCATATTGTATAGAAGCATGGCGCTGTCAGGGTTGTCCGTCAAAACGTAGAGATGGCCCTCAAAATAACTGACGTCCACAGCGTTTCCGTATGTGGATGTATCTATGGTGGTGACGATTTGAGGATCGATGAGTGACAGGTTGTTTTCATCGAAGAGACGGACAATTTTAACACCGAATTGTTTTTTTCCTGTGACGCTGTCGGTTCCGGTCTGGGAAACGGTGAAAGCGTAGATCCCGGTTCGTTCGGGATCAGCGAAGACGTTGACGGTCTCTCCGGTGTTCACGGTGACGATATCTGATGGTTGAGGGGGAAGGGTGATGACCGGATTCTCAGTGTCCGGTATGACCTTGACGATGGCAAGTCCGTTTATTCCGTTTGCGACAAGTGCGTACAAGCCTGTTTGACCTTTGTATGTCTTGATTTTGAGGGCTGTTCCATCTCCGGGGAGATCGGCCTTCGAAAGTTTGTCGGTGTAATTGATCGGAATATCTTTCGAAATAATGGAGGTGGTGACGTCAACCCCCCAAATTTCTCCAGAGGGTTCAGTTGAAAGGGCGATCAGGGTGTTGTCGCCGTTGGTGTCCACGTCGATGACTTCGTAACCCTGAGCCACAGGAAGATTGGAGCCGGAAATGATTCGAGGGGATGACAGGTTTCCTTCGTCAAAAAAAATAAACTGTATCCCCTCGCTGCCATCGGCGATATATCCGTTTTCATAAGAGTCTTTGATGCAGAACGCTTTGGCTTTACCCGGTGTTTGAAGAAATGTTTCATGAACCGGAAAGGCAGGGCTAGCAAGGTCGCTGGATGTCCCGGCGGCGGCATTGATCATGGGTTTGACGCGAAGTATGGTAAGGCCGCCGTAATGAATATCGGACGCCTCATCCGGTTCAGCATAATCAACGCTGTCAAGATTGTCGCAGAGGAAAACGAATTCATTGTTGACGATGTAAATATCTTCGGCATTAATGGGTGTCCTGGCCAGATTGTAACCGGATGTGTCATCGGCTGGAGGGATCAGGTTGCCGTTGCTGTCCGCCGTAATTTTTATCCGGTATATTCCATCTACCTGTGAAGCAACATACACATCGTCACCGGCCACTTTGACGCTGTTGGCACCCGGAAAAATGATACGGCCGGTATTCGAAACTGTTGGATGGGTGACATCGTCCATGTTGATAATGGAAAGGCCCGGATTCAGGACAAATCCCGTTTCTTCATTTTTTGCCGGATAATGGGTCGTGACGTAGGCGTATAAATGGGTGGTGTCGTTCGTCGTGACGGTTCTGAAATCTATGGCACGGGGCTGGAACAAGGCGAGGTAGTTGTCACCATATCCTGAACGGCTCTGACTGAAAACAGGGCGAGGTGAAACTTTGATCTGGTGAACGTCGTAGATCAGAATGTCGTTTCCGAAACTATCCACGCAATATGCGTATTTGTCTGTGGTTCCGTTATCGAAATCACGGACATGAACGCTCATGCTTCCCATGATCGATGGAAGATTGGTAGCCGTATCCCTGGTGAGTTCGATGGGTGAAGAACCGATATTGGTGACAAGGATTCTCCCGATCACCGGCCCGTAAATGGTATTGAAGAGTGCGACGGCGGTGACATCGGATTGATAGCCCGTGGCATAAATATCAACCCCAAGAGCATGATACTCATACTCTGTCCCATTATTAATCATGTTGAGTGTTCCGATTTCCTGTGGAGCCAGGGGCGTGTTCAGGTACAATACACGTATACCGAAAGTGTTGTCAGCGATATAGGCGTATTTTCCGTGAATGGCGATATCGTATGCCCGGACGTAATTCGTGCCTTGTTGGGTTCCGATGGCAGAGGTGGTGTAGGATGATACATGCTGTTGTGTCGGCTTTCGGGGATTTTCAACGTTCACCACCTGGACGCCCGAGTATCCACAGGCGGCGTAGATTACTTTCGCGGTCTGAGTTTCGTAATAAGCCAGTGTTCTTATGCCTTCCGTTGTGTTGCCGATGCGTAAATGGGCGATGCGTTTGAAATCGGTGTCGCTTCGCCGGAATACATTCAATATATCACCGTCCCCGACAAAGACGTAGGTGTTGGTGCTGTCGGTTACGATGGATTTGAGCTGAGGCACGGGCCATCGTGATCCGGTTCCGGCGAATTCATCCGCATGAACATTCATCACAGGCATGATGAAAAGAATGAAAAGGAGTTTTGTTAACTTCAAGGAAAACTTCACGGCATAACCTTTCTTAAGTATTGATCCGACACGGTCATGATTGCATAAGATGGCTTAGATATAATTTAACGGTCGGAAAGAGTCAATTCGATTGTCCGAAAATTCAGCAAGTAACACGGGTGCAGCGGCTTGTTTTTTTAGGCCGTATACGCTATTTAACTTCAAACCAATTTTATAGGGATACTTCATATGATTGACGATATACATCTGAAAAAATTTCAGAATCAGGCCGAAATGCTCTCAAACAGGGTGGTTAAGAAATTCAAACATCTTAAAAAAAAGTTCGAACGTGAACGTATCGACGTTTTTCGGCTTTACGATTGGGACATTCCCGAAATCAGAGCTGTTGTGGACTGGTACGGCGGTCATCTCGTGGTGGGTGAATACACTCGAAAGCAAAGCGTTCCGGAATGGTTGCCCTTGATGGGTGAAGCCTTGGGAAAAGCCATGAACGTCGCCCCGGAAAACGTTCATCTCAAAGAACGGTTTTACGGAAAAAAAGATGGAAACCGTTACAAACGAGTGAATTTTACGGACCAGAAAATCGTGATGAACGAAAGGGATGTCCGATTGTATGTCAACCCATATGATTATGTAGACACAGGACTTTTTTCCGACCATCGAAATACACGGGTCATGGTGCGAAATCTTTCGCATGGAAAGGATTTCCTCAATCTTTATTGTTATACCGGGTCTTTTACATGCTATGCGGCTAAAGGCGGGGCTAAATCCAGCGTCTCGGTGGACAGATCCGAAACAGCCATCGCCTGGGCTAAAGACAACTTTGCATTGAACGGAATTTCTGAAAAGGATCATACGCTTGTTCAGCAGCATACGATGACGTTTTTAAAAAAAGCCGTATCCAAAGGGATGGAATTCGATCTTGCTGTGGTTGATCCGCCATCTTTTTCCACCACACGATCCACCGGCTCGGATTTCGATATCATGAGGGACCATCCTTTGCTTCTTCGCATGGTCGTGCAATTGATGAGAAAGGACGGTATTGTCTTTTTCTCCACAAACCACCAGGGATTTGAACCGTATTTCAGTGACTTGAACGTCAAGGAGATCAATGAAATCACCGACCAGACCATTCCGGTGGACTATGTCAGCATGCGTAAACGGATTCACCGCTGCTGGAAGATTTCCATATAACCCATTTCATGGGAAATCATGAAGTTTTGCTTGACGCTGTTGTTGATGTTATTTATAATTATCTAAAATTAAAAAGAAATAATCATATTTTATGTTTCTGATGCACGTTTATCCACAAAAGTAAAACGACCAAATTCCGACGGCTTGTACCCTGGTTAATTCGATTGCACGTTTAAAAATCACATTGAGGTCATGATTATGAAGAACTGCAACTTGATCGAAAATCTTATCAATTCTGATTTGTTATACAAAGACTTCACGTCTCCCATCATTGACGGTTTAAATTCGGCGAAAGCCGTTCAGAATTTCTGGGTTGGTCTGATTAATTATATGAATGAATTCATTTCCCCTTTGATTTCAGCCTCAAACTATTTTGGTGCTGTTGAAAATTTAAAGGCTCTTGAAAAATCTCCTTATGAAAATGTCGAATCCCAGCTGGATCTTTTGCGTTTCAATCTTGAAATCGCCATGAAAGGATTTAACGGAGTATTGACGTTTTTGAATGATTATTCCAACAGAGAACGACAGGAACTGATCGACGCCCTTTTCAACACGATATGTCCCGGCGAAGGAGAAACACTAAAAAACGTCTTCAAAAATAAAGCGGAAACCTTGAATCGGATTGCCGTGGAATATCCCAAAGCCATCTTTGAGGTTGGAACGGAATTTGGTTTTCATTTTGAAAGAGGCCATCACGACATCGTTGCTGAAACTGACAGGTTCATACTTTACAAAGTCAGCCCGACTGATAAAGGGGTCAGGGTGGATGACGCTTTAAAACCGGTGATCGTGATTCCACCTTATGTTCTGGGACAGAATATCCTCGCGTTTCTTCCACATGAAAACAGAAGTTATACCCATGCATTTGCCAATCAGGCCATACCAACATACATACGTGTTCTTAAAACTGTTTCGGATCATGATGCAGTACAGACGATGGAAGGGGAGGATGATGTCAGGGATCTGAAATATTTCTGCGAGCATCTCTATAAACGCCATGGTCAGCCTGTGACTCTCAACGGATATTGCCAGGGTGGATTCATTACGGTCTGCGATCTTGCCACAGGTGAACTTGACGGCCTGGTGGATACCCTGATCACCTGTGTCGCTCCCATTGACGGGTCCAAATGTACGGGATTGGCGCAATTTCTGAAAGGGCTTCCGGCACGTTATAACGATTTGGCTTACGGCGGAAAAACATTGCCCAACGGGAACATCGTGGCCGATGGGGAACTGATGAGCTGGGTGTATAAACTCAAAAGCATCGATACTGAATCTCCCGTGGTTTCTTTTTTCAGGGATTTGATTATGCTGAGCCAGAACGGACAAAGGGAATTTGAGTTCAACAAAACGGCAACAGCTCTGAATTATTGGCTCAAATACGACAAGACCGATATCCCCCTTGGGATCACGAAAATGAGTTTCGATTCATTCAACCATCCCATCGAAAAAGACGGTACTCTTCCGGTCAAGCTGTTTGGACGGAAACTGAATATCAAGAGGATTAAAGAGAAAAATATAGCCTGGTTAATATGTTACGGAGAAAACGACGATCTTGTTGAAGCCCCTTCCGCGCTGGCCCCACTCAATTTTATGGATGTTGAAGTGACACCTTTTCCCAAAGGGCATGTCGCAATAGCCACTTCTTGGTCAAATCCGAATTCTGCATACGGACTTCATAAGGTTTACGGTGAACGGAAACACAGAGGCCCTGTTCGATTTCAGCTGGATCAAAGCGTAAAAAACCGTTGAGTGTTTTTAAATAACTGCGACGTCGTGAAATGTATAAAAAGTCATCGAATTTTTACAGTATGTTTCCCATCAGATAATTATTGATGCTTGCCTTGAGGCTTCCTTCCGGATACCTTTCCAGGGACGCGTGGCATGAACTGCATTCCAGCACAAATTCCCGAGTTTTTATCAATTTTTGAAAAGGCATTTTAACTCCACAAATATCACAGCAGTATTCGGCCATGCAGCCAATACCTCCGAAATACTGATGACTTTTTATGACAAAATGGATCCCCACTCCGAAATGGTCTTCAATATCATTGGATCTTTTTAATTCTCGGCACCATTTGACCCGACCGTAAAAACCACGGTAGATATGATTTTCAACGGATTGAAGCATATTGACATAAAGTCCTGATTCGCAATCAAGCGGCTGTGGTGTAACCAGATACATTCCACTGCGACTTTGATTGAGCATGGTTGCATTGAGATAGTCTCCGTCCATGGTTTCAGATATGAGAATAGGGGCCAGTAAACTGTCACGAGGACATGATCTTCGTTTATCTTGATACATGATTGCCTCCACAATATAATACTCGAAAATATTAAGTATCACACTTTCTTTCTTGGTCTATTCATATGACGGAACAAGATTTGAAATACGTATCTAACATAAATGAAAGGAGAGGCGGGCGGATGATTCAAATCGGCATCAATGAATATTTTTTAGTAATAATACATATTTTATAGTGAATCTGTCAATAAATATTAATTAAAATTCAGGATGTTATTTATAATTTGAATGACATTGCGTATTGGCAGGGTTTCCAGTGCTTCATTTTTTAAAATGTTTTTTTTTAAAAAAATATGGTTTTGAAAAGCGTTTACGAATATACAAACGACAAAATTAATAAGGTCAGCATTCTGAAAATTTTTGTTGGGGAAAGATATGGCAAAAAATAAGGTAAAACACAAAACATCATACGCAGCACCGCAACGTTTGAATGAGGTTGAAAGCGAACGGTCCCATAAATGGCTGTCATTTATTTTTGATGCTTATTATACCGCCGATGAGGGTATTTACGAGGCTATGGAATCCGAGATGAAAAAAGGATTCCGTTTGGCTTGTTCAAAAGGATGTTCTGCCTGCTGTAAAACCCATGTGACCATTCCTGTATATCCATTGGAGCTTATGGGGATATACTGGTTTATGATGTGCAGAGTCAGCCCCAATAATAGTGAAATCATTCTTCATCAGCTGATGCATTTTTTCCCAGGAAAAGGCTGTCCTTATCTTGTTGAGGGCGCATGCGGAATACACTCTGTCAGACCGCTTGCCTGCCGTTTTTTTAATGTGTTTACAAAACCTTGTGAAGAAAATGAAGATCCATATTATTCTAGACGGAGAGATGTTTGGACACCTGACGAAAAACTCAAGAACAAGGCCGTTTCAAAAATGCTTCCATATTACGGATTTACTCAGCGTTCAGAACGGCGTGAAGCTATGAAGGCCGGTTACATGATCAGGTTTGTCAAGAATATGCAGGATATCAACTGGCCCAGTATTGCGTCTCGCCTGAAAAACAGGGATTGGGGGCCTATTGAAAAAGATTTTCACCCCTGAGCCAAGCCTCGAAAGGATCGTTGTGTGCAAGAGTGATTCTCAGTGCAGTGGGGAGGTCTCTTCGGGTTGTTGAGCATCCGTTTGATTCTGAGAAATCGTTCAAGAACTTACGAAGTGTTCCGTATATCATTCCCCTGAATGGGGTACTGTCAATTTCAGCATCCTGATTTTCGGATTCAAAAGCCCTTTGACATTGATCTTTACTTAAGGAGTGCCAGGCCCTGCAGATAAAAGGCCTTACACTGTATATCGAACACTTATCGTTATCAAGAAATACGCACGGGGTTTTACTCCAGAACAGCTCAAGTTCGTTCTCAGCCTTTTCTTTCAATTGCCTTAAAATAGAAACGATTCGTTTCATGAGTGTGTCCATCTGCTTCAAAGAATAACGCGATTTGATATGGTGGCAGATGATCAAGGATTCAGCAGGTGTCACGCTTACACGGGTATGACAGCAGTAACAACAACCCACATTACATTCGATTCTGGATGCGACATTTTCTTTAAGCTCTGAAACTGAAACGTACTCATCGCCATCACGATATACGCTTTCGATGATAGACAGGATTGATTCTCTGCTAATTCCATGAACTGAAATGATTTCTGATACGAGTTTTTCAGTTTTTTTTATCAACCGTTTTACATCATCCTGGATCATATCTGACACCCCTCCCGCTATAAACGTGAACCTTTGAACCGGAATCCATGAATCGTTCATAACTCATATAGCGTATTGTGTCGAGTGTTCACTTGATATGAAAATGAATATATGACTTGGAAACAACTCAATGCGGAGGCTGTGCCTGTACAAGGTCTTTAAATAAATAGGTATATTCACGAATGACTATGTCTTCAGATTTTTACTTTCTCAGCTTTTTTTTCAGGAAGCTGATCTTTGTCACTCAACTGTTGTTTTAATGAGTCAGCCAGATTCTGAAGTTTTTCCACTTCTTTTTCAAGTGACAAGACATTTTTTTTCTGGATTTCCAGGTCTTTGGTCAGGTTTGAAACAATTTTTTTCTGTTCATCAAGCCTGTTCTTGGCTTCTTCGGCCGCTTTATTATGGGATGATGTCTTCTTTTTTTCAGCAGAAGCTACTTTGTTTAATTCCTCAATCCTTTTGTTTTGTTCATGATGAATTTTCTCAAGATCATCGCTTTGTTTTTTAATTTCATCATATTTTTTTATCAAAGCCTGATATTCGTCAATGGATATGAGGCCCATCAACTTTAGAAATGAATCCATTTTTTTTTTATAATCCTGGCTGAAAGATGCTGATTCGGGCATGAAAAATATAACAGGATTGAATGCATGAGTTATTCGGGTAAGTTCATTGAAGTTGGCCACGCTGTTTTCGTATAAATTATTCATAAAATCATTATCATTTTCAAAGAAGGCTTGCATTCCGCTCATTCTTTGAAACACAGCCGACATTTCACTAAAACGTGACATGGCATCTTTGAAAACAGTATCCAGTCTCATTAAACCGTTACTTTTTTCGAACATATCAGAAAATATATTGTTCCAGTCATTCATGCTTTGATTTGACATAAATAATCCTTGTTTCAATCAATCAAAATAAGGATAGCATATAATCTTAAGACCGTGATCAAGATTATATGCTAACGCCTTTTTTCAATATAATACAATTATTTTGAAGGTTTAGCCGCTTGATTTGTCTCAGTGAACATCGATTCAGCTTTCATGAAGCCTTCATCAATCGATTTTTTGATTTCATTCTGTCCTTTTTTAAGCACAAGGCGCCACTCATCAAGGATTTTGCGGCCTTCAGCGGGTATCGCTGAGTTGTCTTTCATGAATGAGTCTGCGATTTTTTCTGTCTGTTCCTGAATTTTCAGAAAAGTGTTGTACGTATTGTTGAAAGTGCTTTTTTGAAAATCAAGAACCTGAAGACCCAGCTTTGCTGCGTTGAAATCTTTCATAAAATCCATTTTTTTTGAAAAATCGAATGTTTTGAAAGTATCCATATTTTTCCACATTTCATTCATCATGTTTTTCATCATGTCCTGCATTTTGACCTCCTTACTGATCATTAATGTTATTCTTGATGGGATCAAAGTCTGTTTTCCAGACTTGGTTTGTTTTTTGATCCGGTGTTTTTTTTTGAAAAACAATCTTTTGCAGATTTAGAGACTTTAATTTTGACCATTATCAAAATTTTTTAATTGTATTAATATAATGATCTGCCATTCATAAGTCAAGATAAAATATTGCAATGCACAAAATATTAATTGCTGGAAAGGATTAATTTTTAAGATTTTAACTGTCTTATATTATATATAAATTATAATATTAATTTTTATTTTGGATTTATTTTCTAAATTATCAGGAAACTGTTTGTGCATTATGTCATGATTCCATTGCATAACTCGTTGATAATCAAGTGGACCTTTGATAAATAAATGATGTTTTTTTTAATGTATGTTTCATGTGTATGATTTATATGTTGGATTCATTAGGATCAGGTTAAAAATATTAAGAAATAAAAAGAGGTTTTAATATGATACGTGTCGGAATTGTAGGTGCAACTGGATACGCGGGAGCCGAACTTGTAAAGATATTGTCGTCCCATCCCCATGTCTGTCTCACGTCCATTACTTCAAGGCAATATGCCGGGACACCTTTTTATGAAGTATTCCCGACTATGCGTGGCAGAACCGATCTTGTTTGTGAAAATTTCGACATTGATTCATTTTCGGATAAAACGGATGTGGTATTTACCGCTCTACCTCATAAGCTTCCACTTTCCATTGTTCCTAAGCTCATTGAAAAAGGGAAAAAGGTCATTGATCTTTCAGCTGATTTTAGATTTTCCGATGTAGCGACTTATGAAGATTATTATCAACCGCACACCGCAAAAGAAATATTAGAAAAATCGGTTTATGGTCTTAGCGAAATCTATTACGAACGTATTGCGAATTCTTGTCTTGTCGGTAATCCGGGATGTTATCCGACAACAGTACTCCTTCCCCTCATTCCACTGATTCGTAACGGAATGATTGATTGCGATTTTCTCATCGCGGATTCAAAATCAGGTGTAAGCGGAGCAGGACGGTCTGTAGCCCTCGGCACTCATTTCTGTGAGGTGAACGAGGGCTTCAGAGCCTACAAAATCGATGGACACAGACACAGACCTGAAATGGAAGAAGTACTTTCAAAAGAGGCAGGAAAAAAAATCAATCTGACCTTTGTGCCCCATCTTCTTCCTTTGACGAGAGGAATGCTTACAACGTTGTATACAAAAGTTCGTGGTAATCATTCCTCGGATGACATGATGCAATGTCTTGAAACGTTTTACAAAAACCGGCCTTTTGTAAGATTGTTGCCCGATGTGAACCAGCCGCCCGATGTCAGACATGTTCAAAACACAAACTTTTGCGATATCGGATTGCATTTGAACAAGGAAACAGGGCAGGTCGTCATCGTTTCGGCCATCGACAATCTTGTTAAAGGTGCGTCGGGACAGGCAGTGCAGAACATGAATATCATGCTCGGCTTTGATGAAACGACCGGTCTTATTTGATTTCAATCACATTGACATCTTTGGGCTGCGGGACGTTGTCAATAAAACCGATGGCGCCCGCAGTCTGAGAAATAAAATCGATGACCTGTTTGGAAGATTTGAATCGTTTTGGCAATGTTTTACCGCCAGTATATAGTTTTTCACTCCACAATCCATTGTATTGTGCCGTGCTCATGCCAAGATAAGTTTTGAAAAAGCTGTTCGCAACGTCACCTTCTCCGACGACAGCAAAAGAAATTTTCGATTTGTCTGTCCAATACTGTTTGTTTCCTAAAAAAATATCCTTGATATCCTGCTTTGAAAGGCTGGATTGGGCGACTGACTTATTCGTAATAATAAGAAGTTCGGCCTGTGCTGCAATCGAAGTAAGTAAGAATACAGAAAGACAGAGTACGCAGATTTTCATAGAACAACCTCCCTTTATATTATGTTGTAATCCTTCAGAATTCAGGAGAATCCTGAGAGATCATGGTGTTATGTCTGACAAGATTACCTGAAATTTTTCGCCTCATGATGTCAGTGATCATTGTGGAAAGATCATTGAATTTAACGGGTTTAGCTATATAATCATCCATTCCTGCGTTCAGGTATCTGTCTCTGTCGCCCTTCATGGCGTTGGCCGTAAGAGCAATGATCGGAAGCCTCGTCGCGTCCGGTTTGGATTGCTCATTTCGTCTTATGATTTCAGTTGCCTTGAAACCATCCATCACGGGCATCTGGCCATCCATGAGAACAAGGTCGAAACTTATATTGTTTTTTAAAATATCCAGGGCTTCGTTTCCATTATCTGCAACTGTAACGGTATGCCCCATTTTTTTCAACATTTTTATGGCAACTTTTTGATTTATCTTGTTGTCTTCTACAAGCAGTATATTGTATCCGATGCAAGCTGCATCCACATTCCCGTTCTCATCAGGCAGACATGTTCTGTCAGCTTCATGGTCTTGTCGTGCCAGCAATTTACTTATATGGGACAGCTTAAAAGGCTTTTTGAGTAATGTTATAAATGAGAAAACATGGGGATAAATGTCCAGAATTTCTTTTTCCATCGCAGAATATGGCGAAAGCATCAAGGCGGCATTAACTTTTTCGAGGCTTCCATCAGATATGTAATCAATAGCTTTTTTTAGAGAGGATAAAGGTATTGTGTCATCGATGAGAAGAAGGGAGTGCTCATGATCCGTCGTTTCATCTTGAGATAAAATTTTAAATATTTCTGAAGGATTATTGACAGGAGTGACGGTCATACCGGCGTCTATGAGCATTTTGCTGTAAAACTCCAACAATGTCCAGTCACCTGACATGATAGCGACATGTTTCCCATGGATATTTTGCTCAGGGGCGTCTTTCTCTGTCGATTTTTTGGGGTCAAAGCTGAATTTTGTTTCAATATGAAAGACGGTTCCAGGGTTTAGATGGCTTTCAGGATTGGGGCTTTGGACGGAGATTGAACCCTTCATCAGTTCAGCCAGTTTTTTAGAAATAGCAAGGCCAAGACCTGTGCCTCCGAACTCACGGGTTGTGGATGTTGAGGCTTGAGAGAAGGGTTGAAAAATTTTTTCGATTTTGTTCGATGGAATGCCTATTCCTGTGTCTGAAATGCTGAAACGGACAGTTGCCATATGATCACGTAGTGAGACAAGAAAGACACGGATAAAAATATGGCCCATCGACGTGAATTTGACTGCATTACCAATGATATTGACAAGGATCTGTTTCAGGCGTACAGGATCTCCGTCAAGAAACGTTGGAATCCCAGGTTGTATCTGGCAAGCTATTTCGATATTCTTTTCATAGGCCCTTAAACCTGTCGTGTTGACGACTTCGTCCATAATTGAATCAAGTTTAAATGGTATTTTTTCGAGCTCGACCCGATCAGCTTCAATTTTTGAAAAATCAAGAATGTCGTTGATCAACCCAAGAAATGTCTGAGAAGAATCCCTTATAGATTCAATGTACTCCTTCTGTTCTTCCGATAATTTCGTAGAAAGCATAAGATCTGTAAAGCCAACGACCGCATTGAGAGGTGTTCTGATTTCATGGCTCATACTCGCAAGAAATCCGCTTTTTGAAATGGTTGCGATTTCAGCTTCAACAGCCATTTTGTTGGCTTTGGAAATAGCCTTTTCAAGATCTTCTGTCATGCGTTGAAGTTCTGAATTCGCTCTTACAAGTTCATTACGCGATAGACTGAGATCATTTTCAGCTTCAATCCTTTCACTGATATCTTCAAAAATAAAAATAACGAATTCAATGTGGTTACCTCTGATTATGGGTGAAGAATTGACCGAATAATATTTGTCAGACGCATGAGGCGATGCTGTCACCACAATATCTGTTTTTGGAGTTTTTTTCCCGGCCATAATATTTTTGAACATATCGAAGATTTTAGAATGGAATAAATCGGTTTGTGAAAAAATGTGCTGCCCGATGTAATCCAGTTTGTCATGGCCTGGCTTTGCAATGTTATGAAGAAACGATGAGTTAAGATCAAGAATGTAACCATGCTGGTCTATCATCACAAACGCTGAAGGACCGTTCTCAAAAAAACGGCGGTAAACGTTTTGAGTAGAGCTGATTCTCTTATCATTGGACCTGTAATACATTAAATCCTTATAGCATTTTATTTTATTTTTAATCACACTGTGATTCAGTGGTTTAATAATATAGTCTACCGGACCATCTCCCGGTCTATAGAATTCGATATCGGATTCGGGTATACTTTGAAGCAGATAAACCACGGGGATCTGTTTATGTCTTTCACTGCTGCGAATCAGTTCAACTGTGTGTATGGCTTGCTTCAAATTGAAGAGGTTATCGTCGACATCCATGAAAAGCACCAAGACATCGCATGCAATCATCATTTCGATTGTTTCACCTACTGAATCCGTTCGTTTGATGATTATACCCGGATTGTCAAGTGACCCACTGTCAATGATGTTTCTATCGCCATTTTTCTGGAACAGAAGTAAGGTCATGGTCTTCTTTGCCGATTATATAGTCAGAATACGGTGGTCAGGATGCTGATATTCTATAGATATGATATAAGTATATGAAAATATATCATCATGAAAAACAAAACTCAATCATATTTACGGATGTATAACGCCTGATCCATTCGACTCGGGTTGAAATTGTCAAGGCAGATCCCTATATTATGTCATAATCGTGATATCGCTTGATAGGGAGGTCATGCATGAACAGAACGAAATGGATGAAACAAAAAATTGAAAACGTTTTGATATCTGCTGTTCTTATTTGGGTTCTCACAGCGACCTTGGGACTGATCGCATACGTTATCGCAGGTCCTTTTCTGGTGTTCATAATATTGGCAGGCATTGGAGTTTTGTATCTGTTTAGCCCGAACATCGCGCCGAAGCTGATGATGGGATTATTCAAGGTAAGACCTTTGAGTTTTTACGATGCACCCCATGTTCACCGAATGGTCAACATCCTGAGCAGAAGAGCGGATCTTGAAAAAATGCCTGAAATCTATCTGATACCTTCGGATACTCTCGCCGCCTTCGCCACTGGGACGCGGAACAAATCTGCCGTGGCGATTTCTGCAGGGATTATAAACAGATTGAGCGACGCTGAAATAGCAGGGATCACTGCCCATGAAATCAGCCATATTAAAAATAACGACATGCGTTCCATGTGGTTCGCTTTGCTTCTGGGCCGGTTAACTGAATCCTTGTCTCTTTGGGGTCAGGTGATTTTGTTGATCAGTCTGCCGTTCATTATTATAAATGGGATTTATGTTAACGTGATGCTCATTGCTGTCTTGATAATCGCTCCTTTTTTTTCATATCTGGTTCAACTGACTATGTCCAGAAATAACGAGTTCAATGCGGACCTGGGATCGGCTGAATTGTTGGGAAGTCCGGAGCCACTGATTTCAGCACTCTCAAAGATTGATTATGATACTAAGGGAGTCAAAGGATTTTTTTTCCCGACAAAAACTTCTAACGATGTCTCTGTTTTGTTCAGAACTCATCCTCCTACAGAAGAAAGGATCAGGAGACTGAGTGATATCAGAGCTGTGAATCCATACATGAGTAAGGGGAAAGGGGGGCATGTTTATTTATAACACCATGGCTGTTCGGTCCCACATTCGCTCTGTTATATTGAAATTTTATGATTGATTTATGTTATCTGTTTAAAACTTTTAAAAATGAAAACCCCGGATCATTTCGATCCGGGGTTCTTTGATTCCATCATGCCGTAGGCAGTTATAAAATATCACGCACTGATCAGCATGGTATCCGTATCGATGAAAAGAGATGCCGCTTTTTCTGAATCAACCTGTCCTTTAAGGATCTGAAGATCCACGATCTTTTTTTCTGAGATCAGCTGGATGACCGTGTTGAAAAGATCGCTCATACCGGTGAGCTGGACAGGATATCCGTCCTGATCCGGAGGCTCATGACGATGGGTGTTCACAGTGAACCAGACATTCATACCCATTTTTTCCACAAGAATTTTAAGGTCCTTGAGAAGACAGCGGTCACATTTTTCAAAGGGAAAACCGTCCACGACCAGGGTGTCTGGCTTGAAAATATCCTGCTCGATAAGATCGGCCAGGCGTTCTTCAAGACGTGGAACAGAAAAACCGTCAAGTTTCAGAGTCATGATCAGGCGATTGGAAATTATGGTGTCCCAGGCCTGATTGATCATGGTTATTCCGTTTTTAGGTGCCATAAGGTTGAACATCTCACGGTACCAAATATTTATTTTGGTCACAGGCTCATCAAGGCTTATATGGAGAACCTTCTGTCCCCTTGCCATGGCGTAGAGTCCGATTTGAACGAGAAAAGATGTTTTACCGATTCCGGCTCTGGCGCAGATGGCTCCCATTTGTCCGGGAGTAATCAGGCTATCAGTTTCAAAACCGAGCTGAGACAGGGGGTTGTCAAGTTTAAGGGTGTTTTCGTTCATATTCTTATTTCCTTATCGGTTATTTCTTTTTCTCATCCTGAGCCGCTTTGATCAATGCCTCGGCGACCATCTGCGGCACCTGTTTGTACATGCAGAATTCCATGGTGAATTGGGCCTTGCCCTGTGTGTTTGATCGAAGAATGGTTGAAAATCCGAACATTTCAGAAAGGGGAACCTGGGCTTCGATCCGGCACATGACCCCTTCGTCCTGTGAACCGAGAATCATACCGCGACGCTGGTTGATCAAGCCCATGCAGTTGCCCTGGAATTCAGTGGGTGTCTCGATTTCAACTTTCATGATGGGTTCATGGATTACGGGTTTCGCTTTAAGGTATGCTTCGATAAAAGCGCCACGGGCCGCAGTCTGGAACGCCATATCCGAGCTGTCCACCGCATGGAAAGCCCCATCGGTCAGAGTTACCTTGACACCGGTCACGGGGTATTCCATTTTCGGACCTTTGTTCATACAGAGCGTGAAACCTTTTTCACAGGCAGGAATGTAATTGGTAGGGATACGGCCGCCGGTAACCTTGTTTTCAAAAATGAAGTGCTCGTCTTCAATCGGTTCGATGAAGCCCATGACTTTGGCGTACTGGCCGGAGCCCCCTGTCTGTTTCTTATGAACGTAATCATATTCAGCACGCTGGGTGATGGTTTCTCTGTAGGCAACCCGGGGTTTGCCGGTTTCGACTTCGGCTTTGTATTCTCTGAACATGCGTTCCACATAGACTTCAAGGTGAAGTTCGCCCATGCCTTCGATAATGGTTTCATTGGTTTCAGGATCGATGTGGGTCTTGAATGTGGGGTCTTCCTTGGTGAACCTTGAAAGCGCCTTGGACATGTTGATCTGGGACTTGTTATCCTTGGGCTTAACCGCAAGGGAGATAACCGGTGCCGGAACGAACATGGACAGCATGGACAGATTGATGGACGGATCGGTAAACGTATCGCCTGAAGCGCACTCGATTCCGAAAAGAGCGCCGATATAACCGGCAGGAACCATTTCAATGTCTTCCATTTCAGCGGCGTGCATACGGACAACACGGCCGATTTTCACTTTTCGTCCGTTCTTGGTGTTGATCACGGTATCGCCTTTTTTAATCGCGCCCTGATAAACCCTGATATAGGTCAGCTGGCCGTAGTGACCATCTTCAAGTTTGAACGCAAGGGCAACCGTTTTTTCATTGGAATCGCTTTTAAGAACAACAGGTTTTTCATTGTTGTCCATGTCAAGGGCATCGTTCTGGATGTCATAAGGGGCCGGAAGGTAACGTGAAACAGCATCAAGAAGCGGCTGAACTCCTTTGTTCTTGTAAGCAGAGCCCATAAGAACCGGTGTCAGTTTACGCTGAATGGTTCCACGTCTGACGGCTTCGATGATCAGTCCGGGAGTGATCTCAGCTTCTTCGAGAATGGCTTCCGTGAGTTCGTCGGAGAAAAGTGACGCTGTTTCGATAAGCTCTTCACGTTTGGATGTGGCTTCGTCCAGCAGTTCTTTAGGAATATCCTCCTCGATGATGTTCTCACCATTTTTTCCGTCAAAATAAAGGGCTTTCATGGTGAGGAGGTCAATCACGCCGTTATGTTTGTCTTCAAGGCCTACTGGAATCTGGAGGGCCAGAGGATTGTGCCCCAGTTTTTCTTTGAGCTGAGTGATAACACGGTAGGGGTTCGCACCACTCCGGTCGCATTTGTTGATAAAGGCGATACAGGGTACGTTGTAACGCTTCATCTGGTTGTCCACGGTAATGGACTGACTCTGGACGCCGGAAACGGAGCAGAGAACGAGAATGGCACCGTCAAGAACCCTTAAGGAGCGTTCAACCTCAATGGTGAAATCCACATGACCCGGGGTGTCGATGATGTTGATCTCGTTGTCTTTCCACTCACAGAACGTCGCAGCGGAAGCGATGGTGATGCCGCGTTCTTTCTCCAGTTCCATGGAGTCCATCACGGCACCGACGCCGTCTTTCCCCTTGACATCATGAATGGCGTGAATTCTGTTCGTGTAAAACAGGATGCGTTCAGTGAGTGTTGTTTTGCCCGAGTCGATATGGGCGCTGATGCCGATGTTTCTAACTTTTGACAAATCGTTTTTCATGGAGCTAATCCTTCACACAAGTACACGTTTTATTGCATGCACATATGACGAAACGTGATGAATGCCGTATCCCAAAAAGGAGAATTCACCTTCATTTAAGATAACTTTTCAGATTTTCATGAAATTTCCGGGCTTTCATCACAGGGTGCGGAAAATACATGGTGGTAAACTGAAATCAACAAGTCCGGTAAAATACAGATATGATGTAAGATTGTCAATAAGATCATGTTAAAAAAGTGTTAGAATTATGATTATCTTCTTCAAGTTCCGGCTTTTTCATGGATTTCATGAATTCGAAATCTTTACGGCTCCTATCAGCCATACGATCTTCGAACTCATTTTTTTCGATTCCCATAAGGATTTTATAAGCGTGATATTTGGTTTTTATAAAAAAAATGTCGAACGGATCTTTTTTACCTTCGGTTCTGTAAATCCTTACACCCGGTATTTCGCCGTTCGTGGTCATTTCGCACTCCACGTTTACCAGAAGAGGTTCAATGTCTTCTCTGTTCTGCCAGGGAACGCAGGCACCCATCATATCCAGATCCGGGTCCATGATCGAACGGACTTTTTCCGTAACCCCTCCAACGGCAAGAATGATGTCTCCTGTAAGCGAACCGGTGATTCCGAATTTCTGGTTCACAGGGACTTTGATATAATCACTGATCAGGGCAACGTCCATGGCAATGGATGCACTGTCGCCTTCAACACCGCCATGGGCTTGAATATACTCGATATGCATCTCGTAACCGATATAGGGCGCACCGATTGTTCTGAATGTTTTCTTGATGGAGGCGCGTACGTTTTGAGCCGCGGCTTTGGCAATATCACCGGTTTTTCCTGATGCGGCCACCGTATCCGCTCCGCCGGGGTTTATCTGACAGTGGATGGGCAAGGGCTGCCCGAACATCTGACCGCTGGCCTGGGATGAAATGACGGCAAGACCCACAACATAACCGATGGCGTCGGTCATGGAACTGATGTAGTTTTTCAGCTCTTTTTTATGACGGATGGAATCCTTAGACAAGGAGCCTTCAAGGCTCATGTGCTCGATCAGCGCTTTTTTGACATGCCTTGCTGTGACAAAATCGGCATTTTCAAGGATGGCTTCATGCTCGGCGGTCTTGATGATTCCGTTTATGGGCCGCAAAATGGCGCTCAATTTTCCATCGGATGCTCTGCATCGAAGCTCTTTGACTATTTCGGCCACGGCATTACGTGTAAACTCCCTTTCCTTCAGCACATATCCTGCGGGAAGAGTTCGGCCGAATATTTTTTCACTTCTCTGTCTGACACCGATGTAACCTTCCTTTTCGATGATTTCTCCCCAGGTATCTCTGAACTCTGTTCCGATGGAAATGATTTCCTGCTTGATGTACCTTGCGGTCTGCATCAGGGTTTCGGGTGTTTCTTCCACGCTGGATTCCATCTGGACGATTTCCCCTTTGTCTTCAATCCGGCTTAAAAAAGCACCGTCACCTTCACTTTGAAGAAAGGACAGGGTGTCATGGTTGCAGCAGGCGATGATGATGTTGTTCGCCTTGAGCATGTTTTCAGAACGGTCTGCGGCACCGCTGCCAGTGTTTTTACCACCTTCCAGGATGTATTCCTTGTTCTGCATGATTTCAAGGAGGCTTGACATGTAGCCTGACCGGACCAGTGTTTTCAGTTCATCTATATAAATGATGGGTGATTTGGCGTGAGCTCCAAGATAGGTCCGTTTATGGATCGGTGTCTGGAGATTTCCCGACTGGTAGGGATCATGTCTGAAACCGCCTTTCATGCTTCTGGCATCAGGCTCTGAAATGCAGACCATGAGATCTTTGTCTTTTCTTGGATCGTAAAGCACCTCGGGTATCATATCCACAAGCTGCTTCATTTCATTTTTTCGTCCGGTCTGATTGTCCTGCTGAATCCGTTCCTGAACTTTGTGATTGTTGGCCTGCATGAACATGAAAATGGATCCGATACCGCAGAGACCGGTCAGGATGAATACCTGTGGAAATACAAATCCTAAACAAAGACTTGAAAGGGTCATGAAAAGAAGGACGTTGCGTACTTTGTTCACCTGGCGTATCTGCTCTTTCAGGGAAAAGGGCTCCACGTTGCACCGGGCGTTGTCAATATCTTCGGTGATTTTTTCAATCTGCTTGTCGAGTATTTCCGGAGAGGCGTAGGCAAACCGGACATGATTGTCGTCTTTGCCAGGAAAGGCGGCAATGGATTCTTTGGGCCTGATATAGTCCCCCAAAGACACGTCAATGACATCCTTGAACATGTTGGCAAGAAGGGATTTCCCGGTTCCGGGTCTCCCCACCATGAGGATATGTCCTTTGTTCTGTGCGATTTTCCGGATGGCTTTTTTGGCCTCGTTCTGAAATATCACTTTTTCGATGGGGTCGTCCGGTACAGTGATTTCAGACGTGTCCTGAAAACCGGACAGATGTCTGTCGAGAAATTCCGGATAATGCAACAGCTCATCGACGGCATCATAATCTTGTTTGGTATACACACTATTCATCCTGGCACCCTTTGATGGAGTCAAGAAGGTAAAACTTTCCGGCATCTGTGGCCGGAGCGTTCTCCGATATTTCGTTGTAAAGATCCGGAAAATGGTCTTTCAACGGTTCAAGAGCCTTGAAGTCGTGCATCACAGAGATATGTGTATGCATTTTTTCTTCACCGGTATTTGAATGTGGAATATAGTTGAACGATATGACACGCTGCTGATTGTTCAGCGTTTCAGCAATGGCGTTTTTATCTTCCGGAGCCATGCGCGACACGTCGTAGCTGTTCCTGAAAATTTTTGGTAGATGATTCTGAGAATAGGAAAATTCAAGCTGTTTTGTAAAAAATAGCTTGAAGGGTTTGGCATCTCCCTTGACACAGAGATTCAATGATTCCGAGAGTGTTTCATTGGTTTTAAGGGACTGCTGGAACAGTTGCAACCAGTAAACCAGTTTAGGGTCCTGAACAAAAAAACCTTTTTTGTCATTGCTGCCCATAACGCAGAACGTTGTCTTTCCATCCTGGTAAAACCGGACGAGCCTGTATCGCGTTTCAGCTTTGAACGTTTCAAATTTGTAGCCCCGAAGTTCAAACAGGCCTTTGGTGAGATATGCCCGTTTCATGGTGATTTTTACAGGGGTCAGCAGATAGGTGGCCATGTAGTTCAGCTTGTCCTTGACATTGCCTGACAGGTCGAGCTTGTATCGATTTCCGGCAATATCTTCACAGATTCCTGTGATATCATGGACCTTTGCGTGATCCATCAGGCCGAGAAAACGCAAGAGACCATCGTAGGGCCTCATGGCTTTGTATATCCGTTTGAAGTGGTCCTCAAGGGGTCTGTCCTTAAATGTGTAGGTTTTCATATGCAGATTTGAAACATATTCCCTTGTCATGGGATCGTTTTTTGAATCATCATCTTTCTTTTTCGAAAAAGGAGCGGAGAAGAAAGATCTCCATTTTTGAAGACGCGTTTTTTTATAGGTCAGGTAACAACCGACCAGTTTGTCCTGAATGATGATGGGATCTGGATTGAGCAGGTAAAGGGCAAGATCGGATATGGCGTATTCCCGAATCGGCCCTTGAATATTGTTTTCCCCAAGTGACTCCGGATTGAAATCCGTGGGTTTGCTTTCTGAAATGATCCATACGCTATTGGTGTTAATTTCGCTGATTTGAACGCCCATGTCTGACCTCATTTTATGAATCCATTTGAAAACCGAAAAACGGACATTTACATATTATTCAGTGACTTGCAATACAAATCCTGATTTCGGTTTTCCCTTTACGGTAAAGCAAGATAGGTGCCAGGAATCCAGCTGAAAAAAGATCAAGACAGATTCCATATGCTATCGAAAAACTGAATTCACGCAATTCAGTTGACCGGAAAAAAACGTTCTGATAGCCATGAAGCGTTTTATCATAGACAACACGAAGACTTTAAACGGAGAATGTCATGTTCCGGGAAAATTACAAGACGTCGCTTCAGAAAGACCTTATTGAAATGGTGGAGGAAAAACTGACTCCAGTGGCCCTGAAGTACAAGTACAGTGAAGTGCCGTTGGAATCCACCATCAAATGGAAGCCGGTGGTTCTGATCCTGGGGAATTATTCTTCAGGAAAATCGACATTAATCAATGAATATATCGGCGGATACATACAAGATACAGGGCAGGCACCTACGGATGACTCTTTCACTGTGATCACCTATGACCCTTCAGAAAGTGAGGATCATGTCATTCGTGTTACGGAGGAACATGATGGGGCCTACCTGTTGAACGATCCGGAATTCCCTTTCGAAAAACTGAAAAAATATGGCAGGCGTTTTGCCTCGCATTTCAGACTGAAAAAAGTGAATTCACCTTTTTTGAAAAATCTTGCCATTATTGACACGCCGGGGATGTTGGACAGTGTCACAGAAAGGGATCGTGGCTACAATTATCAGGACGTGATCGGAGATTTTGCACGGATTGCAGACCTTATTCTTGTTCTTTTCGATCCGCATAAAGCGGGGACGGTTCAGGAAACCTATGTGGCCCTTCGGGAAACATTGCCGGCAAATACGTTCGAAGAACGGATTCTGTTTGTGCTGAACCGTATTGACGAATGCGAATCCATGACTGACATGCTTCAGGTTTATGGAACGCTCTGCTGGAATCTGTCACAGATGACTGGCCGGAAAGATATTCCGCGTATTCATCTGACCTATTCATCCTGCGCCGCACGAATGTCCGAAAAAACAGACTACTTGAAATATCTGGAAAACCAGAGAGACGAACTCAGAGAAACGATCTTGAGCGCTCCTGATTTAAGACTGGATCATCTTGCGGGTTTTGTTGAAAATCATTCTGAAAGTCTCGATCATTTTCTTGAGGCATTGGTGAATTACAAAAAAAAGGCCCTGGGGTTCGATGTCCGTTTCGGAGTGACAGCCAGTGTTTTCAGCCTCATCGTAAGCTTTGCCGTTATTTTTTTCTTAAGTCTTTCAGGGGCACTTGGCGGGATGCCTGTTCAGCTTTTGATGACGTTCGGGATGGCGGGTTCCGTCCTTTGTTATATTACTTTTGTGGCGGCTTTTAAAAATGTGTTCAAAAATCGTTTCCATAAAAAAATAATTAATGATTTTGATACGATAACATCTCTTGAAAATCAGCGCAGACGAGATACCTGGAGCGTGATCAGAAAACTGTCGGAGACCTATCTTGAAGAACATAAATGGCGTTTTCCACTGAACCGTCTGAAACGTGAGCACGATATGGTTCACTGGGTCGCCACTGCCGGTGTAAAAGAAATTCGAGAGGCATTGGCTGAGTTGCTGACCATCCGCGATGATGAAAGTATGGACGTCGACAGTCAGTCTTCGATGGATGACATGAAAACTGAACTGTCATCATGACGGTGTTTTACATGCATTTGATTGAAGCGAAATGATGGCTCTTCAAGTTTAAGATGGGAAGATTTTCACGCCGGCTGCGTCTTGCCCCCATTTCATAGCATTTTCCCGCCCCGGTCTGCGGGATGGTGTTGCACCAAACCACCTTGGCCTGACATTCCGTCAATTTTTTTTCACCCATGGGAATGGGATTGAAATTCACCATTTTGACTTCAATCTCTGTTCCTGGCTCCATTTTTTTCCCGGTGACAAAACAGAAACCGTCCACACTGGTGTTTTTCATGGATGCACCGTATGATTCTCTGAAAATGGTACCTATCGGTGTCATGGGAAGAACCTCCGTGTGTGATGCCACCAGCGGTAAATTATCCGGAGTGACAGTGACAGGGATACTGACTTTTTTTCTTTGAAACATCCTGTTTGATTCAACCATGGCAATATTCTCCATATTAGACAAGGGTTCATGAAACATAAGGCCCGGTCCAGTTTCCGGCAGAAAGAAAAAAATGAAGATCAATTATTCAAGGTCATGAAAAAAAGTCAGGTCAGGATCAACGGTCATACAATGTGTCGGAACCAGCTGATAGAGAGGCCGGAAGATGAGGTCGGCCAGTATGTATGTGTATTTTATGATTTATAATAAATGATACAGCACCAGGAAGTCAAAGCAAAAGACAACGGAGGTCCAAAGTCATAGTTTATTCGGATAGCCTTTGTTTATTCGTCTCCGGTTTTTATCGGTTTTAAAATGTAAAACCCATGTCCGAAAGAAAAGAGTACCACGCTTTACCCCGTGACCGTCCGTTGAATATCAGCCAGTGGCCGCCTGTCATATATCTGTAACGCCTGAAACCCCATTTTTGATGGAGTTCAGCCAGATATCCGAAAGGACAGAGGCGATCACCCCGTGATGCCACAAAAAGCATGCGATCCATGGAAAGTTTTGGTAAATGGTTCAGGGGAGAATGAAGTTCCCAGACTTTTTCGATTTTTTTCATGAAGGAGGAATCAACCTTGAATGGGAGCTTTGCAAACCTGGGGCCGTAAGGTTTTGAAAAATTCACGGCCGGGACCATCATGGCTGCAAAAGCATGGCGATTTGAAAGGCAGGAATACAAAGAAGCGTTGTAGCCTCCCAGGCTGGCACCGATCAGGCCGATGTCTCCGGCATCCCTTTGCTTTAAAATCTGAAAACAGGTATGGAGATCGGCCATGCTCTGTCCCATGGCTTCACAGGTCATGGCCACGTCGTCGGTCTGAAGAAATATGCCCCTTTGCAAACGGGATTCCGGAGCTCTTCGCCAATGAAACGGGGTGATGTAAAGAGCGACATCAAGACCCATGCTGTAAAGCTTGTCCACATGAAACATGGTGCGGGCCTGTTGAGGCTCGCCAAGCATGTAGCCGTGAAGACAAAGAACGGTTTTACAGGAAGGCTTCGGATGTAACCACCGGACAAGGTATCCGGTTCTGTTGTTTTGAAAAGACAGATATCTTTCAGAGATCCAAGGATTTTTTACCGTATGGAGACTGGGGTAGGTGATGACCTGATACCGTCCGTCCTTGAACGGTTCATCTTCGATGATACGGTTTTCCGGGACGATGTCCGATATGGAAAAAAAGTCCGTGGGATTTTCCACATACCCGTTTTCAAAATAAAAATCCACCTGTCGCATATAATCGGAATAGCAGATGTTTCTTACAGGTTTAAAAGGTTTTGCAATTTTAGGAACTGAAAGAAAAACCTCGTCAACACAGCCTCCGATGAAATCCAGGCTTCGTTTGAACCGGCCCACGTCCTTGAAATCATTCATGTCCGATCATCCATTGTATCTGCGGTGCTTTCCTTGACGCAGTGAACGAATGCCTCACTGACGGATAACCCAGGGTGAGGCAGGCGTAAACTTTCCTGTTTTTCGGAACCGAGGCCAGTTGTCTTAACGAAGAAAAGCGGGCAAGGGCCAGATTGAGAAATCCGATGTAGCAGGTTCCAAGACCCAGGCTGTGGGCGTAATTCATGATGTTTGTCGCGGCAATGTTGCAGTTTTCATTGATTAAACTGCCTTTTTTAGGTCCATGGACGAGAATCAGAACCGGTGCACCGTGCAGGATATAATCGCGGCCTTTTTCAGCTTCGGCGATGTAGAAGTCCATGGGGTCCAGATAACGGCTGATTCCGTCAGGGTAAAAGCGTTTAACCACTGTATAAACCTTTTTGCCGATCCCTTTCTGGGAGAGCCTGTATATGTTTTTGCTGAACCCGAAAACACGGTTCGATATCTCCCGTAATATTTTTCTGTCGTTGATCACCGTGTAGGCCACGTTCTGTTTGTTACTGGCCGTGGGTGAGTGGCTGGCCAGATTCAGGATGTCCTCAATGATTTCACGGGACACAGTGTCTTTCTTGTACTGGCGGATGCTTCGGCGGCCTGACGCGATATGTTTGTACACATCGGGCTTGACGAGATGACTGTTTATGCGGTCGACCTGGGTATAGTCCAGGGCTTCGTGATATATGGCGGACTGGGGGCAGACCGCCACGCAATGGCTGCACCGGTTGCACAGGTCCGGCGCGGCCATCACCGGTTCGCCGTTCACTTCACGCCAGGCACCGGATACACAGTCTCGGACGCATAGCATACACAGGTTGCAACGGTCTTTGATTCGCTGGATTTTCATTGAATATACTCCACAAGAAGGATTCGGTTTGTGAAAAGGGTCCTGACCCGCCCGAGTTTTTCGAGGACCTGAATGTGCGTATAAACCTCGGACACCGCAAGATAAAGATCAAGTATAAAACGGCGGGAACCGCTGATTTCTGGAAAATGGATCCGGGCCATATCGTATATGGATTTGCCGGGATTGTTTTGAACCGTTCTTAAAATCGAATCCTGACGCTGGGCGAAACAGGTTTTGTACATATTATGAACCGATTCAAAATCCCGTATCATTTTTCCGTGGGCCGGATAAATAATCTGCGGAGCTATGATTTTGATTCGTTCAAGGGATTCGTAAAATTCATTCTGGCTGCTTCGAACAGGCAGGCCGCTTTTTTCAAGCATGGGGAACGCGTTGGGCGTGATGTGCGGAAGGATATGGTCTCCGGAAAAAAGGATCCCTTCCTTTTCCAGAAGAAGACAGACCGAACCCCGCGTGTGGCCGGGTGTTTCAATGACTTTGGCCCTGTAATCCCCCATGAGAAGAGGCTCTGACAGGTTGAGTGTTTCATGGACAGGGCAGGGTCTGGCCAGCCGTTTTCGAAAAAGAAAAAACATGGGAACGATTCCGAAATGGTATATGACAGGCGTTCCCGTTGCCACAAGAAATCGCCGGTATGCATCAGAAGGAACATCTGTTCCTGTCTCGATGGGACGCCGGTCAGCGGCATGGGCTATGACTGTGGCATTTCGTTTCCCGTTGAAAAAAATCCGGCTCGCCGCACCATAATGATCCACATGGCCATGGGTCATGATGATGCGGTGAATGTGGCTGAAACAGACACCGATTTTTTTCAGGTGAGATTCAAGATAACGCCAGGAAAGATCCGTTCCTGTGTCAAGCAGGGTGATATTGTCTTTTCCCTTGAAAAGATAGACATTCACAGGGCCCGGTTTTTTTCCTGCAAGGGGGAGCCTGATTCTGTATATGCCCGGATATATCAGTGACGGATTCACTTAGCGATCTTCCATGAACGTTATCTGCCTTTCTGATCCAGATATTCCTGATGAGGAACAGGTTCCTTGTCCCAAAAAACAACCATAACAGGAACGACGATTTTTTCAAGCGTCAGATTTACTGCTCTTTTTCAAAAACTTTAACCTGGGGGTAATTCCGGGCCACCATGCATTTGAACATATTCAGGCGGTTGAGCTGGTTCGTCCCTTCGTAGATCTGAAGAAGTTTGGAATCCCGGAACATTTTTTCAGCACGATGGTCATGCCGAAGTCCCGCCTGCCCCATCATATCAAGAGCCATATGACAATTCTTCATACCCAGATCCGTCCCGCTGAATTTGGCCAGTGAACCCCAGCCGGCGGTTCGATGGAATTCTTCATCCTTCTGCCAGTCCAGATGGATTTTTCTGAACAGCCACGTGGACTGGTAAAGATTCAATATGGGTCCAGCAATTTTATCTGCCAGAGATTTAGGTAAGAATTTGAGATAGTAATACACAGGTTTCACCTGAATGGACTTGAACATTCCATAGAGTCCGTTGGCGTAATTGGATTCAACATAGGCAAGGCGTGCGATGCTCACATTTTTATACATTTCAGCGAGCATGGACTGCGCCCATTCATGGTTCACCAGCAGTTTGCCGTTGACTTCCGTTTTCATGGCGAAATCCAAGGCTGTTTCAAACGCACCGCGAGCGGCACCGGCTCCCCAGGCTCCAACCCCCGCACGGGATGAACTCAGGACGTAATCCAGAACCTGGGCGTTGGTTCCTTTGGCGCCCCTTTTTGTCCGAGCACCGTCTTCAGGTCCGCAAAGGACCCAATCGTCAGGCACAAAGCAGTTATCAAAGACCAGTTCACTGGCTGGGCAGATTTTGACACCCATTTTATGTTCAACCCGCCCGAAACTAAAACCCTTTGTACCTGTTTTTACAGGGAGAATGATCATGTTGGACGATGGGTTTTCAAGATCGGTGTAACAGATCACCATATGCCATGTGGACACATGGCCGCTTGATATAAAGACTTTTGATCCGTTGATCAGATAACCGCCGTCCACTTTTTTCGCGTGGCATGCCACGTTGGCATGATCCACAAGCTCCACGTCTTCAACATCGGTTCCGGCCCCGGGCTCGGTGATGGCGGTGGAAAGCAGACAGGGAATTCCCGTGCGTTCGCCTTCGGCCACATACCGGCAGATCGTGTTGATCATTTTCAGGTTCCAAGAGCCGAAAATCGTTGAAACAGCCAGGTAATGAACACAGATCAGATTGGAAAGACCCAGGCAGACCGAACCGGTTTCTTCCATAAAATATGAAAGGGTCGGAATGCTGTATCCATGACCGCCAAAAATTTTTGGAATCCATAATGTAAAAAACCCCCATTCGTTGGCTTTTTTGACCAGATCCCAGGGAAGGTAGTCCGGAGTCATTTGCATGGTCCGGTCCATTTCAAGGGCATAGGGCCTTAAAACCTCGTCACTGAACTTTCGGGCCATGGCGATCACTTTTTTTGTTTCGTTCATGATTCCTTTGGGTTGTCGAGATATCGCTTTCAAACTGCATGTGATGTCGTCAAACTGCGGTTCCCGTGACAGATAAGAATGGATTTCTTTTCGTGTTATCACTTGATCCTCCTTGGTCCTTGAGGTTTTATTAATTCGTTTCAGATCATGTTTTCGATGAATGATATTTTTTTCACGGGAGTGATTCCAAGAAGAGACTGGACTTGTTTGGCATCCCGGAATCTTTTTTCCTGACCGAAATCTTTCATATAACCCACTCCCCCCAAAACTTGTATTCCGTCGGTAGTAAGTTCGGAGGCCATGTCCTGGATATGCAGGGCCGCCGCCCTTGAGCGGGCTTCCCATCTGGACTCTTTGAGATCGATTGATTTGCAGGCGCTTTCCAGTATCATTTCGGCATTGGCGATTTTTATGGCCATGTTGGAAAGAAGCATTTTTACTTCAGACCAGTTGATGATCGTCTGGCCCCCCTGTTCTCGCTTCCTGGCGTAATCCAAGGCCTCTCTGAACGATCCCTTCATGATTCCAAGGGACATGGACGCGGAGGCGGCATGCATACGGTCCGACATCCTTTGAAAGCACTCCGATCCTTTATGCTCTTCACCTATCAGAACGCCTTTCACGTTGTTCATTGCTATGTCAACGGCCGGACAGGCGTGCAGGCCCAGACTGAGAACCGGCTCACTTTTTGTAATCCCGTTTTGATGCAGATCCACGAGGAAATAGGCGTATTTCGTAGAGCCAGGGCTGTTTGCAGGAATCAGGGCGTGGCCAGCAAGTCCACCAAGAACCACATAATCAAGGTTGCCGGAAAGGACGTAATCATCACCTGATTTTTTATACTGAACCATGTGTTTGACTTCGGATGGATTATTGAAAACAGGAAGAGCGATTAAAAAATCACTGATTGTTTCTGCTTTGGAGATTGTTTCAAGCTGGCTGTATGATCCTGCGGCAAGTATCAGCTCCTGAGCCGCAGTTGTTGTGAAAATGATTCCGCCAAGACTGCTGTCTTCCTGGCAGATGCTTTCAAGAACGACTGAAAGCGCGGACATTCCCTGATTCATGCCGTTCATGCTTTCCGGCAAAAGGACGTGAAAGAAATCAACTTCGAAAGCTTTTTGAAGAACCGAGCCGAAAAAGGGACCGAACGGGTATTGGTCGTTTGCCTCACGGTCCGGTGCCAGTTGTTTTTTTGCAAATTCCGATGCTGCTTTGGCTAAAAGTCCCAGCTCTTTTTTTGTGCTGTCCATGGTTCCTCCTTGGTTATTATCTCATGGCGTCAAATGTATCTTCGGTGACACCCTGATCTTCAAGTGATTTTTTTATAATGCGATGTGTGTTTGTTTTGGGAAACTCCTCCACATAACGAATAAACCGGGGAATGGCGTAGCGGGCAAGTTTGTCGGAGAGAAACGAACGAATTTCACGAGGATCGGGATTGCTGCCGTTGACCGGTTTGATGGCGGCCATGATTTCATCCTCCCCGAGTTCCGATGGAACCGCATAAACCGCAACATCCTCAACGGCACTGTGCTGCATGATCACATGCTCCACTTCGTAAGCAGACACGTTTTCACCCCCTTTACGCATGGACTCCGTGTTTCTTCCAACAAAATAGAAATATCCCTTGCTGTCCCGCTTGACGATGTCTCCGGTATGCAGCCAGCCGTCTTTTGATTTTTTTTCGGAGGCTTCCGGATTCTTGTAATATTCCACCAGGCTTTTTTTGTTTTTGATGGCAAAGAGAAGCTCTCCGGGTTCATGATCCTGGACATCATGTCCATGTTCATCCACAATCCGTATGGATTTCATGCTTGGGGGTTTCCCAAGGGATCCGGGAGGAGCCGTACCCAGGTTCATGAGACCTTTGCCTCCACCATCAACAGCACCGTAACCTTCAAAAATCGTAATACCGAACCGCTGTTCAAAAGGCTCCCACATGTCTGAAGGACAGGCCGCTGAAAGAATCACGCGGACCCGGTTGACCCGATCATCGTGTCGTTCAGGTTGTTTCATAAGAATGGGAATGATGGAGCCAATGGTGTTGAACACTGTGGCATCGTAATTTCGAACTGTATCCCAGAATCTGCTGGCCGAAAATTTTCGGGACAGGGCGATGGTGCAGCGGACAGCCAGCGACATGGTCACTGTGATGAACAGAGCGTTTCCGTGACACAGGGACAGATAGGTATAATACACGTCGCTTTTTTTAAAGAAGACCCTTCCGGCCAGGGACAAAAGCTGAACCCCTGATGTGTTGTAACGATACACAACCCCTTTGGGCGGGCCGGTTGTACCGGACGTGTAAATGATCAGGCACATATCGTCGGGGTTATATCCGACTCCGGGATCTGTGGGTGGTTTCAGGTACGCGTCGCTCAGTTTTTTCAAACCTTTCGGGATTTCAACGCCCTTGGCTTCTTCTTCGATATCGTCCACGATGATATTATCCATCGTGATACGTTCAAACCGTTCGATATTTTCAATCACAGGGCCAAGAAGTTCAGCATCCACAACCAGCGACGTGATATCGCTGTGGTTGATTATGTATACAAGACCGTCCCCTTTGAGTTCAGGGTTGATGGGGACTGTATACATGCCGATTTTTTGCGATCCGAAGAAGATATCGAGAAACCGGGGTGAGTTTCTCATGATGATTCCGATCCCTTGACCTTTCCCGCCACCGGTCTCATGTAAATGGTTTGCAATCCGGTTGGCGTTTTCGTTCATCTCCCTGTAAGTGTATCGTTCGTCGTTGTAGAGAAGGCATGGTTTGTCGGGGACTTTCAAGGCGCTTTCTTCCAGAAGGCTGGCCCAGGATATATCAAATTTTTCACCATGTAATATTTTCTTCACAGTGTTCATGGCACGTTTGTGTTTGATCTCGTGAAAGAAAAATGATGCCAGACCCCATATGCCGCGTTTGATCCATATCGCGGTATATAATTTCTGCTTTACGGTGCGATACAGTGAAACAGGCTGGATCATAGCGGCAGACTCCGGAGCTGGGGATTTTCGATCAGATGATATGTCAGAATCCGGTGACGGCAGATATTTTTTGGGCCACGTCATGTCACGGCTCTGCGAGAGACGGGTGTAATACCCGCCAGGATTGAAATTCCGGGTGATTTGTATGGCGTCCGCCGGACATGCCGCCACACAGCATCCGCAGCCCACACAGTTGGTGATACCAGGGGCACAGGATCTCAGAAAAGGAATGCCGCCGTTCCATAGCGAAACGCTGTCTCTGACAATGGAACGGGCAGGGCAGATGAATGTACAGATATCGCAACGCTTACATTTATCACGGTCAAAAGCAAGGAGTGCCGTGCTCATTTCCTTGTCCGAGTTGTAATCGGGTATCCTCGTCCAGGGTTTAACGTCGTGTGATGTCATTTTTATTCACCCTGCCTTTCAACTCTTGGTCTGCTGTTCATTCCGCCTTCGTACCAGTCCACAAGCTGGACCTCCTTGGGGACAATGCCGTCCGATTTCACTTTGGGCCAACCTACAGCGATGAGGTCATTTAATGTGTATGGATATGTCACTCCGAAAAATTTTCTCCATTTGGGCAGGTACATGAGAAGTTTTACAAGACCGATCCAGCATGTGGCCGCCCCCATGCTGTGGGCTGCGAGAACCATGTTCTGTCCGCAGATTCCTATGTCCGTCGCCGGACATGAGACACCGCGAACGTCTTCATATAAAAGAATGAGAGTCGGGGCACCATGAAAGACAGGGGCGTTGCCTTTGGCGATTTCTGAAAGAAGACCAAAGGGAACAGGATGAAGCTGATTCTTCTGAAGTCGAATGATCAGTTTTGTGTAGGGTTTGAGGACCACGCGTCTGAAAAATGAAGGCCTGTTGTAATCAAGCAGCCACATGAACAGTCTGGCGACTTTCACGGCGTCTTTTTCCATGGCCTCGATGATTTCAGCGCTTTTGACCACGGCGAATTTCCATGGCTGTGAATTTCCGGCGGAAGGGGCGTATCTACCAGCTTCAAGAATCCGCCGGATCATGAAGTCGGGAATAGGTTCATTCTTAAATGCGCGGGTGCTCCGGCGATTCAGAATCACTTCTTCCACCGAAGTCCATTCAATGAGTTCCTGATGCTCCTGCATGATTATTCCTTTCGTATTGAGATCCGTGGGCCGATTAATAGTATGTTTCTATCGTGATGGAGATTCAAGAATATGCATGCACATCGCCGCTTCTTCATGCCCGAGTGCGCCACCTCCGTTTTCAGCCATGCCTAATACATGTTTTTTTACCTGCCGCTTACCGGCTTCGCCACGGAGCTGTATCACCAGTTCATGGATTTGAGCTAGGCCGGATGCTCCGATGGGATGGCCACGGGACGTGAGTCCACCGCTTGTGTTCATGGGGATCTGACCGTCAAGCTTTGTGGCTCCGGATTCGGCAAAGATGCCTCCTTCACCTCTTGGACAAAAACCCAGATTTTCGGCCTGGTGAAGCTCGCCAAAGGATGTGGCATCATGAACCTCTGCCAGATGGATATCTTGTGGACCCACACCGGCCACATTGTATGCCTTGATGGCGAGGCGCTCACCAATGTCTGGGACGCTTCCCTGTTCTTCGTATTGCTGACCTGATCCGAGAATGGATGCCCTCACTTTGACTGCCCGTGATGAAAGTCCCAGCTGCCGGACCATTTTTTCAGAACAGACAATGGCTGAAGCAGCGCCATCTCCAATGGGAGCGCACATGGCCCGTGTAATGGGAAAACTGACGATCCTGTCCGAAAGAACCTTTTCAACAGGAACTTCAAAGCGGTATTGCGCGTTGGGATTCAGGGTGCTGTTGAAATGGTTTTTCGAAGCGATGATCGCCAGTTGTTCCACTGTGCTGCCATATTTTTTCATATGCTGACGGGCAGCGTACCCATAGATATCCATAAACGGTGAATGATCGGTTTTACCGGTAATGCGTCGCAGCTCTTTCACTGTGCCGTATCCCAGTCGTTCACCCATGATGACAGCCACGGCCAACTGGTCACGTATCTCTCTGATTCGTTGTGTGGCCGTTTTTTTGACTGATTTCTTTGAGCCATTATGAGTGCCATGGTACTTGTTCCTGAACGCTTCCATGATGCGTTTTTCAGACTCTGTCATGGTGAAAACAGAAAGGCTTTTACTGATTTCCACCACGTTTTCAATGTCGATTCCAGCCATGAATCCTACGAAAACCGCCATTTTATTCTCCATGTACAGTTTTTCAGCACCCACGGCCATGGTGATGTCGTAAAGACCGCTTGCGACGCCCAGCCAGGCATGATGGAAAGCGGTGGAACCGCTGGCACAGGCGTTTTCCACGTTTGTGATGGGTATGGTATCGATTCCCATAGGTCGGAGAGCCACCTGTCCTCGAATACAGCTTTGACCTTTCTGGTCCCCCCAGCCTGAATTGGAAAACCAGAGTGCCTGAATATCCTTCTTGTCTATACCGGCATCGTTCAGGCAACCACAAACAGTTTCTGACGCAAGTTCCTTGATGCTTCTGTGAAGATATTTCCCGAATCTCAGGGTATCCACGCCGATGACATACACGTCGTTCATTCTTTTCTCCTGGAAATAGGGTTACGATAAAGTCATGCAAACGCTTTTCGATACAATGTTATCTGAAGAAAACCACGATCAGATATTGATTAAGTTGCAATAATTGGTTAAACCAATAACTCGTAAATAAATGATCATATGTCAATAAAAAAGTGTACAATATTAAAAAAAAATTTCAGGATCTTGCCTGATGAATAAAATCAGTGTAGATACGATCAGAAATTCGCCGATCATGATTTTCAAGATTAAACAGGATAATTGTTATGGCCTTACAGAAACACGAAGTGGTTGTTAAAAAATTACTGCTGGATATTTTTAACAACAAGCTGAAAGCAGGGGCAAAAATGCCTACGGAACGACAGCTTTCCGCAGACTTGGGCATAGACAGGACTTCTCTGCGTATCGCTCTCAAGCAGCTCGAAAGCATGCAGGTGCTGGATATCAGGCAGGGAGACGGAATTTACGTCAGGGATTACAGGAAGCACGCCGGTGTGGATTTTCTGCGGGCACTTTTCATGCAGCAGGAAGACGAGGGGGAAGATATCATCGTTGACGCCTACCTTTTTGAAGAAGTCTGGTCATTCTGGATGGAATTCATGCCGATGATGATCCGGCTCGCCCTTTCAAGAATCACGACCATGGAAATGAAACAGATGCTCGATATTTTCGAGGAGGAACTTGAAAACCTGGACGACAAAGAAAAAATTGCTCAGCTGGAGGTTTTGTCACAGGACCTGGTTGCTGAAAAATCCGGAAATTTACTGATGCTTCTGATTTCAAATTCCACTCGTCAGATGAGGCTTAAAATTGTAAGAATCTTTATCAATGCCATTGATCGTTCCATTGTTCGCGAGCATGTGGAATTCAAACGTTCGCTGCTGAGAGGATATCTCACGGGAGAAATAACAGACCCTGATGTGTTTTCAAGAGAACACAGAAAAATGTTAAGTTATCACCGTGATCTTGTAAAAAGTTCCTGGGCTAGCGCATTAAGGGAGCGAAGTACTTCAAATGATTCCTGTTTACAGGATGAAAGATAATTTTTTCGTTCATCCAAATCAATATTCGAAAGGTGACAATTTTAAACAAACAAAACATGAGGAGAAGGTTATGAAGAGATTCCCGAAAAAACGAATCATGATCACCGGGGCAGGGTCAGGATTGGGACGAGCAATAGCCATGGAATTCGCCGGAATGGGATGGAACATCTGTGTTTCGGACATCAATCAGGAACGTGCCGATGAAACGTTGGCCATGGTTAAAAAGAGCGGCGGTAACGGTTTTGCAGTGTTCTGCGATGTGACCAAGCCAGATCAGCTTGATGCGCTTGGAGAATCTCTCATGAAACAGTGGGGCGGAGTTGACATCGTGGTGAACAATGCCGGAGTGGCGGCGGCCGGTTTTATGGAAAAAATCCCCCTTGAAACCTGGGACTGGATCATCGACATCAATCTTAAAAGTGTCATATACGGATGCCGGACATTCATACCTATACTTGAGAAACAGGGCGGAGGTCATATCGTCAACGTGGCTTCCAACGCCGGTATCGCCTCACTACCAGAAATGAGCTGCTACAACGTAACCAAAGCGGGCGTCATTTCTCTTTCCGAAACCCTCAGAGCCGAACTGAAACCCAAAAACATCGGTGTTTCTGTCGTAGCTCCCACATTTTTCAAAACCAATCTCATGGATCAGTTCAAATCTCCTGACGACCGACAGAAGAAAATGGCGTCCGCTTTTTTTGACAAATCCAAAGCCACATCCCAGGACATCGCACGACACGTCGTCAAGGTGGTCGACAAAAACAAACTGTATGCCATCACACAGACTGACGGTAAATTCACGTGGTTTTCCAAACGCCTTACGCCGGAACTTTACTTCAATATTATGGGCTGGGGTTACAAACGGGGTTTCGGCGATAAATTTCTCGGAGTCTGAAAATGACGTCAAAATCGTATAAGCATGTTTTTGGCCCAGTTCCTTCGCGTCGCCTGGGGATGTCCCTGGGCGTCGATCTTCTTGTTCCCAAAACATGTTCGCTGGACTGTGTGTACTGTGAAAGTGGAAAAACCACAGCTCTCACGATCGAGCGCAAGGAATATATTCCTGCTGATAACATCATTGCAGAACTGGACGACCATCTGAGGTTTAAACCGCAGCTGGATCATGTGACATTCTCAGGATGGGGGGAACCGGTTTTGAGTCCAGCCTTGCCCAAGGTTGTCAGCTATCTGAAAAATCGATATCCCTTTTACAAAATTGCGCTTCTGACCAATGGCACGCTTTTTTTTCTTGAACAGGCAAGAAAAGATGTCCTTGATGTCGATCTGATCATCGCTTCACTCGATGCCGTATCTCAGGAGGTATTCAAACGCCTGAACAGACCGCATCCCTCGCTTGATCCTGACAGAATCATACAGGGACTTGTTGATTTGAGAAAAGAATTCAACCATGAACTATGGCTTGAAATATTCATCGTTCCTGGCGTGAACGATACAGACAAAGAGCTGAGGCTCCTTTCAAAGTCAGTGAAACATATCGGCGCTGATAAAATCCAGATCAACTCCCTGGATCGTCCAGGCACTGAATCCTGGGTAAAAAAACCTGAAAAAAGTGACCTTGAGAGGATTCAGAGTTACTTTGATTGCCATTCGTATATCGGTACTGAAACAAACCGGGGTGTTGGGGCGTCTCATCAATCTGTTCCAGATGAATCACTGATTTTCAATCTGATTAAACGTCGGCCCTGCACCCTGGCTGACCTCATGAAAAGCACCGGTCTTTCGAAAGAAAATCTTGAAGAATCTCTTGAGCGCCTTGTATCGGACCATAAGATATATTCTGAAGTTATGGAAAGAGGGTTGTTCTATAAGTCCATCTGAAAAGATTCTTTTTTTAACCACACGTGTTCATAAACAAAAAAACTCTGGAAATGTTAATGATTATTGTTTATTGTTCAAAAGATTTAAACGCTGTGGTGTGTTGAACAGATCAACGTATTCTGAAACAGCAGGTAAAATAAGTCTAAAATTTCCATAATAATTAACACGTTAACATGAATAATCCTGTCGCTTGGTCCGGGAACAGCCATAAAGCCGTTCTTTGTTGAATGTCAGGGAGGAAACGTATGCCGGTTTATCTGTGGGAAGGTAAGAACAAAAAAAATGAAGTCCGAAAAGGGGAAATGGAGTCTGCATCGGAAGAAACCCTAAGGGCGCACCTCACCCGAATCAAGATCACTCCGACCAAAATAAAAAAGAAACCCAAAGATATTTTTGAAAACGTCGAAATGTTTCAACCCAAAGTCACGGTTGAAAACGTCATTGTCTTTTCAAGACAGTTCTCCACCATGATCGATGCGGGTCTCCCCATTATCCAATGTCTTGACATTCTCCACAGCCAGCAGGAAAACCTGACATTCAAAAAAATTATCCGAACGATCAAGTCGGATGTCGAGGGGGGACAGACTTTTGCCGAAGCATTAAAGAAGCACCCCAAACAGTTTGACGATCTTTTTGTCAACATGGTCGCGGCCGGAGAGGCTGGCGGTATCCTGGACGTGATTTTGAGAAGACTTTCAGCCTACATGGAAAAAATGGCCAAACTCAAACGTCAGGTCAAGGGTGCCATGACCTATCCCATCGTCACCCTGGTTATCGCTGCGGTGGTTGTCGGTGTTATTCTTGTTTTCGTTATCCCGACCTTTGTTGACATGTTTTCAAGCTTCGGAAGCGCTCTTCCCGCTCCGACCATGATTGTTATCGGCCTTAGTAATTTTGTGGTGGGAAATATCCTGTGGATCATTGTGGGAATCATTCTTGCGATCATCGGCTACAAACAGGTGGGCAAAACACCGGCCGGCCGTCTTTTTTTGGACAAACTGTATCTGAAACTTCCAGTTTTCGGCATCCTGATCCGTAAAGTGGCCGTATCCAAGTTCACGCGGACCATGGGCACCATGCTGAACAGCGGCGTTGCTATTCTCGAAGCCCTGGATATCGTTGCAAAAACAGCCGGGAATGTCGTTGTGGAACAGGCCATATACAAGGTGCGGTCAGGGATTTCAGAAGGACGGACCATGGCCGAACCCCTCACTGAATCCGGAATATTCCCGTCCATGGTCTGTTCCATGATTGCCGTGGGCGAATCAACCGGTGCTCTGGACACCATGCTCGAAAAAATCGCAGACTTCTACGATGATGAAGTGGATCAGGCCGTTGAGAATCTCACAGCTTTGATTGAACCCTTCATGCTCGTTTTTCTGGGTGTGGTTATCGGCGGACTTGTCATCTCCATGTATCTCCCGATTTTCAAAATGGCCAGTGCCGTCGGTGGATGATGATTGAAGGCCCCATGGGCAATATGATCAAAAAAAAAAACAGTGAACTTCGCCAGAAGCTGAAATGGCTGATGCTCTTCAGACTTCTGGCGGCCCTTCTTCTTCTGGGCGGGACTATTGTTTTCAGAGCCCACGAAAACCTCCCTTTTTTTGCACAACCTTTTGTTCATCTGTACTGGCTGTCCGGATGGATCATTCTTCTGTCTTTGTGCTATACGCTTGTATATCCATTATTTAAAAACGAATCGTATTTTATTTACCTTCAGCTCGGCATCGATACGATGATCGTTTCTGCCATTATTTTTCTCACCGGAAGCTTTTCAAGCTTGTTCACGTTTTTGTACCTCATTGTCATCATCTGTTCGAGCATGTTTGTCAGCAGAAAAGGGGCGATGATCATTGCCGGACTGTGCTGCCTCGAATATGGTGTCATGGTTGATCTTGAATATTTCAACGTAATCCGGCCTGTGTTTGCTCAAAAAGGTTATCTTTACGAAAATTTCCAGTGGAATCAGGTTATCTACAAAATGTGTACAGTCATGATGGCATGTGTCCTTACCATGATTCTGAGCAGTTACCTTGCTGAAAAAGAACGAAGGGCGAAAAGTGATCTTCTGGCCATGGAAGATCATGTCAAGCGCGTGGAGCGGATGGCTCTGGTTGGCCAAATGGCCGCAGGGCTTGCCCATGAAATCAAAAATCCACTGGCGTCGCTTTCAGGTTCCATTCAGATGCTTACGGAAACAGGTCTGCAGGATGAAAGCGATCACCGTGAACGACGGAAACTGATGACCATTGCTGCAAGGGAAGCGGAACGCCTGAATACTCTGGTGAATGATTTTCTTCTTTTCGCGAGACCGGTCACTGGTACGGTAAAAAATCTCGACCTTACGCAGGAAATCGAAGACACTCTGGTTTTATTCAATCATCACGAAAAATACAGAGGACGTACCGTCATTATAAAGCATGAAGAAAAAAACCTTACCGTCAACATGGACCCCGGACATTTAAGGCAGGTGTTTATCAATCTTCTGATCAACGCTGCGGAAGCAATCGGGGATAACGATGGTGAAATCACCGTGTCGTCATATCATGGACATGACGGCTCAATCCGTCTTTCTGTCAAAGATAACGGAGAGGGAATGGATGAGCATATTGTCAAAAATATTTTTGATCCGTTTTTCACCACAAAGAATAAAGGCACAGGGCTTGGATTGTCCATCGTTCTTCGGATCCTTGAGAGTTATAACTACAGAATCAATGTGAACAGTGAAAAAGGTTCAGGATCTGATTTTACCATCATTTTTCAATCCGAATTCTAACTGTGAACGTTTCTTTTTTATCCACCTTATATATACAGAGCCTGCCGAATTCCGATGAAAACATGATTTTACAATACATTGAACATATCGGTAACGACATAATCAGATGACTCATTTCTACACGGTTTTTTTTCAGCTGGTTACAATGTCGTCACTGTTTTTATAATCCTTTCACTTGCATGGGTTAGTGTTGACACCTTCATGTCAAATAGGATAATTAGACCTGTCCTCCCTAAATACGGGACAAGACCTGTTCAGATAACCTTCCGTTAACACGGATCATATTTGAGGAAAATCCATGAGTGAAGATGTAAAAAACGACGTAATAGACAACAGGAAAATTAAAAACGCCGAATTGAAAGCGGCGGGTGTGAACCTTTTCCCCAACGATTTTCATGTTTCCCACACTGTCCAGGACGTTGTAACGATGATTGACCGCGCTGAAAGCCCATCTGACCTTGAGGGTGTTACTGTGTGCATGGCCGGTCGGATGATGGCCATCAACAAGATGGGTAAATCCTCGTTTATCCGCTTTAAAGACAGAACAGGACAGCTTCAGGCTTATCTTCAGAAAGACAAAGTGGGTGATGAACCCTACGATCTCTTCAAAAAACTCGATATTGGTGATTTTATCGGTTTGAAAGGCGGCTTGTTTCAGACAAAGACAGGGGAATGGACACTTCTTGCAACAGAACTTAAGCTGGTCTGCAAATCATCAAGACCTTTGCCTGAAAAGTTTCACGGATTGAAAGATCCTGAAAAACGATACAGACAACGATACGTTGACCTGGTCATGAACGCCGATGTCCGAGAGATTTTTTTAAGACGGAGCAGGACTGTTCAGTCGGTCAGAAAATTCCTTCTGTCACGGGATTACCTCGAAGTGGAAACACCCATGATGCAGCCCATGGCGGGCGGGGCCGAGGCCACACCTTTTATCACTCATCACAACGCCCTTGATATGGAACTCTATCTTCGAATCGCTCCGGAGCTTTATCTCAAACGTTTGGTTGTGGGAGGTTTCGAGCGTGTGTTTGAGATCAACCGGAATTTCAGAAATGAAGGTGTTTCAACACGCCACAATCCTGAATTTACTATGGTGGAATTTTATCAGGCATACGCGACCTATACGGATCTCATGAATCTTACGGAAGAAATGTTCAAAGAGGTTGCAAAAGAAGTCACAGGCTCAGCTACCGTCCATTATCAGGGTCACGCCATTGATTTTGAAAAACCATGGAAGCGTATCGCGTTGATGGACGCTCTGGTTGAGATTGGCGGCATTGACCGGGAGATACTCTACAATCACGAAGCGCTTCTTGCATTTGCCAAAGACCATGAAATCCACATCACTAAAGCGGACCGGTGGGGCAAGGTCATCACCAAACTGTTTGATGAACGGGTTGAACCCCAGCTGATTCAGCCCACATTTATTACAGGTTATCCTGTTGAAGTTTCTCCTTTGTCACGACGAAGCGACACTCAGCCCGAATTGACGGATCGTTTCGAACTATTCATTGCCGGCCGTGAAATTGCCAACGGATTTTCGGAATTGAACGATCCCGATGACCAGAAAGACCGGTTCATGCAGCAGATGGCAGACAAGGAAGCCGGAAATTCCGAAGCCCATGCCATGGACAGCGATTACATTGAAGCCCTGGAATACGGCATGCCTCCAACGGCAGGCGAAGGCATCGGCATCGACCGTCTGGTCATGCTTCTCACCGATGCGGCGTCCATCCGCGAAGTAATCCTTTTTCCTTTGATGAAGAAAAAGTGACGCTCCATGACCTATGAATCCTTTATTGCGCTTCGATACCTCAAAGCGAAGCGAAAACAGACCTTCATCTCTCTTATCACGGTCCTGTCCATTGCCGGGGTCGCTGTCGGTGTTATGGCACTTGTGGTGGTCATTGCGGTCATGAGCGGTGCGGAATCTGATTTCAAGAAGAGAATCCTGGGTTTCCAGTCCCATATCAGTGTGTTTTATCGGGGAGGGGAGTTCAATGACTTCATGGAGGTCAAAAAGAACATTGCCTCCCACAACGACATTATTGCCGTTTCTCCCTATGTCAGCAGCCAGGTTCTTTTAAGAACGGCTTACGGCGTTTCCGGTGCATCCATCCGGGGAATCGATCCGACTGTCAGTGTGAAAGTCATCGAAGGATACGGTCCTTTGAAACTGAAAGAGACGTTGAAAAAAAGAAAAACATCTGAAAATGGAGCTGAGATCCCGTCGATTATTGTCGGGGAAGATCTGGCCATGAACATCGGTGTAAGTGTCGGAGACACCCTCTACATCATCTCACCCAAAGGGATGATATCCCCTGTGGGCCAGATTCCGTCGATGAGAAAATTCGTCGTTTCCGGGACGTTTAAATCCGGAATGTTTGAATACGATGCTTTTTTCGCTTACATGGATATCCATGACGCCCAGAGCATGCTTCGAATGAACGATGGCATTACAGGCCTTGACGTCTGGGTTCACGACCTGTATCACGCCGAACGTATCAAGAAAGAAATCCTCGCAAAGCTGGGGCCGGGATACTGGGCTCAGGACTGGATGCAGATCAATTCCAGTCTCTTTTCTGCCCTGGCTCTGGAAAAAGCGGCGATGTTCGTCATCCTGATTCTCATCGTCCTTGTCGCCGCATTTAATATCGCCAGCACCCTCATCATGATGGTCATGGAAAAGAGCAAGGATATCGCCATACTGAAAACCATGGGGGCTACCAATAAAAGTATCCGAAAGATATTTGTGTACCAGGGAACCATCATCGGCATGATCGGAACGTCCATCGGTTTGTCTCTCGGGCTTCTGCTGTGCTTTATCCTGAAAAATTTTAAAATCATCAAACTGCCTTCGGTCTATGCGTTTTCCACTCTCCCTGTCCAGCTTGAATTGCAGGACGTTTTGATCATAGCTGTATCCGCCATGGTCATATGCTTTTTGTCCACGCTCTACCCGGCTTATCAGGCGGCTGATATTGATCCTGTCGAGGCTATTCGTTATGGTTGACAATCCGTCTTATCAGATTGTATTAAACGGAATTACAAAAGGTTATACGATTGGTTGCGATCGGTACGATGTGCTGAGAAATCTTGACTTCAATCTTGAAAAAGGAGCGTCCGTCGCCATTGTAGGGGCTTCGGGAATCGGGAAGTCAACCCTTCTGCATATTATCGGAACCCTTGACCGGCCGGATACAGGTGTTCTTTATTTCAACTCATCCAATGTGTTCGAGTTTTCCGATGAACGTCTGGCGGAATTCAGAAACGATACCATCGGTTTTGTGTTCCAGTTTCATCATCTGCTGCCGGAATTTTCTGCGGTGGAAAATGTGGCCATGCCGTTAAGAATCAAAGGTATTTCGAAAGTTGAATCCTATGATCGTGCAGAGGCCTTATTGATTCGTGTCGGGCTCGGAAACAGATTGGCCAACAGGCCGGGGGAACTCTCCGGAGGAGAGCAGCAGCGTGTCGCCATCGCCCGAGCCCTTGTCCGTGAACCGGGTATTCTGCTTGCCGACGAGCCCACCGGCAATCTGGATAAAAAAAACGGCGAACACGTCCATGAGCTTTTGACCGAACTAAACCAGGAAATGAACATGACGACCCTTGTCGTCACACACAATATGGCCCTTGCCGCATGCATGAAAAAAACAGTCACTCTTGTGGACGGGCAAATACAAAACGGTAATTATACGGGTGATACGGAGTGCAATACATGATCAAACGTTTGTCGTTTTTTTTCTTTTCAGTTTTATTTCTTTTTATCGGTTCTGACACATATGCCGATGTTTCGACGAAGATTGTGGTTTTACCTTTTGAAATCCACTCGGATAAAGACCTGTCCTATCTTCGGACCCAGATTCCCGCCATTATTTCAGGGCAGCTTGAAAAAGACGGTGGAAGCCTTGCCGATCCATCGTCTGTCAAAACCTTCGACGAAAACACGATTTTTGACACAGAAAAAGCAAGGTCGCTGGGTGCTGAACTGAATGCGGATCATGTGATCTGGGGCAGTCTGACACGGACAGGAAAGCGGATCAGTCTCGATGTCAGGCTCATTGACATGAAAAACAGCCAGGGCCCCGAATTTATCTATGCGGAAGGCGATGATATCGAAAACCTTCTTTCCACAGTGAACAAGGTGGCCACAGAGCTGGGGACCCGTGTTTTCAAGCTGGAATCCATATCCGACATTGTGATCAGGGGCAACGAACGGATCGAATCCGATGCCATCATGAATGTCATTAAAACCAAATCCGGTGACCGATATCAGAAATCGAAACTGTCCGAAGATCTCAAACGAATTTTCTCCATGGGTTATTTCGAGGATATTCGAATCGAGGCGGAACCTCTGAAAAAAGAGGGCGTTTCAAAAACACGGATCATATTCACCGTCAAGGAAAAACCCACGGTCAAGCGGATAAAAATCAAAGGAAACAGCGCCATTGAAACGGAAACGGTGATGAAGGAAATCACCATCACCGAAGGATCGATTCTGAACAGCGCAAAACTCAAGACAAACATCAGCCAGATCCAGGCCCTTTACGAAGAAAAACATTACCACAACACCAAAGTCACGTATAAAACCTATCCTCAGGATAACAACCAGGCAGAGCTTGAGTTTGTCATCGAAGAGGGGGAAAAGGTCCACATCAAGGAAATCACCTTTGTGGGCAACAAGGCCTATACTTCGAAAAAACTGAAAAAACTCATGAAAACCGATGAGAAGGGTTTTTTTTCATGGCTGACTTCGTCCGGGCAGCTGAACATGTCAGACCTCAACATGGATGTGGCCACCATTGGAGCCGATTATCAGAAAAACGGCTTCATCGATGTCAAGATCGGTGAACCGGATATCAAATATGAAGGCAAATGGATTTTCATCACCGTCAAAATCGACGAGGGCATTCAATATAAAAAAGGGAAAATCGATATCGCAGGGGATCTGATCGAATCGAAAGAGGTCCTGATTGCGAAACTGGCTCTCACCAGAGAAGAAAACCTGAACAAGGAAGTCCTTCAGAAAGATGTCATGACGCTGAACGACGTGTACTCCGATAAAGGTTACGCATCGGTGGATATCAGACCTCGAATCGACAGGAACGATGAAACGAAAACCGCCGACGTGGTGTTTGAAGTCAAAAAAGGCGGCCTTGTGTATTTCGACCGGATCATCATCGGAGGAAATACCGTAACCCGTGACAAAGTGATCCGACGCCAGATTCAGGTGTACGAAAAAGAGCTTTTCAGCGGTTCCAAACTGAAACGGAGCGTGAGAAACCTTTACAGAATGGATTATTTTGAAGATGTCAAGGTGGATACCCGAAAAGGGGATTCCGAAGACAAGATGAACCTTGTCATTGATGTCAAAGAGAAACCCACCGGAACATTCACCTTCGGCCTGGGATACAGCAGTGAATCCAAACTTTTCGGAACTGTGGCCGTGGCCAAACGAAATCTTTTCGGGCGTGACCAGACCTTGAATGTCCAGGGCGAATTCGGCGATGAAAGCAACAAGTATTCGGTGAGTTTTACCGAACCCTGGCTGTTTGACATACCCCTTTCAGCCCAGATAGAACTGATGGACTGGGAACGGGAGTACGATTATTACGACAAGGAGACCGTTGGCGGCGCGTTGAAATTTGGCTATCCCGTGTACGACTATACCCGGCTGTACTTTGGATATTCTTATGAAATCAATAACCTGTTCAATATGCAGGAAGCCTATGTATCGGATTCCACCATCGAGCTTAAAGGGAAAAATACCACACAAAGCCTGACCGCAACCATTCATCTGGACTCCAGGGATCGGGCTTACAACGCCCAGGCCACGGAAGGATCGGACTGCGCTTTGTCCGTTGAATACGCCGGCGGTTTTTTAGGAGGTGATATCGGGTTCACCAAATACAAGCTGACCCTTGGCCGGTATATCCCATTTCCTTTGAAGTTCATCGGGTTTCTTCATGGCGAGGCGGGATATGTCGATCAAAACGGAAATGATCTGCTGCCGGATTATGAAACCTTTTATCTGGGCGGCATGAATTCGGTTCGCGGATTCGATTACAACGATATATGCCTTACTGAAACGAAATCAAGGGAATACACGGTTACGAATGAGGATGGAACCACGTCGACCGAAACCGTTTCGTATGTGATCGATGTGGGCGGTGAAAAATACATGCAGTACAATGCGGAAATCCTTCGCCCCCTGTTTGGCACAGAAGGTTTCCTGGGCCTTGTCTTTTTTGACATGGGTAATGTTTACAGCAAGAGTGATCGTATGGATTTCGGAGAACTCCGGAAATCCTGGGGTTTCGGTATCCGATGGTTTTCACCCATCGGCCCCATCCGGTTTGAGCGGGGTTATATCATCGACCCCAGGGAAGGGGAGCCCAGCAGCGGAAAATGGGACTTCACCATGGGTGGCACGTTCTGATAATCCATGGCGCTCACTATGATCGATATTTCAAGGAACGTTGTCAGCGTTTGTATGAGGGGGTGAAGATGAAACGTATCTCCTGGTTAATCTTATTTTTGGCGATCACATGGTGTTTTACCGCCGGAAATATCTATGCCGAGGGTTTGAGGATCGGCGTGGTGGATGTTCAGAAGGTCATCAGGGAATGTGTGGCCGGAAAGGACGCCACACGGCGTCTGAAACTGAAGCAGGATGAACGGGCGTCGGATATGGGGGCCCGGAAATCTGAAATTACGGCTCTTAAAAAAAGCATTGAGGAACTTGACCCTGTCCTTGAAAAGGATATCCGTGATAAAAAGAAAACCGAGCTCGCGTCGAAAACACAGGCTATGAAAGACGCCGAGTCAAAATTCAGCCGTCAGATGCGCGAAATCAATTCCAGTCAGTCGTCCAGTGTGAAATCCGAAGTGTTCCGTGTGATCGACCAGGTGGCGAAGAGAAACGGATTGTCGGTGGTCTTCGACAAAGGTCAGGTGATGTATTCCGGCGGAGCATCCGATATCACATCCCAGGTCATTGAAGAATACGATTCTGAATTTCAGAGGACACGATAAAATGAACATGACCCTTGAAGACATCGCGAAACTGCTTTGCGGGACGCTTAAAGGCGATCCTCAGAGGATTATCACAGGTATCGCTTCATTCGAACAGGCCGGCCTTAAAGACATCACGTTCGCAGGGGATTCACGATACTATTCCAGAATTGAAACCACTGAGGCGGGTGCGGTGCTCGTTCCCAAGGACGCCGGTGAGTTGAACGGCCATGTCATTTATGTTGAAAATCCCCGAATGGCTTTTGTCAGGCTTGGCCATCTTTTCAACCCGGTCATTGAAACCAGGGAATACATACACCCCTCGGCGTGCGTGGGGCCGCGTGTCACCCTGGGTGAAAACGTACAGCTCCATGCCGGTACTGTTCTCGGGAAGAATGTGACCCTTGGCAGCCGCGTCGTTCTTTTTCCCAATGTGGTTATGGGAGACAACGTGACGGTGGGTGACGATGTCACGGTTTATCCCAATGTGACGGTGAGGGACCGTTGTGTTATCGGCAGCCGGGTGATAATTCATTCCGGATCGGTGATCGGAAGTGACGGTTACGGATTTGTGCCTGATGGAGAAAAATACACGAAAATACCCCACACCGGAACTGTGAGAATAGGGGATGACGTTGAAATCGGTGCACTGAACAGCATTGACCGGGGAACGTTTGGAGAAACGGTCATCAAAAACGGCGTAAAAACAGACAACCAGGTTCATATCGCCCACAATGTGGTGGTGGGTGAAAACACCCTGCTTGTGGCCCAGGTTGGGATTGCCGGCAGCACCGTCATCGGTGATCATGCCATCCTGGCAGGGCAGGTTGGCGTAGCCGGACACCTGATCATTGGAAACAATGCGGTGATCGGCCCCAAGGCCGGAGTCATTCATTCTGTCGCCGACCATGACGTGGTGTCCGGAATACCCGCCATCTCTCACAAGCAATGGCTTAAATCCCAGACGGTCATTCCGAAACTCCCTGAGTTGAAAAAACGGTTAAGCAAACTTGAAAAAATGATAGATGCTCTTGAAAACAAGATAGATGCTCTTGAAAACAAAGGAGATTGATTATGACAACTGGTGTGACGATCCATCCGACGGCCATCGTCGATCCGTCGGCTAAAATCGGAGAGGGTGTAACCATCGGGGCGTTTTCCGTCATTAAAAACGATACGGAAATCGGTGACGGAACCACCATCGCTTCCCATGTGGTCATTGACCCCTATGTCACCATCGGTGCAAACTGCACCATATTTCAATACGCTTCCGTAGGTGCTGCACCCCAGGATCTTAAATTCCACGGGGAAAAAACCGTGCTTAAGATCGGCCGCGGAACGGTGATCCGCGAGTTCGCCACCATCAACCGCGGCACAGGCGTTGGCGGTGGTATCACGGAAGTCGGTGAAGAAAACTACCTGATGGCGTATGTCCATGTGGCCCATGATTGTAAAACAGGGAAACGTGTGATTCTGGCTAACGGTTCAACGCTTGCCGGGCATATTATCCTTGGCGACTATGTCACCGTTGGCGGTCTCGTGGCCATTCATCAGTTTGTAAGGGTTGGAAATTATTCGTACATCGGCGGCAAGTCCGCTGTGGTCAAAGACGTCCCTCCCTTTGTCATCGCTGCGGGAGACAGGGCGAAACTTCACGGCCTGAACAAAGTGGGTCTTGAGCGCCATCATTTTTCACCGGAAGCCCTGACTGCGTTAAAAAAAGTCTACCGGATTTTCTTCCGCATCGGCCTGACCACAAACGAAGCCGTGGAACGTGTGAAAGCCGGTGTTGAACAGCTTCCCGAGGTTGTTGAATTTGTCGATTTCATCAAATCTTCAAGCCGTGGCGTGACCCGTTAATGCCTGAATCGCTGAACATCGGGCTTATCGCGGGGAACGGTCAGTTTCCGCTTGTTTTCGCTAACGCGGCCAGGGAAAAAGGATTTCATGTTTATGTCGCCGCCATTCGAAATGAAGCGGATGCTTCCATTGAATCCCTTGCCAGTGAAACGGCCTGGCTTCATCTCGGGCAGGTTGGAAAGCTGATCGGTTTTTTCAAACGGAACAACGTTTGTTCAGCCGTGATGGTGGGTGGAATTAAAAAAACGAGAATTTTTTCCGATATCCGGCCGGACATCAAAGCGGTGATGCTGCTTGCAACCATGCGCCACACCCATGATGACGGCGTCCTGAGGATTTTTGCCGATTTTCTTGAAAAGGAAGGCATCATGGTCCGATCATCGACAGAATTTGTTCCTGAGATCCTTGCCGAACAAGGCTGCTGGACAAAAACAAAACCCGGCAAATCCCAAATGGCGGATATGGAAACTGGGTTCATTCTCGCCAAAGAGATAGGCAGACTCGATATCGGTCAGTGCATCGTCATGGGAGGGGGTTCCGTTCTTGCCGTTGAAGCCATTGACGGAACAGACGCAACCATCCGGCGTGGCGGCTTGCTGGGCAAAGGTCATGCCGTGGTGATCAAAGTCAGCAAGCCCACCCAGGACATGCGCTTCGACGTACCTGCCGTGGGGTTGAAAACCCTTGAAACCATGCTCGAATCAGGCGCTAAAGTGCTTGTTGTCGAAGCGGGCAAAACCGTTGTTTTCGACAAAAAAGACATGGTCGACTTTGCCGACAAACATAAAATGGTCATTGTGGCCATGGGCGAACGTCAATGAAAATCATATCTGAATTTTTCAAGCAGAACCGGTACAAACACATCCTTGATCTGATCCGTAAAAACTGGTTCAAGCTTTTCGTGGCCATGGCGTGCATGATGGTCGTTTCATGGACAACGGCCCTACTGGCCTTTCTCATCAAGAATATCCTCGACGATATATTCATCGCCCGTGACGACCTGATGCTGAAGCTCATTCCCATTGTGGTGATTGTCACGTCCATCATTCGCGGCGTGGCGGTTCTTGGAAAAGAATACCTGATGAACCATGTGGGCCAAAGCATCATCATGAGCCTGAGGAACGATCTATACAGCAGGATCCAGGAGCTGTCCCTGGGCTTTTTCCAGAAAGAGCGGACCGGCGTTCTGATGAGCCGGATCACCAACGATGTGGCCGTCATCAAGAACATGGTGTCCAATGTGGTCACCGGTTCCATTGAGCATGTGTTTTCAATCATCGGGCTCACTGTGGTTGTTTTTTACCGGGACTGGAAAATGGCCATCATCGCCTTTGTTGTGGTGCCCATCGCCTTTTTTCCCATCGTGAAACTGGGCCGGAAAATCAGAAAAGTCAGCACAGGCACCCAGGAATCCGTGGCGGACATGAGTTCTTTCCTCCACGAGACTTTTGCCGGAAACCGTATCGTCAAGGCTTTCGGACGAGAACATTACGAAACCCAAAGGTTTTTAAAAAAATCTTACGCCCTTTTCCGTTATGAGATGAAAAAAGTCAAAGCCCAGGCCTTGTCATCCCCTGTGATGGATATCTGCGGCGGGCTCGGTATCGCGTTTATCGTGTGGTACGGCGGACATGGCGTGATCAAGGGAACGTCCACCACCGGGACTTTTTTTTCGTTTCTCACCGCGGTTTTTCTGCTTTACGAACCGTTCAAGAAACTCACCAAGCTGAACAACGCCGTGCAGGAAGGACTTGCCGCCGTGGACAGGGTGTTTGACATCATCGAAATGAGATCGGATATTGTTGATCCGGTCAATCCTGAGATCATCCGAGAAGGCAACCATGACATCCTTTTTGACAATGTATGTTTCAACTATGGCGAAGCGACAGTTCTCGATGGAATCAATATCACGGCAAGACCGGGTGACGTGATCGCTCTCGTGGGCATGAGCGGAGGCGGTAAATCCACCCTGGTCAACCTGATTCCACGGTTTTATGATGTGACCGCCGGTCGCATCCTCATCGACGGCGTGGATATCCGTCACATTTCACTTTCGTCTCTTCGAAAACAGATCGCCATTGTGTCACAGGACGCCATCCTGTTCAACGACACCATCCGTAACAATATATTCTACGGGAATCACGACGCGTCCGATGATGACATCATCGAGGCCGCCAAAGCCGCTTACGCCTACGATTTCATTCAAAAACTTCCCAAGGGATTCGAAACCACCATCGGAGAACTTGGAAGCAGGCTTTCCGGCGGAGAAAAGCAACGGATATGCATTGCACGGGCTCTTTTGAAAAACGCACCCGTACTCCTTCTTGATGAAGCCACATCAGCCCTTGACGCCGAAGCTGAGAAAGTTGTTCAAAAAGCCCTTGAAAATCTGATGAAGGGCAGGACCACCTTCGTTATCGCCCACCGGCTATCCACCATTACGTTTGCCGATCGAATTCTCGTCCTTTCCGGGGGAAGGATAGTGGAAGAAGGCACTCATGATGAACTGCTGGACATGCAAGGTGATTACCACAAACTCTATTCCATGCAGTTTGCATCCCATGACGAGGAACGACCAGGAACGGAATCATGAAAAAAACCTACGGGGGGGAGACAGCGGCGCTTGTCCGTGATCTGAGCAGGCAGGGGATTCATCGAATGTCCCTGATGATCCGGCATTCCAAACGAGATTACCACGAAGATGTTCACATGGAGCCGTTCATGTGTCTGACCGATGCGGGAAAGGACATGGCATTCAAGCTGGGAATGGCCTTGCCTGAAAACATGAGCGTCAAGTTTTTTTCAAGCCATATCGGGCGATGCATTGAAACAGCCTATCTGATTGACAAAGGGTTTGTCAGCAAAGCAGGGGGCGTGACGGAACACAACAGGGTCAGCAAATCCGTGGCACCTTTTTATGTCAGGGATATCGCACGCGTGGTGGACATTGTCAAAAAAATGGATGTGTCATCATTCATCAGGCTCTGGATTCAGGGTGGAATTTCCGAAGACATCCTCATGAACGCCAAAGAGGCGTCGGAAAGAATGTTCCGGTATCTGACATGCGGCCTTCTCGAATCGGATAAAAACACACTCCTTGTATCGGTTTCCCACGACTGGAACGTCTATCTCCTCAAGGAATTCGGCCTCAATCTTCCGCACGAGACCTACGGAAAAATCGAGTATCTTGAAGGTGTGGTCCTTTATGAAAAAGACGGAGGCATTTTTATTGCCAATCATCAAAAAGGCCCTGTCCCTGTAGTGGTTCCATGAAAAACGTCTTTCGTTTCATAACAGCGATACTTGTTTTTGTCACAGTATCGGGTTGTGCCAACAGCCTGTTTTATCATCCCACGGATCAGGTGTATCTCACCCCGGAAGACGCGGCTCTATCATACGAAAATGTGTATTTTGAAAGCATGGACGGAACGAAACTCCACGGCTGGTTTATCCCTGCCAGGGAAAAAGCCTGGGGAACTCTGGTTCATTTTCATGGAAATGCAGGGAATATCACGGCAAATCTGAAAATGGTCAGCTTTTTCCCATACCAGGGTCTAAACGTGTTCATGTTCGATTACAGGGGCTACGGCAAATCCCAAGGGCACCCCTACAGAAAGGGTGTTTACGAAGATTCCCTTTCAGCGGTCCGCTACGTTGTGTCTCGAAAGGATGTGGATAAAGAATCCCTCTTTTTTCTTGGTCAAAGCCTGGGAGGGGCCAACGCCATTGCCGTTGCGTCGCTTGGAAGGGATATAGCGCTCCGTGCAGTGGTCATCGACAGTTCTTTTTATTCCTACCGGTCGATCGTGAGAGATAAAATCGCAGAAATCCCGGTGCTCTCCTGGTTCAAAACTCCATTGTCTTTCATGATGGCCACCGATTCCTTTCATTCCGGGGATATGATCGGCTCCATTTCACCCACGCCCCTGATGATCATCCATGGAACATCAGACCGTATTGTTCCGTATCATCACGGAGTCGAACTGTTTGAGCGGGCAAACGAACCCAAACTTCTCGTGACCATTGATGGCGGTGATCACATCTCGGCCTTGATGCCGCAGCATTTAGAATTCAGGCAGAAAATTCTTGATTTCTTCAGACGCTCCGGTCACTATACTGAATAAATGATATAAGACTGTTTAATAAGGCCTTCAGGATTTCCCCGTCACCCCTGGCAGGACAAGCAGCTTGAACAACACTCATCCTTTTTTGAGATGATCCTCGGCCGCTTTTTCTGAACTCATTATAAAAGGTTTATATGAAACAAACGAGTCGTGTTTTTTTGTTCCTGATCCTGTTGTTCCTACATGGATCGAACTATGGTCATGGGGAAACAGGAAACATCGCGTCAAAGGAACTTCGTACCCTCTACAAAACAGGCCTGATATCCCGTGAAACCTATGTGATTCAGCAGATCGAGTCCCTGTTTAAAAAAGGATCGGCTGATTCTGTGTCAAAAAAATTAAGCACCGGTTTGATTCATGGCCGGTCACTGACCCCGCTTCTCAAGGAAGCGATACAGAACTACATGTTCTACAGCGATGAATCCAGAAATGTTGTAGACCGTTTTTTAATGCGACCGGATAATGACGACGATGTCTGGCCCTGGAGCGCTTCCACGCCATTTTATCTCCCGTCCGAAGTTTTAAAATTTACCCCGTCAGGCTCGGCATACCCGAACACAGCCAACAAGTTTACGTTCTGGTATGTGACCCATAGCAATCCCGACACGGGCGGCCATGTTCACACGTCTCAATGGGCGTTTGTGGAGGAAGTCGCCAAAGCGTTTGAAACTTCGTACACCGCCATAGTGAATGATCTCGGATTTGCTCCACCGGTTTCCGACTCAGGGCTCAGCGACAATGGCGGGGACGGAAAACGAGATGTATACCTGATGAATTGCGGTGACTACGGGTTATACGGTTATACCACACTGTTAGCAGACAATCCGGTGTGCCCTGCATACATCGTCCTTGATAATGATTTCCAAGAGTTTGAAACATCGTCCATTTCAGCACTTGACGCCATGCGGGTGACTGTGGCCCATGAGTTTCATCATACCGTTCAGTTCAGCATCAACAGCTACGCAGACATCTGGATCATGGAAGCCACATCATGCTGGGCGGAAAGTCTTGTATACCCGAACATACCTGACAACATCCAGTACCTGAACGGGTATGAGGGTTTTTTTTCCATGCCCTACATATCCCTGGACGATGAAGACTATCAGATCTATAATTCGTGGATTTTCTTGAATTACATGTCCCTGTTGTGGGGTGAGGACGTGGTGAAACACGTCTGGAATTATCTCGAACTGACGGATGACGGTATCGATGCGATTACGTCCGCCCTGTCGGTTAACCAGTCGTCTCTCCGAGAAACGTTCACGGATTTTGCCCTGAAAAACTACAGTCAGGACGGGTTTTATCCGGATGCGGATGTTTACGATGAAATCTTTATTTCAAACTCCGGAGGCCAGACACTGAATATCACACCGGAAACGGCCAGCCTTATTTTAAACACCACGGCTATCCTGGATCATCTTTCAGCCGCGTATTATAAGTATCTGCCAGGAAAAACAATCGCCGATTCCAGCCTTCTGATCGAAGTCAACGGACCTTCAGGAAAAAAAATCCAGGCCGCTGTCACTGTTAAAAACCTTGACGGAACTTTCATGGAAATCCCTGTCAATCTGAACACCGATAACGACGGCTACGTGAATGTGGAGAATTTTACTTCATCCCAAACCGATGAGGTGGTTCTCACACTGGTGAATTATTCTTCGGAAGAAGACCATGTTCCGGTCGAAATTTCAGGTGGTATCGATTTGACAAGTTCAATTGAAGACGGAGCACAAACCGGGACAATCAGTGGTTCGGATTCTGAAAACAACGGGTGTTTTGTGTCATCCTGTGTATTTTAGCCTCTTTAACGGCCATATCGGTGTGAATAATGAAACCCATTTATAAAAACTGGTTTATCGAAGACCGTCCGTCTCCATCCTATCCTGTCATGCCTGACGTTGATAAGAATGGAGAATCACGGAATATCAGGGGTGTTTTTCTCGCCGGAGACGTGGTGGGAAAATCCCTGATCAAAGTGAGTCTGAACAACGGTTTTGACCTTGCGGAAACTTTGAATGAAAAACTGAAAACCATGGAGACAGGCCCTGCCGTGGATTACGATGTGGCGGTGGTGGGTTGCGGTGTCGCCGGTGCGGCCACAGGCGTGAGGCTGAAAGAGCTGAACAGGCGCGTGGTGATACTCGAAGCCGGAAAGAAGTTTCAGACACTCCGTTCGTTTACCCGCGGTAAACTTATGCTCGCAGAGCCTGAAAACCTTGTTCTAAAAGGCAGCATACCTTTTCGTGAAAGCAGCATTGAACAGACATTGGAGGTTTTTAATGACGCCCTTGAAAAATCCGGTGTGGAATGCCGTGATAACGAACGGGTAACCCGTATAGAAAGCCTTGATCACGGATTCAGGCTGGTCACAGACAAAAATGATGTGACGGCGACATTGGTTGTGTTGTGCATCGGGAAATCAGGGCATCCCCGAACGGCAGGTGTTCCAGGGGAAACGGAATACCCTGAAAAAATTCATCACACGTTGCAAGATTCTAACGCATACTCAGGGGAAAATATCCTGGTTTATGGCGGTGGAGATGTGGCGGCTGAAGCGGCTCTGGCCCTGTGCGACAACAATACGGTGACATTGGCCACCGTGGATGACCATCTGGTTTTTCCCAGGAAAAAAAATGTTGAAGCGCTAGTAAAAAAGCAAACTGAAGGAACGCTGTCCTTGTTGACCGGGACGCGGCTGGTTGAAATAGGCCAGGACCAGGTCGTGCTTCACAATAGCGCCAACGCAAAACATACGAGTATTCCAAACCACCATGTGTTTGAGATGATCGGCTCCGAACCCCCCAGGGAATTTTTAAAAACGATCGGTATCCGCTTTGAAAAAGAATGGACCGTTTCACGTTACTTACTTCTGCTGTTCACCCTTTCTCTCTGCCTGATCATCTACACATGGAAGAAAGGCTATTACCCGTTTCATTACTACGGGGAAGGCTTGTCTCAATTCAGCGGAGTTTTCAAAAATCCATCGTTTTGGTATTCAGCGGTTTACACTGCTCTTATGGTTTATTTCGGAATAATAGCCATGAAACGATGGAGCAGGGGATGGACTGACAAGCACCAGATTCTAAGATTTTCAAGCCTTATCGTGTTTCAGGTTTTTTCATTTTTGATCATTGAATGTCTGTTTGCCATTTATCTTCCGGGTGACACATGGTGGCGTGTTTACGCCGTGTCCAATCCTTTTCCGCTGTTATTCGATTCGTTCTATGGTTTGTCGGGTGTCAGTCCCGGAGATCTGAAAATCTTCATCGCGGTCATGGGTGCGATGGTGACTTTTGTGGTGATCCCCATCGCCGTCAGGTATCATGGCAAACGTTTCTGTTCCTGGATCTGTGGATGCGGAGGGCTTGCAGAAACCCTGGGTGACCGATGGCGTCACCTTTCGCCCAAGGGTGAACGAAGCAGGCGATGGGAAGTCATGGGGGATATCATCCTTTTCTGGGCGTTTGTAAGTGCGTTCGTCATTTTAGTGTTTTACAAAGGACATATCGGACAATCCGGATTCTGGCACAGCGCTTATGCGGTGATTGTGGATTTCTGGCTGATCGCCGTCATTCCCATGGCACTTTATCCCATAGCCGGAGGAAAGATCTGGTGCCGGTACTGGTGTCCCCTGGCCAAATACATGGAGATTCTGAGCCGCTGGTACGGTAAGCTGTCTATCGTTTCAAACGATCAATGCATTCAATGCACTCAATGCTCATTATACTGCCAGGTCGGTGTGGATGTCATGGCCTTTGCGCGTCATGGCGAGGCTTTTTCCAATAAAAACTCAAGCTGTATCCATTGCGGAATATGTATCAGTGTCTGCCCCATGGATGTGCTGCAATTCAAGCGTGACTAGTTGTTTCATGAAATATGACAAAAAAGTTCATACCCAGCCCGGCCTGCGTTCGTCAGACTCTGAAATGGTCACGCTTTTTGTGGTCAGTGCCGTACAGTTTCTCACTCCTTTCATGATGTCTGCGGTGGGAGTTGCTCTTCCGGTGATCGGAAAAGAATTTCAGGCCAGTGCCGTTCATCTGAGCCTGATCGAAACCGTGTATATTCTTGCATTTTCCCTGTTTCTCCTCCCTGCCGGAAGGCTTGGAGACATCTATGGACGAAAACGGATATTCACCATCGGAATTTGCGTCTTTACCCTGGGAACACTCATGGTTTCCATGGCCTCCAACATGGTGACATTCATTGTTTTTCGCTTTTTTCAGGGCAGTGGCGGGGCCATGATTACAGGAACAAGCGTGGCCATTCTTTCGTCTGTTTTCCCTCCATCCAAACGGGGTAGGGCCATGGGAATCATCGTAGCCTTTGTCTATCTGGGATTGAGCCTTGGCCCCGTTCTTTCAGGATTCATGGTGGTTCAACTGGGCTGGCGATGGATTTTTTATCTGGGTGTCCTGGTGGAATTGTCTGCGTTGCTTCTGACCTTGTTCAAACTGAAAGGGGAGTGGGCTGAATCACGCGGAGACTCTTTTGATCTGACTGGAGCGGTTCTATACTGCCTGTCTTTATTCTGTTTGATCGTTGGAACGCTGAACCAGAAAAAAGGAGATGTCTTTATCGTCATGATGTTTGCAGGAATTGGTGGCCTTCTTGGATTCCTTCTGTTCGAATCCCGGAAAAAGAGCCCGGTTCTTGATGTGAATCTGATTTTTAGAAACAGGGTGTTCGCATTCAGCAACCTGGCCACTCTGATCAATTACGCGGCATCTTTCGGAGTCGGCTTTTTTTTCAGTCTTTATCTTCAATGCGTCAGAGGGTATTCACCCCAGTCCGCAGGAATGATTCTTGTGGTTCAACCCGTCTGCCAGATGGTGCTGTCACCGTATTTCGGCCGGCTGTCAGACCGAGTTTCCGCATCGGTTCTTGCCACCGTGGGCATGGGGTTTTGCGCCTTGGGTCTTGGCTTTATCACACAGGTCACGGAACAGACACCCATTTACGTGCTCATGGCCATGCTGGGCATCATGGGGTCGGGATTCGGCATTTTTTCATCGCCCAATATGGCCGTGATCATGGGCAGTGTTGAGCCCAGACAGTATGGAACCGCGTCCGGTTTCACCGCGACCATGAGAACTCTGGGAATGCTGCTCTGCATGACGCTGATCACGCTGGTTTTCAATCATACCATGGGTGACAGGGCTGCGACATTTGAAACCCGGCTTCTGTTTCTGAAAAGCATGCATGTCTGCATGGTCATTTTTTCAGGCCTCAGTGTTGCGGGTATCCTGTTTTCAATCGGCAGGATCAGGCCATTTTCAGGAGAAAGCAAATCAATAGACAGTTAGTTCGCAGTGAGGCAGTCTTTCACAAGTTCCATTTCATTGGGCCTCACTGGCCTCCAGTTTGTTTCATATATGGACTTGCCACCAATTTTCATCACGGCTTTCACCATGGCGGCACCCATGTTTTCATTGATGGCGTTTTCTTCGACCCAGAGAACCTTTTCCACATCGATTCCGAATTTATCGCATACGGACAATGCAAACCGTTCAAAAGTATTCTTGATGCCGAAGCCCGAACCCGTATCCGAGAGAATGCAGAGGTAAGGCCTCATCAATACAGCACCAGGCGCTCTGTCCTGAAGATCGATGATTTTGATCCGGTATGAACCCGGCCACCAGCTTATGGGGAATTTATCGGTTCTTTTTTTACCGTCCCATTCAAATGTCCCGTCGTATATCACCATCACAGACCCCACATTAAAAAGTTCAGATCGTTTTGTCACCTGAACCTGAGATTGTTGTCATGTTTAATGGGCGGGAAATGAATCCCGCCCAACATCCTTACTCCTGAATCTGTCTCCGGTCAGCCATATCCACCAGGGTTCTTTCTCGTGCCTTATCGATATTCAGCGCTTTGCGTTTTTTGTCGATATGATCGATCATCATATGCGCCATTTCTATGGGATCCGTGCTGTGACCCCACTTTCCGAATCCCTGTTTTTCCAGGCCGTTGAAAAGCAGATCGTGAAACTTCGTGTTTTTAACGATGGGGAAACTCACCCCAAACACTGTGTAAACACCCGACATCACGAAATACTGTCCGATGGCAATGGCTTTTTCACTCATCCATTCGGGCGCGGCACCGGCTGCGGGAAGATCGGCGATGGTGTTCCCAAGCCCTCCTTGTTTCACCATAGCCGTGGCAGCGATGAGGATGCGTGTGTTGTCAACGCAGGAACCAAGGCCCAGGATCGGAGGCATGCCCACCGCTTCACAGACTTCCCGCAAACCCGGTCCTGCCAGATGGGCCGCTTCAGGCGTCAGCATGCCGTTTTTGGCAAGAGAGATCTGGGAGCACCCTGTCTGAAGGACCAGTACATCGTTTTTAATCAGTTCTTTGACAAGAGCGACATGAACCGAATCCTGTTTGACCCTGGGATTCACACAACCCACAACACCGGCCACTCCGCGTATCCGTCCGTTGATGATGTTGTCGTTGAGAGGCGCGAAACCTCCGCGAAAGCTTCCACCCAGCATGTAGTTGATATACTCGTAGGTGAAGCCATGAACGCCCTTGGTTGATTTCTTTGGGATCACCACAGGCTTGGTCCGGGTTGCAAAACGCGCAATGGCTTTTGTGACGATTTCATCTGTGCAGGCCCTTGGATGGTGTTCATGAAATTCGATGTGGAGAGCCCCTTCGATCATGCATCTCGGGTTGGTGGTGATCAGATGGGTGTCGTAACACTTCGCAACCTCGGCAAGTCCCTGTTTGATGCACTGAATATCCACGGCCATGGCATCCACGGCACCGGTGACCAGAACCGCTTCCGTGCTTCCGAAATTCCCGGCATGGGGAATGCCATGACGGGACATCATCTCAGCTCCGGAACAGCACATACCAACCAGGTTTATGCCTGCGGCCCCTTTTTCCTTGGCGATGTTGACATAAAACGGATCATTTACCGTGGCCAGCATGGATTCAAAAAGATTGGGCTCGTGTCCGTGCACAATGATGTTCACCATGTTTTCCTTGAGTACGCCCATGTCTACATCGGCAAGAACAGGGGAGGGTGTTCCGAACATGACATCCGAAAGTTCTGTGGCAATCATGGACCCGCCCCAACCGTCAGCCAGGGCCGTCCTGCTGATCTGTTTCGTGATGTTTTCGTAATGCTGATCGCAGCCCATATGGGTGCGGCTCATCATTTCCATGACTTCTTTGGGCGCGCTTCTGGGTACAAGACCGTGTTTCCTCCAGAGTTCCAGTGTTTTTTCAGGAGCTCGTCTTACAAAGGGGATTTCACCGTTGAGCTGGGTATAGGTTTTGATCAGCTCATCGTATAAGGCCTGAGCCATACCCTGAACGTTCAGACCTTCTGTAGATATTCCAAGTGAATTGCACAGTTCTTCAAGTTTGATGGGGTCTTTGATGGTGTAATCGTTTATTTGTCCGGCAGCCACATCCCTGAACAGTTCAAGAATCGCAAGGCCGTGATCGCTGTGTGCGGCTGTCCCGGACGCAACCATTCGTGCGAAATTCCGGGCCATGATGGTGTCAATGGTGGCTCCGCACACACCCACCTTGTCGTAGGGTCGTTTGGCGTTAAGACGGCAAGGTCCCATATGACACATTTTGCAGCAAGCGGATTCAACCCCGATGGGGCAGGGTTTCATATCCACGGCTCGGTCCCATGCTGTTGTGATTCCATCCTTCCTGGCTTTTTCAAGCATCTGCTGAGTTGATTCACATGTGGTCAGATCAGAAACCATGGGAAGAAGTCTTTCGTCATTTTTTTCCATTTTAATCTCCTATAAATAGGTACTTGCGGCTTATACTCAAATCTTAATTCTTACTGATGATTTGAATAGAAAGGTTTTTTTAGGGATGATTATTCTTATATAAGCAACGGTCATGCCATGTCAGAATAATCATGGATACAATCTGTCTAACGAAATCAACGAGAATATTGAGAAGATAATCCCTGATCAGATGCAGGACAATTTTCATATCCGATCAGTATCATGTGAGAGAGTGTTACAGGCAATGGTGAAACTCTACCATGGCAGTATGAAAATAAAAAGAAAATTATGGTGAGAGAGATGATGAACAATTTAATCCATCGATTGTTTCTGGTATAATTTTTGATTATATATCCAACACGTCTTGCTGAGAGGAGATTGGAATGTCTATTAATGCGCCCGAAAGACTGAGAAGATTTTATTCCATGTTTCGCGGAGATGACCGTGTCCTTGTCGTCATCAATGCAGATCCTGATGCAATAGGAGCTGCGCTGTGCGTCAAACGGTTGTTATGGCGCAAGGTCGCATCTGTGGATATCTGCAGCATCAACACGGTCAAGAGGCCTGATAATGTGGCCATGGTAAACAAACTCTGCGGGTGTCTGTTGAAATCCGCCGAAATCCACACCGGTGATTATTCGCGATTTGTTTTGGTCGATTCACAACCCGGTCACAACGAAGCATACAAAAAATATCCCTTTGATGTGATTATCGATCATCATCCCATTGCTGTGGTTTATAACGGATATGTGGATATTCGCCCGGAATACGGCGCAACATCCACCATGTTGACAGAATACCTTAGGGCGGCAAAGATCAGGCCTTCACAGAAACTTGCCACAGCTCTTTTTCTTGGAATCAAAACCGATACTCACGATTTTCAGAGAAAGGCTTACAATGAAGATATCAAAGCTTTTCATTTTTTATCACGGCATATCAGTCTTTCCCTGATACAGCAAATCGAATATTCTGAAATCCATCCGGGTTTTTTAAAATATTTCCAGCAGGCTTTCAATTCCAGGGTTATTCGGCGTGGCAAGGTTTTCATTCACCTTGGTCATGTGGGCACTCCGGATGTGTGTGTCCTTGTGGCTGATTTTTTTTTAAAAGTTCAAGGTGTCAACTGGACTTTCGTTTCAGGGATATTTGGTAAAAAGCTTGTTGTGATCATAAGGAACAGCGGTCTTCGATTCAATGCCGGCAAGCTTGCTGAACAAGCATTTTCCCAATTCGGTTCCGCCGGTGGCCATAAGACCATGGCACGGGCGGAACTCTCCCTTTCTTCTGTGGAATGCGTGATAAACTCTGAGAATGACAGGAAAGTCCTTAAATGGATTATGGAACGTGTCGATGGTGTCGGAACAGGATTCAGCAAGAATGAAAGAAAACCTTGAAAGCATTTATGATACATTTAACCGAAAACGTTATATTCATCCTGATCCAATCGAATATATCCTTCGTTATTCAACTGTGCATGACCGTGAAATAGCCGCTCTTATCGCCTCGGCGTTTGCCTTTGGCCGTGTGTCTCAAATCCTTTCAGCGCTTTCACATGTTTTTATGATCATGGGCCATTCTCCGCGTCTTTACATTGAAAAGGGTAATGAAGACAAATTTTCCCGAGATTTCAAAGGGTTTGTTTACAGATTTGTCCGTGGTCCCGATCTGGTTGAACTTTTCATGGGGATTCTGGATATTCTTTCACATTATCAGTCACTGGAAAACTGTTTTGTGTCAGGAATGTCTCAGGATGACGAGACAGTTGTTGTGGCTATAAAACGTTTTGTACATCATCTGGTCGACAGGCATAATCCGGGTTATCTTGTGGCGAACCCTGATAAAGGAAGCGCCATGAAGCGCATGAATCTGTTTTTAAGATGGATGGTAAGAAAGGACAACGTGGATCCGGGGGGCTGGGACAGGGTGAATGCTGGAAAACTTGTGGTGCCCCTAGATACACACATGCACAAAATCTCAAGAAAACTGGGTTTGACGGTACGAAAACAGGCTGACATGAAAACAGCCGAAGAGATCACCCGGGCTTTTAAAATCCTTTGCCCGGATGATCCGGTAAAATATGATTTCTCTCTGACTCGATTCGGTATACGACCGGAACTGGACTGGAAAGCCTGTGATTCATTGATTGGTTCAAACAAAGAATAAAATAGGGTTCTACAGGTTGATACCCTTATCCCTGTTAATGTCATGATTCGAAACGCACAAGAATATCGTCCACTGATTTTCGCCATTTGGGCGGGGAAAGAACTTTGGTTTGGTCGAAGTACCCCATGGCAATAAGAACCGGAATCCAGTAATGATCCGGAATGCTGAATTCTTTTTTGACTGCGGCCTGATCGAAACCATCCATGGGATGTGTGTCAAGACCCAGGCTTTTGGCTGCCAGCATCAAGCTCATGGAAAAAAAACCGGCGTTTTTACAGGCAAAAGCGAGCTGGGTTTCCTCGTCGCCACCGTAGAGCTTTTTTCTGGCACCACTGAACCAGTTGCGACTTTCATCCGTGGCGGCACCTGTTTTAATCATCTCCTGAAATGCGCGTTCCACAAAAGGGTTTTCGTCAGTCCAGCCCTTACGGTCACCCAGAACGACAAATGTCACCGGGGCTTCGCTGACCTTCGGCTGATTCATGGCGTGCCGCTGAAGGCGAAGTTTGTCTTCGATATGTGTCAGCGCCATGAGACTCCAGGGCTGAAGGTTGAAACTGGAAGGGGTTTTTGAAGCCATATCGATAACCTGATGTATTAAAGCCTCTGGGATCTCTTGGGTTGTATCAAAAAAATTGACGGCACGCCGTTGATTGATCACATGATTAAAATCCATGATAAACCTCCAATATAAAAAAAATCGGGGGTCGTTTCATGATTGATTCAGCCATTCAACAACCCCCGTCTATGTTTTACCTGATCGTCTATCCCGTGCTGTCATCAACCTTCGATGACGAAACGTGCAAGAGTGCTTTTTGCAGGGATATATTCGCCGACCGGTGCAAGCTTTTTGTTGAATTTCACGCAGTCAACAACGGTATTCCACAGTTTTTCCAACTCTTTCTTTTCCTCTTCAGTTTCAGGGGTAAATTCAACAAGGTTTTTATCAAGTGTAATTTTCATAATCCACCTCCAGAGAGTTAATAAGTTGCATGCGGACCTTCAGGATCATTTATACCGTATAGTGTATATATGGATAAGCAAACCCTGTGCCGAGTTAAAAATATAACCTGATTTATCAATCAATTTCGCCCAGTGCCGGGCAGGATTTTTGAACGCCAACCTCACGACGGTTATGTTGAATGTCAACAGGCTTCAAAAGTGACCCATCATACACAAAACCTTTTTTTAAAACAACCCCGGCTTCATTTTTTTACAGAGGTCAGCTTATACCCTGATTGATTCATGATGAGATTGGGGTTTTCACCGTCTTGATCTGAATAGAAAACATCGCCTCCGGGGTTGACCCATCTGTACTTGTATGCGCTTGTATCAAGCTCCTTTTTCCCTGAGTGCGGATTGATGTATTCCTCCTGGCCTGTCAGAACAAGATAATTGTCATTCATGATCTTTGACCGGGTCATGTTTGAATTTTTAACAATCTCACGATCAATGCGCTGGATTTCTTCATAAGTCTTACGAACGATATCGGCTCGTTCCCGTTGACCTTGTGCTTCACGGACAAACCATGCTGTATTGAATTGAATGGAATTTCTCATGATGTCCATAGCAGATTTCCATGCATCGAACCGGTCCAATGGGGCTCTGAATGAAAGGGTCCGTGTGTTTTTCCAACTGTAGGCCCCGCGCATGTTGACAATACCTGAAAGAATGACTTCCCTGTAACGTGTCGAACCTTCGGTATAATCCACGACACCAGCCGCAGCATCGGCTTCAAATCGCATTTCAGCCATTCCAAGTTGAGCCAGAAGGGTGTTCATGTATGCCATTCCTGTGTTCATGGATCTGATTTCTCCCGGTAATCGTTTGACCGTGAGAAAGTTAGGATTTTTAGCATTTTTTCGCATGCTTCTAAAAAGACCTTTTACAAATTCAGGTGCATTTTCATACGGCCTAACCTGGGCTCCCTGATAATTCGAACCTGCTGGAAAAAATCCTCCACCGATACCCGGAACAGCGTAGGTTATATCGGGGTGTATGCGAAATTCAACGCTTCCGGCATTGTCTTTCTTAATTGAAAGATCGCATTTGGCTTCCATGGAATTCAATGGACCTCCCACGTGATTGGGATCAACACGAAAAATACCGCCATTGAGTTTCCATCCCGATGGAACCAGGATTGAAAATGCTTTTTCATGGGGTTCATTCATCCGTTTAAATGATGTTCCAGGATATGCCTCGCCAGAAAGATTAAAGAAAGTTATCAACAAAGCTGAAACAAATGGCGTTAATTTTTTTATCATTGATATTTTTGTTTCATCCATAACCGTCTCCTGTGTCTTTCTTTGCTGAACGTTTATTTTTAAATAGGAAATTTGAATAATTCAGTCATCGTTATCTTTTTCAGTTACATTTTAGGGTATGGCAAGAAAATATGTCGCCGTTTGAAATAATACTTGATCCCTTTTTAATTAGAGGTTAAGAATACGGCGTTCAAAGTAACTGATCCATAGATTTCAGGATATTTTTTCTTCATCATAATAAAGCGCCCGTGGCCCAGTGGATAAGGCGTCGGCCTCCGGAGCCGAAGATCACAGGTTCGAATCCTGTCGGGCGCGCCACTTTTTCAACTTCATCCTGTTTTGTAATCAAAGAACCGTTTCAATTTCATGGTAAAGGGATACGAATTCACTGGTCAGCTTGTGTTTGGGATCAAGGAATATCATCGGTTTAGACGTATGGTGAGATTCTCGGATCACCACTGAAGAGCTGAGTCTGGAATCAAGGATAGGTAATCCTTCAGCCTTGAGAGATTCGACGATTTCCTGAGGATGCTTCGCTCTTGGCATGAATTGATTGACCACGATGCCTTCTACGGCGAGGTCGTGATTGTGGTCGTTCTGAATATCTCCGATATGCTTTCCAACATCGTAAATCGCGTCACGGGAAAAAGCGTCGCAATCAAAGGGGATGAGGCATTTCGATGCGGCGATGAGTGCTGACTGGCTGTAAAAATTAAGGGCAGGAGGTGTGTCTATATACACTGAATCAAAAGAGGATATGCCATTTAACGCATCTCTGAGTTTAAAAATTTTATGTTTGTTCACAAGCTGATTTTCAATGTCAGCGAGTTCAGGATGTGATGGTATAACCCATAAGCGATCATAAGCCGTCTGGTGGATATAATGCGTAAGGTCTTTTTCAGACCGGTCGATTCTTGGGAAAAAAGGATTGAAACCAAACGCATTCGCACCGTCAATGGAAGCTTTGAAAAAATCGTAAATTGTTTTTTTTTCTTCTTTAGCTTTTTCAAATCGGCCATGCAGTAAATAATTGCTCGCATTTCCTTGAGGATCAAGATCGATAACCAGCGTTTTTTTGCCTTTCTCGGCACTGATGGCGGCCAGATTGCATGTGATGGTGGTTTTGCCCACGCCCCCCTTTTTGTTAAAAATAACCCGACGTGTCATGGGTTGCCTCCAATTTCATTCTAATGATTATTAGAATGTCTATGACTGATTTGTTGTCATTTGAACGATACGTCATGACCATGTCTTTTTTCATCAGGTTTTGTCAATAAAAAAGCACATCAAAGTGATGTGCTGATCATGAACGATAACGGATTGTCTGTATTAATTCCCAGGAGGTATTCCCTTGAGCGAGTCTCTGATCTGATCGTTAACCCGTTGTTCCGCCGCCTGATTTTCAAAACGGATGTTTTCCCCTTTGTTCAATTCAACTGGGTCGTCAACCGGGTTTTTTATGATGTTGATGACTTTAGAAGAGGGCGGAACCTTTTTATTCGCATCGTCAGTGACCTCTGATTTTTTTGGGTCGTTATCTGAAATGGTGTCGTCAACCGTAACATCGGTCATCTGGTTTTCAGAGAGTTCTTTGGGGCCAGAGTAAGCTGAAATAACTGTAATGGTGAGCATGATCAAAGACAAAAAAATGATTTGTTTTGTTTTCATTTTCCATCTCCTTATTCATTATTACACATGAATTTCAACATTGTTGAAGGGGGGCACGACCCATGATGCTTAGAAAGTGCGAAATTATTTTTTAACAATCATATAATGGTTGGGGTGTGCAGTGTAAAGAAAAAAATAAACGATCATGAAAATGTATCAGCCATTCCAGGGTTCAGGGGTAAGAACCCCGATTTGTTCTGCATATTTAATCATCTCGTGAAGGTCTGAAATCCCGATTTTTTTTGAAATATCCATATGGCATTGTTCGACCTGGATTTCAGTGCGGAACGTTTCCCGAGCAATAATTTCATACCGGCACCCTTGTACCAGCATTCTGAAAATCTGCTGTTCATCATTGCTCAGCAGGTCGTAAGGGCATTTTTCATCAGCACACGCGATATTGTGGATGTATTTTTCGTAAACACGTTTATGTATTACCGGGCTTATGAATCTCTCACCGCGTTCAGCCGCACGGATAGAATCTATGACATCCTGACTCGGTGCCAACTTTAGAACGTAACCCAGAGCACCGGCTGTAAAGGATTTGTGAACGTACTCATCGTTTTTGTTCAACGAAAAAATAATAATCTTGGTCTGTGGTGATGCGTCATGAATCAGTGGAAGAGCATCAAGACCACTCAAAACAGGCATTCCAGTGTCCATGATGACAATATCAGGTTCAAGTGATTTTGTTTTAAAAAATGCGTCTAAACCGTTTTCCGCGTAGCCAATGACGCTCATGTCTGATTGTCTGTTGATTAAACGGGTGAGACCTTCCCTGACAATTTCGTGATCGTCAGCAATAAGAACTTTCATCGTCATGAACTCCTCTGACTGATAAGATAATACAGGACGTCATTATAATTTCTGTTCAGATGTTCGTAATCGCCATAGTGACGAATGCTTTCAATTTTTTTTTATATCGTTATGAAATAGTGCGATTTAGGCCTGTTATTCAGTGGAATGATACACGATGTAATGGGTTCATTACTTTATCAGATGTGTATTTCAGGCTATGTATACAAGACGCCAAACTTTAAAAAAAAGTCATGGATGAAATTTTAAATGATTATACAGGACGGTTATTCCTTTGAAAAGTATTTTTTATCAAATCCAAAGATTTATGGATAATAGTTAAACCATGTCATTGTTTCGGAATTAAACTGATTTTTAATCATTTATCATCATCCCCATTCATGGCAAGCGATTTTTGTGAAAATTCATTGCCGGAACTGTTATGAATAATTTGAAGTTTCATCTTTTCAATTTCAGTTCGGCTCTCAATTGATTTTCGAGCAAGAAGGTATCTGAGGTAGATGAACCATGCGAAAAGTGCGGCAAAGCATAAAAAAACCGAAATAAAAAACCATTTAAAGCGAATGATGGTCTCCAATCCCATCCGGCTGATATACATAATCATGTCCGGAAGAACCCAATACAAAAAAAGGGTTGCAACGATAAAAAAACCCAGAACGAAAATATTCATTTTGCTGACCGTATGGATCAAATTCTCGATTCGTCCGACGGGTTCTTTTTTTTCGGGGGGGTGTACGAAGTCTCCATCTGAATGATCGTAGGTCGGTTTTTCTCCTTTAAAAAAAACAGCCCATGCCTTGACGATAAAACCCAGAACGAGCATGAATCCTACAGGAATACCGATCGCAGATATAATCCATCCCCTGAATGGGAATGGGCGATTGATGTCAAGTCTACGTTTTTTGTAGGTGTCAAGAGGGCCGAACGTTTTTTCAAAATAGTAACGGTCAAACTGATAGAGCTTGTTTTCGTCGCTTTCGTAGATCACTTCATTCTGTGTGTTAAGAACTTGGATTTTTGAATGATCCCCGGATTTCATGACAGCGCTGATAAAAATCTGAAGTTCAAGGACAAAAAGAAAAAATGCGATCATGAACAAAAGGGCTTTGTTTTCTTTAGCAAAATGTATCATTTGATGTTTCAGTCATGTAAGTTTTGCATATTTTTTAAAAATTATGAAATAGAGATTAAAAAAGTTTATATCCATATCATTTTTATCATGAGAGTCACAAATAAAAAAAACCTTTGCTTCTTGAAAGGGCAACATCGATACAATGAATCAATGATTGGGTTATCGAATGCAAAAGGTCATAGAAAGCCGTTGACAAAGACAAAACCTTCGCTTAAACAATGTTATTAAAAAAGAACATGATTTGAAAATTCAACAATCCTGATATTTCCTGTTTCATATTCATTCCGGACCTTACACTCTGAGCAAGGATAAATTGCACCTCTTTAAGTGTCGGAGTTTGCAATAAAAACATGGCATTGTTGAAACAGCTCTGATATGTTTTCGAAAAACCGCAAGATCCATGGGAAACATTATGAAATTTATAAGAGTATACCAGGGTCGATATGCTTTGAAAAAAAGTCATGTTCAAATCAACAGGTAACGGCAGTGGGGTATGGTGAAAGTCAGAGAGTTCAATAACTATTTTGTTTGTTTCAGGGTTTACATCATTGTTTTTTTTCTTGTCTTAGTTTTATTCCATTTCTCAGGTTGCAAATCTATCGAAGGTTTCACGAACAATGGTGCCACCGGATTAATTAACCCCGATGAGTCACAGGAACAACCGTTTCAGGCGTTGGACAACCTTGATCCCAAAATCAGAGCAAAGGGTGCGGAAGCCCTGGGCAAACTGACGCCCATTAAAAACAGATACATGGAAGCATACGTCAGATCGCTGGATGAAAGAGATGTTTTAAAGACCACCAAGGGATTGTCTGAAATTGACGATCTGGCCATGAGTCTGTCACCCGTCATTGAATCTCTTGTCAATTCAAGCCGTGATTACGATTCCCGTGTCAGGTATGAGGCCCTTTCTTCCTTGTACGTCATCTATGATCAGATCATCATTACCGTTGAGCCCCTTGAGAAATTTGAAATAATTTCCCCTGATACGGATAAGAATATTTCTCAATCGGCAAAAAATATATTGATCGTCATCAGGGAAATGATAGGTAACACGTCAGCGGCCATGAATACAGCCTTGAGCGATCCTGTGAGAAAAGTACGTAAGATCGCTGAAAAATTCATACTCAACTCCAAAAGAAAACCCAAAATTATCGAAGAATCGATAGAAAAAATCGAAACAGACAAGGGTCAAGATCAACCAGAAAAGCTGGATATTAATAATCCTTCGGTTATCGTTGAGGATCAGCCAGTAGATAATGATTCGCACAAGAATATCGAACCTGCACCAACACCAACACCAACACCAGCAGAGAATAAAAATGTCAATGTAACTTCTGATCCACACCCTGTGAAAGAAGTTAAGGCCGATACGGTCGAATCGGTTCCGGCAACTTCTCTTGAATCATCAGAGGGTATTAAAACTTCTGAAAAATTTGAATCCACTGAGGCCAAGGACGTTGAGGCCCCCGTTTCAGCTTCGAAACCTGACGATGATGAAGCCGAAGCGGCCATCAACTCAAAAAATATCGAACGTTTTTTAAAACAACTTGAGAGTTTCGAATTGTCCAACCGTCGTTTTGCTCTTATGGCCATGTCACCCTATATTGACAAGGAACTGGCAGCAGTTCCTGAAACCATAAGCTCGGTCGAAAAGGGTGATATCGCTGTTCGAATAGAATCAGCCGAACAAATTGTGGAAAAGGCTGAAAGAATGAAAGAAGTTGTGGCGTCGCTGTGCCACACGACTGAAGATGTGGACAAGGAAATGCGTTTGAAGTCTTTGAAAAATCTTGGCCTGATCATCGAGCCTCTGGCGACCGCTCTGACACCATTTGAAAAAGCTCCAAAGGAAATTGAAGACGCCCTCACCAAAGAAAAAGTCGAGGTGGAGCAATTGATCAGAATCCAGATCGACCAGTTTAAAAAATTATCGGAGCAGGGCATTGACGTGATAACTGGCATCATCGCCAAATCCATTCCATTCATGATCAATTCATTGAATGACAGTGTTCTTGAGGTCAGAAACACGGCAAGTGAAGGTCTTCGAAATATGATGATCCCTGCTGATAAAGATATCCCTATGAAGCCTGTCTGGGATTCTTTGTTTAAAAAAGTGTCGCTGACACCGGATGATATTAAAATAAGGTTGCTGATGAATGATTTGACGAATCCCGGTGTCGACATGGCGAGAAATGCGGCAAGAGCCATTTCTGAAATGGGCGTCAAGGCCAAATCAGCTGTACCTGCGTTAATCGATGTTGTCAAAAACAGAAAAAATCTTCATGTCCATTATAAATACGTACAGATGGATGCCATGGCCGCTTTGGGAACTATGGGTTCAGATGCAAAAGATGCTGTTCCTGCACTCATGGATCAGCTCACGGATATTCGTTTTGAAATCAGGAGTTCGGCCATTCTTGCACTTGGACGTATCGGTGGAAAGGAAGCCACGTCTTATATTGTCGACATACTCGAAAATGATAAATCTTCTCTGGTCAGAGAAAGTGCCGCCCAGGCTCTTTCAAACCTTGATCCTTCGGAATGCCTGGACAAGACCTATATTCTGCTGTTCAAATCCTTGAAAGATTCATCACAGGAAATTCGAATGAGTTCTTTCACTGCCCTGGCTTCTTACGAGCGGTTGAACAGGGGGGCAGGTATCATTATGTGGAAGCCTTTTGAGAAAAGTGTCAAAGGCTACATGGTTTGCACAGGAAAAACCGATAATTCGTCGGATTGCAGGGATAACGGCTTTGGAACCGCTTTCAGGCTTGGCGATTTCAAATTGATTCCAAAAAATGCGACAGGTGTAACGGTTAAATCTATTCAGGAAGACGGGAGTGTGGCTGTTGATTTCAAATTTGTCGACATCATGTCCATACTTGAAAAATCAGCGTCAAATGAAACACATCTTGAATTAAAGGAAAAGAAAAACAAGGCTCTCCTTGAGTTAATGAAGAATCTTCTAAACAGTGATATTTACAAAGAATAAACTCGTGTTCCGGAGGCACTGCATGAAACATTGGGTGGTTTTAACGATCTTTTTGTCTGTGATTTTTATTCCCATAAAAAATGAAACAGGACTTTGCGAACCCGTTAAAGGATACACATCCTATATCCAGCTGCTTCCCGGCGGAAAAGAAAAACAGCAATCCAATTTTTCACTGATCGACAAAGCCAAGGAAGAAGTTCGTTCTCAGGAGCTTGAAAAAAAGAAAAGAGATGTGAAATTAGAGAAACCTCTTGATATTTACACGCTCAATTCAAAATATATCATGATCAGTTTCGAAGTGTTTTTCAGGCCCATCGAAAGTTCTCGCTTTTCCACGAATCCGGCTATTTATGGTCTTCTTTTCGAAGGAAACGGAAAAGATGGACTAAGTCGTTATACATCACGATATGTCAAATGGATTGGTAAAAGCGATATGGATGATTACAGGGCCGGATCGGTAAAAGATTTCTGCGGGTATTTCAGGCGTGCCGGTGTCGATGACTGTCTTCCCGATGCAGAATCCGACAAGTCTTCTCAAAATCAGCGTGTTGTAAAAGAAAAAGTGATTGTCAGAGAAGGTAAGATCAGTGCTGACCAGATTAGTTCAGGTCGCCTCAAAGCCGAATACATCGACGCTTCAATCGCCAGAAAAAAGGATGTTGAAAAGGCTCTTGAATCGAGCACCGAAAAAATCGAAAAAATGCGTTCAGAGTTAACGACTCAAGGTGATGCTTTGAAGTCTCTGTCACATGACATTCAGGCTTTTGAATCAAAAATTAATGAACAGAGCCAGAAAGAGTCAGAAAACAAAAAAAAGTTTGACCAGTTGGCCCTTCTTGAAAACAGGCTGAAACTTATGGAAGAAAACATGAACAAACAGCTGGACCTTACGAAACAACTGGACACCAGAATCAATGCCCTGACCACTCTTTTTGAAGGCGTGTCACGAAACAGAAATACCATTGTCATAAGCGGGGCAAATCTTCAGATCGTAAACGGCACCGGGACAACGCAGGGTGAAGAAAACGGTTCGGGCAACCTGATTATCGGCTATAACGAAAAAAAACCGGGTGAATCATTACTGCTGGGTTCTCATGAACTCATCTATCCCAGGAATGACGTTTCTGAAAGTATTCAAACCTCACCGAACATACCGCTCCGTCAGGAAGAAAAAAAAGAAGGATTTTTTTCAAGCAAATGTTTTATTGAAACGGCATTTGATTGAACTGAACCGATAAAAGCATCCGTGTTTCTATAATGCCATTATTTCTTTTCTGAATTCTGATGGACTGTATCCCGTCCATTTCTTAAACGTTCTTCTGAAGGTCGTCGTTTCCGTAAAACCAATGAGATCGGATACCTGATCCACACTTAAATGGGTGTCTTTCAGGTATCTGACAGCCAATTCCGCCCTGACTTCATCCAATATGGTCTGATAGGTGGTTTCTCGTTCCTGGAGGCGACGATAAAATGTTCGAGGGCTCATTGATAGAACCTGAGCCACATCTTCAGCTTTGGGGAATCGTCCCATGGACTGGATGACAACCTGGCGTACTGTACTGATCAGCTGATCCGCTTTTGACAGCTTCAAGGATAATTCCCGGCATAGATTTTCACAGTGATTTTTCATGGCGGCGTGACCAGTGACCGTAGGGTAGGTCATCATCTTCCTGTCAAGAGTCAGAACAGTTTTTTTTGAATCAAAGTAAACAGGACATTGAACCATCTGACTGTAGCGTTCACCGTAATCAGGTCTGGAATAGGCAACATCGAGACGTAGGGCGCTCATGGGTTTGTCGAACAGGAACGAGCAGGCCACCACTGTTGTGGATATAAATTCTTCAATGGCAAAACGAATAATTTTTTCATCTTTAAGACTAAAAGATGGAGAGATGGACCAGAAAATACGGTCCTCACCCATTTCAATGTTCACATCGACAAGTGCCCCGTTAAGTTCCCAGTATTTGAAGGCGACATTCATGGCTTCCCCAGCCGTAGAACAGCTCATGATCGCATATCCCCAGACACCGTATTCAAAAAGCATCTGGCTCTTTCCAACGGTAAGTCCAAGGGCAGGTTCACGGGTTAATGAAAGTGCGTTTTCAACAATACGAACATATTTCGACATGGATATTCTTGCATCCTGCTGCTTGAGCCAGGCCATATCGAGGCCTGTTCCGGAAAGAAGGCCGTCATGGCATATACCGGATTGAATCAGTTGGTTGACAAGCCAGCGTGCGCTGTCTGCCGGGATCAATGTGTCATCCATTGAAATCACACTCTCCTGTTGTTCTGGGTCGTCGTGGTAATGATATGCAGATGTAAAATAATGATCAAAACTAAAATAATTCAGGGATGTTGTCAATACAGACCATGATAAGTCCGATTTTTTCAATCCTGGCAAGATCGATCCTTTTTTGGCCGGTTGCATCCTTTTTATTCCAGGTTCGATACGTTAAGTTTTTAACGATTGATCAATTCATGGCCGGATGTCAATGCTACGCCAGACTGACCCTGACGGTTTTCCCGGTCAATAACGCTTAAACAATAAACAAGATGAAAAGGAGACGAACCATGGGTTTCTTGCGCACTGCTTTATTGTTTTCAATGGTATGCTGTACACTGTTTTTGACCGCTTGCGATGAGTATGAATGGGTGGAGCCCCTGATTCATGATTACACATACTCAAATCTGAACACCTTTACAGATATTACTTTTTCACCCGACGGCAAAGGGTATTTGACGAAAAACATGGATGGGAAAAAAAGACTGCACCTGGAAGGGAATCCTTATGAAATGGGATATCAGCATGGTTTTCTTTGCGGGGAAGGTGTTTATCACATGGCATCATACGAATTTTGGGGAGGCCTGATCATTCACATGGCAAACCTTGATATGACCCTTGAAGAATTCCTGAAATATGTTGGAGGCGAAAAAGGGGTTAATTTTCTGGTTAATCTTTTATACGGTGTTGTAGAAAAATCTATGAGAGACAAAGACATCCCGCAGGAATTCATTGAGGAAATGAACGGGATTGTCGACGGTGCGAATGATGCGGGCTATCCGGTGACTTTTAAAAACGTCATGATGAACAATATGGCTTTCGATGCCATATTGGCTCTTGGTTATCCTGTTATCGCGCCTTTTCTTCCCGTGGCCAGCTCCTATATGACAGTCCCGCACGCCTGTAATGCTTTTGTGGCAGCCGGAAATGCAACCACAGACGGCAGGACACTCATGGGAAGGGATTTTATGTTTGCCAATGGAGTCTATTACAAGTACGGCCTGCTCATTGAATATGTCCCTGAAAAGGGCAATCGTTTCGTAAGCGTCATGGCTCCATCCTTTGTTGGGACGGCCGCCGGGATGAACGACAAGGGCATTGGAATCGGTATCGACATGGTTCCTGCCATGAATTGCAATGTTTCTGAAATCGGCATGGGTGGACTTATGATCAACCGTTATGTGCTACAGTACGCCAGTGAACTCAGTCAGGGCATCGGTTTTCTGACGAAAAAAGAATTGGGTGTATCATGGTTGTTTCCCATTGCGGACGGAATAGGTCAGGAAAAGGGTGCTGCGACAGTGGAAGTGACGGCAAACATGAAAAAAGTCCGGGCCATGGATTACAAACAACCGGCTTGGGCTTCATGGTTCGGAACTCCTGATCAGGTCGAAACGAAAAAAGACATGATTGTCACCACCAATCACTTTTTGATTCCTGCCATGTACGCATCGGTTTCAGATGCCATACCCGATTCCACATGGCGTTACGATACACTGGTTGACCTTTGCCTTTTGGCTTACGGTAAAATTGACACTGCAACCGGGTGCATGCTCATCGATTTTCTTCATCCGCCAAATTACGGTTATTATGGAGATGATATCAATCAGCCGGTAGAGTCTTCAGTCAGTCTGTTCGACCTGACAAATCTTGAAATATACAGCCTTTATGGGCTTTACTCAGATCCATGGGTGACGTTCAAGCTTTAATCCGGCCAGCGTCATCAAAAATATCAGGCTGGATCATCGAACAACGCCTCCCTGATTTTTTCAGAAAGTTCTTTTGAGGAGAACGGCTTCTGGATGAAGTGAACACCTTCGTCCAGAACACCATGATGGGCGATCACATTAGCGGTATATCCTGACATGAACAACCGTTTCAAGTCAGGATACATGGACAAAAGGTTTTTCGCCAATTCTCTGCCATTCATTTCCGGCATGACAACATCGGTGAGAAGCAAATGGATCATGCCGGAGTACGTCTTTGCAAGATCAATGGCCTCTCCCGGAGTTCCGGCAGTTAGAACCTTGTATCCCTGAATTTCAAGAATCATGGTGGTCACTTCAAGGATGGCAGGTTCATCCTCTACCAGCAGAATGGTTTCATGGCCCACGGGAACTGTTTCAACCACACCTTTTTTCCTGACATGTTCGAATTTTCCTTTATGCCTGGGCAGGTAAATTGTGAACGTCGAACCATGACCGGGTTCACTGTAGGCATTGATGTATCCGTTGTTCTGCTTGACAGCCCCATAAACAGTGGCCAATCCCAACCCGGTACCTTTATTGACTCCTTTCGTTGTAAAAAATGGCTCGAATATCTGGCTCAACGTTTCTCTGTCCATTCCGCAGCCATTGTCGCTTACTGAAATCCGGACGTATTCACCGGGAGTAAAACCGGCATGGGTAGTCCCATAGCTTTCATCCAGAACGCTGTTGCCTGTTTCGATGGTCATTTTCCCCACACCATCAATCGCGTCTCTTCCATTGATGCATAAGTTAACGAGAATCTGATCGATCTGGGATGGGTCCATTTTGACTTCCCAGAGTGCAGGCGAAGGTTCCCACAAAAGATGAATATCTTCGCCAATGAGTCGACAAAGCATATTCAGCATGCCTGAAACCGTTTCGTTCAGATCAAGAATTTTGGGTGAAATGGTCTGTTTACGCGCAAAAGCGAGAAGTTGTCTTGTTAAATCAGCTGAGCGTTCAGCGGCTTTTCTTATTTCGGTCAGGTTGGAGTGAAGACGGTGTGTGGGATCCGATTGCATCAGGGCAAGATCGGTGTGACCGATGATAACTCCTAACATATTATTGAAATCATGGGCGACACCGCCAGCAAGTCTTCCGATGGATTCCATTTTCTGGGCTTGTTGAAGTTGTTTTTCGAGTACACTTTTCTCTTCTTCCGAACGTTTTCGTTCACTGATATCGATGACGGCGATCAAGGCTGTGGGTTTGTCTTCATACTGTATCCTGCTTCCGGTAAGGCTCACCCATTTTTCTTCACCGTTTTTCGTTATGATTTTAAACTCGTATGCCTTTGGGACATCTTTACCCACCTGCCTGTTGCGACCGGTTTGAATGATCAGATCTTTATAATCAGGGTGTACGAAATCCCAAAAATGCAAATTGTAAAGCTCTTCTTCCGTATAACCTGAAATGACGGTTGCTGAATGATTGGCATAAATCCAGTTATCTCCTTGATGAAGCATGATGGCAAGGGGACTGGACTCCGCAAGGTTTCTGAATTTTTCTTCACTGGCTTTTAATTTTTTTTCAGCCTCTCTTCTCCGGGTAATATCGATCAAGGAGGCGACACTCCGTTGTGTCCCCGGAATAAGCTGAATATTCAGCAAAGCATAGTGCAGTTCACCTTGAAGCGTCACGTACCGCACTTCATAAGCAGATAAACCCGAACCGGGTGACGTTCTTCGCAGTGTGTGCTGCTTTGACATCAATTCACGATCATCAGGGTGGGCAAGATCTGTCCATTTTTTTATGCCAATATCATTCTGGGACATGCCAGTATTTCTGATAAACTGATTGTTGGCCTTACTGATGGTCATATCGTTTTCGATAAGAAGCATTGATGTCCCGGTATTTTCAAATATTGTCCGGTATGTTTCCTCGTTTTCTCGGAGAGAATCTTCAGCCTTCTTTCGTTCCGTGATATCCTGAATCGTTCCGGTCATGCGGATGGGATTCGACAGATGATCGTATTCCAGCTCACCCAAGCCATGTACCCATCGGACCTCACCTGTATTATGCTTGATAATTCTGTATTCGAAATCGAATCTCTTTCTTTCCGATTCGACTTCATGGTGATACCGTACCAGATCGTCACGTGATTCGGGGTGTATCAGATCCGCCCATGCATCAAGTGTGTGGGGATAATTATCATCAATACCAAATATGTTGTGGGTTTCTGAAGAAGCTTTCCATACCCTTGTTTTAAGGTCTGTTGCATAACTGCCGATGTGGGCTGCGCGTTGAGACTGGAGTAAAAATAATTCATTTTCTTTCAGGGCTTCTTCTGTTTTTTTTCGATGGGAAATGTCGTGGTAAATGGATTGATAGGTGCCGTCAGGCATCATTTTTGTTCGGACTTCCACTGTTATTTCAGCACCATCGGGCCGTGATATAACCCTTTCACTGACCACCGTTTCACCCGCCAGAAGCAAATCGAATCGAAATGGAGCTTTTGCCATGCTCTCCGGTGTAAAACTCAACTCTCGGATGTGTTTTCCGACAAACTTTTCACGCGGTAAGCCGATCAGGTTGCACATGCATGCGTTGGCTTCAGTGATGTAGCCTTCATGATTGCCAAGAAGAATACCGTCTACAGCGAGATCCATCAAAACCCTGTATCTATCCACCGCATCGTTCAGAGACCGAATGTCATTTTTAATATCGGAGATGTCAGACAATGACATGAGACAAATACGTTCGCCGGATCCATCGCTTCCAATGGCCGTAGATATCCTTGTCCAGAACATGGCACCATTATCTTTGATGATACGCAGTTCCATGTTGAAAGCGGTGTTATCTTGAAAAAATCGATTCTGATGGGCCTGATAGGATTCCAGATCGTCCTTGAAAATAAATCGGTTTACCGGTTGTTTGAACAAATCGTTCTTTGTCTTTTCAAACATCCGGGCTGCTTCAAGATTGGCATCAAGAATCAAACCCTTATTGTTTATCGTCACATAACCCAGAGGAGCAAGGTCGAAAAGTTTTTTGTAGTAAGCGGCGGGTTCACGTGGTTTAATCAAAGGAACGGAAAAATCACCCATTCTTTTCTCCTCTTAATGTGTAAATGTCACCCAGAATCAAACGATCAGAGTTTGCCTTTGAACATCGTATCCAGGTAAAACCGGGTGATGGGATCTATGCATTCGAAGCTGTGTTCGTTCGAGCAGTTTTTACGAGCGATCTCTTTCCTGAGATCGTTGGCGATGGTTTTGCCCAGCTCAACCCCGAACTGGTCAAAGGGATTGATATCCCAGACAAAGGCTTTGTAAACGGTTTGTGCTTCGTAATATGAAAGAAGTCGTCCAATGTTGGTGGGTGAAAGATCATTCAGCAAAAGGGTTGAGGAAGGTCTGTTCCCCTGAAAAAACCGGACTTTTTCATCGGAATCCTTACCCACTGCAAGAGCCGTCGCCTGAGAAATCATGTTGGCCCAGAGTTCCTGATGGTTTGTCACTCCATTGGGACGGCATGATCCCTGGGGGTATTGTGGTGAGATGACTCCAATAAAATCAATCGGAAACGGATGGCCCTGATGAGCAAGCTGGAAAAACGAATGCTGGGCGTTTGTGCCTGGTTCACCAAAGACAATGACACCCGATGATTCGTCCAGTTCGTAATTGTTGATGGTCACGGATTTGCCATTGCTTTCCATATTCAGCTGCTGAATGTGAGGAGCAAGTTTGGAAAGAGGGGAGGCATAGGGAATGATTCCCTGGGCCTGATAACCCAGAAAGTTGTTGTTCCAGATTCCGATCAGAGCCGATACGAGGGGAATATTTTCCTGTATCGGAGCATATTTTGTATGAATGTCCATTTCTCCCGCACCTTCAAGGAATCGTTCAAAATGGTCGTAGCCAAGATACAGACTCAAGGGAACACCGCCCACGGCCGATGTCACGCTGAACCTTCCGCCTATGAAATCAAACATATGAAACGTGGCAAGAAGGGGATTATCAGGATCATCTCCCGGGCTTCCCTTGCTCGTCACTGTGACAAAATGTTTGGATGGATCAAGACCGCAGGATTTTACATACTCTTCTGCATGAACCATGTTGGCGTATGTTTCGACGGTCGTGAAGCTTTTCGATATGATGATCCACAGGGTGGTTTCAGGATCGATCTGTGTTTTCACAGTTTCAAAATTATGGGGGTCCACATTGGTCAGGAAATGTATTTCGATGTTTTTCTTCGCAAAGGCGAACAACGCGTTGGAAACGAATTCCGTGCCGAGGTAAGATCCGCCGATACCAATGACAACGATATGCCTGAATTTTTTCCCTGATGAGCCCAGAATATCTCCAGAATGGACCTGTTCGGCAAAAAACTTGATTTTTTGCCGTTCATGTTCAATCTCAGGCATGACATCCATGCCATCAACATAAACAGGTTTATCGGACAGGTTGCGTGACGCCGTATGAAGAGCCGCTCTTTTTTCAGTGACGTTTATTTTTTCACCACGTATCATGGCTTGATATTTCTTTTGGACTTCGGCTGTCTCAGCGAGTTCGAACAAGAGATCCATGGCTTTGTCGTCCACACGCTGGCGAGAAAAATCGTAGAAGAAATCGACGGATTTCAGTGAAAAATTTTTTAAACGATCCTTTTTGGCGATAAGATATTTCAAGTGGTTCTCAGGACGTTTGATATATTCTGCGTGTTCTTTGAGTTTTTTCCACACAGGTGAACGACTGATTCCATGTTTGTCGACGGACATAGTTTATTTCTCGATCTTAATGAAACATTAACAGATGATATATAAAAAGACTTAACAAGTGTATGTACGCAATACAAAAACGAAAAATATATTATGTTGCATTTTTTTTTCGTGCAAGTGAAAATTATGAGTGCTAAAAAACAGGATATCAGGTCATATTCGTTATATTTTTTCCATAAAACCATGTCGAGACTGTTATGATACCGGAAGCTAAATTGGTATACCTGCGGGATAAAGGAGTAAATATTCCTGATCCATACAGCGTAGAAATCGGAGATGAAGTTCAACTTGACAGAATATCATGCAAAGGGACAACCATTTACGGAGGATGCAGGATATACGGTTCCCGGACTTTCATCAGCGACCATTGCATCATTGGCAAGGAAGGCCCTGTGACCATCGAGGACTGTTATCTGGCACCTGAAGTCAAAATCCAGGGTGGTTATGTCAAATCCTCGGTTTTTTTAAACAAAGTGGTGGTGGGATACGGAGCCCATATTCGTGAAGGCTCCATTCTCGAAGAGGAATCCAGTGTGGCGCACACGGTGGGCTTGAAACAGACCATTCTGTTTCCTTTTGTCACTCTTGGAAGCCTGATCAATTTTTGTGATTGTTTTATGGCAGGAGGCACAAGCCGTCAAGATCACAGCGAAGTGGGAAGTTCTTACATCCATTTCAACTATACACCCAATCAGGATAAAGCCACCGCATCGCTCTTAGGCGATGTTCCAGCTGGTGTCATGATCAACAGCAAGCCCATTTTTCTTGGAGGTCAGGGAGGCATGGTGGGTCCCTGCAGAATCAATTATGGTAACGTCATAGCGGCCGGAACCATACAAAGAAAAGATGAGCTTGATCAGGGTCGCCTGATTTTCGGTGGCGCTCCAAGGCCTGGAAACATCAAACATACTCCGGGCGTTTTTCAAAACATACCTCGTGTGACCGGACACAACCTCCTTTATATTGCCAATCTTGTCGCACTCATGAACTGGTACTCCCATGTTAGAATTCGGTTTGTTCCGGATTCCTTTCCTGCTGAAATTGTGGATGGATTGAAAAAAACACTTCTGCTGAATATTCGGGAACGATTGAAGCGTCTTAAAGAATTCCTTGAAAAGGCTTCAAGGGCAGGAAATTCGGCATTTGGAGGCGCAAACCCCACTGAAAAATGGGACCAGATTGAGTCTCTGTGTCTTTTTTTCATGGATTCTTCACCCGCTTCGACAGAACACATCCGACGCTCGTTTTTGAATCGTATTGACGATGTCTTGAAACAATCAGATTCCAAAGAATACATTTCAATAATCAAGAATCTTGAACCCGAAACCTCCGTGGTCGGAACGGCGTGGCTTTCAGCGTTGACCTCTGATTTTTACACGCAAAGCGCTCAATTGATATCCGGCATAAAACTTAATTAAAAACATTAATAAATTAATTTATATATATTAAATTAAAGGATAAATAATGGGAAAATTGTTTGGAACTGATGGTATCAGGGGATTTGCCAATTCATTCCCCATGACGGCGGATATCGCTTTGAGAACTGGCCGGGCCTTGGCTCATTATTTTAATGAAAAAGGCGGGGGCAAAGTAATCATAGGAAAAGATACACGATTGTCCGGGGACGTCTTTGAGCATGCTTTGGCATCAGGCCTTGCATCCATGGGAGTCGATGTTTTACTGGCAGGTGTCATTCCGACACCCGGTGTCGCATACCTGTGCAGAACCATGGAAAACATTGTTGCCGGAGTCGTCATATCAGCATCCCACAATCCTTACCATGACAATGGAATCAAGGTGTTTAACGGGAAAGGGTTCAAACTTGGTATTGAAGAGGAAAGCCAACTCGAACACGCGATTCTCAGCGAGACAAACCCGGAATTATCCGATAAGAATTCGTTAACAGGGCGAATCACTGAATTGCCTGACGGACTTGATCGATATGCGGATTTTTTAAAAAACCTGCTGCCGGGTATCAGCTTCAAAGGATTGAAAGCGGTGGTTGACTGTTCCAATGGTGCAGCAAGCACCATTGCACCTCGTCTTTTCACCGCTCTTGATCTTGATGTGAACTTGTTGTCCAACAAACCGGATGGCGTGAACATCAATGCCGGTTGTGGTTCAGAACATCTTGAATCTCTGATCGAAAAAGTTGTGGAAACCCGTTCCGACCTTGGCCTTGCCCTTGATGGAGACGCTGACAGACTGATCGCCGTGGATCAGAATGGAACGGTCATTTCAGGTGACCAGCTGATTGCCGTGATCGCCAAACATGAAAAAGACACCAGCCAACTTGCAAACCATGAAGTTGTGACAACTGTGATGAGCAACATGGGGCTTGGTTCATGCCTGGCCGAGCATGGAATAAAACACCGAATGGCGCAAGTCGGTGACCGGAACGTCATGATTGAAATGCTCCGAACCGGCGCAGTCGTTGGCGGGGAAGATTCGGGCCACATGATTTTTCTGAATCATCACACTACCGGTGATGGTCTGATCAGCGCTTTGAAAATTCTGAATGTAATCCGATTAACAGGTAAACCTCTTCATCAGCTGTCACGCATCATGACTGTTTATCCGCAAAAGCTTATCAATATTGAAGTACGGGAAAAACCGGAAATAAACTCTGTTTTTGAAATTCATAGTTCCATTGAACGAGTGGAAGAACGCCTGAAAGGGAAGGGAAGGGTTCTGGTTCGTTATTCCGGAACCCAGAACATGTGCCGTGTTATGGTCGAAGCCCCAACAGCTGAAGAAACGGAAGCTTTTTGTGAAGAAATATCAGTTGCGGTAAGGGCATCCATTGGCGCATCATGATACCTGGAAACAAAAAAAGGTGAAAAACATCACGTTTTTCACCTTTAACCGTCGTATTTTTATAATTGAAGCTGATCAAAAACCGCCATTTAATCCCTGTCACCAAGAATTCTCAACAAAAACAAAAACATATTGATGAAATCCAGATAGAGGGAGAGGGCACCAAGGATTGCTCCTTTACGAAGCGTGCCGCTGTCAAGGTCGGCTGGCTGTGACAAGGCCATGTATTTGATTTTTTGAGCGTCATAAGCTGTTAAACCCACAAATACCAAAACCCCGATGTAGCTGATGATCATTTCCATTCCGGAATTTTTCAAAAAGATATTGACCACTGAAGCAATGATAATCCCCACAAGACCCATCATCATAAAATTACCGATAGATGTTAAATCTCTGCGGGTTACCATCCCGTAGACGCTGCAGACACCAAATGTCGCCGCGCAAACTGCAAACGTTGATACAATGGATGCTCCGGTGTACAACATCAGGACAGCCGACAGCGTAGTACCGTTCAATGCGGCATAAACAAGAAAGAGGGTGGTCGCAGCTCCTGCTGATATTTTTGCGATGCGAGCGCTCAGATAAAACACAAAGCCCAGCTCAGCGATGATCAAACCGAAAAAAACAAACCTGCTTCCAAAAATGATCTGCTGAAAAACCTCGTTGGTCATGACAGCATAGGCGACAAGGCCTGTGATGGCGAGACCTATGGTCATCCAGTGGTACACATTGACGACAAATGAATTGACATACTCCTTTGCTCGGGTTTGTTCCATCGATGACATGTTTCTCATGATTCCTCCGGATTTTTCATTAATTTCTATTCATCAGTATGATATCTGACTACCATGATTTTTTTTTAATGCGAATATACAAGCTTTGAAAGAATATTAACACATGAAATTGAAAATTCAAGCGCAACACCGTTGTTATCACCAATGAAATACGACGAACTTTATAAACTACTCAAAGAACTGTCAGAGAAGCTGGGTATAACGCTTCATGAAAAAAATATCAGGATTCCAGGACTGAATGTCCGGAGCGGATTGTGCCGGATCGAAGGATCGTGGCATTTTATAATGGACAAACATTTAAAAACAAAGGAAAAAGCCGAGACTCTTGCACATGCGATTTCGGAGTTCCCACATGATGATATGTATATTGTACCCGCATTGCGTGAATTTCTCGAAAAGAATCGTTGATGACCTGGGGGAGGACTAAAGTGGAAATGGAAAGCGTCCATCGTTGATTAAAGTTTACATAATATACATTATCAGACATAAATAACTGAATGATTCAATGCTAAGTTCCTGCTTGTATAGGTTAATCATTTCATTTATATAAATCCCGTCTTTTGTACGTTCACCTATTCATTGGAACACTGCCATGAAAGAATCACAAGCCATTGCTCGCGTCATCGTTAAATCTGCTGCGGAAAAATCAATACTTCGAAAACATCCCTGGCTGTTTTCGGGGGCCATCGATAAAATCAAGGGGAATCCTGGTTTCGGTGACACGGTCCTTATCCAGTCATCCAAAGGTGCGGACCTTTGTGTCGGTGCCTTTTCACCCCAATCACAGATCAGGATACGAATCTGGGATTTCAATCCGTATGAGATTATTGACCATTCTTTTTTTGAAAAACAAATTCGGCGAGCTTCTTCTAAACGGTCATCAATCGATGATGATTCTACCAACGCCATAAGGCTTATCAATGCTGAAAACGACGGTCTTCCGGGCCTTATCGTTGACCGTTATGACGGATATCTTGTCTGTCAGTTTCTATCATCCGGTGTGGAATCATGGAAAGACACCATCGTATCAATTTTGAAAAATGAAACTGGAATAACAGGAATTTACGAACGTTCGGACACAGAGTCGCGTGAAAAGGAAGGCCTTGAAAAAATATCGGGTGTTCTCTGGGGTCAATGCCCCCCGGATCATGTTCTTGTCAAAGAAAATGGAGTCCGTTTTCTTGTGGACATCAAAACAGGCCATAAAACAGGTTTTTATATTGACCAGAGAGAGAACCGCCACCTTCTCAGTTGTTATTCCCATGGCAAAACCGTACTGAACTGTTTTTCATACACCGGCGGATTCAACACCTGGGCTTTGATGGGAGGCGCTTCCCATGTGACCAATATCGACGTTTCAGATAACGCCTTGTCTCTATTGAATAAAAATGCTGAAATCAATGGGTTCTCCCCTTCCCTTTACACCACAGTCTGTTCGGACGTTTTTCAGACTCTAAGAACCTTTCGGGATGGAAACAAAACGTTCGATCTTATTATATTGGACCCCCCCAAGTTTGCTCACTCAGGGCATCATGTTGCAAAGGCTTCACGTGCGTACAAGGACATCAATCTTCTGGCCATGAAACTGCTGACAGAAGGAGGCTATCTTTTCACTTTTTCGTGTTCAGGACATATTTCTGCTGATCTTTTTCAGAAAATCGTAGCTGATGCCGCCATCGATGCCAAACGTGAAGCCAGATTGTTGAAAATCATGCACCAGTCGGATGACCATGCCATCACGCTCAACTTTCCGGAAGGCATGTACCTCAAAGGTCTTCTATGCAGAATCGGGTAAAGAAGAAGGCCAGAATCCTCCTGGACCTTATTATAAATATCTTTTTTAATCACAGCATCTGTGCTAGATTACAAAAATTTTAAACATAATCATGCTCTGAGGCGGATGTCATTTGAACCGTGAAGAAAAACAAAGTTTATCTGCAGCTTACACGGTTTCAAGCTTAACGGCGGAAATCAAGTCGTTGCTGGAAAATACGTACCCTTTTGTCCGAATCCAGGGAGAAATATCCAACCTCAGCCGTCCCTCTTCAGGTCATCTATATTTCACTTTGAAAGACAACCGCTCTCAAGTTTCGGCCATTGTTTTCAAAGGCGTTTCAAATCATTTGAAATTTCGAATTGAAAATGGCCTTCAGATTCATGGAATCGCTCGTCTTTCCGTTTACGAACCACGCGGCACATATCAATTGATTTTCGAATTCATGGAACCCAAAGGTACCGGCGCACTTCAACTTGCCTTTGAACAGCTCAAAGAGCGGCTTTCAAGGGAAGGTCTGTTTGATTCACGACATAAAAAAATTATCCCTAAATATCCGGAACGAATCAGTGTTGTCACCTCCCCCACAGGCGCAGTGATTCACGATATCATCACCATCATTTCCAGGCGTTTCCCTTCGGTTATTCTGGAGGTCGTTCCAGTTAAAGTTCAAGGAGATCTGGCTGAAAGCGATTTATGTTCGGCACTGGACATGCTGAATCGCCGAGGGTTGTCCGACGTGGTCATCATCGCACGCGGTGGAGGTTCACTTGAAGACCTTGCCGCGTTCAACTCCGAACGACTTGCACGTTCAGTCGTTGCTTCCTCTATCCCGGTCGTGTCAGCTGTGGGTCATGAAACAGATTACACCATCTGCGATTTTGTTTCTGATTTAAGGGCCCCGACTCCGTCTGCGGCGGCAGAACTTGTAACACCTTTGATGAGCGAGCTTGTTTCACATGTTAATCAGAAAAAAGATTCCATGGTTTCAAGAATGGTTTCTCGTATCGATAATCACAGGAACCGGGTTCAACTCTTGTGTGGCAAACTCAAAGACCCCAAACGAAAAATCATCGACTGGCGGTTGAGGCTTGATGACAATGTTCAACGCCTGATTCGAACCATGCAAAAAAAAATTATTCATAAAAGGGAGATGCTTGCTTGGCGACTTGAAAAATTAGAGGCTTTAAGCCCATATGCCATTCTTGACCGAGGGTACAGCGTCACCCGTTCGCTTCCTGATGAAAGAATCATCACAGACACAAACGATCTTATGAATGGTCAAGAAATTGAGATTATACTTTCACATGGCCGATTGCACGCTGGCGTAAAAAGGATTATGGAACATGGCGAAAAAAAATTTTGAGCTGTCTATGAATCAGCTTGAGAAAATTGTTTCAGAACTGGAATCCGGAGACTTGTCTCTTGAAGAATCCATAAAGAAATTTGAAGAAGGCATAAAAATTTCGAAAGTCTGTTCAAAAATACTGGATGAAACAGAGATGAAAATAAATATGCTCGTTCAGGATGCAGAGGGCAATGTTTCTGAATTCCCGTTCAATGCCCGAGAAAGCTGATATCCCTAACCATGGACCGGTGGAAAAAATATGTTTGATTTAAAAACGTACCTTCAAACCAGACGTGAATGGTTTGAAAAGCAACTGACTTCCATGATAGATCGTCCTATGCTGGGTTCAGGACGTCTTGTATCAGCCATGAAATATTCCCTCGTTTCAGGGGGAAAAAGGTTGAGACCAGTTCTTTGTTTTGCAGCATCAGAAGCCCTGGGCGGTGATATTGAACTATGCATACCCACGGCATGCGCTCTTGAAATGATTCACACCTATTCTCTGATTCATGATGACCTGCCCGCCATGGACAACGACGAACTTCGACGAGGTAAACCCACCTGCCATATTGCCTTTGATGAAGCCACGGCCATTCTTGCTGGAGATGCCCTGCTCACCCTGGCATTTCAAGTCCTTGCATCCGACCCCTACGCTTTAAAAGAACCGGGCCTGATACTCAGAACCATTGAAATTATCGCCCGGGCCGCCGGGGATCAGGGAATGATTGAAGGCCAGATGCGTGACATGGAATCTGAAGGAAAAAGTCTTGATCGCATTGGACTTGAAAACATACATCATTTAAAAACCGGTGCCATCATCAGAGCCTCTGTCACAACGGGTGCTCTGCTTGCGGGTGCCGAGGATGAAGAGTTTGAAGCTCTTGACCGGTACGCTTCGCACATCGGTCTTGCCTTTCAGGTTGCCGATGATATTTTGAATGTCACGGGAGATCCGGCTCTCATGGGAAAAGCGACAGGAACGGATGTGTCCCTGAACAAGGCCACCTACCCTTCCCTTCTTGGCCTTGAACAATCCATCGAGTTTGCCCGCGAATGCGTTGAATCCGCCTTAAGCGAGCTGGCCCGTTTTGATGAACGTGCTGACCCGTTGAGAGCCATAGCGACATATATCGTTGAACGGAAACGTTAAAATCCATGAAAAAATGGTCATGGATAACCATAAGGAGTTGGACCATTGAGTTTGATCGATGATATCGATACCCCCAAAGACCTGAAAAAATTGAAACGTTCTGATCTGCCAGCGCTTGCTGAGGAAATCAGGGCGTTAATTGTGGATACCGTGTCCAAAACGGGCGGACACCTGGCTTCCGGACTTGGTGTGGTTGAACTGACCATTGCCCTTCATTATGTCTATGACGTCCCCCATGATAAAATCATTTGGGATGTGGGGCATCAAGCTTACGCCCACAAGATTTTAACGGGCAGAAAAAACCGATTCGGAACGTTAAGACAGCTTGGCGGTATTTCAGGGTTTCCGAAAATTTGTGAAAGCCGTTACGACGCGTTTACGACCGGACACAGCAGCACATCCATATCCGCCGGATACGGAATCGCATGTGCTCGGGCTCTTAAAGGAGAAAACGGGAAAATCATTTCAATCATCGGAGACGGGAGCATGACCGGAGGATTGGCGTTCGAAGGTTTGAATCATGCCGGAGGAGACTGGAAAAACCAGCTCGTCATTCTCAACGACAATGAAATGTCCATATCTAAAAACGTGGGTTCCCTCTCCTCTTTTCTTAGCAGAACATTTTCAGCCAAATATCTTCACGATCTTCGGGATGAATTCAAAAGGTTTTTTAAATCCCTGCCCATGATCGGAGACGATATCTATAAGTTCGCAAAAAAGTCGGAAGAATCCTTTAAAACCTTCGTCACTCCGGGCATGCTGTTTGAAGCGTTTGAATACGAGTATATGGGACCGATCAACGGTCATAATCTCGATCATCTCATAACGATCCTGGAAAACGTCAAAGGCATAACAAAACCCATTCTTCTCCATGTGACAACGACCAAAGGGAAGGGTTACATCCCTGCGGAAACGAACCCCACGCAGTTCCATGGCGTTGCGCCCTTTGAAGTGGAAACCGGCGACGCAATACAAACCAGTAACAGTGTCCCTTCCTACACCCAGGTTTTCGGAAAAACCATGATCGAACTTGCTGGGCAAAATTCGAAAATTGTGGCTATTACAGCGGCCATGCCTGAAGGTACAGGGCTTGCAGAATTTTCAAGAGTATACCCTGGGCGTTTTTTTGATGTGGGTATCGCTGAACAGCATGGCGTCACATTCGCAGCCGGAATGGCTACGGAAGGTTTAAAGCCCGTGGTTGCAATCTATTCCACATTTTTACAAAGGGCTTTCGATCAGATCATTCACGATGTCTGTATTGAAAAACTGCCTGTTGTTTTTGCCATTGATCGCGGTGGAATCGTTGGAGAAGATGGACATACTCACAACGGCCTTTTTGATTTTGCATACCTTAGAATCATTCCGAACATGGTCGTTATGGCCCCAAAAGATGAAAATGAACTTCGCAGAATGATGAAAACAGCAGTGGATCATCCGGGCCCAATCGCGATCCGGTATCCCAGAGGCGCAGGGACCGGAATCGATATGCCCAAAGACATCGAACCTCTTGCCATTGGCAAAGGAGAAATCCTGTCTGAAGGCAATGACCTTTTAATCCTTGCCGTTGGCAAAACAGTCAATGACGCTGTCAAAGCCCATGACGAACTTCTCCACAACCATATACATTCAACGGTGGTCAACGCACGTTTTGTCAAACCCCTTGATAAAGAACTTATTCTTGAGTGCGCTAAAAAAATCAAACGGATCATCACCGTGGAAGACCACGTCATTAACGGCGGTTTTGGATCAGCTGTCCTTGAATGTTTGTCCGATAACGACATCCACGATGTCACTGTCGTCCGACTTGGAATCGATGACACGTTTGTGGAGCATGGCTCACCTTCTGTACTCAGGAAAAAATGTGGAATTGATTCGGAATCCATCGTAAACAGAGCTAAAAGTCTGGTTTCTGACCATGTCTGAAAAGGAAACAAAACAAAAAACCGTTAAAAAAAGACTGGATGTCCTTCTGGTTGAAAAAGGTTTGTGTGAAAGCCGTCAGCGGGCCCAGTCTGTCATTATGGCGGGCCATGTCTTTGTGGATGACCGACGGATGGACAAGCCCGGCGAAAATGTGTTCGAAGATTCCGATATAATGGTAAGAGCTCCGGAATTCCCCTATGTCAGCCGCGGGGCACTCAAGCTGGAAAACGCCTTGAAACATCTTGATATGGATATTTGTAATCATGTATGTCTTGATGTCGGAGCATCCACAGGAGGATTCACGGACTGTCTTCTTCAGTTCGGTGCGTCCAGGGTTTACGCAGTTGATGTGGGGTATGGACAGCTTGCATGGAAACTGAGGCAGGATCCTCGTGTTGTCTCGATTGAAAGAACCAATATCAGGTATCTTTCAAGAGACATGATTCATGACCGGATTGATCTTGCGACAATAGATACGTCGTTTATCTCCCTTAAACTGGTTGTGCCGGCTGTCCTTGGCTTCCTCTCTGACAAAGCAAGAATTCTTGCACTGATAAAACCCCAGTTCGAGGTGGGAAAAGGACGTGTGGGCAAAGGCGGGGTTGTCAAAGACCCTCGGCTGCACGATGAAGTGATTGCGGATTTGTCATCGTTCTTCAAAGAACTGGAACTCAATATCCAGGCCGTGATCCCCTCACCTGTTCTTGGACCAAAAGGAAACAGGGAATTCATAATTTCTTTGATATATGGAGAATATCTGGTATAGATAGAAATTTTTATGCAAACGGTGTTTACATTGGTTTTAACAACCCGTTATTGCACGTTAAATATTTTTTAGGATTTAGAACACCACGACGCGCCAAATAATCAATACCAACAGGAGGTTTGTGAATGAATCTTGAATCTGAAAAAGTGAGAAATGTCGCCTTGGTCGCCCATGGCGGCGCCGGTAAAACGTCTCTGGCTGAAGCCATGATTTTCAATTCCGGTGAAACCAACAGAATGGGACGTGTGGAAGACGGAAACACCATCATGGATTATGATGAAGAGGAACGTAAAAGAAGTGCGTCCATCAACAGCAGCTTTTACCAGTACAAATGGAAAAAGAATATCATAAGCCTCATTGACACGCCGGGTGATCAGAACTTTTTTTCAGATGCAAAAACAAGCCTGCCTGCCGCTGACGGAGCTGTCGTGGTTATCGAATCGGCCAGTGGTGTTGAAGTACGTACTGAGCAGGCCGTACAATTTGCCAAAGACAACGAACAACCCTGTGTCGCTTTTATCAACAAACTGGATCAGGAACGATCGGATTACAGAAAAGCGTTTCAGAGCGCTGTGGATCAGCTGGAACCCAAACCCATTCTTCTTCAGCTGCCCCTAGGTGAAAAAGGAGATTTCAAAGGTGTTGTCGATCTTATCGCCAACAAAGCCTTTGTATACAAAGACGGAAAAGCCACAGCCACGGATATACCCGCAGATATGGCGGATGATGTTGAAGCTGAACGCGCTGAATTGATAGAAAACATCGCTGAAGCGGATGACGAACTTCTTGAACGTTATCTGGAAGGCGGAGAAATAGCGGACAGCGAACTGATCAAGGCGCTCCAGACAGGAACTAAAAACAGGCAGTTTATGCCCGTTCTTCTGGGTTCGGCGACTCACAATATCGGTGTGGATCTTCTCAGCGATTTCATCGTAAACTGCATGCCTACGCCTCTTGAACGTAAACCCTTCAAAGCCAAAGACTCTTCAGGCAACGAGATCGAAGTCAAGGTTGACGCCAATGCCCCGCTTGCCGGTTTTGTTTTTAAAACCATCGTGGATCCGTATGCCGGAAGACTTTCGGTTTTCAAGATCGTTACAGGAACATTGACGAAGGACGGCTCTCTCTACAATGTCAATAAAAGCGCAAAAGAACGATACACACAGCTTCTTATCCTTCAGGGAAAAGAGCAGAAAACCATTGACCAGGCCGGTCCCGGAACTATCGTCGCCTTCGCAAAATTAAAAGAAACCTTTACGGGCGATTCACTGTGCGCGGACAACAACAAAATCGAATTCGAAAAAACAAAGCCCATCGCACCGGTCATTTCATTTGCAGTTGAAGCGACGAAACAAGGCGATGAAGACAAAATATATTCATCTCTGACACGTCTTCAGGAAGAAGACAGCGCCCTTTATCTTTCACGGAATGCAGAGACAAAGGAAATTCTTGTTTCAGGTGTAGGCATGATACACATTGAAGCCACCATTGAAAAAGTAAAACGAAAATTCAATGTTGAAATGGCTCTTAAAGCACCCAAGGTTCCATATCGTGAAACAGTTAAAAAGAAAGTCCGTGTTCAGGGCAGACACAAGAAACAATCCGGCGGTCACGGGCAGTTTGGTGATTGCTGGATCCAGATGGAACCCCTGCCGCGCGGCGGCGGATTCGAATTTGTTGATGCCATTGTCGGCGGCTCTGTACCCAGGAACTATATCCCCGCCATTGAAAAGGGCATTGTAGAAACAGCCGTGAGAGGTTGTCTCGCCGGATTCCCCTGCGTGGATTTTAAAGTCACCCTGGATGACGGATCATACCACGCTGTGGATTCATCAGAAATGGCGTTCAAAATTGCCGGTGCTCTGGCTTTCAAAAAAGCTTCTGAGACTGCGGGCCCTGTCCTTCTTGAGCCGATCATGAAAGTTTCGGTCATCGCGCCTGATGATTTTACCGGTGATATCATGGGCGACCTGAACTCTCGCCGTGGACGGGTTCTTGGAATGGACAGCGAAGGAAAATACCAGATCATCAACGCCAATGTCCCCATGAGCGAAATCCTCATGTATGCATCGGATTTGAATTCCATGACCGGTGCGCGTGGAACGTTTACCATGGAGCTGTCCCATTACGATGAGGTTCCCGGAGAAATCGCATCAAAAATTGTTGAAAAAGTCAAAGCTGAACAGGAAGCTGCCAAATAATAACATGACCTGACAGATTCGACTTATCCATTTTTAAACAAAGGCGCGAGTCATGATAGTGACTTGCGCCTTTGCTGTTTAAGTGCGCAACATCCTGAAAAGTTTTATTATCAAATTACTTTTGAAAAACAATTCTTTACAATTAATCGTCTTGCTGATAAATTAACAAGCTTTGAAAATTGTGACATTTATATATTCTAAAAAAAACCGTTTGAGGTTATTCCAACATGAGAAGAGACATTGTCCACGCTGGCTCAAGGCAACTATCATATGAAATCAGAGAAATTGTAGCCGTAGCAGAAGAACTGAAACAACTGGGTGTTGAAATCACCTGGGAAAATATCGGTGATCCCATTACCAAAGGGGAAAAAGTTCCGGACTGGATCAAAAACATCATAACCGACCTTGTATCTGATGATAAAACATATGGTTATGTTGCAACGAGGGGCGTTGAATCCACCCAGGTTTTTCTTGCAGACCAGGTCAACAAGCGCGGTGGATGTCAGATATCCAAGAATGACATTGTTTTTTTCAATGGCCTTGGAGATGCCGTGGCAAAAATATTCGGATTTCTCAAGCGTGAAGCCCGTGTCATTGGTCCTTCTCCAGCCTATTCGACGCATTCGTCCGCTGAAGCCGCCCATTCGGGATACAGCCACCTGACTTATGAGCTCGATCCCCAGAACAACTGGATGCCCGATCTGACAGACATTGAAAACAAAGTGAAATACAACGATGCCATTGCCGGTATCCTGATCATCAATCCCGACAATCCCACCGGGGCTGTGTATCCCAAAGACATTCTTGAAAAAATGGTCGATATCGCCAGAAGATACAAGCTGTTTGTGATCTGTGATGAGATATACGCCCATATCGTTTATGAAGATGCAGCCACCGTACATTTGAGCGAGGTGATCGGTGATGTGCCGGGCGTTGCCTTGCGCGGTATCTCAAAAGAATACCCATGGCCCGGCGCTCGATGCGGGTGGATTGAAGTGTTCAATCAGGATAAATACCCCATGTTCAAACAGTATATTCAAAGCATCGTCAGCGCTAAAATGCTCGAGGTCTGTTCAACAAGCCTTCCCCAGTACTCCATACCCAAAGTCATTGGAGATCCTCGGTATATCGATCACCTGACTCACAGAAAGAAAATGTTCGAGTCCCGGGTTGAAGAAGCCTACACGATTTTGACCAAAACTCCTGCGTTAAAGATCATAAAACCCAAAGGTGCCTTTTACATGGCCGTTCTTTTTGAAGATGGTATTCTTAACCAGAATCAGAAACTTGATATCCAAGACCCGGCTGTTCGACAGTATATAGAGGAAAAGGTCAAAGGCGTTGAAGTGGACAAACGTTTTGTCTATTACCTTCTTGCCGCGAAAGGAATCTGTGTAGTTCCGCTGACCGGATTCTGCTGTACCCGGAAGGGCTTTAGGATCACACTGCTTGAAACAGATGATGAAAAAAGACGATGGACATGGGAAACGATCGTGGATGCCGTCGAAGAATACATCCATTCCTGATCATCGAATATTCCTCCTCAAAAACAGCAAAGGGGGTTAAACCGTCTGGTTTAACCCCCTTTTACAATCATTCGTCTTAGCGTTCAATTTGTTATGATGTGTATGGGATAATAATCTTCCCTGAGTTTTTTTTCCATGGCCACAACACGTTCTTCCAGAGATAAGAGATATTTTTCCATCATTTCGATGTATTCGGACATCCTCGGTGAAATTTCAAACGCATCTTCGCGCTCAATAAGCCTTGCTTCAAGGTCTTCGATACTTTCAACCATTCTTTCCTCTAGTGTCGGCATATCCACCTCTCTTTTTTCCGGATCTGATAATCAATTTGTTTATGGAATTTCTTATGGCATCACTGGAACAAACAATGTTCATTTGTGCACATCATAAAAAAAAACCTTCTGAGTGTATATAAGATGATTCCTTTAAATTAATGGGGTAATACCCCAACCGGTTCCGGGAAACCCCAAACCATAGGGTCTTGAAGGAAGTTTTTATTTAAACCGCATTATATTTTTCACCATGGCATTAAAATTATGTTATAAACAAAAAATTTGATTTTAGCTGATTCCGCTTGGATTCATTATCCTGTCCCCCAAGGAGATATTCATGAAAACCCAAAAGGTCTTTTTTTCGGCCGCATTAACCTTCTTTTTAGCCATCACCCTCCTATACGCGGATGGAAACGATAGAAATACCCCTCGTTCAAGTGCTGAAACCCTTACGATCCAGAAATATTACAAACCCCTCGGCCCTGAAAAGATTCACACGGCAACAAGCATCAATATCCTTAAAAATCTTGAACACAAGCATTTCAAAGACATGAAAATCAACGATGATTTTTCACGAAATCTTCTTGATAAGTACCTTGAAGACCTTGACGGATCTCGAAGCTATCTTCTTTTATCGGACATCAAAGAGTTTGACGTTTACAGGACTCAACTCGATAACGATTTAAAAAATGGGAATCTTAAGTCTGCCTACGATATCTTTAACCGTTATCAACAGCGTATGATCGAAAGACTGATATATTCCATCAATCAGCTTGATTGCTGTTTCAAGAATTTTAATTTTAACGAAAACGATTATTTTGATATCGAAAGAAAAAATCAGCCGTGGCCTGTTAATATTAACGAATTAAACAGCATCTGGCAAAAACGCATAAAAAACGACATCCTGAACATCAAACTTTCTGACAAGCCGGAAAAAAATATCAAGACAGCTCTCAGAAAGAAATACAAAAATCAGCTCACACGTGCAAGTCAGATGAAAAGTGAAGACGCGTTCAGAATCTATATGAACTCTTTCACGAGGATGTATGATCCGCATACCCAGTATTTTTCCCCGCGGGCGTCCGAAGATTTCAACATCCGGATGAGTTTATCTTTAGAAGGTATCGGTGCCCTTCTCCAGACTGAAAACGAATATACAAAAGTCGTCAGGATCGTACCGGCAGGACCTGCAGACAAGTCAAACCTGCTCAAGGCGGGAGATAGAATCATAGCAGTGGGCCAGGGGAACGAAGGGGACCTTGTGGAAGTCATCGGATGGCGTCTTGACGATGTGGTTCAAATGATTCGTGGCCCAAAAGGCACCGTAGTAGCCCTTAAAATCATTCCTTCAACTTCAACCGACGATCATCAGACAAAAACAATCAAAATAACGAGAAATACGGTTAAGCTTGAAGAACAGGCTGCCAAAAAAAGCGTTGTCACCATCAAGAACACAGATCGAAATTATAAAATCGGAGTCATATCGATTCCGGCTTTCTACATTGATTTCAATGCATTTCAAAATGGTGCCCCGGATTATAAAAGCACCACACGAGATGTTAAAAAGCTTCTTGATGAACTGAAAGCGGAGAATGTGGACGGTGTGATTGTCGATCTCCGTGAAAACGGTGGCGGTGCTCTTCACGAAGCAACCAGTTTAACCGGTCTTTTTATAAAAACCGGGCCAACGGTTATCGTCAGATCATCGAAAAACAGTTTCTCTACCTATCCCGATGATAATCCCGAAATCGCATATTCAGGTCCCTTGGCTGTTCTTGTAAACAGAATGAGTGCATCAGCTTCGGAGATTTTTGCCGGAGCCATCCGAGACCATAAACGGGGTATCATTCTTGGTTCCCAGACATTCGGGAAAGGAACTGTTCAGTCTCTGATCGATCTGAATCAAGGCCAGCTGAAAATAACGGTTGCTAAATTTTATAGGATTCTGGGTGAAAGCACCCAGCACAAAGGAATTATACCCGATATCACATTCCCCTCACTGTACAATATGGATGAAATTGGTGAAAGCGCCCTCCCTGAAGCTTTACCCTGGGATAAAACCAATCCTGTTCGATTCAGACCGTATATGGATATTAATCTCTACACACTCTCCACCCAATTAAAGGCTCTTCATGAAAAACGTGTAAAAAATTCTCCGGATTTCAAATATCTACTGGAATACAACGCCCATTTCAAAGAACTTGAAAAGAAAAAACTGATTTCTTTAAATGAAAAAAAACGGATCGCCGAACAAAAAGAAACCAAACAATGGGCTTTGAAACTGGAAAACACCTTGAGGATGGCCAAAGGGAAAAAACCATACGCAAATTATGAAGAACTCAAAAAATTTCAGGAAAAGGAAGACCAGGGAGAATTCAACGAAAAAAACAATGAAAACGACGTGGTTCTTCATGAAAGTCATCAAATCATGGCTGACTACATCAGAATATTGAAAAACTGAAAGGCGTTTTCATGAATCTTTTTGCTGTTATCATCCTGATAGCTCTTGTAAGCGAATTTGCCATCAATATCTTGGCGGATGTTCTTAATCTCAGAAAACTGAAAACAGATCTTCCAGAATCATTGGCAGGCTATCATGATCAGAATTCATACAGAAAATCCCAGGAGTACCTTCGTGTCAACACCCGCTTCGGATGGCTAACGTCCACTTTTTCACTCGCACTGATTCTCGTGTTCTGGTTTTTGGGTGGATTCAATGTTCTGGATCAGATCATTCGAAATTACAATCTGGGCCCTGTGTCATCCGGTGTTCTATTCATTGGGATTCTTGTTGCAGGCAAAGCTTTGATTTTTCTTCCCTTCAGTATATATGACACATTCGTTATCGAAGAAGCATTCGGCTTCAACAAAACTTCGGTCAAAGTTTTCATAACAGACACAGTCAAGGGGATTGTTTTGGCCGTTGGCATTGGCGGTCCTTTACTTGCCGTCATCCTTCTTTTTTTCGAACGAACAGGACCCTACGCCTGGATAGTCTGCTGGATCACAGTGGTCATCTTCATGCTGATCATGCAGTTTCTTGTCCCTTCGGTGATCATGCCTCTTTTCAACACCTTTGAACCTATTGAAGAAGGGGATCTTAAAAAATCATTGATGGAATACGCGGCGTCCATCGCGTTCCCTTTGACCCACGTATTTCGAATGGACGGTTCTAAAAGGTCGTCCAAATCAAACGCTTTTTTTACAGGTTTTGGCAAAAGCAAGCGTATCGTTTTGTACGACACATTGATCGAACAACATACAGTTCCTGAACTGGTTGGGGTTCTTGCTCATGAAATGGGTCATTTCAAATTAAACCATATTAAAAAGAATCTTGTGATCGCAATCTTACAGTCGGGTTTCATGTTTTATATTCTTTCCTTATGTCTTTCAAGAAAAGGCCTTTTTGACGCATTTTACATGGAACATGTGTCGGTTTACGCCGGCTTGGTCTTTTTCAGCATGCTGTTCACGCCCGTTGATTTCTTCTCACATATCCTGATGAACATGTACTCGCGAAAGAACGAGTACGAGGCTGACCGGTTCGCCGTCATCACAACCCAAGACAACCGGTCCATCAAAGAAGCTCTGATCAAGCTTAGCGTCAACAACCTTGGCAATCTTTTCCCGCACCCATTTTACGTTCTGCTCAACTATTCCCATCCCCCCCTGATGGACAGGATATATCGTATCGAAAAAACCATTCCGTGATTTTTTATCGTTCTGACTTTTAACCACGACAAATGACCTCACAATCGTTACGAAATATTTTGACAAATTGCGACCTGCCTGTATATATGGATGAGTTCGTTCAATATGTTTTTTTTATTAGCATTCAATTAACCACAGTATCATTGCAACCGGAACTCTTACGGAATCGGGGAATTATAGGTATTCCTTTACCTTAACTCTTTGTTATACGTATGTTTATGTGACTTTTGCCCTGATGCTGCCCCAAACATATGTCACGCAACGAGAGATATAAAGGAGGAAGGTTTATGGAGTCCATGATCAAAAAAACCTGTGAGGACTTTGTGGATGTTCTCGCATCTAAAGCACCTGTTCCCGGCGGAGGAGGTGCCGCAGCTCTTGGAGGAGCCATCGGAATGGCTCTTTCGAATATGGTTGGAAACCTCACGGTAGGGAAAAAAAAATATGTTGACGTCGAGCCGGAAGTTAAAGACTTGATCGCAAAAGGAGATTCCGTCATCAAGCAACTGAACATCCTGGTAGACAAGGACGCTGAAGAATTTGAGCCCCTTTCAAAAGCCTACGGACTTCCCAAAGACACTCCCGAACAAGCGAAATTCAAAGAAGAAACCCTTGAAGCATGCAGCAAAAACGCCTGCGGCGTTCCCATGGAAATCATGAGGAAATCTTATGAGGGGATCAAGATTCATCAAAGAATGGGAGAAATCGGAACCCTTATTGCCATTTCCGATGTGGGCTGTGGCGTGGCCTTTTTAAAAGCAGCGCTTATTTCGGCTCAATTAAATGTCATCATCAACATCAACACGATCAAAGATCAGGATTTCGTCGCAAACGTCAAAAATGAGATGAAACAACTTCTTGATGACGGTATTCGAATCGCTGATGAAACCCTTGCCAATGTGATATCCAAACTCAACAAATAAGAAAGGACAAAACACCATGGCCGAAAGACTGACCGGAAAACCTGTTGCCGATGCAATGAAAGACGACCTGACCAAACGTGTAGAAGCCCTTAAAGCCAAAGGAAAAAATCCAAAACTCGGTATAATCCGTGTTGGTGCGCGTCCTGATGACTTGTTTTACGAAGGCGGTGCAAAAAAAACATGCGCCTCCATTGGAATGGATGTGGAAGTTTTTGAGCATCCGGTGGATATCGATCAGGAAAGCCTCAGCAAAGCGGTAACTGAAGTGGGTAACAGAAAAGACATTCACGGCATTCTTATGTTTGCTCCACTACCCGCTCATATTGACGAAAAGAAAACAAAGAGCCTTATTCCGGTTGAAAAAGATGTGGACTGCCTGAGCTCCATCAGCGCCGAGCAACTTTTCGCCGGAAAAACAACCGGTTTTCCTCCATGTACACCCACGGCCTGTATGGATATGCTCGCGCATTACAATGTGCCGGTCAAGGGAAAGAAGTGTGTTGTGATCGGTCAGGGACCCGTTGTCGGGAAACCTGTGTCTTATCTTCTCCTCAAAGCTGGTGCCGATGTCACGACCATCTACCTCGACACTCAGGGCACACTGTGCGTTGATGAGCTGAAGTTGACTGACAAAGGCATGGAGGTTGCCGTTCATTCAACGGACAAAACTACGCCCGACACATGCAAGCAAGCTGAAATTATCGTTGCGGCCGCAGGCTTTCCAAGGCTTGTCAAAGCCAATGCCGCGTCCCCGGGCCAGACGTTTATCGATGTGGGTATCAATGCGGATCCGTTAAATCCTGGAAAATACTGCGGGGATGTGGATTACGATGCGGTTGAACCCATTGTGGCGAGAATTTCACCGGTTCCCGCAGGTGTGGGTTCCGTTACAACGTCTGTTCTTTGTAAACACGCCATCATGGCCTGTGAAAAACAGGGATAATCCATTGGATTAAATCGCTCAATTGAATCAGGCGAGCCTAATCCGGCTTCGGTTTTAAAATCCGAGGCCGGATTTAGTGAACCATGTCGATCTGTTCTATGTTTTTAGCCTCAAGCCATCCAACTTTATCCCCTGAGAAGCGAATTTTCACGTAACCGCGCATTGCATCTTCAATGTTAACCTTGCTCCCGGAATGAAGAATGAACAGTTCCGTGCTTTCATCTCCGAGCCCGGATCTGACGGACACTTCCTTTGAAATGACAATGGCCTGTTTTAAAAAATGAGCGCTGTAATACTCATGCAACGCTGAGGCAACGAACATCAGTGACATAAAGAGCATCATTCGTTCACCATACTTCATCCATCGCCGCGACTTGAACAATCTCAAAATGGATAGACAACAGAACGTCAAAGTCAACGCTACGGAGATAAAAACAGAATCTCTCAATGTCAGACTGTTTCTCCAGAACATCAGAGCATCAACGAAGGGTTCATGGGTGCTTTCGATTTTATCCACAACAAGCTCTGACACATAGTGATGGTTAAACTGGAGATCGGGGTCGCCTGGAATTTGTTTTAAAGCGCGTTCGTACCAGAGTATGCTTTTTCCAATATCGCCTTTTTTATAATACACATTCCCAAGATTGTAATACAATTCACCGTTTACCACAGGAAGATCGGCTATCCGTTCAAAAAGTGACACGGCTTTATCATAATCTCTGCTGTTGTATAACCGTACAGCTTCCATGTAGTCTTTTTCAATTCCTGATGCGGTCACGACTGTCGCTTGAAAAAATGTATAAAAAAGTGTTGTTACAGAAAAAATCAGAGTCAGGAAAATTTTTGAATTCAATGTATTCATTCGATCCTCTTAGCCATTTTTCTTATATCTTCGAGAAGATTTCTGCGCAGTGTTTCATCAAGTGCCCTGCCCGAAAAACGGAAAGCCTCGATCTGATCAAGAAGATTTTCAGCGGCTTCGATGTCGGTTGCATGACAGGCCGCATCCACCATGATATCCCTAAGTTCACGACGTGTCAGATTCTCGCCTGTGCGATTGTTTTTCGCGAAGATGACACTGACAAACGCAAGGTATATCAGGGCAAGGAATTCATCGTTTCCAATGTTTTTTTGTGAAGCTTCTTTAAGTGCCCTGTCAGCCCTGTAAGACATCAAGGCTGAGGGTTTTTTGTCACGATTACGATACAGCCTCATGATTCTGGCACACACGAGAACAAGCCATGGGATGGTAAGGGCCATACAAAAAACACTGAACGAAGGGTTGGGCCGGTTCTTCACTCCGTCCAGGGATTCCTTCAATGGCAGAATGTCATGACCTGTAAATTCCACGTTTCTTTTTTCACGGGATTGAAGTTTGACGGCCGTATTTTCTTCCTGAGAAAGAGATGGCTCTCGACCTTCTTGAACAGATAAAGGTTCGACAGTAACCGTATGCCCTTCCGTTGAAATTATGCGGTACTGGCCTTTTTCACTGTCGAAATAATTCACGGTAACAGGCGGAATGGTATATGTACCCGCATCGACTCCGACAAATGCCATGCGGAAAGTTCGTGTTCCGCTGTAGCCGTCATGATCAAGGGTAATGTGATCGATGGGGCTGTCTTTATACATTTTAAGGCCAGGTGGCACGACGAGTGAAGGCTCTGCGGCATCCATCAGGTTTCCTTGTCCTTCTATGTCAAGTGAGAGGGTCGTGGATTCTCCGGCCTTGATTCGACGCGACTGGATGTTTGACTTCAGCCGGAAAGACCCGATCAGTCCTGAAAATGGTTCAGGATAAGGATTATGTGGAAGTGGCAGGACCTTGATCGTCAAAGGTTCGGTTTTCAGTGTTTTTTTAACCAGGGATGCCCGATTGAAAAAAGGATCGTTGAAAAGCGACTCAAAAGTATCACGGGAATTCCTTCTGTTTGCAACAGCCATCTGAAAACTGAGGATGGAAGGTGAAAGGGTTGTCACACCCGGTTTGACAGGAATAAGAATGACCTTTCGCTCAATGACCTGATATTCTCTACCATCTATCAATGTTGAAGTTGAAACATCCTTGTCGTTTTCCTTGGCGTTAAAATTTTTAAATTCAGGGAGTTTGAGTGAAGGACTGCTGATTTGAACAGAATAATAGAATTTAAAGGAATAAATGATGCTCTGGCCCGGATAGGGTGAATCATCGCTGACAGATGCTTTGACAAAAATATCGGATTGTGAAGACAGGCCCTGAGCCATGGAATTTTTACCGGCATTGATCGAGATAGCATCCGTATAAACCGTTTTTCCATTTGCCATTACCGGAAGTGGAGGAATGGCTATGCGCCCTTTCTTGAGAGGGATCAGGGTAAAAATATGGTTGTATTCCGAACTCGACTGACCATTGATCCATTTAAAACTTGAACCTGTACTGTGAGAAACAACCTGAAAATCCTTGATGACGGAAGTATCGATTTCGGCATTGCCGCCACTTATGGAAACGGTCAGGACAAGGAGGCTGTCATCTTCCGTCAACTGATTTTTATCCACACTGGCTTTCACAGACAAAGCCGAGGCCTCAAAAGGGATCAGAACCACGAGAATTATTATGATCATGAATTTATTAACCATGGCTTACCAGTCCTTTTCCACCTTTCTTGTCCTGTAATCAGGGATAAGGGCCTTCCCTGGACTGTCCTTCAACCTGTTCAGCATGGCTTCGTTTTGATTTCTGTCATTTTGTGGCACTGCGTTTCCTTGCTTGTTTTCACGACTGTCGTTCATAGGGCCTGAACCCTGGTCGGCCGTTGAGCTATCTTTTCTGTCTTTTTCGGAGCCGCCACCTTCCCTGTCGTTTTGATTTTTATTTTTGTCATGATCTTGAGAGGGGCTATTGGGGTTTTCGTCCTTTCCACCGTTCTTGTTATTCCGTTTTTCAGACCCTTGTTTTTGTTTGTCATCATCTTTGCCGTTCGTCTTCTGATCGTTGTCGTCCGGATTTTTGTCGTTCTTCTGTTCCTGTTTTTTTTGATCCTTCATTTTTTTTACAAACTCAATGTTTTTTTTTGCATCGTCATCTGATGGATCGAGTCTCAGAGCCTCCTCGTATTCCTTGATGGATTTATCGTATTCGTTCTTTCTGAAGTAGGCGTTTCCCATATTGAAACGGATTTTCTGTTTGAGCGATTTATTATCGGTTTTAAGCGCAGCGTTGTAATGAGCCAAAGAAGCGTCAAAATCCCCGTTCTTGTATTGGGTGTTGCCGAGATTGTAGCTTATCTCAGGCTTGTCCGGTGAATCGAGCTGAGCTTTGGTGTAATAATCCAGAGCCTTCTTATATTCACCCTTATTATAGGCTTCAGCTCCCTTTTTACCAAGAGAATGCAGATTCTCTGCCCATGATACAGAACATGGAACCATAGTAACGCCCAATGTTAAAACAAATATAAGAATTTTATGGAAACGTTTCATGATTCCCCTTGTTTGACGCGATTTTCGCCAGTGGAGCTCAAACCCATGGATAAAACCATGAATAAAAACGCCGGACACAGAAACCATTGAAAACGGTCTTCAAATAATTTCTGTCTGCTGCTTGTCAGTGTTTTACGCTCCATTTCTTTACGAATATCCTGACGATAGATCTGTTCAAGATCCATGTCACCAGCTTCTGACCGGACAAATCGTCCGCCTGTCTGCTCGGCAATAAATCTTAATGTCTTTTCATCCATACGCGTCATGACAATGGATCCCTGGCTGTTTTTGACAAAACCTCCCTGCCCGTCCGGAACGGGAATGCTTTCACCGGTTCCGACCCCGATACAGAAAATCTTGACGTTATTTTTTCTTGCCTCGTCTAACGCATCCTTAATGTCGCTGGTGTTGTCTTCACCGTCTGTAATGAGAATGATGGCCTTGTCCGTGTTGTCGTTCTGATCGAATCCTTTTAAACCGGCCAGGATGGATGTGTTGATATCCGTACCACCCACAGGGATATAATCCGGTCCTATGGCACTCATAAAAAGATGGAACGCCTGATAATCCAATGTGAGCGGGCACTGAATGAAGGCTGTACCTGCAAAAGCGACCAGCCCCACCCTGTCCCCCTCCAGCATGGAAAGAAGATCCGTAACTTCTCTGCGGGCTCGTTCAAGGCGAGTGGGTTTGATGTCGTCAGCAAGCATGCTTTTCGAGCAGTCTATGGCGATAAACAGATCAACGCCTTTTCTTTCAATTTTCTGCCATTTATACCCGTACTGCGGTCCGGCTGCGGATACAGCGACAAGCAGCAGTGAAATAATGACAAGACCATATTTGACCCTTCTCTTTCCACTTGAAAAATGGGGCATGACGATGCTCCAGCTGTCTCTGGAACAGTAGTTCGATATAATGCGACGCCTGCTCCTCATTCCATAAATATAGACAAGCAGAGCCAATGGGACTGCCCAGACAAAAAAAAGCATACCGGTTCGAGCAAACGTCATGGTATCCTCAGGTATCTCGTGTTTTCAAGAAGTATGGATAAAAGAAGTAAAAAGATTACGCAAACCAGAAGATACGGGTAAAATTCCCTGTACTCGTAATACAGGGTTTCTTCTGTTTTCGTCTTTTCAAGTTTGTCTATGGTGGCGTAAATATTTTCAAGACCTTGGGTATTTTCAGCTCTGAAATACTGTCCCCCGGTTTTTTTTGCAACAGCAGTCAGAGTGTCTTCGTCAATGTTTACATTCTGGTATATGAAACGCTCTCCGAACAAAGGGTCCTGGACCCGGTAAGGTGCTCGACCTCTGCTTCCCACTCCGATGGTATAGATTTTAACCTTTTTCTGGAGGGCAATATCCGCCGCAATATCCGGAGTCAGTTCACCGGCGTTGCTTTGTCCGTCTGTCAAAAGGATAATGACATTGGATTTGCTTTTAATATCTGAAAGACGCTTCAACGAAATACCGATGGCGTCACCCACTGCGGTGCTCTCACCGGCTGAACCGATGGCGAGCCGGTCGATGACAAAGGAAATGGTATTGTGATCCCGTGTCAGGGGAAGCTGCGTAAAGGCGTAAGTTCCAAAAACTACAAGCCCTATCCTGTCGTTTTCTCTTTTGGCGACGAAATCACGGACCACACCCTTGATGGCTTCAAGCCTGTCGATGATTTTTCCGTTTTTTTTGAAATCAAGAGCGGACATGGTTCCTGAAACATCCAAAGCCAGGATGATATTCACACCTTCTGTTTCAATGTTTTTTTTTTGCGATCCCCACTGAGGGCGAGCAAGGGCAATGATCATGACACACAGGGCGGAATACTTTAAAAAAGGAACCACATAACGGGTGTGTATGAAAAATGAACCGGTTATCCGTTCAGCTTGTCCGATTCTTGATTGAAACAAAACCGGCCTGAATTGTCCTTTTCTTCTGACAAACAAAAGAATAGGGACAAACAACAGACATAAAAAAAACAATGGTGACGCGAATCTGAACATAGATTAAACCGGATTTCCTTTTGGCGTGTTTTCTTCCTGTACCTTGCGTGTGGATTCGATAAACATCCGTGCAAACGTCATGTCGTTTTTAATTTTTTCCGAACCGGCTGATGTTCCGGCGAATTTAATCGGGTCCGTCGTTTTCAACAGGTCTTTTAATTGTGCTGCCAGGTTTTTGTCCAAAGGTAGTGAATGGATTTTAGGAAGGAGCTCCTCTGTGGTCATTTCAGGAGCGTCCATTGAAAAACGTCCTTTGATGTAATGCCTTACAATTGCGGTGAGCCTGAAATAGTATTCTTTCTCTTCAAGGTCCGTCTGGGCTTCAAGATCGTTGAGGTTTTGAATGGCAACCCTATCAGGTGGAAGCTTGACCTCGTTTTTCCTATGATTTTTTTTTCGCTTCCGGATAATCCTGTCCATGCAGTACATCAAAATGATTACGATGGCCAGTGAAGCCAGGGCGTAGGTCAGATACCTTAACATCCTTGTGTCAAAACCGATTTTTTCCACAGGTTTGATATCGATGATATCATTCATGGCATTAACTGAGTCCAACGTTTGCGTGCTGGAAACATTCGAGGATGACGTATCCGATGGACGGTCTGTTTGAGCTGATTCAAAAGCATTGGCACACACGGTGAAAAAAATTGAAATACCGATCATGCAGACCACAATCAAAAAAAATCTGAGATCTTTTACCTGCATGCTTTTTTCTCCCTGAACTTGAAATATCGGATCAATGCATCTGCGACAGGAGATTTTGCATCAAGTTCAATACAGTCAAGTCCCGATTTTTTCATATTCTGAAGTGTTTCAGCATATTCTCGGCGTTTTGACTCTTCGAAGCGTTTTCTCGTCAGCCGGTCTGAACCGTCGATATGGTAAACTTCACCTGTTTCAAAATCTTTCGCAAGAATGATTCCCTTCTGCGGCAACTGAAAATCTCCAGGATCTGAAAGAAGAACTGAAATCATTTCGTTTTTTTTGGATGCGATTTTAAGATTTTTTTCATAACCATGATCGAGAAAATCCGATATCACGAAGCTTACAGTTCGTTTGCGACTTACATGTCCCAAAAAACGGACAGCTTCGCTCAGATTGGTGCCCGGGTTTTCGGGTTTGAACGTATAGATCTCACGGATGACCCTCCAGATATGGCCTGAACCCTTTTTCGGGGGAATGTATTTTTCAACCCTGTCCGTAAATAAAATCACCCCTACTTTGTCGTTGTTTCTTATCGCGTTAAAAGCAAGAATGGACGCAATTTCAGCGGCTGTTTCCCTCTTCATCCTGCCTTTTGTCCCGAACAGGCCTGAATCGCTCATATCCACAAGGAGCATGACCACCACTTCACGCTCTTCCCTGAACAGCTTGATATACGGTTTGTCCATCCTTGCCGAAACTTTCCAGTCGATGTTTTTGACCTCATCTCCGGGGCTGTATTCACGAACCTCCTCAAATTCCATACCCGTGCCTCGAAACACGGATTTGTACTGTCCCGCCATCATGGTGTCCACCTGCCGACGGCTCTGAATATGAATTTTCTTGATTTTTTTTATCGTTTCCGCAGAAAGCATGATTTTCTCTTTCTATTGATCCCTTGGCCCAAGTGATAATCAGCAGGTCCTTTTGAATATTAAGGCACCCTGACCGTTTCAAAAATCTGATGAATGATCTGATCTGTTGTAATATCCTCGGCCTCTGCCTCATAGGTCAAAATGACCCGGTGCCTGAGCACATCGGGCCCTACGGTTTTGATATCCTGGGGTGTCACGTAAGGTCTGCCGTTTAAGAATGCTCTAACACGCGCCGCATGGCTGAGGCAGATGGTGGCTCTCGGTGAACCGCCGAATTGAATGTAAGGAGCCACGTCTTTCGCGAACTCCTCGGGCTTGCGTGTAGCAAACACCAGGTCCACCATATAGTCCTTGAGTTTGTCATCCACGTATATCTTTCTGATCACATCCGAAATTTCTTCGATATCCGTTGTTTTAACAACAGGCCTGACTGTGCTGACGTGTTCAAAACCAACACGTTTAAGGATTTCCTTTTCTTCGTTTCTGTCCGGATAATCCACTTTAAGTTTAAGCATGAAACGGTCAACCTGAGCTTCCGGCAGTGGATACGTCCCCTCCTGCTCGATAGGGTTCTGTGTGGCCAGGACGAGAAAAGGTTCAGGCAAGGCAAATGTGCTGTCTCCAATGGTCACCTGATGTTCCTGCATGGCTTCAAGCAGAGCGGACTGAACTTTTGACGGGGCCCTGTTGATTTCATCCGCCAGAATGATGTTGTGGAACAAGGGCCCTTTTTTTATGGCGAAATCACCGGTTTTCGGTCTATAGATTTCCGTACCCACAAGATCAGCCGGCAAAAGGTCGGGCGTGAACTGTATGCGTTTGAAATCGGCTTCAATGGTTTCCGCAAGCGCCTTAACCGCGCTTGTTTTTGCAAGTCCCGGCACACCTTCGATCAGAATGTGGCCTTTCGTGAACAATCCGGTAAGAAGTCCGTCCACAAGATCTCTTTGGCCCACAAGAACCTTGCCGATTTCGCTGCGGATTTGATTGATCAGCGCATGTTTTTCTTCAACCTTGCTTTTAAGTTCATCCATGATGCCGTTCCTGTGATTTTTAGTGTAAAAGATTCTCTGACATGATTCCTTCAAATGATATTCATCGCGACGAAAAAATAATCAACACCCTCGGCAATGTCAATAGAAAGTCAAAACCACCTGCGGCACATTTTTTGTATGCATCAGTAATAAATAAGATATTTTAAAAAAAATGATGGATTCAGTGTTTTGAAACATAAACAGAGTTGACAAGCTTTATTGTAGGCTGTATCTTTTTTACAAATGTTAAACTTTAAGATTCGATAAATCTGTGAATGATTAATAATTTCAAGACTCTATACCACACAAAGTCGATGCAAACCATCAAAGGGAAAACCGTCACCATGGCAAAATCCATACTCAAACAACTCAAAGAAGACGAAAGAGAGGTCCGCCGGAAGCTGATCGTCAACGCTGCGAAAGTCTTATACAAAAAATCATCGTTTCATGACATTGGTATGAGGGATATCGCCAATGAAGCTGGAATTTCAGTCGCGTCTCTCTATCAGTATTTCCCAAGTCAGGACGATCTTTTTGTCGCTATTCTAAAAACTGAAATGCTGATGATCAAAACAAAATTATGGCCGGGCAAACAAACTCTTGAGGAAATTTCCATCAGTATCGTTGATTTTCTGATCGACAATGAAGATATATTCTTGATGATGAGTCACTTCATGATCAAAGGTGAAAAAAAACCCGATGCTCTTGAAAAATTCAACATCATTCAGGAGTTGTTTCTCAACATGCTTGAATCGGCTCTTTCAAAATCGGCACCCAGCATCAACAAGGGTTTTTATTCTCATGCATTTTTTACGGCCCTGTTCGGCAATGTGATCACGTTCAGAAATTATCCCTACAGCAGCGGAAACGGCAGCAGAGAAAATCTTTACCATATCGTACGCATTACGGCGCGTGCTTTTCACGAAGCCATTAAAAACGATGAATACATGAATTATCTTGTGGAAGATAATTCTTTAAATACGAAGGAAAACGAAAAAATCACCTTGTGATCACCCGGTGATTTCTGTATCCTGCCCTGCACGGTTGCATGGTTATAATGCATACAGCGGGGAATACGCGTTACATGAGGACAGGCAAAGCAATCAAACATTACCGGGTTTCAATCTCTTTTGTTTTTTTTATCTTTGGACTTGTTTTCCTTGATCCGAAGATCTCTCCCTCTCAGACTTCACATGGTGGAATCACGATATCGGCCGTAGGAGACATCATGATGGGAAGTCTTTTTCCCGTGGAAGATCTGCCTCCTGAAAGCGGTGATTTTCTTTTTAATTCCGTGAAGCCCTATTTTTCCGATTCGGATATCGTGTTCGGCAATCTGGAAGGTTCATTTCTTGATGAAGGAGAATGTATCAAAAAATGCAGCAATCCAGAAACATGCTACGCGTTCAGGATGCCTGAGGTTTACGTCCGGCATCTTGTCAACACAGGTTTCAATCTGTTGAGTGTCGCAAACAATCATATCGGAGATTTCGGAAAAACCGGCATTGAAAAAACAGCCGATGTTTTAAAACAGGCAGGCATTCACTATGCAGGAGTCCATAATCAGGCCAGTATTTTTTTTGATTCAGCCGCCCTCCGCATCGGATTCTGCGCTTTTTCTCCGAATCAGGCCTGCCCTGATCCGAGGGATATTGAATCTTCAAAAAGGGCCGTGGAATTCTTGAACGGATTCTGTGACATCGTCATTGTCTCTGTTCACGCCGGTGCGGAAGGAGAAAAAAACAGGCATGTCACTCGAAAAACAGAGATTTTCCATGAAGAAAACAGAGGGAATGTCCACGCTTTTGCCCATGGCGTGATCGATGCAGGTGCTGATCTTGTTTTAGGGCATGGGCCGCATGTAACTCGTGCCATAGAACTTTATAAAGGACGATTGATAGCATACAGTCTTGGGAATTTCTGCACATACGGCCGTTTCAACCTGAATGGCCGTAACGGTATTGCACCGATTCTTAGAATGAATCTCAGCCGAAACGGGGAATTTCTCAATGGGGATATCATTCCCGTCTTTCAAAAACCACGAAAAGGTCCCGATGTGGACAGGAAAAAAAGAGCCGTGTCTGAAATCATTGAACTCACGGCTCATGACTTTCCCGAATCCGGTCTTATCATCAGCCCGGATGGCAAGATAAACGTTAAAAATCATTCGTCCCGATGAGCGTCGAATCTGCCGTCAATGATGACCGCATTCACCATCCACGCCGTGTCCTCCGCACATGTCAAACGGCATGAACTCTGAAAGTTTGCCTTCTTTCAGCAACACCAGATTATCTTTGACCGTTCCTTTGACAGCCTTGAAAACGGTTTTACCGCTTTTTTTTAGTTTTGTCATGGCAGTACCACCGATTCCTCCGACCACCACGGCGTCAATCTCCCTTCCGCCTATCGCCTTCAAGGGCTGGCACTGGCCATGCTGATGGTTGAGATCCTGGTTCAGTATCACGTCCATGATTTCTGATTCACTGTCCACGATGACAAAAAAATTGGCTGAACCGAAATGTTCAAAAACAAGACTGTCCAAACCCAAATTCACTTCTGTTGGAAAAGCAATCTTCATTTAAATGACTCCTCATCGTAAAAATTTATAATTTATAAAATGATAAGATTAATGAAAAAACTGTCAAGAAATTTCTTTTATATCAAAAAAGAGTAAATGAATGTCCTTGCCGCATGATTTCACTTATGTTACGATCCATCATCTTTAAAGTAGTCAAAAGTGCTTTTAATAATAAATCCGTGCATACTGTATTTGCAACATCAACCCATCAAACACAAGAGCACACATTGAACCCGATAATATCAGTTGACGGAAAAATCAGTAAAGCAACCATACTCATCGTCGATGACAATCCCAACAATGTTCAACTGCTCAAAGCTGTCATGACCATGAGGGGTTTTGACGTGCTTGTGGCAAAAAACGGTCTTCATGCTCTTGAGACAGTTCAGAACGATCTACCGGATCTTATTCTGCTTGACATCATGATGCCTGAGATGGACGGATTCGAAGCCTGCCGCAAGTTGAAGGAAAATCACGAAACATCCCATATCCCGATTATCTTTCTTACGGCCAAAAGCCATATTGACGATATTATGAAAGGGTTTGAGCTGGGTGCCGTGGATTACATCACCAAGCCTTTCAGTTCAAATGAACTGGTGGCCAGAGTGGAAATCCATCTTAAACTCAAACTCAGCCAGGAAACCGTTATCAAGCAGCGCAATGAATTAAGGGAAATGGTCCAGATTCTTTGCCATGATCTCTCAAATCCTCTGGGGGCCGTCATCTCCAGTTTCGAGCTAGCCGAATACGACCCGGAATACTTGAATCAGAATAAAAGCCTGATTCTTTCCTATGTGAGAAGACAATACGAAATTATTGGGCTTGTCAGGGAATTGAGGGCTGTGGCGGAAGATAAAACGGTTTTTAATCTGATTCCTGTCGATGTGACCATTGCGGTCCAGGAATCTATCGAAACCCTTGAGTACCAGCTGGTTCGAAAAAATATCAGCGTAGAGCTTTCTTTGGAAGAAAACATTTCCGTTCTTGCCGAACGAGTGTCACTGATCAATTCCGTATTGAATAACCTTCTGACCAACGCCATCAAATTTTCCTATCCTGATTCCGCCATATCGATCAGCAGTCGTAAAATAAACAACGTTGTTCAAATAACCATTACCGATAATGGGATGGGCATACCCCAGGAGCTTAAAGAAAAAATATACGCCATCGACAGACGCAACACGCGATTTGGCACCATGGGTGAAAAAGGGACGGGATTCGGCCTTCCTCTGGTCAAAAAATTCGTGACGGAATATGGTGGAAACATCGAAATCTCTTCAAAAGACGAAGTCTCACACCCCCAGGATCACGGAACATGCATCATCATGTCGTTGATCGCTGCTGTTTGACAGCTGGACCTATTCTCTGATCAGCAAACGCTGTCCAGGGTTTATGGTGGCGGTTTTCAGATTGTTGAGCTTCATGATCTTTTCCACAGAAACGCCTGTTCGCCATGAAATGGTGTAAAGCACATCCCCTTCACGGACCACCACATAGCGTTTGTCGTATCCGTTTCTTACCCTGAAATCCGGATCGCTCAGTTTATCTATCGCTTCAATAAAGTCATCAACATAGTCCGGAGGAAGATTCAGACTGTATTGTCCCTGGGGAAGAATGGAACTGAGAATTTTTGGATTGAGCTCCATAAAATCTTTTAAACTGACTCCGGACAGACTGCACAGATCGGCAATGTAAAAACGTCCGGAAATATCCACTGTGACGGTCCTGATCCTGACAGGTTTGTACATCCGCTCCGGATCGACCCGATATCCGAATTTCTCGGGTTTTTCCAGAATCATTTTTATTGCTGCGATTCGAAAAACATAGCGCTCAGTTTCAAGAGGCAGATTCAATGAAAAGTAATCTTCGGTCTTTTGTGTTTTCACGGCCTGATTGACAAGGTTTTCCCCGCAGTTGTATGCGGCAAGGGCAAGCATCCAGCTTCCCAGACGGTTTCTATGCTCCTTGAGGTACCTCAGGGCCACATCTGTTGAACGCTCAACACTCAGACGCTCATCCATCACCCCTTTTTCAACGCGGAGACCAAACCGTTTCGAAGCGGATTCCATGATCTGCCAGAGCCCGTTGGCTCCGGCATGGGATTTTGCCGTGAGGTGAAGGGAACTTTCCGCAACGGCCAGATATTTAAGGTCGTCCGGAAGACCTTTTTCCGACAAAGCTTTCTCAAAATAGGGGAAATATCGTCCCGAACGCTTGATCCACATGAGCACCTGGGGCCTGTCCCAGACCATGATGGTGAATTCACGATCGAACATTTCACGTATGCCCTGATCTTTGAGATCAATGGTTTCACCGCATAGCGTCAAGGTATCGGGGATGTCGTATTCGTAAATATCCGGAAACCGATTCTGGACGGTCTGGGTCTGAACGATCACCCGTGGCTCGTTGGAGGATGTGCAAGAATTGAGACCCGACGCCAGAATCAAAATTAGACCGAAAAACATAAAGCGAACCGCGATTTTCATAGGTGCCATGCCCTCCCTGACAGGTTAATCATTTTACATTCACCTCAAGAATTCACTATCGGTCCAATCCACTGTGTCCCTTCTTGGAAAAAATCATCCAGGTTCTCGATGTAGATATGGGGGTCTCGAATTTTTTTTATCCGCTTGAACAACTCATCACCTCGGTCAAGGGAAGGTGCAAGATAAGACCAGAACGATTTCATACGATCCATCACATGAACAGGCCCTGAAAGAGTGGCCAGCCGTTCGCTGAAATAGGCATGGTGATACGACAATATGAGCCCCAGCTTGTCGTCAACCGTGTCCGAGCCGTTTTTGATGACCATGGGCAGAAACGGATCGGAAAGAACACCCCGGCCTATCATCCAGCGTTCCACATAAGGCATTTTTTCCGACAGTCTTTGATAGTCGGAAAGGCATTTGATATCTCCGTTGTAAACCACCGGATGTTTGCACAGGGCAAAGGCTTCCGTAAAAGCGTCAAGATCGGGATGGCCGTCATACATTTGTATCCCCGTTCTCGGGTGAATGGTGATTTCATCGAGCGGGTAACGGTTCAGTACAGGCATCAAATCGAAGATTTCTTTTTTATCGTAACGGCCAAGCCTCATCTTGATTGAAAGGCCTGTTTTCATCACGGGCATCACATGATCAAGAAAGGCGTCCACCACATCGGGATAGCACAGAAGACCGGATCCTTTCATTTTCTTGGCCACCATCTTATAGGGGCATCCGAGATTCCAGTTGACGGTGGTGTAGCCAAGGTCATCCAGCGCATCAACCACAGCCAGAAAATCCTGTGGATTGTTTCCCATGATCTGGGGAATGACAGGTAGCAGCCGGTTGTGCTCAGGCAATACATCCCTTATTTCCTTGGCTTTGTAACGGCCGCCATGGAGTGCTGAAATAAAAGGTGCGATGGCGAGATCGAAGCCTTTAAAAAATTGGGAAAAACTGTTTCTGAATACCCTGTCGGTAAAGCCCTGGAGCGGCGCAAGATAAAGAATCATAATCTCGTACACCCATTCACGAAACGGGATGAAATTTTAACAGAATGAATCCTGTGGAAAACAAGGCCCAGCAGAGAATGAGAACCGTACAAGCAATACACAAAAGAGCCAGTGTTTTATGAAAGGCGTTTTCACGATTACGGTCGTTGTATCCCAGAAGATAACCGAAGATGATTCCACCCAGAATCCCTCCGCCATGTGCCCAGTTGTTGATACCGGGGACGATGAAACCAAACAGGAACAGACTGATGACCCATCCCATGATCTGTTTATACACCGCGTATCCGTAAACTCCGCCCCGGGATTTTCCGAAATAGAGAAGTGATCCCACGAGAGAGCACACCGCGGCAGAGGCTCCGATGGTAAACACGATACCCGCGTAATAAGAAATCAGAAAGCCGAAAACGCCGCCAAGAGTATAGATGGAAAACATCCGGTACGGGCCGTATTCCCTTGCCGTGATTGGAACGAGTTGCCAGAACATCAGCATGTTGAACAGGATATGGAGAACACTTCCATGAAGATAGTTGGCGGAAATCAGGGTCCACCAGAGACCGAATCTGTCAATGGGGCCTCTTCCTGTGCCCCCCAGAAGTTCAAGGCTCAGTTTCGAAGGGGACAGCGTATCCAGGGGATTCATCGAAAAATGAACGTACCGTCCGCTGACCAGGAGGGATATCACAAACATTCCGATATTGATCCAGATGATCACAAGGGCCAGGGTTCTTGGATCGTTCATGTTCCGGACAATGGCGTTGTTTCTGAACGATGAACCGGGCCTTAACGTGTTGCAGTAAGGGCAGATGGGCTCATCGGCATTGATCAGTTTCCTGCAGCCGGGGCAGAGAATGGACGTTCGTCGAGTCTGGTTCATGGGTTCCTGATGTCCGGGAAAAACGGTTGATCAATCGTTCAGTTGAATATCCTTGCCAGCGTGCACACGGTTCATATTTCGAACCGCACACATCTTTCCGCACATGGTGCAGCTGTCATCGTGTTCTGGTTTCGAGCTATCACGGTACCGTCTTGCCTTATCCGGGTCAATAGAAAGTTCGATCATTTTATTCCAGTCAAGTTCGGCCCTGGCCTTGCTCATCGCATTGTCCCACTCCCTTGCCCCAGGAATATTCTTTGCGATATCCGCTGCATGGGCCGCGATGCGCGAAGCCATGATCCCTTCTTTCATATCTTCCAACGTAGGAAGGCGCAAATGTTCAGCCGGGGTCACATAGCACAGAAAATCTGCCCCGCTGGCCGCTGCGATGGCACCTCCTATGGCACTGGTGATATGGTCATACCCTGGAGCGACATCTGTAACAAGAGGCCCAAGCACATAAAACGGTGCTCCGTGGCACAGTCTTTTTTCAAGCATCATGTTACCGGCGATTTCAGTCAAGGCCATGTGACCCGGTCCTTCGATCATCACCTGGACATTTCTTTCCCATGCTTTGAGTGTTAGTTCTCCAAGAACGATGAGCTCCTCCACCTGGCAGGCGTCCGTGGAATCGTGGAGGCTTCCGGGCCGGCAACCGTCACCCAGACTTAATGTGAGATCATATGTTTCACAGATATCCAGCAGACGGTCGAAATGCTCATAAAACGGATTTTCTTTGTTGTTGAGGTTCATCCAGGCGTAAAGAAGGGAACCTCCCCGTGAAACGATGCCCATGAGCCGGTTGTTCTTCCGTATCTTTTCCGCCGTGGCCCTGTTCAGGCCCGCGTGGATGGTCACGAAATCCACGCCGTCTTTCGCATGGGTTTCCACCACATTGAAAAACTCGTCCACCGTGATGTCCTTGAGGTCTTTTTCGTAAAAACCCACGGCGTCATAAATGGGAACGGTTCCGATCATGGCCGGAGACATGGCGATCAGCTTTTTTCTGAATTCCATCGTCTTCCCATAGCAGCTGAGATCCATAATGGCTTCGGCTTTGAGATCTATGGCCAGCTGTGCTTTTTCGATCTCCATATCCACGTTGGCACAGTCTTTCGAAATCCCTAAATTCACGTTGATCTTGGTTTTCATCCCCTCGCCCACACCTTCAGGGCTGATGTTCCGGTGGTTTTTGTTCGCTGGAATAATCGCCCGGCCTCGTGCCATAAGGTCCATGAGTTTTGCTACATCCATATTTTCTTTTTCGGCCACGGTTTTGATTTCAGGGGTCACTATCCCTTTTTTGGCCGCGTCCATCTGTGTTGTGTAGGTCATATCAGTTTCCTTTTTTTATAATGTTACGAATGGCCGAAACCTTTTCGCCAATGTCGTGAGCGCCGACAATTTCCGTGATCATGGCGAGGCATGACGCACCGCGCCTGACAAGATCCAGGGCGTTGTGTTCCTTGATTCCTCCGATGGCCACAAAGGGAATGTTCACATTTTTAACCACATAGTCCAGGTATTCATAACCCACAGGATCCACGACATCTTTTTTCGTCGATGTTTTGAAAATGGGCCCGACTCCGATGTAATCCGCGCCGTCTTTCACAGCCTGTTCAGCCTGTGCCGGTGTATGGGTGGACAATCCGATGATCATTCTGCCTTTTGTCAGATCACGGATCACCCCGATGGGCAGATCGTCCTGTCCCACATGAACGCCGTCCGCCGAAACGGCCATGGCCAGGTCCACGTGGTCGTTCACGATAAAAGTCACCCCGGCTTTTGAGGTCATGTCACGGATAGCGACGCATTCCCTGTACATGGTGCTCATGTGTTTTTCTTTTTCTCTGTACTGAATGATCCGGATGCCCGCCTGTATCATCAGGGCTGCGATGTCCGGGTTGCTCCTTCCCCTTGAAAATTCTTCTCCTGTAATTCCGTAGATGTCCGTGTCAAGCACATGTATCATGTTACCATCTCCCTAAAACCACTTGAAATACAATATCCGCCTGTTTGGCTGCCACCAGATTGACTTTGGGTGCAAAAGGCGGCGATTCCTTCCCTGCTTCCGTCATGAAATCACCCACCATAAAGAAGTTTTCCTTCACCTGCCGGACACATATGGAGTCCGGATGCCCCCAGCCTGCGATACCGGAAGCGGTCACAAGAAGTTTTCCGCTGTTCATGAACGTTTCCACCAAAAGGGTCTTGCTTTGAACCGAATCAAAGGCTTCCACGATCACGTCCGCGGCATTCAAAAGAGAAAGAACGTTATCCCGGTTTACTCTTTCAAAACATGAACGGATATCCAGGCCGGGATCGATGAGCAACAGATTTTGCCGGAGCATATCCACTTTGGGGTATCCAACCTGATCGCGATAATAAAGCTGCCGGTTCAGATTGGATGCATCCACCCGGTCATCATCCACCAGAATAAAATTTCTGAATCCGCATCGTGCAAGAAAATGGGCGCAGTTGGACCCCAATCCCCCGGCTCCGGCTATTCCGACGCGGACTTTTCCTAAGGTTTCCAGTTCATACTGTGACAGATAACGACGCAACCCGTTTTCAAACAGCGACATTCTCGATAACCTTGGCATTTCGGAATGTCATCACAGATGAAACGGCATCGGCACTGCCCACGATGGGCTCCCAGTCCTTGTACACCGGCTGATACCCTCGGCGTCTCAAGGCATCGGCCATCTCTTCCACAGACCGTTCATCGGAAATTTCAAACTGGCCTGTGGCTGCATCCTGATTGCTCCGACCTCCCACCTGGGTGCATGATCCGGCGGACATGCGGGTAATGCCAAGAGGCAGGATATTGTCCCTGAATTCAGCCGTCTCTCTGGTAGACAATGTGATTCCGGCCCGAGGCATGAAAAGACGAAGAGCCGTTACAGCCTGAACCATCTCACGGTCGGAAACCGGACACTCCGGAGAAAAGGAGCCGGCGTGAGGCCGCATCCGGGGGAATGATACGCTGATGTCCACCTGGGGGTAAGCCCGCTGAAGATAAAAGGCGTGAAGACCTGTGAGGAACGTTTCCCGGTAAAACGTATCAAGACCTAAAAGCGCCCCGATATTCACGGATCTTATCCCTGCAGCGCATCCTCTTTCAGGAGCGTCAAGTCTGTACCGGTAATTTTTTTTGGGACCCCGGACATGAAGCCGGTCATACAGAACGTCATTGTATGTTTCCTGGTACAATGTCAGTCCATCCACGCCCCTTTGTATCAAAAGGGTGTATTCATCCGTGTCAAGGGGGTACACCTCGATAGCGATGGATGTGAAATACGCTGACAGGCGATCCACGCAGTCCGCCAGATATTCCGGTGAGGAATGAAGTCTTGATTCTCCGGTCAGAATAAGAATATGTTTGAGTCCGGTTTTCGATATGACTCTCGCTTCCCTGTCCACAGCGTCCGAATCGAGCCTGGAACGGTCCATGGCTATGTTCGCGTTGAATCCACAGTACAGACAATGATTCACGCAATGATCCGAAAGGTACATGGGGGTGTAGAGAAGTATGGTTTTACCGAACTGTCGTATCGTGATTTCATGGGCTTTTTGAGCCATGTCCTCGATGAAGGACGACGCCTGGGGAGAAAGAAGCGTCAGATAGTCCAACGGCTCAAGCCTTGACTTGGAGAGAACACGACTAACATCGTCCGGTCTGACATTTCTGATGAACGCCTCAATATCCCCGGAAGGATAGGATTTCATTGCATTGTAAAAACTCATAACCGTTTTCCTGTCATGCTCAATCCAAGAATCCTGTTAACGGTGATGACGCCGACGCTTTTTCATGCACCGCGCCAGGCCCTGAAAGATAAGCCCGCCTGCCGGCTCTCACTGCTTCGCCAAATGCCATGGCCATGGCCACCGGATCTCCGGCGCTTGATATGGCTGTATTGACAAGACAGGCCGCAGCCCCCATTTCCATGGCTTCGCAAGCCTGGGATGGTCGTCCGATTCCGGCATCCACAATCACAGGGAGGGGGATTTCGTCAATCAGAATCCGGATCATTTCTTTTGTTTTCAATCCCCTGTTGCTTCCGATGGGCGAACCCAGAGGCATGACGGCGGAGGCTCCGGCATTGACAAGGGACCTGGCCACCATCAGGTCAGGGTTGATGTAAGGCAGAACCACAAAACCTTCTTTGGCCAAAATTTCCGTGGCTTTGGCCGTTTCGTATCCATCGGGCAAAAGATACACATTGTCCGATATCACCTCGATCTTGATCCAGTTGCCGCACCCTGAAGCCTTAGCCAGTCGCGCAATTCTCACCGCTTCTTCCGCATTTCGTGCACCCGATGTGTTCGGCAGGAGAACCACATGTCTGGGAATATGCCGCATCACATTGTCTGTATCAGCATCGAAATCAACCCGTCGAAGGGCCACGGTAATCACCTGGGAGCCTGATTTCTCGATCACGTCGGGTATAAGGCTGTCCGACGAGTATTTTCCAGTGCCTGTAAACAGGCGGCTTTTCAATTTTATTCCGCCAATTTCGAACAGATCGTCGTTATGTTCAATCGCAGCCGTCATCATCAGCCTCCTCCGACAAACCTTACAATTTCAAGAGTATCAAGTTCCTCGATAACACAGAACATGTATTCATCCTTTTTCACGACGGTTCCGTTGCATTCAACAACCACGGAATCGGGATCAAGGTTCTTTAGTTTCAAATAGTTGGACAACGTCAAACCGTCATCAACCGTTTCGTTTTTTCCATTAACCAGAATATTCATGTCTTCGTCCGTTTTGTCCAAAAAAATAGGCCTGCCCATTGGCAAGCCTAAAAAATGCGTGAAGAAATTTTTTTTAGTGCTTCCCTACGGCAGTACAAGCTGCATCAGGTTCAAAGGGTTGGAATCCAGTTCCGTCTCAGTCCCGAACACATCAATAACGTTCAGGACACCCCCAGCGTTTTTTTAGCCAATATAAAGAATCGATACCATCATGTAAATAATTAATTTTTTCAACAACCATACACCCGTTTCACCCGTGAACTGAGGTTGGAAATGATTTCATAATTGATGGTGTTGATTCTGGCTGCCAGTTCATCAACAGGCAGGTTTTCACCGTTCTGGTTTCCGAAAACCACCACCTCGTCTTCGAGTTCAATTCCGTCGATATGACCCACGTCCAGCATGGTGAGATCCATGCAGACCCTGCCGACGATGGGGGCTCTTTTTCCTTTGACCAGCATGAACCCGTTTGATGAAAAAAGCCGGCTGAATCCGTCAGCATAGCCTATTGAGACCACAGCGATGGTGGTTTCACGCTCTGTTACATAAGTGGATGAGTAGCTGACATGAAACCCTTGAGGCACTGTTTTCAAACTGATGATCCGGCATTTAAGCTGCATGGCGGGTTTGAGATGAACGGCGGACATGTCCACCTCCTCAGAAGGTTTCAGTCCGTAAAACGATATGCCGGGACGGATCATGTCAAGCCGTGATTCGGGTATTTCAATGGCTGCGGCGCTGTTGGCTGCGTGTTTTATCGGAACATGCAGCCCCTTTTTTTCAAGACGCTCGATAAAGTCCATAAAAAAATACAGCTGGCCTTTTGCGTAGGCTTTGTCGTGGCTGTCTGCCGATGCAAAATGGGTGTATATTCCTTCAAGTTCAATTCCTTTCAACCCATCCATGGCTAAGACATCCTCCACGGCATGATGATAATACCCATGACAACCCGGATGGCCGGAACCGGTGAGAACGCCGATCCTCCCCATGCCCGTATCCACTTTGAGATGGATTTTAACCTTCTTGCCAGCTTTTAAAGACAGTTCGGACAGTTCACGTGCGACAGAAATGCTGGATACCGTGGCGGTGAGGCCGTATTCGATAAGATCCTTTGTATTTTTCGGGCTGACGTAACCGAAAACCAGAACAGGCGCACCGATTCCCGCTTCACGCAAGGCTACCCCCTCTTCCACCCTGGCGACTCCCAGGGCGGACGCACCGTTTGCAAGGGCTGTTTTCGAGACTTCCACAGCGCCATGACCGTAGCCATCAGCCTTCACAGCCGGCATGATCTTTACTCCATGCCCCGCGATCCTCGCAAATTCACGGGTGTTGTGTGCGATGGCCGAAAGGTCGATTTCAGCTGTAGCCAAAGGTTCTGTCATGATTGATACCTCGTCAGATCATTGTTTCTTTTTTGTAAAACGTTCACAGCTTCTTCCATGGAAACCCTCCTGAAACGAACAAGTTTTTGCGGCTCCATCTGAGCGAGCACATCAAGATCCGGTGTGATCACGTTAAAAATTCGAGGGTATCCGCCGATGGTCTGGCGATGACGCAAAAGAATCACAGGTCCAGATGCTGTCAGCTGGATGGTGCCGTCAGCCACGGGTTCTGAGATCATGTCTCTATTAACAAGAGGTTCAAGGGGTTTCATGGTGGGTATGAGCCGAAGCCCCATGGCATTTGAATCGCCGCCAATTCTGAAACTCTGAGCCAGGAAATCGTCAGGGTTTTTCACCCAATGATATTCCGGGCCGTCTATAACACGAATGAAACCCAGTTTGTCCGGCCATGTTGCACAATCTTCAAACGTTCCGCGCTGCCGTCCGGCGGGGTCAGGCGTATTGCCATCCCCGGCGGCCTTATAGCAGAGATAGGACCTGAATCCATATATTTTTTCCCCAAATCGCAGGCTATCTCCGGCAGACGCCCGGTACACCTCGGCATGATTCAGGACACGCCTGTTCTCGCCCGAGAAGAGAGAAAGACCGTTCCAGTGAGCGCCAGTCAGAAGAAACCAACCGTCTTTCCTGAATCGGATCACCGGTGGGAGAATGATTTCAAGCGCAGGTTCACCACCCCGGTTTCCAAGAAGCCTGTTCCCGGTTTCATAGGAAAACATGTCCATGGCTCCACCGGGAGTGATTCCACGGTCTTGTTTTCCAAACATTGGCCCTTTGACTGTAAAGACCAACCCTTTATCAAGGAATTCAATCATGGACGGGCCGTTCGTTCCGAAGCGTTTTGGATAAGGCTTCCCCAAGTTCCAGGGCGATTTTGGAATCTGAATGGATACACAGTGTGTCACAGGGCAGAGAGATCTTTCGTATGTCTGTGAGTTTGTCACCCGGAGCCCCATAAGCCTCAACAAAACCGTAACGAATGAGGGTCAGGCACTGGCGAAGAGCATCCTCGCAACGGTCGAAGGACGATTCAGGATAAATTCTTTCCATGAGGCTGAGACGGAAGTCTTTAGGGTCATACACATACCGCCTTTCGGCAAAGGCTTCAGACAGCACGTCCATGCCCCGATTCACACAGGCTTTCATAATTTCAGATCCATGGGGAGCGATAAGGGTTTCCACATTCATCTTTTTTAACCACCTGGATAGCCCATCGGCAAGATTCGGCCGGTTACAGCTGTCATGGTAAAGACCTCCGTGAAACTTCACCACACGGACACCGGGCATAAGAGCCATCTGTTCGTTAAGAGAAGCCGTCAGCTGGTCCATGGGCATCTCCATGCTTGCCCGGCCGAAATTCATTGGATCCGGATAAGACAGATGGGCAGAAACTTCGATCCGTTTTTTATCTGCAAGGGTCCTGAAAGCGTTTACCGTCTCCGGGTTTCCAGAATGGCCGCCACAGGCGATGTTGGCGATGTGAATGTAATCCATCAGAGCAAGGTCCACGGGATGGTCTATGCCTCGCTCGCCGATGTCGCAATTGATTTTAATCATGAATCTTTGTCCTCATAAAATATCACCCGGTCACCCGGTTCGAGTCGGGCCAGAGGTTCCGTGTCGGTTAATCCAATGATGTTCCATCCGCCCGGAGATTGGGAAGGGTAAATCCCTGTCTGTGCGCCTCCGATTGCCACCGACCCGGCAGGAACCCGGATTCTGGGTGATGACAGCCTCGGTGTCTCAATCCGTTTGTCAAGCCCGATAAGATACGGAAAAAAAGGGATAAAACCCATCATAGCCACGGTATAGCACGGGGCTTTGTGCCGCTCCACCACTTCACGGACAGTAAGCCCTGCCAGCCCCGCCACACGTTCAAGATCTTCACCCCGGTAGTCCACGAATAAACGGATCAGTTTTGAAGTGTTATCCTCTGTTTCTACAGCATTGTCCATCACTGAAAAAAAGGCGTGTTCGACGGTTTCTGTCATTTCAGACGTGTTGGTTGAAAGCGGATCAAAATGAACGGCCAGAGCCGTGTAGGATGGAACGATATCCCTGATGACGCTGGAGAACCGAAAATCGTTTTTCAAAAGCCGGTAAACACGAAGAATGATTTGTGATGCACGAAGATCTATATCGCTGGCCATGGACCAGCACAGGCATGAATCCCCGATGGGGTATTTTCTGAGATGACACATCCGATATCTGGCGTTGTTCTGCACGTATACCATCCGAACTTTATTCAATCTGATCATATAATCCGCGATCATGAAGAAAAACACGTTAATCCCATTGATTTATTTTTTCAAGGCAAGATTCCGATAGTGTGATATGGAGCGTAAGCATCGGCATGGTCCGGAGCAACATTATTTTAATAACGGAAAAAGGCGTTCATGACATTTTCAGACAAATTGACTCTTTATAACGATAATCGGAGCCTGCAAGCCCGTGATCAAGCCTGGGACCCGGAAGCAGCCCTTGAAGAAGCGTTGCAGGAACGGGATCAACTTCTCAAGACCAATCCTGAACTTCACGATCTTCAGAATGAAATCGACCGTCTGCTGGCCCACGAAAACAGTTTTGAAGAACGGATGAACCTCCTCGGAAACCTTATAGGCCAGAAACTGAACGTTCTGTACGATGAATGCCGAAAACTGGAAGACATCTGCCATTCCGTTGGAATTCAGGCAGAGCTTCCCATCACACGATTCAAAAGGTCTCTTGACGTGAAAAAGCTGAAAGATCGGTGCGGTAAATGATTTAAAATCTTTACCACTTCAACTGCCACCGGAAATCAGGGTCCATCCCAAAAGAATCACAATGGAGACGAGAGTCACCGGAACACCGATCAAAGCGTGTTCTTTGAAACCGAGCGTTACACCTTGTTCCCCGGCTTTTTCCACCACAATAAGATTGGCGATACTTCCTAAAAGAAATAAATTTCCCGCGAACGTGCTGGACAAAGCCAGCGTGTACCACTGTTCAGGTCGTAATGGATCAAGAAATTTCAATAGAAGCATAACGGCTGGCACATTACTGAAAATATTACTTAATATCGTCGAGACACCGGTCAAAACCAAAAGATTGGGAAGATCAAACCCGGCGTAAGCAAGATGACGAACCACGGAGTCTATCATCCCCTCTTTTGAAATACCGTGGATGATGACAAACAAGGAACAGAAGAGAGTGATGAGATGCCAGTCCACAAGGCCCAGAATTTCTCGGGTTTCCAACTTCCGGCTGCATAAAAGGACGGCAGCGATGACAAGAGCTGAAACCTCCCTTGGAATGGAGGTCATAAAAAGTCCGACCAGACATACAATGGCGGATAGTCCTTTGACCGTCTGCCACAGATCGAATTCCGGCCAGTCCGGATGAAGAAAATCACCTTTATTTTCCTCACATGATTTCATACGCCGACCGTATCCACACAAGATGATGAGATAACTTGCTGACAACGCTGCAACGGAAGGGGGGGTGGCCCATATCAGAAAATCCATGAAATCGAGCTGACCGACCTGACCGATCAGCATGTTCTGCGGATTGCCGATCAATGTGGCCGCCGAGCCGATGTTGCTTGAAACAGCAAGACCTACCAGAAAAGGTACAGGGTGAAAACCGGATTTTTTCAAAGCGAAAACCAACATGGGTGTCATTGCGAAACAGATGATGTCGTTGGCCAGAAGCGCAGAAAGTACAGCGGACACAACCATGAGTACAGCCAGAAACACTCCGGGGCGTGACAGCAGATCAGCTGTTTTTGCGGCAGTGTATGTATAGAATCCGCCCAGTCGAAGCTGTGCCGATATGATCATCAAGGCATAAAGAAGGCATAGGGTCGGGAAATCAATGCAGGCAACAGCTTCAGATGGTGAAACAACATGAAATGCAACCATGGCGATGGCACCCAGCAAAGCGACCCCCACGCGGTCAAGAGCAAGGCCGGGAACGCCCCCCAAAGCTATTCCAAGATAGCTGATACTGAAAATAATTAGAGCGGTCATAATATTCTATTTATATAAATAGTTAATGTCTTTATCCGAAAATATTAACTCCATACAATAAAAAAGTACTTTACAGATTATTCTTTGAAAATCAAGCTGCGTTACGATCCATGCCACGGGTGTGTTGACCTTGTCAGTCCGCCATGATAATTTACCGAATGAATCAAAATCTTCGATTTGTATCGATTTATGTCACAAACACACACATCACTTAGACAAACACAATCATGATTGTGTTTTCTCCATGGATATACTCGTATGCGTTAGGAGGCTTTTATGATTTCCTTCAGGACTCTTTTAGCCTTGTTGGTTTTACAGTGGGTTACAGCCAGTACATGGGCCGCTGAAAAACCCATTACCCTGATCTGCGACATCTGGCCGCCCTATCAGATTCAGGAAAATAATAAGATCAAGGGTTTTTCTGCCAGACTGGTGACCGAAGTTCTGAAACGCATGAACGTTCCCATCGCCGTTATGGAGGCCTATCCATGGAAACGAGCGCTTTCGATGATGGAACAAGGGAAGGCCGACGCTCTTTTTTCCGCGAATTATTCCCAGGCACGAACCTCTTTTGCCTATTATCCCAAAGAGCCCTTGATTTCCACTCTCTGGGTGTTGTGGGTCAGAAAGAATGACGGATTGTCCTATAACGGATTGGCCGATCTGAAAGGAAAACATATTGGAATTGTAAGAGGATACATTTATACCCCATCATTCTCAGAGTATATCAATCATAACGCCCGGCCTGAACTTGTGACCGACGATGAAACGAATTTCAAAAAATTAAATTTCGGGAGAATCGATTACACGGTAGCTGAACTGGGTAACGGGAATCACATCGTAAGAACGATGGGTTTTAAAAACATTATACCATTGAAAGACAAACCCATACGTGAGGATGGGCTTTACATTATCTTCAGCAAATCACGAATCAAAGAATCATGGGTGAATCGTTTTTCGGACGAATTGAAAAAAATCAAACTTGAACCTTTCTATAACAATCTCAAGAAAGACTGTTTTAAATGAACAGCAGGCCCGTGAGGTTGAAACATCAGACAGCTATGACAATCCCCACCGGGCAATGGTCAGACCCCTGGATGGTGTTGTCGATAAATGCGTCAAGAACCCGTCTTTCATCCATCATGTTCCGGCTCACCCAAAAATAGTCGATGCGCCATCCGGCGTTGCTTCGCCGGGCTCCGGCACGGTAGGACCACCAGGAGTATTTTACCTCGTCCGGGTAAAATCGGCGGAAGGTATCCACGTAACCCCGCTCGGTCAGTTGATCCAGGATGTCACGCTCGATACGGAGAAATCCCGAAGTGTTTTCGTTGGCCCTGGGGTGTCTGAGATCGATATCGTTGTGTGCGATGTTAAAATCACCAGTGATCACAATATGTTTCCCAATATCTTTCAAGCAGTCTGTGTACTCGAAAAAAGACGTGAAGAAGCGGAGTTTGTATTGGAGGCGTTCGTCGTTCATCTGGCCGTTGGGAAAATACACATTGAAAAGGATGAAACTTCCAAAATCCGTTTCAAGTATCCGTCCTTCATCATCGAATTCGGATATCCCTATTCCTTTTTTTACGGAAAGCGTTGGAATCCGGGTGTAGATGGAAACACCGCTGTACCCTTTTTTCACGACAGAAGAAGACCAGTGGGTTTCGTAATCCTCGAAATCCGTCATTTCCGATGTGACCTGGTGGTCCTGAAGTTTTGTCTCCTGAAGGCAGAGGATATCCGGTGCGAGACTTCGTACGCTGTGAAAAAAATTTTTCTGAAGCACGACCCGTAATCCGTTGACGTTCCAGGAGACAAGACGCAGGGTTTTACTCGGCATGTTTGATATCACGATTTCTTTTTGTGGCAATCGTTGCAGGACGTGGGGCCCGTCATCTTGTTTTCAGCCTTCATGCCACGATGACAGCCCATGCAATGACCCATCACCTGTTTTTTTTGAATTTTTCCGGTTTTCATTTCGCCTGAAATTGCATCGGTTTTCTGGGGATACATCTTGTGACAGGTCATGCAGTCTTCAATGGCTTTCCGGTGTTTTTCATGGGGAAACGTGACGTCACCTTTGTTCCCGGCCTTGAGTTCGATCATGGCTTTGATGGCTTTTCCATCGCTGGAATACGCCATACCGCCCGCAAGAACTGAGATCACAACAAAAAAACACAACACCGTTTTTTTCATGGTCTAACCCTCCTTTTACAATTGAACCGTTTTTTCGATATGCTCCATGGTGATGACCGGAATGACAGTCTTTCCTTTACCCAGAACCTCGTCCACGAGTTCCTGTGGCGCACTTCGGTATTGCAGCTTTACAGAAACGGTGTACCGTTTCCCTTTGACAGGTTTGAAAGAAAACGTTTCATGAGAGGATTTCAAGGGGGGAATACGTTTATCCTTCAAAATTTCCCTGGCTTTGGTGATGTTTGAAACAGGATGGCCTTTCCCGTCTCCGTATACCGTGTTGAAAATGACGCTGTCGCTGGATAGAACGCCCTCAGAGTTGCAATGGCCCGTTTCAAAAACGACTCTTTTTCTCTCATCGGAAATCCGGACATTCAGCCACATCTGCCGGACATCGGTAAGACCAGTGGGCAGATAGTGACCCGCACCGGAATTGGTGACCCGCACCGTCATGCGTCCCTTGGAAAACCGTGACGTGTCGAGGGACAGGGTTGCGCTGTTCTGAAGCCGTTCAACGGCCATCTTCCCTTTAACTTTGTCGCCGAACAACCCGGGTACGGCAGAGTTGCCTCCAACAAAATAATGGGTGAACAAATGGTCGCGGTCCGGACCGTCATCCGATGCTTTACCCGGATTTTTTGGACGACGCGTCGAAGCGGTGGCCGGAATACCGGGACGCTGGATCATATGACAGCCCTGGCAGGTGATCTGTTTATTTTTATCCTTTGAATTGTAGGGGCTTTTGAGCCATTCGTCATAGGTTGTCTCAAGTTTTGTTCCAAATGAGACATGGGACACGTTATGGCATGTTCCGCAGATGCCTGATTCAGTGTGAAATTCCGAAAAGGCACTGTCATGGAAATCTGACTTTGAATCTTTGTACGGCCCCCTCTTGACACCCGGATCACTTTCACCATGGCCCGGAGCAAGAACAAGTCCGTTGTTTTCCATTTTCAATGCACCTGTTGCCGAATGGCAATAATCGCATTGAATACCGCGAGTGGCAATATCGGCTACCTTCTGTCTGTCGTCGGACGTTCTTACGGGATAACCGGAAACATACCCCACCGGCGTATGGCATTTCACACAGGACTCGCCTTCTGCAATTTCATCCTTGTCTGTAAGGCCTTTGAGAAGATATGTCGAAACCGCTACATAAACCGGGTCGTCATGAGCAAGCCCATGCATGGAATTTTTCCACTGTCCGTATATGGAACTATGGCAATCTCCGCATGTTTCAGGGTTGATGAAGCGGTCAATGGTAAGATGAGGGGAATCTGAAAATGAAAACGGGCTGACCAGGAAAAATAAAGCCAGGCCAGCCCAGAAAAAGAGGGACTTTTTATTCAACAAACGATGAAGTATATCCACGAAATCTTCCTTGTTATCAGGCGATTCCGGAAAACCGTCATCGCTTTGTCATGCAATTTTCGAGGCCAGTTCCTTGCCGTAAGACTGTGCCATTTTCATTCCACCTTCAACAGCGGCGGTTTTCAGCATAAGAGGTCCTGCAACCATGTCCATGCTGTATATGTTTTTCATGGTGTCAAAAATGCGTTCAGCCGCTTCGCCACTCCAGCCGTATGAACCGAATGATCCGCCCTTTTTGTCTGAAAGACCCGCTTTTTCGGCCAGAAACAACATGGTTTTCATGCTGTTCATCATCTCTCCGTGATACGTCGATGAACCAAATACATAAGCGTCATAACCGGATATATCCGCCTCTTTTTTAATTTCAGAGGCATCCTTCAGCGTTACATCAACCATGGAAAATCTCAGACCTTCAGCGATAAGCTCACCAATTTTCCGGGTTTCACCGGTTCGGGATGAATAAACGATCAGGGCTTTGGGCATGTCACATCCTCCTTTATAGTATGATTCAGGGTTTATTTCAATTTTTTTTAACGTACACGCATTTCCACTTGATATGGTGTCAAAACATTAATTGTTTCTAAACAAGAAACATGCCAACACTATCAAGTCTGATTTCATGACGTCCGTCGCCGTTGATCATTCCCTTCAATCCTGTTATACAGCTAATCAACAAATGCATATTTTTAAAATGATGATTCAAGATTTGAGGAGAACACCATGGACAATATCCGGGGGATCCTTTCAAGGTCCCCTCTTTTCGCCGGACTTCCTGAGCTTCAGCTCGAAGCAGTCTGCCGCATCGTGGTTCGCGAACAATACAACCGCGGTGACACGGTTTTTTCCGAAGGTGAAAAAAGCAAAGGTTTTTACATTGTGGAAACAGGCAGTGTTAAAATCTACAAGCTCTCACTGGACGGTAAAGAACAGATTCTCCATATTTTCGGTCCCGGTGAACCATTCGGGGAAGTCCCTGTTTTTACGGGGAAGCCATTTCCAGCCAATGCCATGGTCCTTAAGACTTCGAATCTTCTTTTTCTACCAAGAAATGATGTGATTGAGCTCATTTCAGGCGATCCGTCATTGGCCCTCAATATGCTGGCCGTTCTTTCCATGCGTCTTCGTCAGTTCACGGTTCAGATCGAAAATCTGTCTTTGAAAGAAGTCCCGGGAAGACTGGCCGCACACCTGATCTGGCTTGCCAGGGAAAAAAACAATGCCGAAAAAGTTCGGCTGGATATATCTAAAGGCCAACTTGCCAGTCTTCTCGGCACCATCCCTGAAACCCTGTCACGGATTCTGACAAAGATGACTGCCAGGGATCTTATTCGGGTCCGCGGAAAAGAGATCGAAATTCATGATTTCGAAGGTTTGAAAGACCTTGCCGATTCCGGAAAGCTTGATGTATAGTTTTGTTCGAAATTGTTTTGCCATCGTGTCAGTCGAGTCAAAAATGTCTCATTGTCAAGACGAGACATCCAGTCATGATTTAACGGAAAGATATTTTAAATAATATATAACAATAAATAACAAATAGATGGGACGATAAAATCTTTTTTGGCATGTTAATTGTATGTTGCCCACACAAAAAAACATGTGTGAATGATATTCAATGAAAAAGATTTCACAAAATAAAAAAACAACATGCAATCAGAAAGGATTAAAAAAAATGAAAAAACACGTTTGCACAGTATGCGGTTACATGATTGAAGGTCAGGAAGCTCCCGAAAAATGCCCCCAGTGCCAGGCTCCGAAAGCGAAATTCAGAACACAGGACAGCACTGTAGCCCTCGCCTGGGCTGACGAGCATGTCATCGGAGTGGCCAGCGGAGTGGACCCTGAAATTATCGAAGGCCTCAAGATGAACTTCACCGGAGAATGTACCGAAGTGGGTATGTACCTCGCCATGAGCCGTCAGGCTGACCGGGAAGGTTTTCCTGAGATTGCCGAAGCATACAAACGTATCGCTTTTGAAGAGGCTGAACATGCCGCAAAATTTGCAGAACTTTTAGGCGAAGTGCTCAAAGCCGACACCCGGACAAATCTTCAGATGCGGGTCGATGCTGAACATGGTGCATGCCAGGGCAAAAAAGATCTGGCCACACGCGCCAAACAGTTGAACTTGGACGCCATTCACGATACGGTGCATGAAATGTGTAAAGATGAAGCACGGCACGGTCAGGCTTTCGCCGGTCTTTTGAAACGTTATTTCGGTTAATCCACATTAAATAAGGAGGACATCCCATGGATTGTTACGAATGCCCTTGCGGTTATGTTTACGACCCTGAAATCGGTGACCCCGACAACGGTGTTCCGGCGGGAACTGAATTTGCTGATCTTCCAGCCGACTGGGTCTGCCCGGTTTGCGATGCTGAAAAAGAGTTTTTCGAAAAAGTGGAATGATCATTCCTGAGTTTGTTGACGGACGGAGCCGGAGACGGACCTGCTCCTCCGTTCAACAAAAGGGCGGACACTCGGTCTGCCCTGCTCGTTATCCATTGATTTTCAATAAATCTACAACTGAATCTGGAGAAAAAACATGTACGAATGCAATGTGTGCGGTTATGTGTACGACCCCGAAACAGGTGACGCCGACAATGGAATTGAACCGGGAACATCCTTTGAAGACATTTCCGATGACTGGCATTGTCCGATATGTGGCGTCGATAAAAAAGAATTTTCAAAACAGTAACGAAAGAGTTTAAACCATGAGACCACTCCAAATAGCTGAAGGTATTTACGACGTGGGCGTAAAAGACTGGAACATCCGTGATTTCCATGGTTATTCCACGTACAACGGCACCACGTACAATTCGTTCCTTATCATTGACGAAAAAGTCGTCCTCATCGACACCGTGAAAAAGGGCTTTGGCGACGAACTCCTCAAGAACATCTCCAAAATCATAGATCCTAAGAAAATTGACATTGTGGTCAGCAACCACGCGGAAATGGATCATTCCGGATGCCTTCCCCAGATCATGCACGTCGTGGGTGAAGACAAACCGGTTTATTGTTCCAAAATGGGAGAAAAAAACCTCAAAGCCCATTTTCCCAAAAAGCTGAATTACCATGTGGTGGACAACTCCTTCACGCTTCCCATCGGGAAACGGACCCTCCATTTCATGGAAACCCGGATGCTTCACTGGCCTGACAGCATGTTCACGTATATCCCAGAAGACAAGATACTGTTTTCAAGTGACGCTTTCGGGCAGCATTTCGCTGGCCACGAAGACTTTGACGATGAAGTGGGTGCGTCGATTCTGGATCATGCAAAAAAATATTACGCCAACATCCTTCTCCTTTACGCCCCCAAAGTGAAGACGCTGATCGAATCCGTGGCCGCCATGAATCTGGACATCAAAACCATCTGTCCTGACCACGGCATCATCTGGCGGAAGGATCCAGGACTGATCATCAGCAAGTATATCGAATGGAGCGACCAGAAACCCGAGAAAAAAGCGGTGGTCATATACGACACCATGTGGCACAGCACGGAAAAAATGGCCGAAGCCATCACGTCCGGTCTCAATTACGCCGGTGTTTACGCCATACCCATGAACGCTCGTAAATGGCACCGAAGTGATATCATGACAGAAATCATGGACGCGGGCCTCGTGGTTATGGGCTCTCCCACGCTGAACAACGGCCTGTTTCCCACCCTTTCCGATGTTCTGACCTATGTGAAAGGCCTGAAACCCCTTAATAAAAAAGGCGCGGCGTTCGGTTCCTACGGTTGGAGTGGCGAAGCGGTGAAACTCATCAACGCGGAATTCGCGTCCATGGGAATCCCACTGGCCCATGAAGGCCTGAAAATGCAATATGTACCCGATGAAAGCCAGATCGAAACCTGTTTTGAATTCGGGAAGCAGCTTGCCGGAACACTATGAACGGGGAAATTTCAGGGGCTTCACTGAAACGTGAGCTTGTATCCGTTCTATCCCAGGATGATTTCGGACAGGCGTTATTCCGCCTTCCGGATTATCCTGTCAAAAAAAGTATCAACGCGATGATATCCTTTTTATGCCACCGTGACGATCGGATCAGGTGGCGTTCTGTCAGTGGTCTTGGATTCCTGGTGTCCCGTCTTTTTGAGTCACAGCCTGAAGAAAGCCGGATCATCATGCGCCGTTTCATGTGGATGCTCAATGAAGAATCCGGCGGTATTGGCTGGGGCGTTCCCGAAACCATGGGTGAAATCATAGCCCTAAACGATACGCTGGGCCGGGAATACAACAGGATTATCGTATCCTATCTTGATGAAAACGGGAATTTCCTTGATCATGCTCCCCTTCGAACCGGTGTTTTGTGGGGCATTGAAAGAATATCGGAAATAAAACCACAGCTCGTTAAAACGTGTGTTGATCTGGTCGAACCCTATCTCGAATCCGATATCCCCATGGACAGAGGGCTGGCCTGTCTTATCTGTGGCCATCAATGCATCAGGGAAGCTGTGCCTCAACTGAATCATCTGATTATGGACAAATCGGAAATAAACCTTTATAAAGAGGAAAAATTCTCACGCTGTACCGTCAGCGATCTTGCCGGAAAAGCCTTAAACAGACTTTCCTGACTCCTTGACCTCAATAACCTGCGACCGAATGGAGAAAGGATGCTATGAAAATGACCTGCAGTTTACACCTCAATGATTTCATGAACGGCCTTGTCCGGCGGAACCCCGGTGAAACCGAATTTCATCAGGCTGTTCACGAGGTTGCCAGAGATGTCCTTCCTTTTATCCAAACCAGGCCCGTATATTGCGAAAACCGTATCCTGGAACGCATGACCGAACCGGACCGAATCATCATTTTCCGGGTAAGCTGGGAAGATGACCACGGCAACATCCGTGCGAACCGGGGTTACCGTGTCCAGTTCAACAACTCCATCGGTCCTTACAAAGGAGGATTGCGCTTTGACAAGGGCCTTAACCTCAGTATCCTTAAGTTCCTGGGGTTTGAGCAGACGTTTAAAAATTCATTAACCGGTCTGCCCCTGGGCGGCGGTAAAGGTGGCTCGGATTTCAACCCCAAAGGCAAATCAGACCGTGAAATCATGAGGTTCTGTCAGTCGTTCATGACCGAGCTGTGGCGGCATATCGGCCCTGACACGGACATTCCGGCAGGCGACATCGGCGTGGGGTCCCGCGAGGTCAGCTACATGTACGGTCAGTACAAACGGCTGTCCAACACGTTCACCGGCACACTCACCGGCAAGGGCATCGCTTACGGCGGCAGCATGATCCGCACGGAAGCCACAGGTTACGGTTGCGTGTACATGATGGACCACATTCTAAACCACCATGGCAACGGACTTGAATGGAAAACCGCCCTTGTTTCAGGTTCTGGCAATGTGGCCCAGTACACCATAGAAAAACTCATCGATTCCGGTGTCAAGGTGTTGACCGCTTCCGACAGTTCAGGATTCATCTACGACAAAGACGGCATAGACCGCGAGAAACTGGCGTACATCAAAGACCTTAAAAACAATCGGCGCGGACGTATCGCCGAATATGCGGAAGAATTCGGCGTGGAATACCATGAAGGCAAAAAACCCTGGATCATTCCAGGGGATCTTGCCTTCCCATGCGCCACACAGAACGAGATCCTCCTTTCCGACGCAAAAGCTCTTGTCGCCAATGGATGCATGGCTGTGGCTGAAGGTGCCAACATGCCGGTCCATCAGGACGGCGTGGACCTTTTCGATGTGGCGAAAATTTATTTCGCTCCGGCCAAAGCCGCCAACGCGGGCGGCGTTGCCGTGTCAGGCCTTGAAATGAGCCAGAACAGCATGCGTCTTTCGTGGACCCGTGAAGAAATTGATGAAAAATTAAAAAAAATAATGAAACATATTCACGACATGTGCGTTGAATACGGAATGGAGAATTCAAGAGTCAATTACCGGAAAGGTGCCAACATCGGCGGTTTCATCAAAGTGGCTGACGCCATGGTGGCGTTCGGGAATTGCTGATCACAGTCTTTCAAACTCTAATCATAAACAGGAGATCGATCATGAAAATGGAACAATACATCAGGGCTTTCGCGGGAGCATTCATTCTTGTTTCCCTGTTTCTCTCTCTTTTTTCAGGCTGGTTTCTCCTCCTGACCGCATTTGTCGGAGTAAACCTTCTGCAATCGGCGTTTACGGGAATTTGTCCCCTTGAAAACATACTTACCCGATTCGGTATCCCCAAAGAATGATGTTCGGTGCCTGAACGTTTGATATAGTCACCGTTCAGGCTGTATAATTCCCAACGATGCATACGGTGAAATCATGACTTTCAGACGACTGTCTTCCTTCTTCATCCTCTTTTTCCTTTGCGGACCGTTTTCAGCGGCTTCCGGTTCCGAACGATACGATTACAATGCCATCAGGTCCGAATATCCTTCATATTACTGTCCTGTATCTTCTGCACCGTCAGCGCAGGACAAGGCGTTCTGTATTCTTGACAAGACCCTGACATTGAAGCTGGCACTTGAGATGGCTTTGAAAAACAACCCGGATTCCCAGGTGGCGGAAGCCAGAATCCGTCAAAGCGAGGCCATGCTGAAAAAAGCATGCGCCCCGTTCATGCCCATGGTGAATGTCTACACCGAATACACGCGCGGTGACTTCCCATCGGGGTTTCTGTTCAAAACCATTGATCAGCGACTGTTCGTGAACGGAACGAATTTTAACGACCCCGGCATCATCGAAAATTTTGAAACCGGGATCAGCGCTCAGATCAGTCTGTTCGACGGTGGCCGCCACATCCTTGGAAAGAACATGGCCAAAGAAGACCTGGCTTTGAATACCCAGGAAAGGCTGGCTGTTCGAAACAGCGTGGCGGCACAACTCATCAATGCATGGTACGACACCCTGTCGGCGTCGGAATACGTCAAAATCGCCGAAGAATCCGTAACCACAGTCAAAAGTCAGCTGGACATCATGACCGTCCGTTTCAAAGGTGGAAGCGCTTTGAAATCGGACATCCTTTCTCTGAATGTCCGTCTTGCCCAGGCCGAAGAGGATCTTCTGAAAAGCAGAAACCGGCACAAGCTTGCCGGGGCCGCCCTTGCCACCATTCTGGGTTTTCCTCCGGACCGGGATGTGTCCATCGATCCGGCACCGTTCACTCTGGCAGGGATTCCCGAAAACTATGAACGAGGCATGGAACAGGCCATGATCAGACGGCCTGAGCTGGCCAAAATCAAATCCATGGTCCGGAAAACACGCATGGCCATGGACATGGCGAAGAGCGCCTACCTACCCACCGCCGGACTCATGGGTAAATACTATGTGGACGACCCGTCCATGGACTACGATACGGACCGTGACAACTGGGCTGTCGGTGTCATGGTAAACTGGAACATCTTCAGCGGTTTCTCGGACCAGGCCGGGACAGCGGCCGCTGATGCCGGTCTTCGGGAAGTGCTTTCATCGGACCGGAAAGCGCTCCTCAACATCAGCTTCGACGTGAAAAACGCCTACCTTCGGAAAGATGAATCCCTGGCCCGGATGGATGTTTCACGGAGAAGCATCCTCATGGCTGAGGAGAATCTCGCACTTGTGAAAAAACAGTACGAAGGCGGTTCCGCCACCATCACACGTTACCTTGAATCGGAACTGGATCGAAATTCAGCCAAGATCAGGGCCACGTCGGCGTTTTACGACCATGAGAAAGCTGTGGCCGATATCGCACGGGCCATCGGCCTGTTATCCGATCCGGAACAGATCGTATCCCACGTTGTCACAGAAGAAAAAAAGGAGAACTGACGCGATGAACTGTAAAACCATAAAATTCTTGACCCTGCTGATGTCGGCTCTCATTGCCGTCGCACTCTCCTCGTGCGGTTCGGACAATAAAAAAACGGTTGAAACAGACGGTCCGGCCATCGACGTCAAAAACACGGACACGGCGAAAATTGAAAAAGCCACCCAGTGGTATGATGCTGTGGGGACCATCAGGCCCCGAACGGAAACAAGCATCGAATCCCAGGTTCCGGCCCAGATCATCAAGGTGATGATTGCCTCAGGTTCTAAAGTGAAGCGAGGCGACACCCTTTTTGTCCTGGACAGCCGTCAGTTTTCAGCCCGCCTCGGCAGTGCGAAAGAAGGTTTGAAAGCGGCCCAGGCCGCCAGGGAACAGGCCAATCAGGGACTGATCGCCGCCAAAGCCAATTTCGCACAGGCCGAATCGGAATACGCCCGCGTTAAAAAATATTTTGAAACCGAAGCCGCGACCCGTCAGCAACTTGAGCAGGCCAAAGCCAACTTCATCACGGCCCAGTCCTCTGTCAAGCAGGCCAGGGAAGCCCTGATCGCCGCTGAAGCCGGAATCAAACAGGCCGGCGAAGGCATCAATGAGGCCAACATCGCTCAGGGTTACACCGTGATCAAAGCTCCTGACAGCGGTGAAATTCTAAGGCGTATGGCCGAGCCCGGAGACATGGCCATGCCGGGCAAACCCCTGGCTGTCATGCGCACCAGCGGTGCTTTGCGCATCGAGGTTTTTGTCCGTGAAGGCCTGATATCCAAAGTGTCTCCCGGCATGGAACTGAATGTTGAAATCAAGACCCTGGGATCCCAGGCCAAAGCCATCGTGAACGAAGTGGTGCCATACGCCGACCCCAAGACCCGCACCTTTCTGGTCAAGGCCCAGCTTCCCCCTATGGAAGGCGTCTTCCCGGGTATGTACGGAAAACTCCTCATCCCGGTTTCGGAAAACGATGTGGTCACCATTCCGGCAAAAGCCGTAAAAACCGTGGGTCAGATCCAGACTGTTCTGGTTAAGGACAAGGAACGCTGGACCTCCCGTTTCATTAAAACAGGCCTTGCCATGGGCGACCGGGTGGAAGTGCTTTCCGGTCTTTCAGGCCATGAAACCGTGGGTTATTGAACAGGGAGGATAACAAATCAATGAATCAGTCTGAAAACCCGCAGGATGGTTTTATCATCGGTATCGTCAGGAATTTTCTCAAATCCTCCCTTTCCGTGATGATGATCGCTGCTTCCCTGATTCTCGGCGTGGCGGCCATACTGATCACACCTCGCGAGGAAGAACCCCAAATCGTAGTGCCCATGGCGGACATCTATATCAGTGTCCCAGGCGCAAGCCCTGAAGAAGTGGAACAGCTGGCGGCATCCCCGCTTGAACGGCTTCTCTGGCAGATCGACGGTGTGGAATACGTGTATTCCATGTCGTACAGAGATATGGCCATTGTCACGGTCCGTTATTTTGTGGGCGAGGACAGGGAAAACTCTCTGGTGAAGCTCCGGAATAAAATTGAAATGAACATCGACAAGGTGTCTCCGGTGATCAAAGGTTGGGTGGTGAAGCCCATAGAGATCGACGATGTCCCAATTGTCACCCTGTCCCTTTATTCGGATCAATACGACGACCATGATCTGGTTCGCGTAGGTGAAGAGGTTCTCGCACGGCTTTCCGAAGTCAAGAACATCTCCGGCACCACCATTACCGGAGGACGAAAACGTGAAGTCCGCGTATCCCTTTCCCCGGAACGGATGACCGGATTGGGCGTGTCACTCCTTGAGGTTTATCAGGCCTTGTCCGCTTCGGACGCTTCCATCACCGCAGGAAGCTTTTCCCAGTTCAACAAAGAATTCAAGGTTATCGGCAACGCTTTCATCTCGTCTGCCGAAGAAACAGGTTCCCTTGTTGTCGGGGTTTCAGGCGACCGTCCAGTCTATCTGCGTGACATCGCCGACATCCATGACGGACCTGAAGAACCCGCGTCGTATTCGAAAATCACTTTTTCAAACGCCTACCGCAAAGCCAACGGCCTTACTGAGGCACCTTTGTCGATGCCATCGGTCACCCTTGCCCTTTCCAAGAAAAAAGGGACCAACGCCGTGGCTGTATCAGAAGATATCCTCAAAAAAATTGAAAGTTTCAAAGGCACAGTGATCCCCGACGGCATCCATTACGTTGTAACACGAAACAACGGTGAAACAGCCCAGGAAAAAGTGAATGAGCTTCTTGAATCCCTGGTCTTCGCCATTATTTCCGTGGTGGGTCTGCTTGTGTTCACCCTGGGCTGGCGGGAATCTACGGTGGTGGCCCTTTCGGTCCCCATCAGTTTCGCCCTGGCCCTTTTCGTCAACTACCTTTTCGGTTACACCATCAACCGTGTCACCCTCTTCGCCCTGATCCTGTCCCTGGGTCTTGTGGTGGACGACCCCATCATGAACGTGGACAACATCCAGAGAAACATTCTCAAAGGGGTTCTGAAGCCTCTGGACGCCACACTGTTCGCCGTTAAAGAAGTTTTGAATCCCGTGGTAATGTCCACCATCGCCATTGTGGTCTGTTTCGTTCCCCTCTTCTTCATCACCGGTATGATGGGACCTTACATGGCACCCATGGCGGTGAACGTTCCACTCACCATTTTCTTCTCCATGGTCGCGGCCCTCACGGTGGTACCCTGGCTTTCCCACATTCTTCTGAAAAACAGAAAGGCCGGTGAGGCTGCGGATGAAAAAATTGCGGAAGAAGCCATGCAGAAAACGTTCATCGCGCGAACATACCGGTCATTTCTCGGGTATTTCCTTGTGTCATCCAAGCGCCGGAAAGGACTGGCGGTCGCCATCGTGGTCATGCTCCTGGTGTCATGCCTCCTTGCCGCCGTGGGTCTCGTCCCGCTGAAACTTCTACCCTTTGACAACAAAAATGAATTTCAGCTGATTGTCGACATGCCCGATGGCAACACCCTGGAGCAGACGGAACATGTGGTTACGCAGTTTGAAGATTACCTTCGCACGGTGCCTGAAGTCACCTCCATGGTTTCATACACCGGCGTCTCGTCTCCCATGGATTTCAACGGTATGGTCCGGCATTACTACCTCAGGTCCATGGCCAATCTGGCCGACATCCGGGTCAACCTGCTTCACAAATCCCAGCGTGACATGCAAAGCCACGCCATCGTGCTTCGTCTAAGGTCGGACCTTGAAAAAATTGCTGAATCCGAAGGGGCAACCATCAAAATAGTGGAAGTACCACCAGGCCCTCCAGTTCTTTCAACCATTGTGGCCGAAGTTTACGGCAGCCCGCACCACAACAACAAAGATCTGATCGATGCCGCGAAAATCGTAAAGAATGTGATGAAGGATGAACGTTTCGTCACGGATATCGACAGCACGGACATGGAAGACAGAACCCGCGTTGATCTGACGGTTGACCGAGAAAAAGCGGCGCTTCACGGTGTGAGAACCCAGGATATCATCATGACCCTCAAAGGTGCCGTAAGCGGCCTTGTTCCGGCACAGGTCCATCTGCCCGGTGAACGCCAGCCCCTGAACATACGGGTTATTCTACCGGTTAGCGAACGGTCCGGCGTTGTCAGGCTTTCACAGATTCCTGTTAAAGCCATGGACGGCAGCATGGTTCCCCTGGCTGAACTGGCCACATTTAAAACTGTGAACGATGACCAGCCCATATACCACAAAAATCTTGAAAAAGTGGTGTTTGTTACCTCCGAAATGGCCGGACGGGCACCGGCTGAAGCTGTTTTATCCATGCAGAGTAAGCTCAAGGAAAAGAATCTGGAAAAAGGAATCCGGGTCAACTGGGCCGGCGAAGGCGAATGGGACATCACCATCCGTGTGTTCCGGGACATGGGCATAGCCTTTGCCGCAGCCCTTGTGGGTTTATATCTTGTTCTCATCATCCAGGCCGGATCCGTGACGCTTCCCATTCTTATCATGGTGGCCATTCCCCTCACGCTTCTGGGAATCATGCCGGGTTTTTTCCTTTTGAACCTCATAGCCGGTGAAACCATCAACGGATTCAAGAATCCCATTTTTTTCACAGCCACGAGCATGATCGGCATGATCGCCCTGGGCGGGATCGTGATCCGAAATTCGCTGATTCTGATCGAGTTCATCCAGGATTCGGTAAAACAGGGCATGTCGTTAAACGAAGCCCTGCTTCGCAGCGGCACCATGCGATTAAGGCCCATCATGCTCACGGCCATCACCACCGCCATCGGTGCGGTTCCCATCACCCTCGATCCGGTGTTTTCAGGTCTTGCATGGTCACTGATCTTCGGCTTGCTGGCCTCAACCCTTTTCACTCTGGTCGTGATTCCTGTGGCGTATTACGCACTGTATTCAGACAAACACAACGTCCGGTAGCATCATCTCTTTTACTGCATCCCGGGCTTTTATCAAAGCCCGGGAGCTTTGCACTCTTTGGGATCATTCAGAATTTAGATTGTGCGCATTTTTTTAATCTGCTACAACATTCAGTAATTGATATACGTAATAAACAGCCATTCCACCCCCATACACCAGAACGATTGCTGATATCGGAAAGCAAGCGATGATGCCTCTTCTTCGGACTATCTTGTGCATTCTTGCAATTAGCCTGTTATTCCCTTGCGATACATTCGCGTCGGATGTCGCTGATCTTCGCGACGGCTTGACTGTCCGGGTGGGAATCTACGAAAATCCTCCCAAGGTGTTCAGCGGTGAACAAGGAAAAATCATTGGCATCTATCCCGATATATTGAACGAAATTGCACGAAAAGAACAATGGAATCTCACGTTCGTCAAAGGGACATGGGAAGAATGTCTTTCACGACTCAAGGGCCGTTCACTGGATGTCATGGTGGACGTGGCATATTCCCCTGATCGATCTAAAGAATACGATTTCAATGACGAAACCGTTTTTGTCAACTGGGGAGCCATATATGTCCGTAAGGGCCTCCGTGTGGAGTCGTTCCCGGACTTGAAAAACAAGCGCGTCGCAGTGATGAAAGGAAGCATACACACCACGGGAGAACAGGGAATCCTGGCCGTGATGAAGCAGTTCGACATCCCCTGCACATTTATTGAAGTTGAAGATTACAATCACGTTTTCACTCTGATTTCAGAAGGCAAAGCCGATGCCGGGGTGGTGAACCGCCTGTTTGGTACATTGAATGAATTAAGCGGGTCATCGGGCACCTCATCCAATATTGCAAGAACTCCCATCATATTTAATCCACAGCACCTGAAGTTCGCCTTTCCAAAAAATGGCGATATCACTGATTTCTTGAGACAAAGGATTGACATCCGACTAAGTGAGCTGAAACAGGATCCGTCCAGTGTGTTTCACCGGGCCATGAATCATTATTTTTCAGGTCTACCCGGCGGTCTTGAAACTCCCGGTAAGGTTAAGTCATCACCTGTCATCTCTTTAACCCCTTTGGAAAAAGACTTTATCGTACATCACCCCCGTGTAAAAATCGCCATCGACCCTGGTTTCGCACCCTTTGAATTTTATTCCGAATCAGGAGATTATCAGGGTATGGGTGCCGATTACGTGGATCGGATTTCTAAAATAATCGGAATCAGGTTCGAGCCGGTCAAAGGAATCCCCTGGGATCAGGCCGTAAAGAAAGCCGAAAAAAAAGAAATTGACGTCCTTCCCTGTGTTGGAGTCAGTGAAAAACGGAAACGACATTTTCTTTTTTCAAAAGCATATCTCGCGTTTCCACGGGTGATCGTCACCCGGCAGGACTCCCCTTTACGTTCTGTTGACGATTTAAGAAAAAAATCCGTGGCTGTTCAGATAAACAGCTCCCATCACGATTTTGTCAAGGAACACACCTCACTCACACCGGTTTTATACAACACATTTAAAGACGCTCTTCTTTCCGTCTCCAAAGGCGATAACGACGCCGTGATCGGCAATCTGGCCGTAACCACCGACTCCATACTGAAATACCACTTAACCAATCTCAAGATTGCGGCGTATGCCGAAAAGGAACTGTCAAGTTTGTCCATGGCCGTCCGGAATGACTGGCCTGAGTTGGTCAGCCTGATAAACAAAGCTCTTGACGCCATTCCTGAACGCGATAAAAACCGGATCTATCAGGACTGGGTTCCGGGCTACAGCGTTATTTCAACATCCGGTCCATCAGCCCCGTCTGTTTCCTTGAACATGGATGAAATTGGTTTTCTTGATAAACATCGGACACTCCGTGTTGGAATCGACCCGGCTTACCCTCCGTTTGAATGGAGAGACGCCCAAGGCGGTCATCAGGGAATAAGTGCCGACTTCCTCAAACAGCTTGGGAAAAAAATCGGTGTGGCCTTTGAAATCGTTCCTGACCTGTCCTGGACCGAGGTCCTTGACGGAGCCAAAGAAAAAAAGCTGGATATCGTGGCCTGTGTGTCGGATACACCGGTTCGCAGAGAATATCTCTTGTTCACAGATCCTTACCTGTCATTCCCCATTGTCATCATCACGCGAAACGATTCCCCGTTCATAAGCGGTCTCAACGACCTGAACGGACGCGACGTATCGCTGGTCAAAGATTACGCACCCGTGGAAACGTTAACAAAACAGTACCCCGCTATCCGGCTTTCTCTGACGGATACACCTCTTTCAAGTCTGGAACAGGTTTCCATCGGGTTATCGGATGCATGCATCGAAAATCTGGCCGTGGCCGTCCATCTGATGCAGAAAAACAACATCACAAACCTCAAAGTCGCGGCTCCGGCAGAAAATCTGGCGTCAACATCTTTTTCCATAGGTGTCCGTAAAGACATGCCCCTGCTTGTCTCTATCCTGAACAAAGCCCTTGCCGCCATCCCGCCGGACGAAAAAAACGCCATATCAGGAAAATGGCTGAGTATCCGGTTCGATCATGTCACGGACTGGCGCAGAGTGATCCGTATCGTCGGAGCTGTTATCGCAGTATCCATCATGATTTTATTGTTCTTTTTTTACTGGAACAGAAGGCTTTCAAAGGAAATTTCCATTCGACGGAAGGTGGAGCTTGAACTCATGGAAGCCAAATCCGTGGCTGAAAAAGCGAGCCAGGCCAAAAGCATCTTCCTGGCCAACATGAGCCATGAAATCAGGACACCCATGAATGCCATCCTGGGCTACGCCCAGTTGCTGCATGCCGATACCGGTTTGAATCTTAACCAGAAAGACAGCATTGACACCATCATGAAAAGCGGTGAACACCTGCTCCACATCATCAACGACATCCTTGAAATGTCACGTATCGAAGCCGGTAAATTGGAAACGCGCCCTACCCTTTTCGATCTCCATGCCCTTCTTCATGACGTGGATATGATGATCAGGGTTCGTACAGATGCAAAAAATCTTGAATTGATCATCCATGGCATCGATCATGTTCCTCGTTATATTTCCGCCGATGAAGGCAAATTGCGTCAGATCCTGATCAACCTTCTTGGTAACGCGGTAAAATTCACGGAAAAAGGATCGGTCTGCCTTTCGGTATCGTCAGATAAACCCCCGGTGATGAATGAAAGACTTCCAGATCATTCCAGGATTCTTTTCGTGGAAATTGAAGATACTGGGCCCGGCATACCGGAAAACGAACTGAAGACCATTTTTGACAGTTTCGAGCAAAGCGCTGATGGAAGGACCAAGGAAGGCACTGGACTTGGCCTTGCCATTTGCCGGCAGTACCTTCATTTCCTGGGGGGTGACATTTCTGCCAGAAACAAACCGGATAACGGCTGCGTTTTTTCCTTCACGTTTCCATTCGTCGAGGGCCGGGCCGAGGATCTTCCCGAGAAACCCAGCGTCAGGCGTGTGATGACACTCTCACCTGGCCATAATCACAAACGCATCCTGGTGGTGGATGACAAGGAGACCAACAGGATCATATTGTCCCGGATGCTCAAACGCGTGGGATTCGAAATCCGCGAAGCATCGGACGGCAGCGAAGCTGTGACGATTTTTAAATCCTGGCATCCCCATGTCATCATGATGGACATTCGCATGCCGGTCATGGACGGAGTCGAAGCCACACGAATCATCAAAAACCTTGAAAATGAACGATCTCTTGATAAGAAAACCGTGATCATCGCTGTCAGCGCCAGCGCTATGGAAGAAGAGCGAATCAATGTCCTCAAGTTCGGTGCCGATGATTTTATCCGAAAACCCTTCAAGGAAAACGTGATTCTGGATGCCATAAAAAACCATCTGGGCATAACCTATGTCTATGAAGGGGATTCCCTGTCATTCGGTGATCCTGAAAGACATCTGGACTCAAAGGATATTTCCATTCTGCCTGAAGACTATGGACAGTCCATCAGAAAAGCCATCGAAGGCGGTTATCACGATGAACTGATCGCCGGAATCATGAAAATCGAGGAGATCCACCCGGCCATCGCACGACGTCTTATGAAACTGGCCCATGATTACGATTACAACAGTCTGCTTTCACTTTTAAACGCAGACAATCCAAAGGATCCCTCATGAACGTCCCGAAAAACGCCGGAACCATCATGGTCGTGGATGACAAACCCTCGAACCTCAAGCTTCTCGGGAATATCCTTCGTGAGAGAGGCTATCAGGTGAGGATTTTTCCAAGAGGCGACCTGGCTTTGAAGTCCGCTGTTTCAGATCCGCCGGATTTGATCCTTCTCGATGTCACCATGCCGGGAATGGATGGTTATGAAGTCTGCCGGCTTCTGAAAGAGCATCAGACAACAAAGGACCTCCCGGTGGTTTTTATCAGTGCTCTTTCGGAAACAGACGATAAAATCAAGGCTTTCAAATCCGGCGGTGTTGATTTCATCACCAAGCCGTTTCAGGTGGAAGAAGTCCATGCCCGCGTGGAAATCCATCTGACCCTTAAAAAAATCAAGTCCGATCTTGAAGAAAAAAACCGGATTCTCGAAAAAGCCTTTGATGAACTGAAAACAGCCCAGCAGATCCTCGTTCAATCGGAAAAAATGGCGGCCCTTGGCGTTCTTGTCGCAGGCATCGCCCATGAAATCAACAACCCGGTAAACTTCATCAAATCAAGCACTGTTGGTCTTCAAAAAGACATCAGCGATCTTCAGCGTCTTCTTCGTGCCTATGAGGATTGCCAGAGCTCATGTCCTGAAAAGGATTGCTCGGCCAGGCTGGTCCAGGTCAAAAAAAATATCGATTACGATATTCTCATCTGCGAAATTCCTGAAATGGTTTCGAACATACTCGAAGGGGTCCGAAGGACCGAGGAGATCGTGGACAGCCTGAGAAGTTATTCACGGCTTGACAGCGCGGGCAGACAGCCCATAGACATCCACGAGATGATCAACACCTCCCTGTCCATTCTCAAGACACGATATAAGGATAAAATCACGATTGTCCGGGAGTTTCACGATATACTCCCTGTTTCGGGACTTCCGGGAAAGCTGATGCAGGTGTTTATCAATATCGTCGGAAATGCCGTTGACGCCCTTGAAATGATGGATCAGACACGGAATTCCATGATTGTCATCCGAACAGGCATTCACTCGATCGAGGGCTCACCTTTTGTAAAAATTGAAATCGAAGACAACGGGCCGGGCATCCCTCACGATATTGTTTCACGGGTGTTTGATCCTTTTTTTACAACCAAGGACGTGGGAAAAGGCACCGGACTCGGTTTGTCCATCAGCATCGGAATCATCAAAGATCACAAGGGTTTCATTGAAGCAGGCTCCGCGACATGCGGCGGAGCGTTGTTTTCCATACTATTGCCAGCCGATCAGGAGAATGTATGAATGACTCAGTATCCTTCCCGCGAGCGAGCATCCTCTACGTGGATGACGATCTTGAAAATCTTTCAAGCTTCAAAGCCATCTTCAGGCGGGATTATCATGTCCATCTCGCCTCTTCTGCCGCAGAAGGTTTAGAAATACTGAGAAATACAAACATACAGGTATTGATTACAGATCAACGTATGCCTGAAATGAACGGAACCGATCTCCTTGAAATCGCGGCCAATGAGTTTCCTGAAACACGACGTTTCCTTCTTACAGCGTTCAGCGATTTCCCTCCCCTTGTTGAAGCCATCAACCAGGGCCGTCTTCAGGGATATTTTTCAAAGCCCATCGACGGGGATTTCATCAAATCACGGATTGAAGAAGGGCTTAGAAATTATTATCTGGAGCATGAAAACAGGGAACTCCTGGAATCCATCAGACAGAATGAAATTTTTCTTACGGCCATCATCGAAAACATACCCGATATTGTATTCGTGAAAGATGCGAAGGATTTAAAATATCTCAGAATCAACCGGGCTGGAGAAAAAATTCTGGGACTCAATCGTAAAGACGTGGAAGGCAAAAAAGCCCATGACTGTTTTCCCTCCCTTCTTGCTGATCTTTTTGCCGCTCAGGATGATGATGTTCTTCGTTCAAAAACAATCCTGGACATCCCTGAAGATCCGATTGTTTCAAAAAACAGTGGACACCGGATATTTCATACGAAGAAAATTCCCATCATGAATGATGAAGGCGTACCCCAGTATATCCTAGGTGTTTCGAGGGATATCACCGATCAGCTTGAGCTTGAAAAAAAAGAAAAAACCCTTGAAGAGAAACTCAGAAATATTCAGAAAATGAAATCCATAGGCACTCTTGCCGGTGGTATTGCCCATGATTTCAATAACATTCTTTCTTCCATCATCGGCTATACCGAATTGTCCATGATGGCTGTAGATCTCAATCGTCCGTCTCTTCCACACCTTAAGGAAATCCTCACAGCCGGTCAAAGGGCCAAGGATCTGGTCAAGCAGATCCTGGCCTTCGCCCGCCAGTCTGAAGACAAAATATTGCCGGTCCAGGTGGATATCATTGTCAAAGAAGTGTTGAAGCTTATCCGTTCCACCATTCCATCCACCATTGACATCCGGTCGGACATTCAAAGCGGTTTATCGGTTCTTGGCAGCCCCACCCAGATTCACCAGGTTTTCATGAATTTATGCACCAATGCGGCTCAGGCCATGGAGGAAAAAGGCGGAACCCTTAAAATCCAGGTGACAAAGACCGATGCAGATGATCCCGCGCTTGCGGGTGAACGTATGGATGCACCGGGGGGTCTTGTCAAAATCAGGATATCCGACACAGGATGTGGCATTTCTCCTGATATCAAGGAACTGATTTTCGAGCCCTATTTTACAACCAAAGGACCGTCGGAAGGCACCGGGATGGGGCTTGCCACCGTATACGGCATTGTGAAATCCATGGATGGCCTCATCACATGCGAAAGCAAGCCAGGCCGGGGTTCAGCGTTCACCGTCTTCTTCCCGGCGACTGATGATCGCATTGAAACGACCCGTCCTGAAACTGAAGCTCTGGTCCGCGGCCATGAGCGGATACTTGTGGTTGACGATGAAGAGTCCATCATCAAGGTCCTTTCAGAGTCCCTTGAATTTCTGGGTTATAAACCCACCGCATTCAGCGACAGCGTTGACGCCCTGGCCTGCTTCAGTTCGTCACCGGAAAGCTTCGATCTCGTGATTACGGATATGACCATGCCTCGCATGACCGGAGATGTGCTGGCCACAAAAATCATGGAAATTAGACCTGAAATCCCCGTGGTGCTCTGCACAGGCTACAGCCGGAAAATATCCGAAGATATTGCCGGAGCTCTGGGCATCCGCGCCTTTTTATACAAACCACTGACCATCCGGGATCTTTCCGCAACACTCAGAACTATTCTTGACAAAACGTGATGGGGTCCTTCAGCACCATTTTTAGTGTTTTCTTTAGCTCATTCAGCTGAAAAGGTTTGACCAGGGCTCCGCAGAAGCCGTATTCACTGTACGACGCCATCACAGGATCGGTGGAATAGCCGCTTGACACAATGACTTTCGCATGGGGATTCACACTGAGGATTTCTTTCACAGCATCTTTCCCACCCATACCGCCCGGGATGGTCAGATCCATGATCACCAGATCCATGGTCTGCCCTATGTCACAAGCTTCTTTATAAAGTCTGACCGCCTCAGCGCCGTCTGTCGCCAGAACGACTTCGTGACCCATTTTACCAAGCATTCGGTTTGTAAGCTTTAAAATCTGTTCCTCATCATCCATCACCATGATTCTTGCTTTTCGGCCAGAGTCGTCGGTGTTCTCCTCTTTTTTTGAAGTCACTGAACCATTGCCGGAAACAGGAAGATAGAGGGTAAAGGTTGTTCCGGTTCCAGGCGTTGAATTGACGAAGATATTGCCTCGATGCTTAGTGATGATGGAATGGGTGATGGCGAGACCAAGGCCGCTTCCTTTCTGCTTCGTGGAAAAATAGGGATCAAAGATTCGCTCCAGGATATTGCCCGGAATGCCGATGCCCCTGTCCATGATGGTGACCTTGATATATCGGCTGTGTTCCGGCGCATCGAAATCCCGGATGTCAGCCGCCATGACGTTTTCGCAGGACACATCAATCATTCCTCCGCCCGGCATGGCCTGACTGGCATTGAGGATGATATTCTGAATCACCTGACTGATCTGCCCCTTGTCGATATCCACAAGCCAGAGATCATTCGGGAAATTATAACGGCAGGCCACTTTATCTCCATGGAGTATGAAGTTGGCGGATTCCGTGATCACATCGGCAAGACAGGCCGTTTCTTTGACCGGCTCCCCCCCTTTGGCAAAGGTAAGCAACTGCTGGGTCAACCCCTGGGCGCGACGGGAAGCTTTCAACGCTTCGTCGAGAAGTTCTTTAGATTCGTTGCTCATATGTGAATCGGAAAGTGACAGGGCAAAATCGATATTTCCAAGAATGACCGACAGGATATTATTAAAATCATGTGCGATACCGCCCGCCAGCACACCGATGGATTCGAGTTTTTTTACCTTGATCAGTTCCTGTTCTGTCCTGATCTGTTCGGTAATATCCCGGAACACCAGAACCGTTCCGATGGCTCGGTTCTTTTCGTCTCTGATGGGTGACCCGCTGAAAGCCACCCGTTTTTCGAGGCCTGACCGGGTCATCAGAATCACATGGTAAAAATGTTCGACCATCATTTCAGTACCCAGAATTTTTCCCACAGGGTCGTTCCATGCCTGATGTGTTGATTCATCCATGATGTTGAATATTTCCGATAACGGACGCCCTACAGACTCATGAAGGGTCCATCCGGTAAGCGTTTCAGCCACATTGTTGATCAGAACCACACAACCGGCCATGTCTGTGGTGATAACACCATCTCCGATGCTTCTCAATGTCACGGCAAGCAGCTCCTTTTCTTCGGAAAGAGCCTGATTCATCTTTTTTCTCTGGGTGATGTTCGTGGCGATTTCCATGCGCACATAGTGACCGTCAATCCATTGGATAGCCTGGTCATGGCATTCATACCATTCCTTGTCCACGGTATTCTGAAACTCCCAGACGTAAACTCCGGTGGATTGTTTGTTATCATCAAGAAGCCGGTGGTTTGTGCAGAAAACGCAAGGTCCGGGCTGATTTTTCTGAAGCACTTTCCAGCAGGTCTGCCCCACGATATCACCCCAGGTATCTCGGCCGTATTGATTGACGAAAAGAAGTTCGTAAGTGTCCATGTCGGCCACGTAGACCAGGGAGTCCATGCTGTCGAGAACAGCCTTGAAACGCTCAAAAGACTGAGCAATACGGACTTCAGCACGTTTCCGCTCGTCAATTTCCATCATAAGGGACCGGGTCTGGACCGTCACCCGTTGCCGCAATCTGGAATTGAATAGAAAAAGAACGCTGGCACCCATCACACCGGCAAGTACAGACGCAACAATCATGAAAATGGTGGCGAATTCCTTATGAAGCGGGGTCCTGATGGATGTGACCGCCCGGATTTCCCCTAATTTTTCATTGAATCCCCCCTGGCCGGGATAACGGGATTGAAGCTGAACCGGCGAATCCTCCCTCTGCCCATGGCATTTCAGACAGGCCTTTGTGTTGGCAAGAAAGGGGATGGCCACATAAAGATAGCTGGTTCCATCAATATCAATAATTTCACGATGAGACACTTTGGACCTGTCGGCATTGAACATGCCGATCAGTCGTGTCTCCCTTGAATCGGCCAGATTGACAGGGTTTCTTGGATTTTTTGCCGCCATTTTATAATAAAGTGGGGGCAGTCCCGCACGTTCACGTTCTTCGTTGTAGAGCTTATGCTGGTTCCGCACCATGAATGAGGATGAAAACAGTTCCGGGGCATAAAATGTCTTCGGAAATTCACCGTTCGCCTGATATTTGTACAAGGCGGGATGCATGATTTCCTGAACATATTTGTGCAGTCCTTTGTGCTCCAGCAAAAGATTCCGGATCTCCTTTTCTGCATGGTTGATAACATAGGATTTGGCCACAAAAAAGAAAACTGTGCCGAACATGACCATGATAACAAGTAAGAAAACGCCGGTTTCAATCAGATGGCCATTGGCCCATCGCTTATTCAGCGCTTCGTCGGGTTTGTTCATTGGGTAAAACCCCCCTTTGGGTATGTACCATGGGTATGTATTGAACTTAATTCGTGTAAGAGTTTATTATGTGTTTAACTATCTTGATTTAATCGTCATGCGTGATAGTAAACTTTAAAAAATGCAGCACAAATGATCAACAAGGTTTTTTACAGGCGATCAAAAGACCGTCACAAATTTATCGATAATTTTATACACATACAAAATAATGGTTGCATAATCGGTGGCAATGGTTGAAATATAGACCGTTCCCAATACAAATCATAGAGTATGATTTCCGGTTCGACGGATAACCGAAGGGTGGACGTGAATTTTTTAACAGAGCCGGTGGAAAAAGAAGGGGTATGACTCCGGAACAACGCATCGACAGAAAAGCACGGATGGCGAACTGGGACAGAGCCTCGGATTTCAGATCAAAATCCCGATGGGCCGGGGCTTATTATTCTGAACTCCTCGCCCGGCATTACCGTTTTCTAGTACCCCAGGGCCTGAAGGTGCTGGAACTGGGTTGCGGTCACGGAGATCTGCTTTCCTCGCTCCGGCCTTCGTTGGGTGTGGGTATCGATTTTTCGCTGAACATGATTGAAATAGCCAGGGATAAGCATCCCGAGCTTTTATTCATTCGCTGCGATGCCCACGAACTCTGCTTCAACACCACTTTTGACGTCATCATACTTTCGGATCTTGTGACCCATCTCTGGGATGTCCAGACCGTGTTTGAAAGAATTCAAAAAAACTGCCACAGCGCCACACGGCTGATTTTGAATTTTCCCAACAACCTCTGGAGAATCCCCATGTCCCTGGCCCGATGTTTCAACATGACCGCCGAGCATCTGGAACAGAACTGGTTTGCACCCAACGACATTACAAACCTTCTGGAACTTTCGGGTTTCGAAACCATCAAAGAGAGTCATCACATTCTGTGTCCATTCAGGTTCGAACCCCTCTCAACTCTGTCAAACCGGTTTCTTGCCGCCGTAGCTCCGCTCAGCTGGTTCGCCATGACCACGTTCGTGGTGGCCCGGACACGTCCCTGCCCCAATCTTGCATCCCTCACACAGCCACCTTCGGTATCGGTGATCATCCCAGCACGGAACGAAGCCGGGAATATTGAAGAGATCTTCCGGCGAATGCCGAACATGGGTCGAAGCATGGAGCTGATCTTTGTTGAAGGCCATTCCAACGACAGGACTTTCGAAACCATCTCCCGATGCATTCGTGATTACCCCAAAACCGATGCTAAACTTTTCAGCCAGACCGGCAGAGGCAAGGGGGATGCCGTCCGACTGGGTTTTGAGAAAGCGGTTGGTGACATTCTCATGATTCTTGATGCAGACCTCACCGTTCCGCCCGAAGATCTCCCTCGGTTCATAAACGCCCTTGTTTCAAGGCGAGGAGAATTCATCAACGGCGTGAGACTGGTCTATCCCATGGAAAACCAGGCCATCCGATTTTTCAACATGGTGGGCAACAAATTTTTCAGTCTGGCATTCAGCTGGTTGCTGGGCCAGGGAGTGAAGGACACCCTTTGTGGAACAAAGGCTCTATATAAGGACGATTACAGCATCATCGCCCGGAACAGAGGTTATTTCGGGGAGTTTGACCCCTTCGGAGATTTTGATCTCCTTTTTGGTGCCGCCAGACTGAACCTCAAAATTATCGATCTCCCCATCCGTTACCGCCAGAGACGTTACGGCAAAACCAATATACGCCGCTGGCGGCATGGATGGATTCTTTTAAAAATGGTGGTATTTGCCGCGTTCAGGATCCGATTCATCTGACGTTTGTCCATGCCTGGAGGGGCCGTGTTTCATACTTTCCATACAAGAATTCCAAAAACCCGAATCAGGCTGTTTCTCGCAAGAATCGCCTATCTGTCCGTCCGGATTTTTCTTAGATCCGACCACACCACGGTCAAACGTGACGGGATAACCTACAGCCTTGATCTGTCCGAAGGCATAGACCTGTCGATTTATCTTCTGGGATCGTACCAGAGTCACATTTTCAAGAACAGGTTCTACACCATTCCCCATGACGCCGTCATATTCGACATCGGAGCCAACATGGGATGCATGACCCTTCAGTTTGCCCGAAGAGCGGTAAACGGCCAGGTTTACGCCTTTGAACCCACGGACTTCGCTTACCGGAAGCTCCTTAAAAACATCGACCTGAATCCGGAACTGAAAGAACGTATCACCCCTGTCAAACAGTTCGCCGCATCCCGGTCCATGGCCGCCCCCAGGCCTTTTGCCATGGCCAGCTGGAAAACGGATTCATTCTCGTCTTCGGGGCATCCGGTTCACGGAGGCATCGAACGTTGCACCAGCCTTGCACCCAGCGTCACTCTCCATGAATTCTGCAAGGTAAACAGCATACTCCGTGTGGACATGATCAAAATCGATACGGAAGGACACGAACTGGACGTCCTCAAAGGGGCGGTCAGTCTTCTGGATAAACACAGACCCGTGGTCATTTTTGAGACCGGTATCTACCAGATGGCCGAACAAGGCATTGATTTCAATGATTACATCGATCTTCTTGAAATCATGGGCTACACTCTGTACATTCTTCAAAACGGTCGCGAAGTCACGCGAAGCAACCATACACAACAGATTCCCGGTCTTTCCACCGTGGACATCATCGCACTTCCAACCGCAGGAAAGGAATATTGAACCCCATGAAACGGAACAGATCGTGAGCACCGGAGCTTATCGAACACCGTTATTTATCGGACTATTTTCAGCAGGAGTCCTTTCTTCCGAAATCATTCTGACCCGGATTTTCTCCGTGGTTTACTGGTACCATTTCGGCTTTCTCGTGCTGTCTACAGCCATGCTGGGATTCGGCATCGGGGGCTTCCTTGTCAGGCGCAAATCCGGCCAGCTTAAATCCCATGCCTCGCACAATGTACTCGCAACGGGGAGCATATCCGCTGGATGCGCCCTGATCGCCGCCCTTCTCGCGCTTACGAACAACCCCTTTCATGTCTCGGATCCCGCCACGAGTCCGGGGACCATCACGCTCTTCATGGCCTTTGAACTTGTTTCGTCGTCACTGGTCCTTTTGATACCCTTTCTGTTCATGGGTGCCGTCATCGTTTTCACGCTTCAGACTGAACATAAAAAAATGGGCTCTGTTTACGGAGCGAATCTCATCGGTTCGGCCCTCGGATGTCTTTTAGCCCTGGTTTTGATGAACATTCTGGGTGGTGTAAAATCCCTTATCGCAGTCTCGGCTCTTCTTACCTCTACCGGCTCTATCACAGCTTTCACAAAGAACCATAAAACGGCCGGTGTAAGCCTTCTTACGGCTTTGATCATTGTATCGTTCATGTTATTCAGCGACGCACTGTTTCCAATAAAAAGCCCCACGGGAAAACCCGCGGCAACCATAGAACCTTCGCAAAAACTGAAAACCGACTGGACCAGCCTTTCACGGGTTGACTTCTATAAAGAAAAAGACAGCCAGACGAATGAATTCGGGCTCTGGGGTCTTTCTCCAGCCAACACCGCGCCTCTGCCGGAACGGCTTGGAGTCCTCATCGATTACTGGGCCTACACCACCATTCTTTCACACAGCGACAAACCGGGTTTTTACGATTTCATGGATAACCTTCCCATGTACGGGATGTACCGCATCTCGCAAACAAACCCGGACATGATGGTCATCGGCTCCGGCGGAGGCATGGACATCCGGGCAGCCCTTCGTGCCGGAGCGTCCCACATCGACGCGGTGGAAATCAACCCGTCCATCTACAACGCCATGACCCGGGATTACGCATCCTATTCCGGAAACGTTTACCGGAATCCCAAAGTCACGGCATACCTTGGGGAAGGCCGCAGCGTACTGTCCTCAATGGACAAGACTTACGATATCATCCAGCTGAGCGGGGTAGACACCTTCAGCGCGACCCAGGCCGGAGCATTCGCACTCACTGAAAACTATCTCTACACCCTTGAAGCCTTTCAGAATTATCTGAACCATCTGAACCCGGACGGCATCCTGAGCGTCACCCACTGGTATATCCCCAGCACCACCGGCTATCCCAGGTATTCCCTGCGCCTGTTTTCCCTGGCGTATTCGGCCTTGCAAGGCTACGGCGTCCAAAACCCCGCCGATCACATGTATTTCTATCAATCCAAACGGTTTGCCGTCCTCATCGTCAAAAAAACACCCCTTTCACACGCAGATATCGCGTCCCTTTCGAATTTCTGCACTGAAAAACAGTTTGTTCCGATATATAGGCCGGACAAGGTGATTTTCAGTTCCATGAAATTCTACAGTTTCATCACATCGGCAGACAAGAAGGCCTGGCTTCAATCCTACCCCTTCAACGTCACACCTCCCACGGACAGTTCCCCGTTTTATTTTGAAAACAGAAAGTTCACCACCCTGTTCAATCCCGGAGATTTCATCGAAGGATACATCCGCTTCGATGGCCAGACCATTCTGGGTATCCTGTTTATCGAAATGATCGTGGCATCATTATGGCTTGTTGTCGGATCGTTCCGTCTTGAGCGTTCAAACCGTGACGTCGGGGGATGGATCTATTTTTCATGCATCGGAATGGGGTTCATGCTGGCGGAGGTGTCGTTCACCCAGCAGATGGTGCTTTTCCTCGGCCACCCGGTCTATGCGCTTTCCGTGGTCCTTTTTTCGATCCTTCTTTTTTCAGGCATCGGGGCGTTCTTCTCACGGCAGCTCACATCACGTTTCTCTTTTCCTGCGGTGTTGTCAACAGTATGCGTTATTTTTCTGATCCAGGCTGCTTTCGGCATTCCTTTCCTTCGTGAACTGGGAGGACTTCATTCTTTTGGATTGAAACTCGTCGTGGCCGTATTATTTCTGGGACCTGTGTCCTGCCTTATGGGAACGGCGTTTCCGGAAGCCGCAAGACGGATCTGTGCCAGAGGCAACGACCAATCCCTGGGCCTTCCTTGGGCGTTCAACAGCTTCGCTTCCGTGATAGGATCTGTAACAGCCATCCTTCTCGCCATTGTCTCGGGATTCACCCTGGTGATGGTGTGCGCCGGAGCCTGTTATATCCTTGCGGCCCTTGTGGCCCCGCGAAACATCGTCAACTGACCTGACGCAAAAAACGTTCCTCGATGAAATCGCAGAGGCCCTGAGCGTCGTTGATGTCGTATATGGGAACATCCATGTCCAGATGCTCGTCGGAGGCCACGGCCAGGAGGGTGGGATCATAGGTCTCACCCCGGCAGAGCAGATTCTGGCTTCGCTCTTTTCTGTGCACTTCGATCTTCGGAAATGTGTTGCCCTTGAAACCTTCCGTCAGGACAAGATGGACATCTGTGAAATAGCGATCCACGATCTCTATCACATCGGGCTCCTCGTTGTTCGGGTTCATTTTGACCATGGCGAGTTTCTCCTTGGACGTGATTACCATGGTATCGGCCCCAGCCTGGGTCAGGCGCCAGGAGTCCTTGTTCCTGTGATCGATGTCAAAACGGTGGGCGTCGTGCTTCAATGCACCCACGCGGTATCCTCTTTGTTTCAGTTCGGCGATGATCTTTTCAAGAAGGGTTGTTTTTCCTGTACCGCTTTTGGCGACAATGGAAACGATCACACGTTTTTTCATCGGCTGTTCTCCATGACCGAGCGAATCTGCTCCGGTGTGTTGACATTGAGAAGGGATTTATCCCAGCCGTCCGGAAGTTCGCTGAAATGGGCATAACGGACGGTGACGCCGGGATAGAAATCATTGATTTTATAATTCCCACGTTCAAGAAGTTCTTTCATGTGCGGCAGACATGTTTTTCTGTAAACCGAAAAAAGTGGCTCGAAACCTCCGGGCGTTTGAGGAACCACAGCATCGTTGTTCCCACGCAATTCAAGAAGTTTCCGGGCCACATCGGCATCGGGAAACGGCATGTCGCAGGCCGAAACCATGATCCATTCCGCCCCGGATTCCTTGAGCCCTGTGTAAAGGCCGCCTAAGGCGCTTCCCGGGTATATATCCGGATAACATGGAACAGTAGGGAGACAGAGGTCAGGCCGGTCACCGGCGATGATAATTTTGTCAAACAGTTCCCTCATCATCCCAAGGGTCCGGTCGAACATTCGCATACCACGAAACATCAAGGTCGCCTTGTCTTTGCCCATACGTCTGCTTTTTCCGCCAGCAAGGATAACTCCGCAGACATCATGGTATGTTTTGCCTTCTGTTTCCATCATCATAACAGATTCCACGCGGAGACAACCGTACCCTTTTCCAGCGTTTCAACGCCTTCCGGAATAGAAATCACGGCCTGGGCCAGAGCCATGGACCGCAGTCGGCTGTCCAGTTCAAGGGGTGCAAACAAAGGATAAGTCCCTTCTAAGCTGCCGCTTTCAAGGGCTCCGAAAATAAACTGGGTCCAGTTCCGGTCCCTAACCGTGATGGTTTTTCCCAAAATCACTGAAATTTCAGGCAATACGGAACCGGTCCGTCCGCCAAGTTTCAGCAATCCCGGAAGGGCGATGGCCAGAAAGGCCAGAAGGTTTGAGGGCGGTCCTCCGGGAAGAACGAAAACGGGTTTTCCCTTGCATGTCCCGAATCCTGCCGCCTTACCGGGACCTATGCGGATGCGGTGGAAATACTGCGTCCACCCCAAATCGTTCAGGATGGACACCACAAGGTCACGGTCTCCAGTCCAGGCTCCGCCGCTGGTGATCAGGGCATCGCTGGTTTTAAGGGCATACTCGATTCTCGACGTGATTTGGCCCCGCTGATCCGCCGCCTGCTCCATGTGCACCGTCATGCCGTATCGACGGCACCAGGCGTTCAGTGTCGCAAGGTTACTCGCGTAAAGTTTTCCTTCGGGAAGAGGCTTGCCGGGCATGACCACCTCATCGCCTGTGGCAATCAAAGTTACGAAAGGCCGTTTATAAACCGGAATGTCACTGTGGCCCGCCGCCGCCAGAAGACCGATGATTCCGGGAGACAGTCGGGTTCCTTTTTTGACGACACTCTCATCTTTTGTGACATCTTTTCCTTTTCGGAATATATTCCGGCCTTGATGAGCGTGTATCTTAACTTTAACCTGACCCCCTGAAACCTCGGTGTACTCCTCGGACACCACAGCATCGGCCCCTTCAGGAATTTTTCCACCGGTTAAAATTCTTACGGCACAGCGGTCATCCATACGGCCTTCAAAGGGAATTCCGGCGGCCGAAGTGCCCATCAAATTCAAAACCACGGGTGACGTTTCCGTGGCGTGCTCAATCTGTTCGGACCGCACGGCATAGCCGTCCTTCAGCGATGCGTCCACCGATGGAGAATCCACCTTTGCGAGGAGATCACATGCCGCGATCCGGTCAAGACCTTCCGCAAGGTTCACGGATTCCGTATCCAGGGAGTTAATGTTGGCGATTGTAAGATCAAGAGCTTCAAGGTATCCGATGAATTCTGGTTTCATGCAGGAAATTCCTTTGAAAACGGTGGTAGTCGGGTTAATGAATCCGAAGCTTAAACATGTTCATAGCTTTGAATGAAACCAACAAAAAAACCGGGCCAGAAGCCCGGTTTTTTTATTCAATCCGTGGAGCGGTTCACACAACCGCGTCACGTCCCTGACATTGTGATCAATGCTTGGGTGCCGGTGCGGGCGCGGGTGCCGCTGCTGGGGCCGGTGCAGGAGCGGGTTTCACAGCGTTGGGATCCATGGGGGCCGCGGGTCCTGTGGGGCCGACGCCACTTTCCGTGGGGCTGTCACCAATGGCCACAAGTTCGATTTCAAAAACGAGTGTGGCGTTGGGTCCGATTTTCTGGCCGGCACCATGTTCCTTGTAAGCCAGTTCGCTGGGAACGACGATACGCCATTTACTGCCCACGGGCATCATGAGAAGAGCTTCGGTCCATCCGGGAATCACGCCTTTGACAGCAAAGGTGGAGGGTTTTCCTCTCTGATACGAGCTGTCGAATTCCGTTCCGTCAAGAAGCTTGCCGCTGTAGTTCACCTGCACACGATCCGTATCTTTGGGAATGGGGCCGGACCCTTTGGTCAGAATTTCGTACTGAAGTCCTGAAGGAGTTTTGGTCACGCCTTCTTTCTTGGCGTTTTCAACAAGGAACGTGTCGCCTTCTTTTTTATTCTGGGCCGATGCAACCTGACGTTTTTCAGACAGTTTTTTTCTCATGTCCATAATGGCGGTTTGCTGAATGGAGCGCGTTTCTTCGGGAGTCAGGAGGGGTTTGGAGTCAGCGAGACCATCAAGGAAACCCTGGACAAATGCGTTTTTATCGATATCCATCTCGTTTTTCTTGAATGACTTTCCAATATCCGATCCCAGGGAATAACCCAGTTTTTCAGCGGGAGTTTTCAGCTCGGATACTTTCTCGACGTCCTGCCCCTTGCTGCATCCGATGGTAAACATGAAGGGTATGACAAGAACGGCGGCTAACAGGTGTTTTTTCATTTAAAGCTCCTTGTGGATTTTTTGTAATTGATATTGATGGATAACCCTTGTTTATAACGTATCACCATCGCCTTTGAGGATGGCCTTTACCTCCTTCAGGTCCGAGATATGGTACGAAGCCTGGAGTGAGGGGTTTTTATATGCAACAAACGGTACGCCGGACATGATGGCGGCCTGTTCATCTGTTTTCGAATCCCCGATATATAAGATGTTGTCCGCCGCAACCCCGAAATGATCACGGATTTTCAGCAACTGGTCCGGATGGGGTTTGGGATGTTCCACATCAAGGGATGTCACAACCAGATCAAACAGTTCTGAAAGCCCGTGAAATGTCATGACCCCGTTCATGGTATTGGAACGGTTCGTGGCTATGGCCGTTTTCAAAGCCGGTTTCACCCAGTGAAGAAGCGGTTTCAGATAGGGCTCCATTTCCATATGGGGAATCAGCGGCTCGTAACTCATATTCCGGGTGTAATCGAAAACTTCGTTCAGGCATTCCCGGTCTTTGAACAGAAAGTTCAGTGCCTGCTTAACGGTGCTCATGTGCACGTATTCGAACTGTTCACGGCTTAAAACTGGTTGTCCGAAATGTTCGAGAATACGGTTGTAGTACATGCGGTTCGCTTTTTCCGTGTCGAACATCACACCGTCACAGTCAAAGGCCAACACCTTGATTTTTTTTAATTTTTTCTGTATCACTGTTTTACACTGGGATCGGGTGCAAGAATGTAGGCGTTCACTGGAATCCGTAACTCCGAAACTTTCGGATTGTCCGTGGTGATGATGATATCGTCATCGTAGCCGCCTTCCTTGGAGTAGGTGTTGGTGACTGTAAGTTCATAACCACGTCCAGTCGCTCTGTAAGCGATACGGATATTTCCTTTTTCCCTTGTTTTAACAGCCTTGATTCTGAACGGGAAATCATCCGATGGACTTACCGTGACTTTTCGTTCCATAGTGGTCCCGAGACGCCCGGACATCCTGACATAATCAGGCATGATATCCGCCACCTTCCGGACATCACCCTTGATTCCGAGTTTGAACTGGCTGTTCATGGGATCGTTGGTGGTGACCTGGATGGACTTGGACATCTTACGGCCGCCGTAACCCTTGGTATTGACCTTGATCGTTATTTTTCCTTCTCCACCTGGAGAGATGAGTTTCGTAAACGAAACAGTCGAACAGCCTCAGCCGGGTTTGACGTCAAGAATTTCAAGGGGGGCCTTGCCTTTGTTCCTGACGATGAAATCGTGGACAACGGCCTGACCTTCATAAACTTCCTTGAATGAAAATTCCGTTTCAGGGAGAAAAACCTGGGAACCTTCTCCACCCGCAGCCATGGGATTGGAATTTCCGCTGGGTTGTGTTCCACGGGTGTAAAGTTTCACCTCCACGCGCCGGTTGTCCGATGTGTTTTTGAATAAACCTGAAAAGGGGCCTTTTTTTACCGCTGGCAGGGTATCCCTGAAATATTTCACTTCCCGGGTCACCGATGATCCCAGGGCTGAAGCAATCCAGTTTGACACGTATTCCGCCCGTTGAAGCGACAGGTCTTTAGCAGACCCACCAACATTGAAGCCACCTTTTTTTACTTCACCGGTATCCGTATGACCTTCGATCACCGCCACAAGTTCCTTGTTTTCAGCAAGTTTGTTTTTGATTGCATCAAGGGTTTTCGTGGCATCGAACCGTGGAGTGGATGCCTGGGCGTCGAAATAGATAACAAACGATGCCCGCGCCGGGGCGTCATCCGCCAAGCATGGCAAGGCACAGGATAACACCATCAGCATAAAAAATAACATTTTGACTTTGTTCATGATTATTGTCCCGCATCAAGAAAATCATCGCGTGTTTCAGATTTCACGCAACCCATACCTTAGGCTTGAGAATGAAGAAAGTCAAGGATCTAGTGATAGACGTTTTCTATCTCATGCCGAACCACCCGGCGTGTTGCCGTATCGACAGTGCAGAAGCCGGGTTTTCCTTCTTTTCCCATAATTTCTCCAGGATTGAGCAACAGTGTATTTTCAAGGGTTTCAAGACGGTAAACATGAGAATGACCGTAACACACCAAATCGTATTTCCCTGTCAGTGCAAGCGCTTCGGCAACCACTCGCTGATGGGTGATACTGACGGAAAAGCCGTCGGCATCCACAAACCCCACGATCTCGCTCAAAGATATGCGAGTCAGTTCGGTAAGGGCTGTTTTGGCAAGAAGAAATCCGCTTCCGTCATTGTTTCCGAGGACGCCGTAAACCGGCAGTCCGGCCTTTTCCAGTTCCTTGAGCATAAACGGGGCGACAAAATCTCCGCAGTGGATGATCAGCCCGGCCTGTTCTTTCTGGACAATCTGAAGGGCGCGGCGGAGGTTCCACAGGTTGTCGTGGGTGTCGCTCATCACAGCAATTTTCATATATTTTCCTTTACATCAGATAATATGGATCAATGTCCGTGGAAATGCGGACTCCGTCTTTTTTCAGAGAGCCTGAAATCTCGTGGACAAAGCGCCTGGTCAGGGTATGAAGCGGATTTTGGGCCGCGGATTTCAAAAGGATCTGCCATCGGTACTGGTCAGCCATTTTAAATATCGGCGCTTCGATAGGGCCCATGATGCCCACAGCGTCAAACAGAGGCTGATGAGCGGTGATATGGTTCGTGATCCACGCACCGGCCAGTTCTGCCGTTTCCTGGGCTGCGGTTTTGTTTTTTCCGGAGATGCGAATCTGAATCATCCGGGAAAACGGAGGGTAACCCAGGCTGTGTCTGAACTGTATTTCCTGGGCGTAGAATTCACGAAAGTCCTGTTTTTCAGCGGCAAGAATGCTGAAGTGATCTGGATTGTAAGTCTGCATGATTACCCGGCCCGGTGTATCACCACGTCCTGCGCGGCCCGCAACCTGGGCCAGAAGCTGGAATGTCCGTTCACAGGATCTGAAATCCGGAAAGTTAAGCCCCTGGTCCGCACAGATCACACCGACCAGAGTGATGCCTGGGAAATCGTGTCCTTTGGCGATCATCTGCGTTCCCACCAGAATGTCGGTGCGCCTTTCCTTGACATCCTTGAGAATTTTCAGCATGGAACCTTGCCTTACTGTGGTGTCCTGGTCGAGTCTGGCCACGGACGCATCGGGAAACAAGGCTTTTACTGCCGCCTCGATCCTTTCCGTACCAAAACCCAGGTTCTTGATGTTGGACGAATTGCAGACCCGGCACTTGGAAACCGAAGGAATCATGTACCCGCACATGTGACAACGGTAGGCGTTCCTGCTCTGGTGATACGTCAACGACACATCGCAGCTGACGCATTTCATGGTCTCGCCGCAGGTGGCACAGACCGGGTAATTGGCGTAACCCCGTCTGTTCAGAAACAACAGCACCTGTTCCTTTTCCCGAAGGGTCCGGGCCATGGCTTCCTCAAGAGGTGGCGTGATAAAACTCCGGATTCCTGGATAATCCCTGTATGTTTTCAGATCCACCCGTTCAATGCGCGGCATTTGACGGTCGCTGACCCGCCGGGTCAGGACAAGTTCTCTGAATTTTCCGTTTTCCGTGTTGCGATAGGACTGAACCGAGGGTGTGGCAGAACCCAAAAGACACACGGCATTTTCAAGTTTGGCCCTGACCACGGCAAGATCCCTGGCATTGTACCTGAGTCCGTTTTCCTGTTTGTAAGATGCGTCGTGCTCTTCATCCACAATGACGAGACCCAGGTTTTCAAGAGGTGCGAAAATGGCGGAACGAGCCCCAATGACGATCCTCACTTGTTTTTCCGCAATGCGCAACCACTGGTCAAATTTTTCCCCTTTGGTGAGGCCGCTGTGGAGCACGGCGATGGTGTCCCCAAAACGCATCCTGAAACGTTTTTCCGTCTGGGAAATCAGGGAGATCTCCGGAACAAGGACCAGGGCGCTTAGATTTTTTTCAAGGGCGTCTTGAACGAGCCGCATGTAGACTTCTGTTTTTCCACTGCCGGTAACCCCCACAAGAAGCCAGGAGGAAAAACCTCGCTCAAGTACGCCGGACACTTCAGAGACCACGGCAGCCTGCTCGTCGGTCAGGTCAGGCGGGATGTCCGGAATCACGGAATCTCCCAACGGGTCCCGGTATACCTGCCGGTCAAAACGGGTGACAAAGCCACGAATTTCCAAGGCGGCCATCCGGGACGGAGAATAACAAGGCGTTTTTTTAATTCGGCTCAGCGGACTTTCACCTGTTTCCCGGATATGTTCAAGCAGTCCTGACTGGGTATCTGTCAGGGCGGACACGTCAAGGGCCGTTTCAACGGGTTTGACCCAGGTTTCAAACTTGCGGTTGGTGCTGCTTTTTTTCAAATCTCTTGTCAAACGGACAAAACCTTTTCGCTCCAATGTGTTCAGGAAAGAAGTTTTGACCGGAGGTTCAACCGATCGAACAAGGACAGATGAGGCTTTAGGGCCATCAATGACACCCGAAAGAACCCGGCGTTCCTGTTGTGACAGTTCAGTTGATCCTATGGCAGCAAGTCCTTTTTCGGTGATACGGACCAGAGTGAGATCCTGAACCGTAATGCCTCCGGGAAGGGCTGTTTTGATCACATCGCCAAGCGGGCAAAGGTAATACAAGGAAATCCACTTGAAAAAAGGAATATGGGACATATGGAATAGAGGTGTGGGGTCAAGGACATCCAGAATGGGCTTGGGCTCGAAATCCAGATCTCTCCTTCCGGAATTGACGGACAGGATAAACGCGGTGACAGTCCGGGAATTGAACGGAACAAGAACTCGCATTCCCGGCATTACCTGTTCCTGAAGTTCAGGAGGGACCTTATATGTGAAGGTATTCCACATCGGAAGGCCGACGGCTGTTTCGATGGTTGTTTCGCTGTTATCCATAATCCGTCAAATAGAAAAACCCGGAGACATCAAGGCCATCCGGGTTTTTGCAAGCTGCGTTTTAAAAAAACTATTTGCGTTCGCTCAAGGGGATGTAGTCCCTGACGTTTTCACCCATGTATATCTGGCGCGGACGGCTGATTTTCCAGTCAGGGTCTTCTGCTCCTTCCTTCCACTGAGCCAGCCAGCCGGGAAGTCTTCCGATGGCGAACATCACCGTGAACATATTGATGGGAATGCCCATGGCCCGAAGGACGATGCCGCTGTAAAAATCGACGTTGGGGTACAGGTTCTTGTCGATAAAGTAACTGTCCGTCAGGGCCACCTCTTCCAGCCGTTTGGCGATATCCAACAGTGGATCGTAAGTCTTGAGCTTCGAAAGAACGGTGTCGCACATCTTTTTCATGATCTTGGCCCGGGGATCATAGGTCTTGTAAACCCTGTGACCGAAACCCATGAGCCTGAAGGAATCATCTTTTGCTTTGGCCCGTTTTACCACTTCGTCAACGGTGACGCCGCTTTTTTCGATTTCCATGAGCATTTCGATGACCGCCTGGTTCGCCCCGCCGTGCAAGGGCCCCCACAGAGCCGCCACTCCGGCGGAAAGGGCTGCGTAAATATTCACCCGCCCGCTTCCAACCACACGCACGGCAGCCGTGGAACAGTTCTGTTCGTGATCCGCATGGAGAATCCAGAACACGTTCAGCGCCTGAACCAGATCGGGATCCACATTGTAGGGTTTTACCGGAGAATCGAACATCATGTTCAGAAAGTTGGCGCAATATGAAAAATCAGGTCTCGGATACACCACTTTCTGGCCATTGGATATCTTGTAACTCATGGCGGCCATGGTCCGGATTTTTGAAAGAAGGCGCAGATACGTTTTGTTGGCCTCTTCAAGTGTGTTGTCCAGCTCAGGATAGAAGCTCCGAAGGGCGTTCATCATGGACGAAAGAATCCCCATGGGGTGAGCCCTGCGCGGAAAATTCTGGAAAAAAATCTGCATGTCTTCATGGACAAGAGAATAATCGTTTAAGGCCACGCTTGTACTGATAAATTCCTTCTGTGACGGAAGCCTTCCGTTGATCAGAAGGAATGCCGTTTCAACAAAGGTTGATTTTTCAGCGAGTTGTTCAACGGGGATGCCTCTGTACCGGAGGATGCCTTTTTCGCCATCCATGAAAGTGATTTCGGAAATGCAGCTCCCGGTGTTCCCGTAACCCGGATCAAGGGTGATATAACCGGTTTTCTGTCTCAGCGTTGTGATATCAATGCCTTTTTCGCCTTCTGTACCCACGACCACAGGCAGTTCGTATGATTTACCTTCAAGAATGAGTGTCGCTGTTTCTTCCATAGTCCCTCCTTGGTTTTCGATGTGAGTTTACAATTATAGTCCATGCCATATTCCGGGTCAATACCATAGTTTTTTCCATTGTTTTGGGCATTGCGGTTTTCAGGATAAATGTGCGATATAGATGTTTTTTATGATCGGTCGCAGAATAAAAATAACATCTGATTTTCGAACAATATTATTGAATTCATGATGGTTTTATGCCATCAGGAAAGGTATGAACGTGGCTGAAAAAAGAGTCCTCCGTTATCTTGAAACAGAAAAAATGCTGAACGATTTTTTTGATGCTTTCGGTTACTGCTTTGACCGGTGCATCCGTGTTGAAATCGAAAAGAACGGCGGTATGCCTGTTTCGGCATGCTGCAAAAACCGTTATCACTGCCTGTATGATCTTGATGACCCGGCTTTTGGAATTCTACGTTCAGAAAGAGAAACGCTCTATGGGAAACCGGAAGACCAGGTTAACCCGAATCCTGTTTCACCCTGCGAATATCACGGTTCTTCGGGTTGCCGTCTTGCCACACATAAAAGCCCCATATGCCTGGCCTTCATGTGCCGCGAAAGCATCGACGCCCTTCGCGAAAACTACGGTATTTTCTCCTATGATTATCTCGGGATGAATTACGCACTGGAATGGATTCTTACCGGTGATTTTTCAGAAAAAGATTACACCGATTTCAAGGAAAACATCATCAGGATGACTGAACGCATCAGACAGACACGACTTTAATACTTGAACGCTCCTTCTTTTTTAAGGGCAAGATACGCGGCATCAATTTTTTTCAGGAGATTTTCAGCATCGGGTACCTTTTTTGAAACAATAAACTGAACGCTGAGACTCTTCAATCGACTGAACTTCAGTCCCGTCAGCCTCCCGTTCTTGATCACAGCTTCAGCAGGCTGCATGTAATCCAGCAGGTAATCCGCCCTGCCCTTGATCAGTTTTTTAAACGCCAGTTCGTGGCCGTCCGTCGGGTCGACGGTAATGCCGTTTGCCGGATCGTCTAAGAATGTAACCATCCCTCCGTAACCGTAACCCCGCTGAGTGATCACCTGTTTCCCTTTCAATTCCTGAAGCGTTTTAAGAAGGGGTTTATCCCTGAGTGTATAAAGCCGGACTTCGATTTCCTCCACCTTGATACTGCTGTACAGGACTTGCCCATCGTATTCCGGGACACCCCGTGTTCCGAGAAAAACATGGGTCACCCCCTCTCCAAGATTCTTGTATAATCGTTTGGGAGGGAAACCGTTCAGTTCGTATGGGATTCCTGCTCTTTCGAGGGTTTTGCGGATAACGGCGGTCAGAGATCCGGTGACATTGGATTCACTTTTCACCACGTAATACGGAGGAAAATCAAGGACACCGACTTTCAGCAGTTCAGAAAAACTATCCCCGGGAATGCACACGAATAAAAAAACCGCGACAAGCCCCAGTGTCCATAATGAAACCCGTTTTTTTTTCATATCACCCCCAGGCAAACGAATAAAAAAATGTGTCGGCAAGCCCATGACAACAGCTCAATGAAGTTTGTAGGCAACCACTCTGTTATCAAAAAACGTAGGTACAAGAAGCAGATGCTTCTCAGGGATGTATTCAATATCCGCCGCGTTGATCTTGGATGATGTGGTGTCTAAAAGAAGGCTGCTTTCTCCTGTGGCAAGGACCAGAGTAACCCTGCCGTTCCAGTCTGTAATGATATAATTGCCCTTTGCGTCCGGCCGAAGACCATCGATCATGGTTTCCCTGACCTCCGCAAAAACAGTGACCGTTTTATCCGACAGTCTGACGGACTTGATTGTTCGATCCCCTGAATTCCCCACCATCAATTTTTTCTGTTCCATATAAAGACCGTTTGGACTCTGGATTTCCCGTCCTTTCATCCAGATTTCCAGCTTTGCATCGGCCAGCCTGTATATCGCACTGTTCTTTTCATCCATATCTGTCACATAAACCCGCCCTTCAGTATCCACAGCCACGTCATTCAAAAACAAGGCACCTTTTGCAGGGTATGTTTTCCGGATTTTTCCTGTTTTCATGTCGATTTCAACCAGCCGGTCGATGTCGCTCACATAAAAACTGTTTTTATATATCGCCGAACCTTTGGGCGCGTTCAGACCATCGGCCCATTTCAGTTTGATGATTTTTCCGTCAAGGGACATTTTGGAAATGAATCCCTTTCCGTCTTTATCGGTGGGGTTTCCGTCAATATTGGAAACATAGAGCGTCTGGTCGCCTTCATGGTAAAGAACAGATTCAGGAACCATAAACTCTTTCCGGCTCTCCCAGGCTTTGGTCAGCGAGGGCTTCCCCGACGAAGGTTTATCCTCGGCGAACACACTCTGGTTGGCGATCAGCATCGCGAGCGTGGCAAGAGAAAGAAAGAGGCTCTTGTGATTGAATATTTTCATGATGTCTCCTTGAATCAGAACAGGTTGAAAGCTTACGGGCTATATGGAAATTTTTTTCACGATCTTTAAAATTTTCCTCAAAAAATATCACAGTTTAGATCTTGTTGACAAGAAACAGTTTCAGGCCTCTTGCATTATAAAAAATTTTTCATTTAAAATGAAGCCGTTAAATTTAAATATCATCACCGGTTTCAAGGTCGTATTTCTTGAGCTTTCTCCACAAAGAAACCCTGTCAATGGAAAGAATCTGTGCCGCAAGAGTCTTGTTATCACCCGTTTCTGAAAGAACCCATTCAATGTAAGCCTTCTCCTGTTCCGCGAGTGTGGGCATCCTGTCTTCCTTGCGCCTGAATGTGGTGGGCAGCATTCCTCTCAAATCTTCAGGCAGCAGGCTGGGTTCCAGTGAATCACCTGTCGAAAGCGCGACCCCTCTTTCAATGATGTTCTCAAGTTCCCGTATGTTTCCGGGAAAATCATAGTGCATCAGAGTCTCCATATAGTTGGGACTGACAGAACGGATGTCTTTTTGCATGAGCGTTGAAAATTTCTTGATAAAATGATGAACGAGAAGCGGTATATCATCCTTGCGCTCCGAAAGAGGCGGCAAGGTCAGGGCCACCACATTGACTCTGAAAAACAGATCCTGTCGGAATCGGCCATTTTTCACCTCCTCCTGAAGATTTCTGTTGGTGGCCGCGATGAAACGGACATCGACTTTCATGGCCTTTATGCCCCCCACACGCATCACCTCTTTTTCCTGGATGACCCGAAGAAGCTTGACCTGCATGGAAGGAGACATCTCCGTGATTTCATCAAGAAAAAGGGTTCCTCCGTCGGCCAGTTCAACCAGACCTTTTTTCGTCTCTCCGGCTCCGGTGAACGCTCCTTTTTCATGACCGAAAAGTTCATTGGTCAGAAGTTCTTCGTTGAAGACACCACAGTTCACCGACATGAGCGGCCCTTTTTTTCGCTTACTGCACATGTGAAGGAAACGGGTGAGGAGTTCTTTGCCGGTCCCTGATTCCCCGTTAATGATCACATTGCTGTCCGTGTCCGCCACCTGGGCCGCCATGGTAAGCAGCTTTTTCATTTTTGCGTTGGCCGTGACGATTTCGCTTTCACCGCGTACAGCCTTAAGATGCTCTTTAAGCCGAACATTCTCTTTTTTCAGACTTCTTTTTTCAAGCGCCTCAGTCACCACTTTTCTCACCATGTCGAGTTTGTAAGGCTTGGCAATATAATGATACGCCCCGCTCTTCATGGCGTTGATGGCCGAATCCACGGTTGCGTATCCGGTAATCATGATCACTTCGGTATCTTTATAAAGTTCTTTGGTCCGTTCGAGAATGCGCAATCCGTCAATTTTTTCCATTTTCAGGTCCGTTATGACCAGATCGAACTCTCTTTCAGACAGCGCCTTAAGAGCATCACCGCCGCTCTGGACCGGAGTCACACCGTACCCTTCCTTTTTCAGAACATGGGATAGGTTGTTCAGCGCCACTTCTTCATCATCTACAACCAGAATGTCCGCTCTTCGGTTCATGCGTCTTCTCCTTTTTCGTTGACCAGCCAGAGGGTGAATGTGGTGCCCTGGTTTCTGTTGCTGTTCACCCGGATGAGTCCCCCGTGAGCTTCAATGATATCATGCACGATAAAAAGGCCCAGGCCCGATCCTTTGCCCACGTCCTTGGTGGTGAAGAAAGGGTCGAAAATATGGTTGATATTTTCAGGATCAATACCGGGTCCGTCATCTTCAACCATGATTTCCACGCCTTTGTAACCAGACGCTTCCATTTCAGTTTCCTGAGCCATGATCCAGATATGCCCCTTGTCGTCAAGGGCGTCCACGGCATTTTTAATGAGATTCAGAAACACTTGTTGAATCCGCTGTTTGTCCGCGAAGATGCTTAGACCCTCAGGAATGTCCACAAGGATTTCAACCTGGGTGGGAACTTCGCCCCGAATCAGGCGGATAGTGTCTATGACCAGTTTTTTAAGATCCAGGGACGTTTTCTCAAACGCCTTTGAACGTGAGAATTCCAACAAGGTTTTGACGATGTCCCTCGCCTTGTCGGCCTGTTCGTCGATCTGGCTCACCAGATTTTTTTTGAAATAAAGATCATCCGTTTCCATTTCTTCGCTGAGTATCTGTGCGGACGTCGAAATATTGGACAGAGGATTGTTCAGTTCATGGGCGATTCCGGCAAGAAGCGTTCCGAACGCCGCGAGTTTTTCAGACTGAACAAGCTGGTGCTGCCTGATTTTCAATTCGTGGGTCATGCGGTTGAATGCGTTGAAAATCGCCCGGATCTCAGGCTCCGCCCCATTAATTGGGATATCGATGATTTCACCCTGAGTGATTTTTTCCATATAGACTTTCAATTTTTTCAGGGACTGGGTGACCCTCCTTGCAATAAACGTGGCCGAAGACACGGAAAGAACGAACATGGCACAGATGGAAAAAATCAAGACTTGACGGGTGGCCCTCAACATGGCGTGAATGGCTTTCTTCTGATTGACCACGGATTTTTCGGCAAAATCGGTGAGTTCTTTCCCATGGGCTCTGATGATGTCCAGCTGGTTGTACCATTCCGTTGCGGAAATCTTCATCGGGTTCAGATGCCCCATGAACTCCAGGTATCGGTCGATGGATTGAATGGCGTTTTCAACGTCGGTACGGGTTGACAGAGAGTACAAGGCCTTCTTGTTTACTTTCAGAATAGACTGGAGTTTTTCTGCGTAGGACAGATTTTCGATATAGTCCTTCTCCTGTTCGTAAAGAAAATAATTCTTTTCAAATCGCCTCAGCTCAAGGGTCATGTTGAACAGATCCTCGATAAGGCCGCTCTGTTCCACCTTTTTCTCCACATTCCACAGAATGCCGTAAGTTATCGTGGCGCTGACCGCCACAATAATCAGAAATGCCGAAAAACTGACCACGATTTTATTACGGATACTTAAATCCGAAGGGAGCAGCCGAAGCATGATTTCCATACCTTTTTTTTCATATTAATTCGATCAGCAGACATATGTGACGTGTCGTCCCGTATTCATCGGACTCGATATCTCTCCCCACACGTCGATTCACTGGTTGCACAATGCAACACCTATGCATTTTTTGCAACAAGTTTTTATCATCCTGTTATAATTGTTTTTATTTAAATATCAAAACTTTTAACGATGCATTCTGCAACACCCACTATTTTATCAATGAACAGTTTATCATATTGTATTTATTGTAAATAATATGCATTCAGCCTCATGGCACGTCAAATGCTATTACATTGATCGAACACAACAACAAACAACTCTCAACGAGGTCAATGCCATGAAAAAGATCATGAACTGGTTGGATAAAATGATGATCGCCATCACATTCGCAGAATGCAACGACATGAACAGTGCAAAACAAACTCTTGGTTCCATAAAAGAGACTGTGGAAGAACCTGTAGCATCTCCAAAATCATCCCCTCTTTCACGTCTGATCAACATGATCAAAGCCCTTGAAGACTCCATGGCCGCCACGGCATTTTCAGAAGCTGGTGATCAGGTATCTGCATTCAAGCTTTACCATCACGGCAAAAATGCCCGAAAAAAAATCCTTCTGGGAACAGATCACCAGACCCTGGATCTCCAGACCATCGGATACGCCCTTCGACTCTGCCAGCGCGTGGAGGCTGGCCTTGAAATACTCCATGTGGTGGACAGCGGTACATCCCACAAGAACATGTCGAACGGCAACGAAGTCTACGCAAGTCCACGACAGCTCCAAAGCCTTCTGGGTGAAATGGGTATTGAGTACACGCCCGTCACAGCCCAGGAATCGTTTCAGAAAGAACTTCTCGACCATGTATCCAAAAGGACGAACATCATGTGCGTCGTGGTGGGGCCCAACACCGGCGAACGTGAAAAAACGTCAGGAAATAAAAAAATGAAGGCCCTGGCCAAGGCTTTCAGCGCGTTGAACTGTCCCCTGGTGGTCTACAATCAGCCTGCACCTGCGTGATACAGGCCTAACCCTAAAACAACACATGAGGAAGCGACCATGATTCTGGAAAAACTGGAAACGTACTTCTCTGCGGCAACGTATGCACAGTGCGGCGAATTTGAAACCGCCCTTGGCATCATGAATAAAAAAACATCGAACAGACAAGACATTAAAGGAGGTTTAAAAATGAGTCAAGGCACGGTCAAAAAAACATCCAGCGCATTTATCATTCCGGCCGTCGGTTTTGGTGCCCTCTCACTGACACTTTACGCTCTGCTACTGACCAACGAAGGCAGGATCATGGATATTTTCACCAAAGGAGGCTTGTACGCGGCTCTTCCCGTAGGAACGGCGTTTTTATTTTCCTTTGTTCACGGAGCTTTCGCAAGCAACCTGCTGAGCGCCCTTGGCATCGAGGCAAAAAAATAACGTTCTTTGTGCAGAATCTCAGAAACGAAAATAAATTCATGATCAAAAGATAAAGCCAAACATTAAAGGAGAAAACCATGTACCGAAACATTCGGCTCTTCATATTGCTCGCAGCACTGTCCTTATCCCTGACCCAGACCGTTTTTGCGGGAGGCGGCGACGGCCCCCCTAAGGACATGCTCAAGGGGGTTTTCACGGAAGTCAACGCGGAAGCACGCACCGGGGTTTTTGTCAAAGACGGAACCACCGAAACCCTGACACTCACCCTCCCACAGGGTATGGCCGCGGAAGACATCATGGTTAATAAAAAGGTTCTTGTCAGCCTTGACAAGCAAAAAGCCGATGGAACCATCAAGGACGTATCCCTGATGTTCCTCGACATGAAGTTAAAAACCGCCCTCACCCTTCTGATTGTCGGCCTCATCGGCGGCCTTCTCAGTGGTTTTATCGGTTCAGGTGGTGCATTTGTCCTTACCCCGGCCATGATGTCCCTGGGTGTACCCGGTGCCGTTGCTGTTGCAAGCAACATGTGCCATAAATTTCCTAAAGCCATGGTGGGCGCATATAAACGTTATAAATACGGTCAGGCGGACATCAAGCTGGGCGTGGTTATGGCGGCCACAGCCATCATCGGCGTCCAGATCGGAATCCGCATCCAGAAATACATTCTCAACCATTTCGGCAATGCCGGCTCCAACCTCTATGTCAGTTTCGTGTTCATGGTGGTTCTTGTACTTGTAGGGGGTTATGTTCTTTACGACGCCTACAAACTGTCCAAAGGCAAAGGCGAAGCCAAAGTCTCCAACCTGGCCCTTCGACTCCAGCAGATCAACCTCGCTCCCATGATGCACTTCAAAGTGGCCAACGTCACCATATCAGCCTGGGTCACCATTCCTGTGGGCCTCCTCACCGGCATGCTGGCGGCCACCATCGCAGTGGGCGGATTTATCGGCGTGCCTGGTATGATCTACATCGTGGGTGCATCCGCTGTGGTGGCTTCTGCCACAGAACTGATCGTTGCTTTTTTTATGGGAGCCTGGGGTTCGGTTCAGTGGGGTCTTAGCGGCCTTATCGACATACGTCTCACCCTCCTGATTCTTTGCGGTTCACTTATCGGAGTCCAGCTCGGTGCCCTTGGAACCACCTACGTAAAAGATTACATGATCAAACTGGTCATGGCCTCCACCATGCTCATCGTGGCGGTCAGCCGAGGCGCTCTGGTACCATCATACCTCGCGAATCTGAATCTGATCCAGCCCATCTCTCCCCAGCTGGAACACATCCTAAGCCAGGTAAGTTTCTGGGCTCTTGTGACCGCTCTGGGTTCCGCCGGAATCATCATCACTGTAGCCATGATCAGCGGCATGCGTCAGTCAGGCCAGGAATCCATAACCCCGATATCAGCACAGGTCACTGCCCATGACTAACTACCGTAAAGTCCTTGTCGCTTTCGATGGATCACCCGCGAGCCGGAACGCCTTGAAAAAGGCGTTCCGACTCGCCACATGGATCAAAGTCCTTGCGGTGGTTCCGGATTACAACGGTGACATCGACCTCACGGGAGTCAAAGAAATCAAAGAGATCACCCATGGGCTGGGCCAGAAACTGCTCACCCAGGCCATGGCCATCGCACTTGAAGAAAAAACACCGATTCTCACCAATCTGGATCAGGGCGAACCTTATGAACGCATCGTCCATGTGGCTGACTGCGAACACTGCGACCTCATCGCCATGGGCCGCAAAGGTATTACCGGTCTTGAACGGGCGCTTATGGGTCAGGTCACGGCACGAGTGATCGGTTATACATCCAAAGATGTTCTGGTTGTGCCGGAACACGGTTCGGACCATCTTCATGAAATGCTCCTTGCAACCGACGGTTCACCGAACACAGCCAGAGCAGTCAACCGGGCCATTGCCACCGCCAGGCATTTCAAAGCCCGGTTGACTCTTCTTTCCGTGGTGTACGCCAACAGTGAATTTCTGGCCCAGGCCCCGGATGTGGTCAACCGACTTGTGCAGAAAGCACGTACCGTGCTTGAATCTATTGAAGAGCAGGCAAAAAGTCAGGGAATCGAAACACGACTGGTGGTCAAACAAGGCGACCCCCATGTGGCCATCTCGGATTACGGCACGGAAATCGGGGCTGATCTCATCGTCATGGGCTCCCATGGAAGAAAGGGACTGAAGCGGCTTCTCATGGGAAGCGTTGCTGAACAGGTGATCGGATCCGCGACATCCCCGGTTCTCGTGTGTCACAATATGTAACGAATGATAAGAAAAAATGTTATCTTTCGAATCGTTTTTTAGAATAAAACACGCCCTGCTTGACTCGAATCTTTTTCCTGGTGTAAGGTTTAATCATCGTGAATCGGTCGTTTAATAACGATCAGGTTTGTTTCTGGAAAATGTCATGATCTCGTCGTAAATCCAGCCGGATGGCTTTGCCGCCCATGGGATGAGCAAAAAAAACGAGGATTTATCACGAAACCATTACATTTTCTTCATTTTCTCTTTTTTGTATCACCATGCCGCTCCGGCATCCACACTGGGATACCTGTTCATCATTCGACAGGATTCGCAGCTGCGGTTCAACAACCTTAAATCATCCATATGCTGATTCAGCAGGAGGCTTTTATGTCCATCATCACCATTTCAAGAGGTTCCTACAGCCGTGGGAAAGAAATCGCCGAAACCGTATCCGAAAGACTGGGCTATAAGTGCATTTCACGTGATATTCTTCTTGATACCTCCGACAAATACCATATCCCGGAGATCAAGCTGATCAGAGCCATACATGACGCCCCGTCCATCCTGGACAAATTCGTTTATAACAAGGACAAGTACATCAACTTTGTCCAATCCACCCTCCTGAATTTCCTGAAGGATGACAACATCGTGTATCATGGACTTGCCGGTCAGTTCTTTGTCAAGGATATCCCCCATGTTTTAAAGGTGAGAATCATTTCCGACATGGAAGACCGGATTCAATGTGAGATGGAACGGGAAAACATCTCTTACGACGATGCCAAAAACATCCTCAAAAAAGACGATGAACAAAGAAAGAAGTGGAGCATGAACCTTTACGGCATCGACACCACCGATCCGTCTCTTTACGATCTCGTCATCCACATAGGCAAAATTTCAGTGAGCGATGCGGCAGACATCATCTGTCACACCGTGGCCAAAGAACAGTTCCAGACCACGGCACAGTCGCAGAAAATGATCGACGATCTGGCCCTTGCGTCCGAAGTGCGGTCCATGGTGTTCAACATCAACCCCAACATCGGGGTGTTCGCTTTTAACGGAAATGTCCATATCCAGACCAAGGCCCGTGAAATCCAGGAGGAAAAACTCGTGGAGGAAATCAAGAACACGGCAAGTACCGTGAAGGGGGTAAAAAATGTCACGGTGGAAGTTCAGCCCGTGGCGTTTTATGCGGATTAAATCATCTTTAAAAAGGCCGGGCTCAAGCCCGGCCTTTCGATTCTCATACTATATCTTCTCACTTCGGTTTCAAAGCCATCTGCCTGAGGTTGTCGTGGTATGACAACCTTTTTTCATCCTTGAATATAATCCCGATTTTGAAACGTTCGTGTTCCGCCATGCGCATGGCGGATTCCATATTTCCCGGATCGTGAAGACCGGTGTCGATGGGGCTGTGGTTTTCCTTCAGATTGTTCCAGGTGAAATTGGACTTGTCAAAAGTCACACAGGGGCTTGTGATATGTACAAAACTGAACCCCTTATGGACTATAGCCGCCTTGACAATGTGTTTAAGGCCCTCCGGATCACCGGCAAACCCCCTGGCCACAAATGACGCGCCGTAAGCCAGGGCGAGTTTCACGGGGTTCACCGGTGTATCTGGGTTGCCACTGGGATGGGAGCTTGTTTTCTGTCCGTACAGAGTGGTTGCGGAACTCTGACCCTTGGTCAGCCCGTATATGGAATTGTCGAAAAGAAACAGGGTGATGTCGATGTTCCGCCGGGCCACATGGGGCAGGTGACCGCCGCCGATCCCCAGGGCATCCCCGTCTCCGGCCACGGCGAACACCGTAAGATCTTCCCTTGCCAGTTTCACACCGCTGGCCACAGGCACCGAACGCCCATGAAGGGTATGAAAACCATAGACATTCATGAACACAGGAAAACGGCCTGCGCATCCGATGCCTGAAACGGCGCATATTTCTTCGTTTTTAAGTCCCAGTTCCAGACAGGCCTTGTATATGGCGTCGGTGATTCCAAAGTATCCGCAACCCGGACACCAGGTGGGAAGCTCGCCGGTCCTGAACGACAGAAACCCCTTGTCCTTGACGGACGCTATCTGCTCATCGAGATGAAACGGTTGTGTCATAAGTATTCGATCTCCTCGATTTTCTTCAAAATATCTTCAGATGCCATGGGGAGGCCCGTCACCAGATTCAGCCGTTCCATGGGCCTTTCCAGATATCTGGCGATCATGTTGGCAAACTGGCCGGAATAGTTCATTTCAGGAACGAGAATTTTTCTGCAACGCTTACTGAATAACTTAAGCTCGCTTTCCGGAAACGGCGAAATGAATAAGGAACTGAAGCAGGCGGCTTTTATGCCTTTTTCATTGGCGTATTCCACCGCTTCCCTCGCCGCCCCCGCAGATGACCCCCAGGCAACCACACCGATGTCCGCATCCCCCTCATACCCCGAGACCTCGGGAGCCGGTATTTCAGTGGCGATCCCTTTGTGTTTCCGAAACCTCTTTTCCGTCATCCGTGTATGACTCACCGTGTCGTAAACAGGCTTTCCCCGTTCGTCATGTTCGAGACCCGTGGCGAAAAACATCCCTCCTTCCGTTCCGGGTATGGTTCTCGGAGATATGCCGTTTTCGGTGATTCTGAAGCGTTTGTAATCGGACAGAGCCTCAGCATCAGGCACAATGTGGGCGTTCAGATATTTCGTCTCCGGAGCCGTGGGCGGGTCCATATTCTTGATGCTGTTGGACAGAAAGAAATCGAGAAGAAGAATCACAAGCGTCTGGTACTTTTCAGCGATATAAAGTGCAAGTACCGCTGCCTGATAGCATTCTTCCACACAGGTTGGGGCAATCACCACCCTTGGAGAATCCCCGCTTCCGCCGTAAAGTGCGATGTTCAGGTCGCTCTGTTCGTGTTTGGTAGGCATGCCCGTACTGGGTCCGCCACGCTGGGAGTCCACGATCACCGCCGGGACTTCAGCCATGACCGCCAGGCCTGTGAATTCGCTCATCAGACAGAACCCCGGCCCGGAGGTTCCTGTCATGGCACGTTCACCGGCAAAACCTGCACCGATCACATGGGCGATGGACGATATCTCGTCCTCGGTCTGAAGGAAAATCCCCCCTCTTTTGGGCAGTTCCTTGCTCATGATTTCCATGATTTTCGTGGCCGGAGTGATGGGATACCCGGCGTACAGATGGAGTCCGGCTGCAAGAGCCCCCATGGCTGTAGCTTCGTTGCCGTTGATGATCAGCTGATCACGCTTGACCTCGGCAGACATACCGTCAAATCGAAATGAATCCATTTTTCTGACATTTTCAAGGGTCCAGGCGTAGCCCTCCAGAAAGGAGTTCACATTGCTGTCGATCACCGCCTGCTGTTTTTTCCCGTACCTTCGTCTGATGGATTCGGTAAACGCATCCCGGTCAATGCCAAACAGAGCGGAAAAAGCTCCCAGAGCCACCATGTTTCTTGCCCGAGCGTTCCCAGACGCCTTGATGGACAGTTCAGTCAGAGGAATGCCATAAGGTGTCATGCCCGGTTCCAGCCAGCCCACCACACTCTGATCTTCAAGATGGTATCTGGCCGGTTTGTTGTCGTATATCAGAACGCCCTTTTCCTTCAGCACGGAAAGCTGACCGATGGAATGGATATCGTTCAGTGCGATCAGCACATCGGCGAATTTTCCTGGCGTAAGTACACCTCCCCGGCTGATCCGCGTGTGAGCCACGCATTTTCCAAATCCCCTGATTTCCGCCGGATACGAATCAAAGGACATGATATCATACCCTTCCTCGCTCATGAACCGGCTCAGAATTTCACCGGCGGAAATGGTTCCTTCGCCGGCACTGCCACAGATTTCAACCACCAGATCCAGCCTGCTCATATGGAACAGCTCCCTGTTGTTTTGCGATACGATGCGATCATCAATCAAAATTCTCCCACCAGGATGTATCCACGGTAAACCCTTCCACGGAAAGAATGCTTTTAGGGGAAGGGGTAATCACGTACCCTGCTCCCAGAAGATTTTCAGCCGCAACAGCTCCTTGCACAGCCGCGTTTTTCCAGCCCACGGACAGCCAGTAACTTTTTATGTCCGGGTTGTAGATCTGCGCACAGTCTCCTGCGGCGTACACATTGTTGAAATTGGTTTTCAAGTGATCGTTCACCAGGATGCCACGGTCAGTATCAATGCCGCTCCCCAGCGCAAACGAGATATTCGGAACCATACCGAGAAAAGCGTAAACACTGTCAAACGTGGCGGTATAGCCGTTATCCGTCACAACGTCTATTCCTTCGCAAGTCTGATTCATTGACTTGAGTCCGTCGTTTGAAAGCACCCGGATCCCGTCCTTTGTCAGGCTTTTATTCACCGCTTCCGCCATATCTTTTGTGAGGGTGAACGGCCAGAATGCGTCGGGGTAAAGAAGGCAGTCCACCTCCTTGCCCATGCTTTTAAGCATGCGCACGAACTTGAAACTCACCAGATCCCCGCCCAGGACAAGATATCGCCTGCCGTTCCGGATATCTCCGATCTGGTTCAATGCATCGGTGAACGAGGAAAACAGCTTGAGATGCTTCGCGAAATTGGACACCAGGGGAAGAACCCTGGGGCTTGCGCCACTGGCAATGAGCAGCTTGGTATAGCTCATGATCTCCATGTGTTTCAGATAAATCCGGTTTTCCCTGGGATCGATCCTCTCGACTTCCTGGCCCAGACGGAGCCGGATGTTTTTTTCTTTGTAGTCCCTGGCCCCCTTCACGCTGAGTTCCGTGTCACCGATTGTTCCCTTGATCAATGCAGGCAGTTTGTGCTTGTAATAAAACAGCATGGATTCATTGGAAAGAAGGGTGATGCGCGCATCCGGGTCGTTTTTCCTCAAGACATCCGCCGCGTGATTTCCGGCGGGGCCGTTTCCGATGATCACGTAATGATCGTTCGATGGCATGGAACCTCCTCATTCCAATTGGCTGTCAGTCTTCGATGTTCAGTTCGATAAGTTCCGTCTTGGTCACATGGATGCAATTCATCGGACAGACTTCGTAACACTTGCCGCAACGGATGCATCGTTCGTTGTCAATAGCGATGGCCGCCACCCTGTTCCACTTTTTCGTTTCAGTGACAGCGCTGAGCGAACCGTCTTCCATGACTGGAACATCTTCCGCCATTTTGATGCAGTCCCTGGGCGCTACGTCGATGCAGGCTGAACAGTAGATACACCGGCTCGTGTCAATGGTATAGACAAGACTGCACAGATAGCAGCGCTTGGATTCATCTGCAGCTTGTTCCGCTGTATACCCTTTTTCCACCTCGGGATTGCCGGGTTTTACCCTCTGATCAAAATCCAGGGTGTCCATGGGTGTTCTGGGGATAAAATCGTAAGACCTGTCACGGTCCGTGCTCGGCACAGATTCAAGCCGCACCACCTGGATTTTCCGTTTACGGCCGGTAAGGTATTCGTCCACATCAAGGGCGCAATTACGTCCGCGGGATATGGCGGATATCACATTGGAAGCTCCGCTCATGCAGTCCCCCGCTGCGAACACCCCTTTGATATTCGTACTGAATCGGTCTTTCACCGTACGTATTCTTGATCCGTCCGCTTCAATGCTGGCCGATACCCCGGAAGGCTCCGGCCTCTGGCCGATGGCCACGATCACCGAATCCGCCGGAACGATGAATTCGGAATCCGGCATAACTGAAGCGGTTCTGTATGGCGGACTGGGTGAATATTCCAGTTTTGTCCGAAGAAATTCAATGCCTGTGACCCGGCCGTTTTCTCCCAGAATCCGTTGTGTGTCCACCAGACTGTAGAAACGGATTTTTTCGAATTTCACTTCATGTTTTTCCAGATCGTCGATAGGCATGTACTCTTCGGTTTTTCGGATGTTGATTTTCACTTCCGTCGCGCCGAGGCGAAGAGCCGAGCGTGCGCAGTCCATGGCTGTAAACCCGTCGCCGATGACCATGACTGTTTTTCCGACATACGGTTTTTCACCCCGGTTCACGCGTTCCATGAATTCAAGACCGGGATACACATTTTCCAGATCTTCGCCCGGAACGTTCAGCCGGTTGGGAACCGGACAGCCTGTGGTGATGACAACGGCCTCGAACTCCGAGAGAAGCTCATCGAGACTTATGTCCCTGCCCACACGGACACCCGTTTTAAGAACAACACCCAGCCTTAGGATATTTTCAACTTCAAGCATCAGGACATCCCTGGGCAGTCGGAATTCTGGAATGCCGTACATCAGCATGCCTCCGGGTTTGTCAAATGCCTCGAACAAGACAACCCGGTGGCCCAGAACCGAAAGCTCGTGGGCCGCCCCCAGACCTGCCGGACCGGCTCCCACAACAGCCACAGTCTTGCCCGAGGGCGAATAGAGCCCTTCCATGATACGATGCAGCGGCGATTTCAAATCCGCGGCCGACCGTTTCAGGCTGCATATGCTCACGGATTTTCCCAGGTCGCTCTCTCCATGTCTGCAGAAAAGTTCACAGGGTTTACTGCATATCCGTCCAAGAACACCCGGAAGAATGTTGGCCATCCGGTTCAGCTCGTAAGATCGGCCGTAGCGGCCTTCATGGATACACCGGATATAGCCGGGTATATTTGTTTTTGCCGGACAAGCGTTCTGGCAAGGGATACTTTTCCGGACAAGGCCCATATCCCTGGGATCTGTGGAATAGACGATGGTCTTCACGCTTTCCATGGCCTTTGTCATTCCGTCTTCATTTGAAACCATCAGGTTTTTCTTGTAACGTTCCGTCACATTCACGATGTTCTCCCGGGTTTCGGGTTCATGTCATCCGGACATGATCCGGATACTCTTTTCCTAAAAAGCCATTCGTTCTCTGGGTCGCCGCTCCGGAACCTTGATTTTCGAGATACCTTCATCGTCTTTTTTTTCTTCAGACACATACAGATGACAGTAACAGGCCCCGAATTCCTTCACGTCCGGTTCCCTGTATTCGCAGGGGCAGATGATGTCCGCATCCTCTTCTCGCTCACCTGAAGCCAGACGGCAGGGACAGGCCATGTAACCGTAACGGTTTTTATTGGTGAGCAGCCCGTTCAGAATATCCAGGGTCCGATCGTGATTTTGGTTGAAATGATAACCTTTTCGTTCCTGGATCGGCTTCAGCATGGTGTGCAGTTCCTTCGCGTCCATCAATCGCCCAGAGCCTCCTCGAGTTTTTCTTCGTTGTACCCAACCACCACTCTGTCTCCGACCACCGTGGTGGGGAAACTGCATTCGGGGTTCACTTCCCTCACATTTTCAAGGATCTGCTTCCGTTCCTCCCTGCTTAAAAGATCGATGTCAACGAATGAAAAATCCACGCCTTTTCTCCGTAAATAAGATAGGGTGTCCTTGCAGTGACCGCATGTGCTCAATGAATAGACATGTATGTTCTTTTCCGGCATAGACCACTCCCGATCGGATTTCTTTGTTTGTCACACTGATGAAATGATTTCCAAAGGCGGTGATTCACCGCTGGTTGGATATTAAGACGAATGAAGATATTGGACGATTATAGAAAAACATACCGGATAAATCAATACGTATCATTGTTCTTGAAAAGGACATAAAGGAACATCCTTCACTCCATAATACTTCCGGTAAATCCTGACGGCATCCGGTACCGTGAAAAAACGGTGAAAAAGATACGAAAAAAAATAAAACAGGATGTGTAGGGCGTTCCTAAATCCTTTTTCTTTCCAGCGCCTTGCTGATACCAGCGAGTTTCCGAAAAGATACACCGTCCGTCCGAGGCGGTTCATACGGAGACTGAGTTCCACATCTTCCATCAGGGGAATATTCGGAAAAAGGTCGTTTTCGACAATGGCTTTCTTTCTGAAAAACTGTATCTGGTCACCAAAAGAAATTCTGAACAGTGTCGCCCGGAGGGCGTTTAGATACTCGATCACCTTAATTCCGGGGTAATCGTCATCGAACCGTGTTCCTGCTGCCCCTCCAACAACCAGGGGATTCCGTCTGAGAGTGTCCAGTATGATCCGGAACGTGAGAGGATCAACCCGGGTGTCGGCGTGGACCACCGCCACCACATCCCCTTCTGCGGCCATCACACCTTTCCTGATCTGACCGCCACGGCCTCCGCCTTTTTCAGGTGGCGCGTCGTGGACAATCATCCTGACTCCGAGAGCCTTGGCCACCTGGCGTGTCCTGTCGGAAGATCCTCCGTCCACGACAATCACCTCCCTGACACAAGAATCGGACATGACGGATTTAAGGCATAGAATGAGACGATGTTCTTCGTTACGAACCGGAATCACCACGGAAACATCCCGAACCCATGCGCCTTTGCTGTATCCCGGCCTGGATTTGATGCGGAACAGGCGTTCGAGAACAGCTGCTTCGTGATGACGCTCCAGACCGGAGCTTCTTCTGCCGCACTTCAAAGGGCGACAACCCGGCACACAAAGCATCCCGTCGTTATCACGTCCTTTCATGTTCTCTTCATTTCCATGGTCTGGCGTGCTGTCATGATGCCTGTCAAAAGAAAACCCGCAGCGTACATCGCAAGAAACGGTCCCACCAGATATTTTCCCCGTCCCAGATAAACCAGAAAGGAAAAAAAACAGTAGCATCCCAATGCCAGCTCGAAAACAGAGCTCACGGGCAATGGAACCGCATAAACTTTTTGCGGTGTCTGACCTTTCTTGGGTGTCCTAGTAAAACCGCTGCGTATCCCCATAAACGCCTCAAGAACCGCCCTTGAATTGGATAACGAGATCCCCGTTCCTGCAATCATCAGGAACGGAATGATTCCAAGGGTCCTCACAGGGCTCTTTCCCAGAGTGGATCTGGCTGTCATGTACAGAAACGGTGGAGCGCAGACGGTAAAAAAAAGAAAAAAGAACAAAAGTGCGAAAACCCACGAGGGCATGTCTTGATGCAGCGTAAGGATCACGGGCAAGGCCAGAACAGCCACCGTCACCATCAGAGGGTGGATCATGTAGTGGGTCATGTGAAAAAAGGCCTGAACTTTCTGAAACCAGGGGACCCCGGATCGGATCACCGAGGGAAGAAGCTTGATCGCCGTTTCCATGGATCCTTTGGCCCAACGGTATTGCTGACTTTTAAACGCCCGGATATCTTCGGGGATTTCAGCGCATACAACAAGATCGGGCATATAGAGCGCCGACCATCCTGCCAACTGCATACGGTAGGACAGATCCATATCTTCAGTGAGGGTATCCCAGTGCCAGCCGCCGGCATCCATGATGGCTTTTTTCCTGAACACACCCGCTGTTCCGTTGAAGTTCATGAAAAGACCGCTGAAGTTCCTTGCCGCCTGCTCCACCATGAAATGGCCATCAATTCCAAGGGCCTGGGCCCGTGTCAGATGTGAAACATTCTCGTTCACATGACCCCAGCGTGCCTGGACTAGCCCCAGGTTTTCATCGTTCAGAAAAAAGGGAACGGTTTTAAGAAGAAAATCTTCAGGGGGTATGAAATCTGCGTCGAAAATCGTGACAATTTCTTCGGTCGTATCATCGAGACCTGCCTGCAATGCCCCGGCTTTGTACCCCATGCGGTTATTCCGTCTCAGACAGGCTATGTCAACTCCTTTGGTCGCGTATGACTTCACGAGAGCCTGAACCAGATCCGCTGTCTCGTCATCGGAATCATCGAGAACCTGGATCCGGTGCCTGCCTCCGGGATACGTCATGGCAACCGCCGCACCGATTACACGCTCCGCCACGTTAAACTCGTTATAAAGGGGAATCTGCGTGGTGACCGCTGGAAGATCCGACGTCAGGGGATCGAAAGCTTTAAGAACGTCCTTTCTCATGTCAGCCGCGTTTTTTTTCTTTTTAATGAAAAGGGCCACCATCACGTAACTGTTGAGACCGTATGCCATAAGTCCCAGTGACGCGGCGATGTACACCGATATCAGAAACCAGCCCAGCACAGGACCTCCATCAGGACCGCTCTTTCTTCAAAAAAACAGGGATCGTGTCTCATCGGTCATTGAGATTCCAGTTATAATCCCCGAATTCGATGGCCGCCCCCCCTTTCATCATCTGGGGAATTTCCTTTGGATCTCTGGAAAGGAACCGGGCATAGCCGATAAACATCTTTTCAAGAGTTCCGTATTTGTCCTTGAAATCTCCCTCGTACCATTTGAAAATCGGAGAAACACGGTAGGTTTTTTTGGCGGCGTCGTACCTGTTCCTGGTTTTGTCGGACAGAAAAAGAATCAGTGCCTTTTCGAGCTGATCGTTCAGATTCTCATAGGTATACGCTTCATTTTTCAATGGCGGGCATCCGATGGACGCGCAGACCAGTGCCACATGAATCCGGGGTTCGTCGAAAACACCTTTCTGTCGGATCAGTTCGTGTTCGATCTCATCAAGCGAGCGCTTTCGGCCAAGAATGGGGATATACCGGATGCTCCATACACTTTTGAACATGGAGCCGATATCCCTGATGGATTTCACCTTGTAATTCCGGACCACCAGATCGATCGTGAAGGCGTTGTAGGCGTTGATAAGAAAAGCCAGTTTCTTGTCACGGCTCCAGGAGTCGTATTCATTCAGGCGAACAGAAGAAAGCTGATTGAGATACGTTCCCATCAGGGCTTTGTCGTTGGTAATGCCCCGGTAGTCCACCTGGGACCATGTTCCGTTGTCCCGCATGACCACATGTTTTTTAAGGACGATATCCCAAAGGCCGTGGTGATGATCAAAAGCCACAGCGCTCAAGGGACAAAGCACAAACAGAAAAACTGCTGATACCCACAGATGTTTCATCGTCATAAATTTTATCCTGTATTCTGATTCTGATCAACCTGCCCCACCCCGCAAAAGCATACGAGCACGGTTCGAAGGTATAGGAAGTCCTGTTTTTGATCAAGATTTTTCAAAAAAACCGGTGAGTCATCAGTAGCTCACCTTGACGCCTGCGAGCACACGTATCGAAGGATCGGGAGTATTCCCGTTGTCATCGATGAAAAAATCGCCATGCCTGAAATATCCGGCCTCGGCGAGAATATCCCACCGTTTTGCAAAAGAATACGACAAGGAAAAATCACCTTCCCACCCATAGAACGAGGCTCCGTCACCCGGTTCGGAATAGGGATATAAAAGAGTGAGGGTGGTTTTCAGCATGAGTTTTTCCACAGGTGTCCATGAAAGGGATAGACCCGGAGACACCAGGCCCGGTATGACGATGCCCTGTGAATAAAAACCCGATTCGTTAAGATACGGCCCGAACTGATCGTTAGAAAAAACCTGGGGCCGGTAACCCATGGGCTTTGGTGTGACAAAGGTATGATTTTCCAGCTTGTCCGATTCGGAACGACCTCCGCTCCGAATGAACAAAAGGCCGGATACAGACCAGGTGTCAGATATGTTTCGTGATATTTCAAGATCGGTTAGAAAGGATGTAAAATCGATATCCCTTGTCATTTTTGGAGTTTCCGTAGCAAAAGTGAGAGTCCCCTTTTGGAGAATGCCGGACGCTTTGATAAAAAAATTCCCGACAAACACATCCGCTCCCACACCCAGGTAATAAAGGTCGCCATGGCTCGAAGTCAGAGGGGCCACGCGGGTACCCCACAAAAGTGAATTCCACACATAAAAAGCATCGAGAAGGGAGGCGGTGATATCGTCTGTGTCATGGTACACCGCGCCGAACAGCTCGATATTTTCGAACAACCCCGGTTCGGTATGAACGCTTGCAGCGTATACCGTGGACGCACCTTCCACATGAGCGGCCCTTAAGCTTAATCCAGACGAACCTTTAAAATCGAAATCCAGAGCAAGGCCTGGAGTGCTGTCATCGAGAATAAAACCGCGACCGATGGAAAAAGGCTGAAAGCCTGCGAAAACCCTGGCCATTTTCCCCTGGTATCCCACAAAGGCACTTGAAAGGTCTGCATCGGCCTCATCCTCGTGTGTTTCAAAGTAATGAACCCAGAATAAATCAGACTGAAGATAAACGCTGAGTTTATCTGATGGTGTGTATTCAAGAAAAGGCGAAACCACAACGGTGTTGTTCCGTTCCTTTTTACCGAAGTCCGCAAGAGTTTCTGTATCGTAAATATTCTCTTGGGTAAGGACGATATCGGACAACTCCAGACCATACCGGGTTTCCGCCCTGCAAAACAAGGGCAGAACAAGGAAAAACAGAAAAACCATCCATGCGAAAGATTTTACGTTCACAGTCGACTGCCCTTTTTAAAGGGGTTTCAATCGCATAACCGGGATAACATCCCCTTCACACCTTGAACCGGATGTTCAGGATATCGCCGTCTTCCACCACGTATTCCTTGCCGTTCACGTAGATCTTTCCGGCTTTCTTGAGACCGGCTTCATCTTTATGTTCCATGAGTTCATTGTACTTGAAGACTTCGGCCCGGATAAAACCCCTCTGAAGATCGGAATGAATGACGCCCGCCGCTTCAGGGGCCGTGGAATTCCTTCTTAAAAGCCATTGACGGACTTCGTCTTTGCCCACCGTGAAAAACGAAATGCGGCCCAGCGCTTTCAGACAGAGGGTGGTGAGGGTTTCAAGCGCTGAAACCTCGATGCCCAGATCTTTTTGGAATTCCTCTTTCTCCTCTTCCGTATCCAGAAGGGCGATTTCCGATTCCACCTTGGCGGAAACCTGCATGACTTCGATCTGACCTGCTTCGCAGCGTTCTTTCAAAGAATCCATCAGCGCCGTGTCGTTGATATGGTCTTCAGCCACATTGAGCGCCAGAATCATCTGTTTCCGGGTGATGAACGGATAACTCCGGATCATAAACTCGTCTTCCGCAGCGATTTCCATGAGTCGAAGGGGTTTTTCATCTTCCAGGTGGGCTTTCATGGAAAGGAGAAGATCCAGTTCCTTCTGCTGGTTTTCATCTTTCAATTTCTTGAGGGTCTGGGTCAGTTTTTCAACCCGTTTTTCGATGAAGATCAGGTCGTGCATGATCAGTTCGGCGTTGACCATGTCGATGTCACGAATGGGATTCACCGTTCCGTCCACATGATACACCGCTTCGTCCTCAAAAGCGCGGACCACATGGCAAATGGCGTCGGTATCGGCGATTTCCCGGAAAATATCCCCTTTCTTGATGGTTTCCTGTTCGATTTTGGGGAGAAGCACCAGATCGATCCTTGCACGGACGTTCTTTTTCGGTTCGTAAAGGGAAACCAGGGTGTCGAAACGTTTGTCCAGGATGTCCGCCGCTCCGGGAAGGGGTTTGGTGACTCCGCCCTCCGGGGCCTTGTTACCGGTCAGGATCTGAAAAAGAGTGATTTTGCCTGTCTGCGGAAGTCCGATCATTCCGACTTTCATGGTGCACCTCATTGAAATTATTGAATGGTTTCCTAAAAAAAGAAGGCGATGATATCACCCTTTAAACACGGGGTCAAACGAACATTTTCCCGAACATGGACCGGATGACGGCGGCCATGTCATCCTGGATTCGGGTTTTGATACTCAGGATTTCACCGGTGAACGGGTGGCGGAATTCAAGGGCCGTGGCCGACAGAAGAAGCCGTCCCACCAAGTACTGTTCCCGTATGAACCGGTTGTGTCGTCCGTCCCCATGCACCCTGTCACCGATGAGGGGATGAAAAACATGGGCGAAATGGCGTCGGATCTGGTGGCGCCGACCTGTGAGCGGTTTCACTTCCACCAGAGAATATCTGGCGGTCTGATAAGGTCCCACGGCATGGGGAAGTTCCACAGCACCAAGACGGGTGTAGGATGTGACGGCCGTTCTGGCTGTTTTCCCGTTTTCCGAAGCAAGAGGATAATCGATGGTATCGTTATCCGGGGTGTAACCCCTCACCACGGCATGATAGGTTTTGACAACCCTTTTCTCACGGAATTCAAGACTTAAACGACCTGTAGCTTCACGGGTCCGTCCGAAAACCAGGACCCCGGACGTGGGACGGTCCAGGCGGTGAACAGGCCAGACAATCCCGCCGGTCATATCCCGGACATAAGCCAGGGCATGGGGTGCTTTGGGTTCGATGGCATTTTTATGGACAAACAGACCGGAAGGTTTGTCAACGATGACGTAATGTTCGTCCAGATAAAGAATTCGCAGATCAGAAACCGTCATGTTTCGTCAGTAAGCCGGCCTAAAAATTCACGAACCAACCTGAAAACCTTCTGGCCCACCGCGTCCCGTACAATGCCATGCTGCATGTGATCGACTTCAGCGTAAAATTTATGAACAGCCCCTATTCTGTTGAAAATCATCGGACCCGAATCGGGACTCACTTTGGGATCGCCGCTCCCCTGAATGACCAGGGCTGGAATATGGATGCCGGGAAGCCCGCGTTTCACATGGCGCATCAGGCGTTTGATCTGATTGAATCCGTGAATGGGGCAGCGGTGGTAATTGATATCCGGATTGTCCGGATGGTTGACGGCAAAAAGCTTCTGAAAAGAATCTCTGTTCATCCATTTGCACACGTTGTTCCACAATTCCAGCACCATGGAAAATCGGGGTGAAAATCCTGAAAATTTCATGGGAGCACTCACGGACACCACAGCGGCGTATCGATCTGGATGGCGGACAGCCTGATACAGGGCGAGACCTGCTCCGGTGGAAAACCCCGCCACGATGACCGGTGATTTAAGAAAAGCCAGGATACGGTAACCCCCTTCAACGGAATCGGTCCAGTCCCTGAAGGATTTCGATGATAGATCCACAGCCGATGTCCCGTGACCTGTAAGCCGTGGAGCGAAAACCGTGTAGCCATGGGAAAATAGATCCTCGGCCCATTGACGGACCTCCATGGGGGCGGCCATGAATCCGTGGATCAAAAGAACCGAACGTCGCGCGCCCGGCCTGTACAGAAGATAGGGTTCGCCCACTTCCGGGCCATGGGTTTCGCCCTCGATAAAATGGTCAGAGTAATTCTTCCTGAACAGTTCTTTTTCATTCTGAAGACACCGGGCGGCATCTTCGGGAAGACTCTCATTCATCATATCAGTTTTTCGAAATAGACCCTGTAAATCATGGCGTAATGCAGGATTCCACCCAAAAGAACCGTGACGTGAAAAAGTTCATGGAAACTGAAAATTCCCGGAATCATACGTGGACGTTTCACGGCATATATGATGCCTCCCACGGTGAACGCCGCTCCTCCTGAAAAAAGGAGAACTTCCTGGGACCAGGACATGTTCGCAAGAATCTGACGGATGGGGAATATGGCCAGCCAGCCCATGGCAAGGTAGATCACGGCATACAGACTCCGGGGTGCGCGCGGGAAAAAAAGCTGGGACACGACGCCAAACCCCACAAGTCCCCATTGAAGGGCGATCATGGTCCATCTCCACGTACCCTCCAGACAGAAGTAGCACACCGGTGTGTATGTGCCTGCGATCATGAAAAAAATAGCCAGTCGGTCCATTTTTCTCCAGAACGACACCTCGTTTTCCTCTTTTTTGAAAGCATGGTACAGCGAACTTGCGGAAAAAAGGAAAATGACGGAAAGACCGTATATCAGAGCGGTTATAATCGCCGGAACCGATGAGCCCGCCACTCTGAAAAGAAAAACAAGACCTGCCACAGACAGCAGAACGCCGGCAAGATGGGAAAAACAGTTGAAAGCCTCTTCGGTTCTCATGATCGAATCCTTAAAAAATAAAATGAACTGTTCTAAAAAATAAACTGTGCTTAATTAATCTTTCCAGAAAAAAAAGGACAGAGCAAAACACCGTGACGATTATTTTTTTACAATTCCAACACCGGTCCACCTTAAATTTTAAAAGTTCAACATTCCACTTTTATCAGGAACTTATCGCCAACACGAGCTGACGGTACGTTTAAAACGGCTGTGTTTATGCAAAGACAATAAAAAAACGCCCTTGATTTTTTTTTACACTTGAGCAAATACAAAAACAAATACAACTGAACACCGTTATCTATTTAGAACATTTTGAAGCGACCACCAAAGGAGCTGTGAATGAGTTTTACCGATACGTGTGATGTCAAGGACATTGAGCTGAAATCCCTTCTTGAAAAAAGAATCGCCCCCATTCTTGACGAGATAAACGATACAACCATGAAAGAAAAAGTCAGGGTTTTCTGGGTGGATTCGGTCATACCCTATTTCATCACCCTTGACACCATCGACCAGGAAATTCGCAAAGGATCCATGGAACCCACGGAGGCCACCGACGATGTCATCCGTGCCACCAATGCCACCCTTGAGGAGGGTGATAAAATCGAAGCACTTCTCGATAATCCAACACTGATTAAAAAAATAAAGGACACGTTCCGGATATCCGGAGCGTCTTACGGTCTTCAGTCTGATTTCGTCAGGCACGCGTTCGAAAAACCGGGCGGTTATCCTGGAGACTACGAAACCCTGGAGTTTATTTATAACAACAAGCCCACGTCCAAAGGATTCGGCTATTGCGCCGATGAAGCGTTTCTTGCGAACGACTACGCCAAAGCCGTCCGCAACCGCAAGGACACGATGAAAAAACTTCTTCTTTCCCATCTCAGGAAAGATCCCAAGGAATCGAGCATCCTCAACATCGCCTGCGGAGCGTCACGAGACCTCAGGGAGCTGTTCTCGGAAAACGAAATAAATCTGACGGGCCAGGTGACTTTCACCCTCATCGACAAATCCAAGGACGCCTTGAATTTTTCCAGAGACCAGCTGTCAAACCCGCCCCAGGGTATCGATTTCAGGTTCCTCAATCACAGTGTTTACGATTACCTTAAAAATCCCGATTATTATCGTGACATTCTGGGCAAGCAGGACATCGTCTACTCCATAGGCCTTGCCGATTACATCCCTGAAAAAGGTTTCAGAGATCTTGTCGGATTTTTCTATTCACTGCTCAACCCCGGCGGCCAGCTGATCATCGCCCACAAAGATTCCAAACATTACCACCCCTTGACACCTGACTGGTGGGCTGACTGGTCGTTTCACCTGAGAGACATTGATGATGTCATCGGTATCGCGAAGAGCAGCGGCATTGAACATTTCGATCTCACCATCGAACAGGAAGACGACACCAACATCATCTTCTTCATGACCATTCAAAAAAAATCCGCGTGATTGCACGATCCCGGTTTCGGTACTACAGCCGAAACCGGGACTCCTGCCTTTGACATGCCCCATGGATACAAAACCCAGTTTCATGCGTCCACATCTCCGGCACCGTCCCTGCGTGACGGACGATCCGTGGCATTATGCCGGTTTTTCAGTGTTGACATCCATGCAGCACCTTGCTACATTTGAAGCATAATAATCATTGTATGGAGGCGGAATATGGCAAGTCCCATGAGACTGGATGCATCGTTGATTGCGGCGGCTGAACGTGAAGCCGCGCTTCAGAAACGATCCATCCCCAAACAGATCGAATTCTGGGCCGAACTTGGTAAAGCCGTGGAACATCTGATCGATTTCGACGATGTGGTGGCCGTCACCCAGGGCCTCAAAACTCTTGAAGTATCACCTTTACTCTCGTCAACCGTCAGACCCGATGATGTGTTCGCGGACCTTGAAATACAGAGATCCGAAGGTGTTCTGACTGAAAACGTGACTGCTGCGGCGATCTACTATGAAGCCAGCCGAACAAGCCCCGGCTGTCTTGACCGGGTCCACAGCGGTACAGGGAAACGGGAGACCGGTCATTTTCAAAACGGTCTCTTCACGGTTCACGAATGAGCGGAGAACGTCAGCTGTGGCTTCTTGCAGGAGGAAATGGCGCTGGCAAATCGACGTTTTACAGGCTGTTCCTCGAACCCCGTGGGCTGAAGTTTATCAACGCCGACATGATTGCCCGGGACTTAAGCCGGGAAAATCCCGAAGACGCCAGTTACAAGGCGGCCCATCTGGCAGAACGCCTTAGGCAGCGTTTTCTCGACGAGGGTTTGTCTTTTTGTTTTGAAACCGTGTTCTCCCATGCGTCGAAAATCGATTTCACAGCCAGGGCCAAAGCCCTGGGATATGAAGTGATCCTTGTGTACATCCACCTCGAAAACCCGGAACTGAACGAAGCCCGCGTCAGTCAGCGGATCAGCGAGGGTGGGCACGCCGTCCCTGCCGAAAAGATCCACAGCCGACTGCCGCGCACCATGGGAAACATCATAAGCATTCTTCCCCTTGTGGATTCGGCATTTATTCTCGACAATTCCTCCCGTTCAAACCCCTTTCGGCAGATCGCCGTGGTCCGTCTGGGACGCAAGCGTATCCTCTGCGAAGATCCCCCGTTATGGGCGAAAGACATGCTCTCGGCAATCCCCTGACAGATCCAGACGTCTCCATGTCCTTGTCAAACATAATGCGATCTGCTAATAAGCCCAGACATGACATCCATGATTAAACACATAAATCCCCCGCTGATCCTGGCATCCCAGTCTCCAAGGCGCAAGGAGCTTCTTGAGCAGGCCGGTCTCACATTCACCGTGGTCCCTTCCGACATCAACGAAGACGACGTCACATTGACCGAACCGTCACACTATGCCCGTTACCTTGCGGAAGCCAAAGCCCTTGATATTTCGGCACGATTCCCTGACAACTGGGTTCTCGGGGCGGACACCATCGTTGTCGCGGGACAACGGATTCTTGGTAAACCCTCTTCTGTGGACGAGGCCCGGAACATGCTCAGACTGTTGAGCGGCTGCACCCATGATGTGCTGACCGGATACTGCCTGATATTAAAAAACCGGGGCATCGCCATTTCTGAAACCGTCAGGACACAGGTTCTGTTTAAAACTCTGACGGATGAAGAAATCACATGGTACGTGAATACGCCGGAACCCTACGACAAAGCAGGCGCATACGCCATTCAGGGTTTAGGGACATTCCTGGTCAAACGCATCGAAGGCTCTTACACCAACGTGGTGGGGCTTCCGGTGTGTGAAGTCATCGAAACACTCACAGCCGAAGGGGCACTATCGTAAACAGCCATGAATCGTGTATCAATGAAGGACAAACTGGACAGCATTCAAAAACGGATCGAAGCCGCAGCTTTGAGATGCGGACGCGATCCCCGAGCCATCACCCTGGTTGCCGTCAGTAAAACACGGTCAGCCGACGAAATTCGTGAAGCCGTCCGAGCCGGAGCCCTGTTGTTCGGCGAAAACTACGTCAAGGAAGCGGAGGATAAAATCAAAGGCCTCCAGGACCTCCATGTGCCCTTCCACCTCATCGGCCATCTTCAAAGCAACAAGGCGAAAATCGCCGTCCGGCTGTTCGACCTGGTTCATTCCGTGGACAGCCTTAGCCTGGCGACAGAACTGCACAAACAGGCCAAAAAAATCGGTAAGATCCAGAACATCCTCGTCCAGGTAAACACCGGCATGGAGGAAAGCAAATCCGGCATCGATGAAAAGGATCTTGAACCTTTGATCCGGGATATCAGCGTCTTTGACCATCTCCGGGTCATGGGACTGATGACCATTCCACCTTACGATGCAGACCCGGAAACCGTCCGGCCATTTTTCAAGGCCCTGCGCCTGGCCCGTGACCGTATCGACACCCTCAGGATTCCATCGGTGAGCATGAACGAGCTTTCCATGGGCATGACCGGTGATTTCGAAACAGCCATCGAAGAAGGCGCCACCCTGGTGAGAATCGGTACGGCGATTTTCGGAGAAAGGACATGAACCTCCTTCTCCACACCTGCTGCGGCCCCTGCGCCATCTATCCCGTTCGTGTATTACGAAATGACAGCATCCATGTGACGGGTTATTACCACCGGAACAACATTCATCCGCTTACCGAATGCCTTCGTCGTGAAGAAACGTTAAGAACCTATGCGGCAGCGATCGAACTCCCCCTGATTGTCCAGAAAGGTTACGATGTGGAGGGTTTTATCCAAAACATGGCGTTTCGGGAAACCCGGCGCTGTGTGGTCTGTTATCATGAAAGGCTCACGGCCACGGCCATAGTGGCACGGAAAGGAGGATTCGACGCCTTTTCTTCAACCCTTCTCTACAGCCGCTACCAGAGGCACGACATCCTGAAATCCGTGGGCGAAGAGGTTTCAGTTGCCGTGGGGATAGATTTTCTTTACCGGGATTTCAGAGACGGATGGCAGGAAGGGGTCGATGAATCACGGGCAAGGGAGATGTACCGCCAGCCCTATTGCGGCTGCATTTACAGCGAAAAAGAAAGGTATATCAAAAAAATCCAAAAAGCCGATAAAGCCTGAGCCTGAATTTGAACCTGCTTCCGAAACACATTCGCACGTTACACGTTACTTGATGCACACCTTTCTTACCTGAAGCAGATCTGTTTTCCCTTCGAAAATCTTGGCAATGCCATCCTGTTTCAGCGTGGTCATGCCGTCTTTCATCGCCTGGTCCCTCAGATCCTCCATCTTGGCCTTGGTCTGGATCAGTTTTTTCATTTCATCGGTTCCCATGAGGAGTTCGTGAAGGCCCATTCGGCCGCGGTAACCGGTTTTATTGCAGGCGTCACAGCCGTCGGCCTTGTACAGCACCAGTTTATCGCTGTAAGGTATGTTCATGAACAGCTTGAACTCTTCGGTTCCGTATTCCCGGATCAGCTCGTCGTATTCCGCACGGGTGGGCTGGTAGGGCTTCTTGCAGTCCGGACACAGGGTCCTTACAAGCCGCTGAGCCAGGATGCAGAGAATGGCGTCGGCGAAGTTAAAGGGGTCCATCCCCATATCCAGCAGACGGGTGATGCTCTCAGGAGCGCTGTTGGTGTGAAGCGTGGAAAACACCAGATGTCCGGTCAGGGAGGCTTCGATGCCGATGTGGGTGGTTTCCTTGTCACGCATTTCACCCACCATAATGACGTCGGGGTCGGCACGGAGAAACGCTCGCATGGCCGCCGCAAAATCAAAGCCGATCTTGGGTTTCACCTGAACCTGGCGCAGCCCTTTCTGGGTGATTTCCACCGGATCTTCGGCGGTCCAGATCTTGATGTCTTCCTTGTTGATATAGCCAAGGGCCGAATGAAGCGTGGTTGTTTTCCCGGATCCGGTGGGGCCGCAGACAAAAATGATGCCATAGGGTTTGGTGATGCAGTCCACGAACCTGTCGTAATTCTGCTGGGCAAAACCCATTTTATTCAGGGGAATCGGTTCACCGGCGGCAAGGATACGCATGACCACATCCTCAAGGCCGCCCTGGGTGGGAATGGTGGCCACACGAAGCTCAATGTCGAGTCCACCGAACCGCTTGAACTTGATCTTGCCGTCCTGGGGTTTGCGGCGTTCGGCAATGTCAAGCTCGGACATAATCTTCAAGCGCGACACAATGGCGTTTCTGAACTGATAGGGTATGGTCTGGTAAATGTTACAGGCCCCGTCGCAACGGATACGGACCTTGGTGTTTTCCTTGCCGGGAAAAGGTTCGATATGGATATCCGACGCTTTCCGGTTGTAGGCGTCGGCAATGATCTTGTTCACCAGCTGAACCACGGCGCTGCTTTCTTCGCTGACCCCAGCTTCGGCTTCGACGATTTCATCATCCTCATCGTCCAGACGTGACAGGATATCGTCGATGGATGCCAGTTCCTTCTCATCCTGAGCGAATAAGTTGATGTACTGGAGGATGTCATCACGTAAGGCCACGTAGATCTTGACAGGCCGCTTGAACAGGCTCTGGATTTCTCCGACCTTCTGTCCGTCATGAGGGTTGTCCACGGCGACGATGGCTGTCTCACCCTCTGTTTTTATGGGCACCCAGAAGTTGTTCCGCATGAAGGGCACTTTAAGGCCCGTCATGAGTTCGCCTGGAATGGGAAGACTTTTGTTGAATTCGATGAACGGAACCTTGTAGTACTTGGAAAGTGCGTCACCGATATCCTTCTTGGGAATTTTAAGACTGTTAAGAAGAATGTTTTCAATGGGTTCATTTTTCTCACGGGCCTCAGTCACCGCCGACCCCAGTTCTTTCTGAGTCATGATATGGTTTTCAAGAAGGTGATCGAATTTTCCTGAGCGTGTTTTCGCCATGCGTTTCTGATTGTACATGGCAATACCCATAATCTTGGCGAGTTCGGTGACATACCCTTCTTCAGCCTTGGTAAAAACATTACCCCCTTTTTTGTTGATCAGCTGGACAGCCCCTAGAAGAAATGTTTTATAAACGACGGGAACAACAAGGACCTGGGTTGTCCTGAACCCTGTTTTTCTATCCCAGCTGCTGTCGAAGACAAGCAGAGGATCGATTTTGTTGAGTTCAGTTTTGTCATAGACATCTTTGATGTTCACCAGTTTTTTGGTGTGGACCGAATAACCGGCGATACTGGCAGGCGATATGGGGACACGAATTTCGTTGATCTCATCACCGGACTTGAAACGGGAAACGATCTCCCGCTTGACGCCATCCACATAGTAGATGGTCATTCGCTCGGCAGCGAAAAGTCCCATAATCTCATCTTTCAGGTTGATGATGATTTCGTCAAGATTCAGGGCTGCGTAAATCTTGTTGCATATCTCCTGCAGGTTGGTTCTGTATTCGACCTCGGTCTTGAGATCCTGGACTTCAGTGTTGATCAGTTTGTTGTTCATGAAAGATCCTTGGGCAACAGACACTCGGGTTTCGATACTCTAATGTTCGGTTTTGTCGTCAGGTGAATCAGAACCCGCGTTTTTTTGAAAAAGCTTCTTGGCACCGCCCACCGTTAGTATGGCACTGACAAGATAAAAAACCGGCTTTACAGCATAGATATTCCAGCCCTGGGCCTGGAATTCCTTCGCTTTTTCAGGAATGGTGAAAAACATACCCAGACCGGCGGCAAGCAACAGGGCACCCCAGACTTTCCGCAAGTTCATTTTGGGATCAAACATAGATAAACTCCCTGATATTACGGCTTAAATGATTGAAAACTATAAACCTCGATCTTTAAGATGTCAATTCGATTATCAAAGTCCCTGATCGATACGGTCCAATTCATCGTCAAAGGAGGCTTTCACTTTGTCATATTCATCGGAAAGAACCTGAAGCCTGTCAAAATGATCATCTATTGCGGTTTGTTTATCGTGAATTGTTTTAGACAGTTCGGCAATTTTTCTTCCGTCGCCTGAGCCAGAAATATCAAGAAGAAGCCGGTTAAGATCTTCAAGCTCTTTTTCCAAAGTTTCGATGGAAGACTCGATATTCTCTATTTTCCGTTCAAGAGGCTTAAGCTCTTTCGACCGTCGCTGAACAAGCTCCGAACGTCGCTTTCTCAGTTCTTTTTTTCCAGGTTTGCCGGCGTCATCCTCGGGTTGTTTTCTGTCATCAACCCCTTCCTCGCCCGCCTCCTGCTCATCGTCCCAACCATCTTTTTCAAGAAAATCAGCATAGGATCCTTCAAATACTTCAATGGCATCATTTTTAAACACAACCAGACGTTCCGCAAGGGCATGGAGAAACATCTCGTTGTGGGTCACCATCACCACAGCACCGTCAAAGCTGTCAATCGCTGCAAGAAGACTGTCGCAGGCTTCCATGTCCAGATGGTTCGTGGGTTCGTCGAGATACAAAAGGTTGAGCGGCGTCACCAGGAGCTTTCCCAGCATGACCCGGCTTTTTTCGCCACCGGAAAGTACGGAAATCTTCTTCAACGCCGAATCCCCTTCAAACATCATGGCCCCGCAGATGTTCCGGGCATGCTGCCTGTCCACGTCGGGATGGGAATACAGGATTTCCTCTTCCACAGATCTTCCATCCACAAGACTTTTCACATTGGTCTGCTCATAAAATCCCCTGGCCACACCGGGATTGTATTGAAGCCCTCCCTGGTCCGGTTCAAGTTCTCCTGCAAGCAGTTTCAGAAGCGTTGTCTTGCCTTTACCATTTTTACCCACGATGCAGATCCGGTCGCCAGACTGCACCGTCAGTGAAATATGATGAATCAGCGGGCTTGAAAGTCCCTCTTTGTCTTTGTGGTATGAAAACGTCAGATCCTTGGCCTGTAGCATGAGCTTGGCAGCATAACTCTTTGAACGGAAAGAAAATTCAAGTTCATTCACCGATTCCAGCTTGTCTTTCTTTTCCATCTTCGAAAGGGTTTTGATTCTCGACTGGACCATGTTCGCCAGTCTGGCCTTGGCCCTGAATCGGGAGATGAACAGCTCCAGTTCCTTTCTCCGTTTTTCATCGTTGACCCTGGTTTTTTCGTAGATCTCCTCATCCTGTGCGAGCTGGGCGTAGTATTTTCCCGTGTCACCTTTTATTTTTCTAAGCTTTCGCCGGTGAAGACCTGCCGTATGTGTGACCACTGCATCCATGAAACTTCTGTCATGGGTAATCAGAAGAATTTCCCTGGGCCATTGATTGAGGAATTTCTCAAGCCATCTTATGCTGGTGATGTCCAGATAGTTGGTGGGCTCGTCAAGAAGAAGGAGGTCCGGATCGGAAACAAGCACTTTGACAAGATTCAGGCGAACCTGGTAACCTCCTGAAAACTCCGAAGGGTGACGTGAAAAATCGGCCGGAGAAAACCCTAGTCCGACCAGAATTTTTTCAACTTTCCACTGATGGTCTTTTTCATGTTCGGGCAAGCCAAGACAGCCTTCCCTGAGGACCGAGCACTCTTTAAAATCAAGGTGTTGTTTGACATAACCCATCCGGTAATTGCCAGGAATAAGGATATTGCCGGAATCCTGATGCTCCTCACCAAGAATCATCCGCATGAGAGTTGTTTTTCCATGGCCGTTCCGGCCCACCAGACCAACCCTTTCCCTGGGGTTGATCTTCAGGCTGATCTGGTCGAACAATTCCTGGCCGCCAAAGCCTTTTGTTAAATTTTCTATACTGATCATGTTCCATGGTTCCAAGAATTTTTTATTTCTAAACACCCATCACGCCCGGAAAATATAATGGAATGAAGCTTTCAGGTCAACCGTCGAATATCGGGAAATAAAAAAGCACCGGGTAAAACCGATGCTTTTAGATGCGTGATTGTGTCGCGGAACAAAAGTGAACAGGTTTCAGGCTTTTCGTGGGCTTAAAACAGCCATACCGTCCACCACTGTTTTACCATCCTGATTGGTGCAGGTTGTTTTGAGAGTGACCCTGTTTTTCTCGGTATTCACATCCACCACCTCAGCCCGTGCCGTGATGGTGTCGCCGATATACACCGGAGCCAGAAATGCAAGCTCCTGTTTCATATAAATGGAGCCGGCCCCAGGCAGCTTAGTTCCAAGCACATTTGAAATAAAACCGGCTGAAAGCATTCCATGGGCGATACGTTTCTTGAAAAACGTATTTTTTGCATATTCTTCGTTGATGTGGGCAGGGTTGAAATCACCCGTAATTCCTGCAAAACCGTAGACATCCGATTCGGCGACGGTTTTTGTGAACTCTTCATAATCACCCGGTTTCATGTCGTTTATGGTTTTTCCCGTCATTTTAGCTCCTTCTTCCGTTCCATTTGTTTAAAACCTTCATTCAATGTCAGCCGGCTTTTTTTTAATTCTGTAGGGCAGCAGGTTTTGCTTTCGAGGTTTTTTTCTTCACCGGTGAAGATACCTCGGGCTCCGAAAAGTTTCCATCCCGTTCTCCCAGCCATGAGCAGATTTTCGGAGCGAATTCCCTCTGGCACTTGGAGCTGACGTAAATCCCTATGTGGCCGGTGTCTATGCATACATCCTGAACGTCCGTGCTTCCCACACGGCTTGTAAGGAGTTCACAGGCCCCCGGTGGGACCAGATGATCAAATTTCCCGTAAATATTCAAAAGAGGCATGGTCAGGTTTTTAAGATCCACCCGTTTTCCACCCAGCTCCATCTGGCTGTTGATCAGCTTGTTTCCCTGGTAAAAATCCTTGATAAACTCCCTAAACGTTTCACCGGGTACATCGGGACTGTCGAAAATCCATTTTTCCATCCTGACAAAGTTCTCCACAAAATCTCTGCTGTTCATATTTTCCAGGAACGACTGGTATTTGTCGATCATCAGCCTGGCCGGATTGAGCAGAAGGAATCCGAAGTTCATGAGATCTCCGGGCATGTTTCCAAGGGTGTCCATCATCCTGTCCACATCAACACTTTTCATCCAGCTGTGCAGAAGCCCCTGATCCGTATCGAAATTCGTCGGAGCCACCGTTGTCACCAGATTTTTGACCTTATCAGCATGAAGGGCGGAATACATGACACAGAATGTCCCGCCCATGCAGATGCCCATGAGATTGACCTGTGGAACTTTCTCTCGTTTCAAAATGTAATTGACCACATCATCCATGTAACCATTCACATGATCGTCGATGGTCATGTAACGGTCCTTGCGTGTGGGATAGCCCCAGTCGATCATGTAAAGGTCAATACCGTTGTCGAGAAACGTTTTCACCACGCTCCGACCCGGCTGGAGATCCAGCATGGTTTCCCTGTTGATCAGGGCATAGACCACCAGAAGCGGTGTCTTCATTTTGACCGGTGCTTCGGATTTATAATATTTCAGTTTGACCCTGTCCTGCTGGTAAACGATTTCATAGGGTGTGGAAGCGATCTCCGTATCCAGGTCCCCCAGGAGGACATCTGTTGCATCGTCGGCAAAATTCCACATCATTTCAGTATTTTCAGCAAAATTGTTAAGCGTCTTATTGATCGATTCCGATAAATTCAGCATCGTGTTCCTCCATTATGCTTTCCCTGTCTTTGTCGTTCAGAATGACCGGAGAATGTATTCCGGTTTTGTCCGTTTTAATCCCGAATACGCTATGATTCCTTTTTTTCAGCTTCCCTTTCAAGGGATCGGATACGCTTCTTCAAGGTGTAGATATCTTTGTAAAGTTCATCCAGATCGTTCTCCACAGGGATTCCAAACGATTTCATCGAATCCTGGATAATCTGCTGTCGAGCCGACATGAAATCACTCATGGCGTCCACCACTTTTCCAAGAGCTGTTCGATATTCTGTGGATTTGAACATGGACATGTAATGATTTTCAAGCTGCTTGAGCCACATTTGATAGTATTGTTTCGAATCATCGGGCAACGTACCTTCATCAGCCAGAGAAGCCAGACTGTCCTGAACCACTTTGAACGATTTTTCAAAAGGTATGTAAAGAAAGTAAAGAAACTCCAAAAGTTTGACATGAAAGATATTTGACTTGTCAATCACCTGCTGAATCTTGGCCTGGTATTCCCTGGACAGTCCCAGGGGCGGGATGCTAAAAAATTTGCTGATTTCTTTCTTATAAATATCTGTGAAAAGATCAAATATTTCTGATCCGCCCAAATTTTCGATAGGATGACTGTTAAAAATTCCTTGAATGTTTTTTGCACTTTCAAGCCATCGTTTTTGAAAAAATGAAAAACCTTCAAGTCCGGATTTCAAAAGCTTATGAAAATTCTCAGTCCCTGCCCTGTTTCCTTCCACCATGCTGTCAATCATTTCTTTCTTGTTCATCGCCGAGGCAAATTCATTCCAAGTTTTCATTGCCGGTTCCCATGCTTTAAAGGATTCGTGCCCAGTATCCGTGTCAGCTGATGCTGAAGATCTCCCGTCGTCATTTTTTTTTGATTTCTGAACGATCGACTCCCATACCTTTGATGCGCTGTTGATCCAGGTGTTGACGATTTGTTCTGAATTTATGCCGTTTGTAGTATTTTCTCTTGTATTTTCCATAATCATCTCCTGCAAGGTGTTAAAGTACAATCATCAAGTGGTCCACATATCCAAAAGGACGCCCTGCCCCGCCCCTGTATAGAGACGTTCCTTTCAGGATTCCGGTTAGATCGTATTGTTATGCCAACAAGAAGCATAACTGGATCCGGATTCGCTCCATGGATTTCTCAAGAAACATCTCATTCTGTATTTTGATTAAAACGTTGTCAGAATCGTGCGGTTTTTTTACGTTTGATCAGCCAGAAACACTTTAAGACATATACGATAAAAAACAAGGGGTCTATGAGAAAACAAACCTATTTTATCGGGGGAAATTCCTGACCATGGTAGTATGAATCCCAAACCGCAACGACCATATTGCATTGCATCAATTTTATACACCCATTTAAAATATTGATCACTCAGGGGATATCATGGAATAACATTAAAAAACCAGGGGATTATTCAGATGACGTAACCAGCTCAGATATACGTCAGGGTCTATCTTTTTTCTCAATCCTGCTGAACAATTTTTTTCGTTCTTCTTCAGAACTGTTCAGGATGTCATTAAAGGTTCTGACAAGAAAATCAAGTTCCTCTTCTGTAAATCTTTCATGATTCGGTTCAGTCTCGACCACAGCTCCGTTTGCAAGTGTTCTGGGTTCATCATATCCTTCACCAACGTTCCCAGGACTCACGATCGCGACATCCCCAAGAAGATCCATGTTTAAAATGGCGCTGTCGATGGCGCTCAACACGGATTTCATATTCCTTGTCATGGCATCCACAGGAGAAACGACCGTGTAAAGTTTTTTTGATGACAGATCTCCAGTGGAGTTTCCCATAGGTTGTTCAGGCTTGTGTTCCTCTGTCTTGCCATAAGCTGCCTGGATTTTATCGATATAGTCCTTGAATCTTTTCGTCAGCGTTTCAATTTCATCCATGCGCGCAGGTTTTTCTTCTGTCATGTTTCGTTTCGATTCCTGTTTTGTTCAAATACACAACCGGATCTATTCATCAATCATATTTTTACCGCATAGCCGAACTATATGCGTAACATTTCAAGATTGTCAAACCCTTTATTCATCTGCCTTATGGCCCGACAATGATACGCTGCCCAGGGTAAATCTTTGTCTTCTCATCAAAATGATTCAAGGCTCTCAATGTTTCAAGGGATAAGTTGTAAGACTGGCTGATGCTGTAGAACGTGTCGTTCTTCCCAACGACATGATATCGCATTTGGGGTTTTCCCCGGTCATTCGCAAGTTTTTTTTTCATATCCAAGGGATTCGGACGGATTCGGGTTCCATTTTTTTCAATACGAACAGCTTCTTTTCCCGATAAATGTGCGATGTCCTGTTTTAATGACTCGATTTGCGATTGAAGATCGCGAATCCGGTTATCCAACGCCTTGTTCCGTAAGGCGTTTTCCTCATCCTTGCGAAGGATACTTTCCGACAAACGATCAATCTCTTTAAGGTGGGGTTCATTATTATTTGACGATACATTCTCAACGGAGGATAATGACTTCAACTCAAGATTTTCAAGCCGAGTCGCGATGTCTTTTGTATCCATCTCAGATGAGACCAGTCGTGTCATTGGAAAATAGACGGCCATAATCGCGACAACCAATAGAACACATGCTGCCATAACAATCAAAGGCCTTTCAGGACTCTTCACTTTTGCGGAAGGTTCAGATGCTTGTTTTTTATTCATGATTCACCTTCATAATGAAAATATTCAGAAACATACTTAACCCCAAATTTCATGAAACTTCAAGATATTTGGAATACACAGAATGATGTGGAAAACCGGATGCTTTTCATCAGGTGAAATCGAATTGTTTTTTTGTTTTTTATTTCTCCGGCAGTATGGTAGGTGTTCGAATAAACGCAGACCGATCAATAAAACACGATAAACGTCGGCCGGGTCTTTAAACTGGGCATTCCTTACGGACAACGATCCACAAAGAAAGGTGCGAAACAAATGGCAACACACAGCCACACATTTGTTGAAAATTATAAAGGGGCAGGAGCCTTTGGCTGGGACAGGGAAACAGACGAAGAGACTGTTAAATATTATCTGCAGAAATTTTCAGATGACCTTTTTCTGGATATTCTCATTCCAAGACTAAAAGAAAACGAGCTTTCAGATGTTTATGACATGATGGTCCGTCTCTTAAAACAACACTTGTCTGAAGGGGAATACCACAGACACTTCCTCAAGGACGGGACTCACGGCCATGACCACCCGTAAACCAAGCACTTTGCCTATGAATAAGAACGCCTTGGTTCCCCACACGCTTGTTATCAACGAAATCTTTTTCAGCATCCAGGGTGAGTCACTTTTCATGGGATGCCCATGTGCATTCATCAGACTTTCAGGTTGCAATCTTCGTTGCTCGTACTGTGACACAACCTACGCCCACAACGAAGGCAGCGAAATGGATTTCGAATCGATCCTGAAAGTCATATCCACTTTCCCATGCCAGATGGTTGAAATCACCGGCGGTGAACCCCTTCTTCAAAAAAACACGCCATTTCTTGTCAGGCAGCTGCTCGATCAGGGCTACAACGTTCTCATCGAAACGAACGGATCTTTTGGAATTTCGGATATTGACGCTCGATGTGTTGTCATTATGGACGTTAAATGCCCGTCAAGCGGTGAAAGCCACAGGAATATTTACACCAATTTCAAAGATCTGAAAAACGATGATCAGATCAAATTCGTTATACGGGACAAAGAGGATTATGATTTCGCCAAGGAAGTCCTTGAAACCCATAAAATCCCCATTGCAGACAACCATATTCTTTTTTCACCCGTCACCGATGTCCTACACCCCAGCGAGCTTGCCTGCTGGATTCTTGAAGACGGTCTTTCCGTTCGTCTTCATCTTCAGCTTCACAAATACATCTGGCCAGACATTGAGAGGGGTGTCTGATGATGCCAATAAGAAAAACGTCATATATGAGGTCACACGTTGAAATCAGAAACTAAAAAAGCGGTGGTTCTGCTCAGTGGCGGTCTTGATTCTGCGACGGTTCTCGCCATTGCCAGAAGCCTTGGTTACCGTCTTTACACTTTGAGTTTTTCTTACGGCCAACGCCATGTTTTCGAACTTGAAGCCGCAGGAAAAATCGCGGAATCCATGGGATCGGAAAAACACCTGGTCATCAAAACCAACCTTAATGACATCGGCGGTTCGGCGCTGACAGACGACATCACTGTTCCCAAAGACAGAAACATGTCCGAAATGACCGGGCCGATCCCCGTGACGTATGTCCCGGCCAGAAACACGATCTTTCTATCATTCGCCCTTGGCTGGGCCGAAGTCCTGGGAGCCACGGATATCTTCATCGGTGTCAACGCCGTGGACTACAGCGGCTATCCTGATTGCAGGCCTGAATATATTTCGGCGTTCGAAACGATGGCGAATCTCGCTACGAAGGCCGGTGTTGAGTTGAATACCCATATTTGCATTCACACCCCACTCATCACCTTGTCAAAATCCCAGATCATCCGTCAAGGGATGACTTTAGGCGTTGACTACAGCATGACACACAGCTGCTATGATCCGGACCCTTCTGGAAGAGCTTGCGGATCCTGCGACAGTTGCTATCTGAGAAAAAAAGGATTTGAAGAAGCTGGTATCAAGGATCCAACGATCTATTCATAAAAATCATAAAAAACGGCCACCCTGAAAGTCAAGGTGGCCGCCGATATAACTTGTTAACGCTTCGTTTTTAATAGTTCACGAATGTGAAAAACTCGTTATTCCTTCCAGAGATCCACATCGATCAGCCCCAGTCTCGCTGCATAACGGACCAGCTCCATGGTGCTGTGGATATCAAGCTTCTTCATGATATTAGCGCGATGGTTTTCTACAGTTTTGGGACTGATGCATAATTTATCGGCAATTTCCTTGGGAGGTGAACCTTCAGCCAAAAGACGCATCACCTCCTGCTCTCTGGGCGTCAGAGAGCCGTAATCGGCATCGGTAATCTTTGCATCCTTGACCGGAAACTTCATCAGTTTTTCCACCACCTGATGTGATACGGAACTGTCAAGATAATACTCCCCTTTAAGAACGATCTCAATTCCCTGAACCAGGCGGTCTGATGCAGAGTCCTTGGCGACATAACCCGTTGCCCCGGCTTGAAAGGCTTCGGCGATGTAGTCGATTTTTGAATGCATGCTGACGATCATGATCTTTGTGTCAGGTAAGGACTCGCGCATTTCATTGGTGATCTGAACCCCGTTGATATCGGGTAGAGAGATGTCTACAACAGCCAGATCGGGTTTAAGCTGCTTGGCCATCTTCAAACCCTGTCTTCCGGTTCCGGCTTCGCCCACCACCTTGTAACGCTTGTCACGCTCAACAATGGTTTTCAGACCTTCCCGAAACAGAGGGTGGTCATCGATGATCAGTATGTTTTTGCTCTGAACCACTTCCACTCTCCTTATCCTGTCTTATCACAAGCCTTTCAATTCACACTAAAAACGTGAATTCAGTTCATTGTCACGACTCCATGAACGACAAATCAGCACGGCTTATCAATCGTTGAAGCCGTCCAATATCAAGCAAATTTATTCTGATCGAACACAAAGGCCTGTATAATTCGGGGAACAAAAATTAGTTATTAATAATTATTCCGATAACGGATGTCAATGGTAATTGTTGATTTTTCTTGGGTTTCACCCATTGGAGGCGGGAGGATGGAGCAATTGCGGCATGCTGCTTGGACCGGTTTCTTTAAAACCTTATATATAAAGGGTATCAAGCACACTCGAGAGCAGCATCCTATATACCGGAAGTCAGCAGACTAATGAAGAACATGTGTGTTTACATGATAATCAAACTCGTTTTCCAGAAGGAATATGATCAGCTCGAAACTGCAATCATCCATAATGTCCTCTTTCCAGCCCATTCGCTGAAGCTCATAATTAATGAAAGATACAGTAAAACTTCCACCGTCCCTCAACAGATTGAATACATCTTTTACAAGACGGTTGATTTCATCAGGATTGAGTCCGACACTGGAAAGCCGCCAGAAAAGGCTGGCACAGATGTTCACCGTATTTTCTCGGGACTGTATCGGCACAAGGTCGCGAAAGTAGCTCATGGTTTCTCCTCAATTTTTTTGTTGGATATGCAAACACCTGGATTGACTGACGGAGAATTCAAAGGTATAAAAGACTAATAATAAATGTCTTTGTGTATAATGAATTCCCCCGTTTAAATGGTAACGTACCAAAATTTGTTTTTTTTTGTCTATAAGCCGAAAACTTCATTTGCTTGGGCAAATAAACTTATAGTCGGGATTTTTTCCCATCGCGTTTTCTACAACCAATCGAATTGATATTTTTTCTAAAGTATATGCTTTGTTTTCCGATAAGTTGGTTGTGAGGATCGACTCCCGTGTTTGGATAAATTCTTATAAAGTCAAACAAATATATCACTGCCGGAAAATCACCCAGTTCTTGACCATGGGCGCTTGTGATTGATTGCATGGATACGGTATCGCCGGGTAATAACATTCGTCCACCCTGTAAAAAAGACCCGTATTATCTTTGGAGGACATTGACAATGAGTGAATTCTTGAAAAATTTTCGTTCAACGCACAGCCGGTTCGCAGGAAACAAGCGTAATCCGTATGATGGACACTATTACCCTTCACAAGACCGACGCACTGGCAATGACAGGCGAGGCGAGCAAAACTCCCAGGGCAAACCATCAGCTTCTCTGTTCACGAAAATCGAAGACTTTCTGCCCACCCTTCAGGCTCTTCTTGAAACCATCACAGAAAACCAGATGTCCCTCATTGATCTCAAAAAACAGCAGGCCAAGTCCGGCGAAATCATGACATCCGCATTCAAGGACATCGCCTTGGCACTACAACGCCTTGAAGGCTCCGGTTTCCAAGCGCCAGCCTGCCAAGAATCCGTATCGGAAGCCCATTATCAGCCCTCGCTTACCGTTGAAGAACTTGAAAAAACGGAAATGAAATCGTCGGCGGATGAAAAAAGAGATATTATCCGGATTATGAAAAAACTAAGAAAAAAAGGCGGAACATATAAGGAAATCGCTCATTTTCTTAATGAAAACAAGATACCAACCTTTTCCAATAAAGGTCACTGGCACGCCCAGACCATTCACAGACTGTGCAGCAGATGACCTGACACCGGAAAGGGTCCTGTGAGTTATGTTGACAAACGGTCATTCCTCATCAAGAACCCGTGTCATTTCGCGTATGATCTCATCCAGTTGGATAGCTTCGGCCCCGATACTTCCCTGAATGATGAGACCATCGATGATTGCCACAAGAATCCGTGCCTGAACCGTAAGGTCCTTGGGCTGATTCGTCAACATGGAATAACCTTCCTGAATCATCCTGAACCACTGATGATAGGTTTCCGAGAATCTCTTCTTTAAATCATCGTTACCTGACAACACTTCCTGTATAAGGTAAAGATGAAGCCGGGTTCTTGTCTCGGACTTCAACAGATTGTCAATAAGCAGCTTGAGCATGGCCTGCCAGGATGTCTCACCCTTGTTACTCTCGATCAAGGAAAAAATGTTGGCTGTAATCTTATCAACATGATCTTTGGTAATATCAAATATCAGGTCATTTTTTGAAGAATAATAATAATACAGGGTACCCTTGCTGATCCCGACTTCTTTGGCGATGTCGGCAAGGCTGGTTCCCTCAACCCCGCGCTCTCCGATCAACCTGATGGCCGTATCTACAATTTTATCCCTGTTGTTGACCCGTATCTTTCTCTGAGATCTATTTTCCAATTCAGCCCCTTGTATCAACCCGTCCAGCTTGATAATAGTTCTTCGTCATGATTATTGATAAACACATCCCGACTGGCATTCATCTTACGAAAACCGTGTAAACCCATATCAGGAAATGACGAAGAAGTCCTCATTTTATTATCCGGAATTCATGAATACGAAACACCTAAAAAAAACGCGCGGGGAAATATCCCGCGCGTCAGTTTTTTCGTAGTATCACGTTTTAAGGTTTTCAGTACAAACTTTGATCGAAGGGCATAGCGATAATGTTGGCTGTAAACGGTTCTCAGACCATATCAATGAATTTTTCCATGTTCTTTTTCTTGAGGTCATCATGAATGGAAAATTTCACTGCAACACCGTTGGGTGTGGTCCTTATAATATCTCCAGCAATACGAATCAAATCGATGCGGGCCAGATCTGAAAACAGCATGGTGATATCCGCTCCAACGGTAAGACTTTTATCCGTTTCAATAAACACACCGCCGTTGCTGATATTCTTGATCGGGTCCGTGAAAACACCGTTTTGGGCGGCATAATCCACCTCTGCAAAAAAGCATGTTTTTCTCGAATGTTTTCTGCGCTCCATCACAATCCTTCCTTTCGTTGCCTTAGATTGGTTCATGATAATTTTTCAAATTTATACCCTGAAATATTCACCTTGGAAACTGACGGCCAAAGGTGGTGTTATCCATTCAAGAGAAGTCAAACCCGGAAACGATAATAAAATAATCGATCATTCTATATTCAGATGGATGAATGAATCGGATCACACGGATGAAAAAAATGAGATCAGTTCGTGACGCCCACTCCCTTTGGACAGGAAAAATCACATCTCGGGAGTTGTAGTAAGTGGAATAAATCTACCAGAAAAAGAATTGGATGTCTATTTAAAAAAACAGGTTACAAAACCGGGACGGAATCCGGCCCGGTTTTGATGATGATCACGATGCCTGGTCTTCAATGGCTTCCACGACCTGCTCTGTGTCACTCTTTTTGAATGCTTTCTGGAGTTTCGATACTCTCCGGACAAAATGAGTGGTCTGTGCTATCGGTGGAACACCTCCGTGAGCTTTCACCTTGGTGATTCCAGCGTTATAAGCAGCAAGTGCAAGTTTTGTATTGCCATTGAACTTATCCAGAAGCTTCCTGAAATACCTGACCCCGGCCTCTATGTTTTTTTCCGGATTGAATGCATCTTTTAGCCCCATGGCTTTTGCCGTTATCGGCATCAGCTGCATGAGCCCCCGTGCCCCGACACGGGACACAGCCCTTGGATTGAAACCCGATTCAGCCACGATAATGGCTTTTATGAGATGGGGATCGACGTTGTGTTTCCGAGAAGCCTTAAGGATGATGGGATAGTAGATTCTTGCGATTTTTTCCATTTCAGAGAGATTGACCATCAATGCTCTCGAACCGGAGTCGATCATGAAATCGGCGATCACAGTTTCAGCGTCATTGCCAGTAGTCTCAGGTCCAGCCATGAAATCTGTACTGTTTACCAGATTATCACTGCTGTTACGACCTTCAAGACACATGACTTTCGACTTGATCACGACAAATGCCAGTAAAAGAAAACAACAGAAGAACAAACACTTGACGTTACCCATCGAATGAGCAAATCCAGCCTCATTATCGTTCATGTAAACCTTCCTTTCGGTGATTTTTTCTCGATCACGGACTCAGCTGATTATACCGAAAAACGTGCCCGCCATTTTAAAAATCACTCAGGGTAATTTGGAAGGTTAACATCCCATGTGGCTTAATTCAAACATTTTTTTAACATGTTCCTTTTATGGCAACCATTACAGCTGTTTTGAAAGCTAACGATGTTCTTAAACATATCTTGCTGAAATATCAATCTTTCATGGACTCAAGTTCCGCCCATCGGTCATAAAGGTCCTCCACCTGTTTCTGGGCTTCCCCGAGCTTTCTGCACACATCGCTCATACGCTCCGGTTCCTTGGCAAGAGCGGGATCAGCCAGTTCGGATTCAAGATCTCCCACCTCTTTTTCAGCAATCATGATTTTTTCTTCGATCTGCGCCAGTTCAAAACCGTGTTTGTATGAAAATTTTTTCTTTTTGTCCTGCTTGGTCCCTTCAGCGGCCTCATCCCGAGGCTTCTTTTTAACAACCTTTTTGTTTTTCTCAAGCATCCCGTTTACATACTGATCCACATCCGCAAAAAGACGTACCACCCCTTCCCCTTCAAAGCCCAGAATATGGGTGGCGAGACTGCTCAGCATATAGCGGTCATGAGATGCTGCGACCACGGCACCGGAAAAATCTCCCAGGCTTTCTTCCAGCACTTCAAGGGTTTGGATGTCCAGATCGTTGGTAGGTTCGTCAAGAAGAAGCACATCAGCCGGGGTCCTCATCAGATTGGCGATGACAGCCCTGGCCTTTTCGCCGCCGGACAGTTTGGAAACCGGTGTATCCAGTTGTTCGACCTTGAAATGGAATTTTCTGGCCCATGTCACCACATGGACAGGATTACCCCGGTACATCACCGAATCGCTGTCCGGTGCCAGCGTCCGTTTCAGGGTTTTGTCGGGATCCAGCTGTTTCCTTTCCTGGTCAAAAAGCACGATACTCAGATCATCAACGGTTTTCACATGGCCTGAATCCGCTGCCAACCGCCCTTCCAGGATATTCAGCAGCGTGGTTTTTCCCGAGCCGTTGGCACCCAGAAGGCCAATGAAAATTCCTGGGGACAACGCGATACTCAGATCGTTGAAAAGCATCTTTCCACCCAGTGATTTCCCAATATGAAACGCTTCGAGAAGTCGTTTTGTTTTTCGACCTGAACTCTGGAAATCGATATCCACGTCACCGGCCTGCCTGTTCCGACGTTTCAGTTCACTGAGCTCATCTCCCATTTTACCGGCCTGGTCGATCCTGAATTTCGCTTTGGTGGTTCTGGCTTTGACGCCCTGTCTCAGCCATTCTGTTTCACGGCGCATCTTGTTGGCAAGAATGGTTTCCTGTCTGAGCTGCTGTTCAATGAAAATGCCGCGTTTTTCAATGAATTCCTGATAATTCCCCTCAACTTTGAGATAACCGTCCGGGTAAACATCCCCAAGTTCAATGGTCCGGTTCGTGACCCGGTTGAGGAGCGCTCGGTCATGGCTCACCAGGACAAAGGAAAAATCGGCGTTCAGAAGAATATGCTCAAGCCAGACAATGGTTTCGAGATCCAGATGGTTCGTGGGTTCGTCCAGAAAAAGGAGGTCCGGTTGACGGATAAGTGCCACCGTGATGGCCAGACGCTTTTTCATGCCACCCGATAGTTCGGACACTTTCAATCCTGGGTCCGGAAACCCGGCCTGGCCGATGACCTTCTGGCCTCGGCTGTACATGCCGGCATCATCCCCCGCCGTCCCTCTCAACACCTCGGATGTGATGTCCGATATGGTTTTATCCGGTTCGAAACAGTCTTCCTGGGCCAGATAGACAGGTCTCACATGTTTTTTTTCAAGACGATTCCCCTTGTCCGGGGCCATGACTCCGGCAAAAATCTTCAGCAACGTGGATTTTCCCGATCCGTTTGATCCGATCAACCCCACCTTCTCCCCTTCGGAAAAAGACATGGACAACCCTGAAAACAGGATCTGTGAGCCAAAACTCATTTCCAGGTCATTGTATCCGATTAAAAATGCCATGATTCACCTTATCCTGTTTTTTTCATGTATGCCGTAAGCCTGTTCTATGGTAGGCTGCCTTTTATGGACAAGAGCAGACAATATATAGAAATGTGCAGGAGGTCAAAAGAAATCCAGAGCTTATGGAATCCGAAAGCCGGCGATTTTTACAAAGGCCTGACCGGAGATGTTCTGTGCTATGTTCCGGGAACCTCCAAAAATGAAACCATACGCAAGGGTTTCGAAATCAAGGCGGGAAACAAGGTCACGACGCTGTCCCCTTTGATATGGCTGCCCAAGCTTGATCAGTTGATCGAAGCGGCCCAGATCCAGGGATGCTGTTTCAGAGACATATCATTCCAGTTCTACGAATGGGTGAAGTTGCCATACGGCAACAGTGGAACTCCCGCGAACAAACATTTCACATCACTGGAACAGGTCTGGTTGGCCTTTATCATGAACACCCGTTTCGCACGCATCTGGGATGACGAAATGTGGCAGAATGTCCCTATCCTGCCCTCTTATTCGTAACGCAGGGCATCGATGGGGTTGAGACCCGCCGCTTTCCTCGCAGGATAGAACCCGAAAAAAACGCCTACCGCCGCGGTGAACGCCACGGCAAGAACGATGATGGACGGATCCACAAGAACCGATGCCCCCATGGCCGAGCCAATTCCATATGCGATTCCCAACCCGGCAAGAATTCCGATAATCCCGCCGATAAGACTTAAAATCACCGCCTCGATGAGAAACTGGATCAGAATATCGGCTCCCCGGGCACCGATGGCCATGCGGATTCCGATTTCCCGAGTCCTTTCCGTCACGGAAACCAGCATGATGTTCATGATACCGATACCGCCCACCAGAAGGGATACCCCGGCGATGGCGCTTAAAAGTGCGGTAAGTGTTCCTGTCACTTTGCCGGCCATGCTGATGATTTCCGTCTGATTGCTTATGTGGAAATCGTCTTCGTCATCATCCTTGAGCTTGTGATTTCTCCTTAAGATCTCGGTGGCTCGGGCCTGGGCATCATTCATCTTTTCTTCGGAGACAGCGGACAACACCACAGCCCTTATGGTCTTTCCGTCGGAAAGCCTGTAAAGAGCCGTGGATTCAGGAATCAGGACAATATCATCCTGATCCATGCCCATGCTGCTCTGGCCTTTGCCTGAAAGTGTTCCGATCACCGTAAAAGGGACATTTCTCACCCGGATTCGTGTCCCCACAGGGTCCTGCCCCGGAAACAGCTCATCCGACACGGTTTTACCCAGAACCGCCACCTTGGATTTGGCTTTCACATCCCTGGCTGTAAAGAATGAACCGGCCGAAAGGGTGTAGTTTCTGATTTTCAGGTAATCCACCGACACCCCGTTGACCTGGGTGCTCCAGTTGGTCTTGCCAGCAATGACCTGTTCGGAAAGGCGGATATCCGGCGAAACATAACGGATCAGCTCCGGTTCGTTCTTCAAAGAATCCACGTCGTCGAGTGTCAGGGTGGCCTGTGAGCCTGAACCACCCCGGACGCCGCCTGAAAACGAGCTTCCGGGATGGATGATGATCATGTTGGTCCCAAGGGACGCCACCTGTTTCCTGATGTCGTCCTGGGATCCCTTGCCCAGAGCCAGAAGAGAGATCACCGACGCCACGCCGATGATCATGCCCAGCGTGGTTAACAGGCTGCGCATCCTGTTTTTCAGAATGCTCTGGAATGCCACTTTGATCAGCTTGCGCCATTTCATAAAACCCTATACCTCCCACGGCCCCGAGTCCGCACCCAAGCTTCCGGCCAGCGTTCTGTTTTCAACATTCCTGTCAGACTGGATTTTTCCATCTTTCATGGTCACAATCCGTCTGGCATACAAAGCCACATCTGGTTCGTGTGTCACGAGAATCAATGTGATCCCCTTATCGTTCAGCGCCTGGAAGACAGACAGAACATCTACAGTGGTGCGGCTGTCCAGGTTGCCCGTGGGTTCGTCGGCAAGGATAATGGCCGGATCGTTCACCAGGGCTCGTGCAATGGCCACTCGCTGCTGTTGTCCACCCGAAAGCTGGTTGGGATGATGATCGAGCCGGTGAGCAAGACCGACCATTTCAAGAGCCGCAACCGCCCTGTCACGGCTTTTTTTCCTGGAACCCGTCCGACTGTACAACAACGGCAGTTCCACATTTTCAAGGGCCGATGTCCGGGGAAGAAGATTGAAACCCTGAAACACGAAACCGATCTTCCTGTTCCGAATGTCCGCAAGCTGGTTACGATTCATGGTGTCCACCCGGATGCCTTCCAGATAATACTCTCCCCGGCTTGCCTGATCCAGACAGCCCATAATGTTCATCAATGTGGATTTCCCAGATCCCGACGCGCCCATGACAGCCAGAAATTCTCCCGGTGAAATATCAAGGGACACGCCGTCCAGAGCCTTGACAGTTTCACCTCCAAGATCAAATGTTTTGTAAATGCTGGTGAGACGGATGGTCTCCATGTTTCTTATGCCTTTCTGTGACACAGATAAATGACCGGTTCTTTCAATCACATTTTTTCCTTGTTACCGCATACCCCGAGGGCCACTGTGACCTTTACCCGGCCTTGGGGGAGCCAGTTTTGAAAACAGGTTCGTTTTGGCTTTGGCCTTTTCCGTTTTCACACCGGTGATCACAACCATGCCCTCTGTGATCGTGTCGTCTTCTTCGATAACCGTCAGGGATCCATCACTGATACCTGTCCTGACGTTCAACCGAACAGGTTCGTTGCTTGAATTCAGGGTATAAATTCTGGGGGCATGTTCGTTGCCCCCCTTTTTCTTAACAACGGCTTCCATATTTCCGGATTCTTTGTTTTTCTCAAGATCCATCGGTTTAAACCGAAGGGCTCCCGCCGGAACAAGAAGGGCTTTTGACGCTTTAGCCACTATAAAATCCACGGTGGCCGTCATGCCGGGAAGGAGGTATCCTTGATCGTTGCCAGCGTCCACCACCACCGTATATGTGACCACATTGGATAAGGTGGTGGGTTTCATCCGGATCTGGGAGACCTTGCCTTTGAAAGTCTCATCGGGGTATGCCTGCACCGTGAACCGGACATCCTGGTTGACCCGGACCTGACCGATGTCGCTTTCATCCACGTTGGCCTCGATTTCTACCCGGGAGAGATCTTCGGCGATGACAAAAAGTGTGGGTGTACTGTAACTCGCGGCTACTGTTTGCCCCTCATCGATATCCCGTGTGATGACTGTACCATCGATGGGTGAACGAATTCGGGCGTTTTCGAGATTTGTTTTCGCTTTTTTGAGCGAGGCCCTGGCGGACAGCAGACCCGCTTCGGCAAGACTTTTATCGGTCTCAAGACTCAGCCATTCCTGAGCTGACAGATTCCCCGAGACCACGAGAGGCTTGTTACGGACACATTCCAGTTCCGCCTGCTTGAGCCTGGCTTCGGATTCCATCACACCGGCCTGTGCCTCATTTACCGTCGACTCGAAAAGAGCCAGATCAAGAACCGCCAGGACCTGACCTTTCTTGACTTTATCGTTGTAATCCACAAACACTTTATGGATGGTTCCGGACACCTGGGTTCCGATCTCCACCGTTCCCACGGCAGCGATGGCTCCGGTACTGGAAACCACGGTTTCAAGGTCTCCCCGGATAATTTTTTCCGTCTGATACGTAAGAGCCTGCATTTCAGACGTGTCGCTATTTAAAACATATCGATACCCGAATACTAGGATCAAACCGACAAAAACCATCAAACCCGCAAGGGTCCATTTTTTTCGTATGGAACGTCCGTCCTTTGTCATGGTCATTTCTCCACCAGATTGGTTATTTCAGTCATGTCACCTTTATAAAAAGAGATGGTCATGGCTTTGATCGCTTTTGTGAGTTCGGCGTTCACCTGATCGTAACGGGCTTCCACGGCACTGGACTGGGCCGTGGTCAGTTCGGTGAGGGTGGCGGCTCCTGCTTTGTAGCGTTGGCGAGTGGATTCAAGAGCCTTGTCCGCATAAGCCATCTTCGACCGGCTCACCTCCACCTGTTCAGTCGCGGTCTGGTAGTTGGCGAGTGCATCGCCCATTTCCACCTCGATCTGCCGCTCCAGTTTTTCCAGTTCAAGACGGACTGTCCTTTCCGCGATTCTGGCCTTGCTCACGTTGTTCCGTGTGATGTTCCTGTCAAAGATGGGAATGGTCACATTGATTCCGGCGCTGGCAGCAAGATTGTCATCACCCATCTGTGCGTTCATGTCCTGGCTGTCTGTACTGCTATACGTGGAAGAAAGCTGAAACACCAGATCGACGGAAGGATAATACCCAGCCCCGGCTTTCTTGATTTCAAGATCCGCAGCCTTGACCTCGTTCTTTTTCGATTTCATGTCATAACGCTGATCCAATGCCGATGCCGTGAGGTTTTCCTTGCCTGCAAACACCCAGTCTGATTTCATCACATCGCTGACACCTGAAAGTTCCACTGCTGTCAGTGCTGAAATTCCCAGAATTTCGAGTAATTTCATTTTCGCGGTGTTCCACTCCGCTTTCGCGGTCAGGAGTGTGAGTTTGGCACCGGCTGCTTCAGCCTGCTGTTGATACAGGTCGGTCACCGGACGTCGTCCTGCTTTGTAAAAAGCTTCGATCTGCTCAAGTTGTCTCTGGTTGTCGGAAAGGTTTTCTTCCGCCACACGGATACGTTCCTTTTTGAGCACAGCATCCAGATACGCAGACACCGTATTGAAAATCACGGTCTGTCGTGTCCGCTGGTAATCATCACGGGTGGACAAAAGGGTGTATTCCGATTTTTCGTAGGCTGCCTGATCTCCGTAACCGTTAAAAAGATTCGTTGTGGATGTGATGGCCAAAGACAGTGACCGATACAGACTGTCGTCGGACGAGGGGCTGGTATTGCGGCCCATGTCCGCACCGGCTTTTGCCGTCAGGTCAGGATAAAAATTCGACCGGTCCTGATCATGGAGAATGACCGAAGTTTCCACCTGGTTCCCTGCCGTTTTCAGGTCCTGGTTGTGCTCAATGGCAAGGGTTACCGCCTGTTTCAATGTCATGATGCTTACCGGGCTTTCTGCCTGGGACATCCGGGGCAAAAAAAACAGAACCATGATCAACCCCGTCAGCCGTTTCCCGATTCGATGACCTTTATTTTCTTTCATAAATGAGCTCCTGAAATCTGATATCATTCACATCGCCTAACAATGACTGGACCATACCATACTTCTCAAACCGTCACTGTTAATTTTCAGTGAAGAAATGTAAAGTGTATTCAATACCATCTTTACATTTCTTTACACCAAAATACGCTGGTTTTAGTATAGTGATAATCATACGTTAACTTTAACACCCCTTAGCCCAGGGGATTAACAGATCTCCCATGAATGTATTTCGTTTCCCAGGTGAAACATGAATCGTGTTTTGATCATCGACGATGACATCGAGCTTTGCTCTCTCCTGAAAGATTATCTTGAGCCGGAAGGTTTCAGAATCGAAACAGCCCATGATTCAGAATCAGGGCTTAAACGTGTTTTCAGCTGCGAATACAGCCTCGTGATCCTCGATGTCATGCTTCCGGGCATGAACGGGTTCGAGGTTCTTCGACGAATCCGTGAACAGTCACGAACACCTGTGATCATGCTCACAGCCCGAGGAGACGATGTGGACCGCATTGTGGGCCTTGAAATGGGGGCAGACGATTATCTTGCCAAACCCTTCAATCCCAGGGAACTGGTGGCCAGGATCAGAGCTGTGCAGCGCAGGACCGAGCCCATTGTCATCCCTCGTGACACAACGGCGGAAGAACTTCTGGAAGACGGCGGCCTTCGCCTCGATCCTGCACGTCGCCACGTTTCGGTTCAGGGTTTCTCGCTCCAGCTTACCTCCGTTGAGTTTTCTCTTCTCCACGTTCTCATGAGCGCCAAAGGTCACGTGGTCAGCCGTGAAGAACTGGCTGAACGAGTTCTCGGCCGAAAACTGGCGGTCTTTGACCGAAGTATCGATGTTCATGTAAGCAGTCTTAGAAAAAAGCTGGCAGTTGATAATCAGGCTCATGATCCTCATCCTCCGGATCGGATCAAATCCGTTCGGGGCGTGGGTTACCTTTTCACAGCGTTCAAGCATGACCAAGACCGTATGGAAGGTGACACATGAAACGTCTTTTTACCAAACTCTTTCTGGGAGCCGGAACCATCATACTTTTGTCTATGGTCATCACTGTGGCTCTTGCTGTTTTTTCATCCTCGGGTCCTGTAAAAATGCACAGGCAGCACATCCACGAAAGGGAAAAACTGCTGGTATACGATATCCTGGGGTTATACAGCCTTGAAGCGGCGGACACCCTGTCAACTGACGGAATCAGGGGGCTTGACGCCTATGAAAAAAAACTGGGAACACTGACCCATTCAAGCCTTTTTCTTTTCACAGACGAATACGTCCCTATCTCCCCACAAAAAATACCGGAACCGATTACGGGACTTGTCAAACGGCTGTCCCCGTCGTCCCCGGCCGGTATTGCCAGAGACAAAAACACGCTTATAGCCGCCCGAATCTTTTCAGACAAGAACAACAGGCGGTATGTGGCGGCAATCAGCCTTTCTCTTCCCTCAAACGACCCCTTTGACAGAAGATTCCCCCTTCCGAAAGATTTCTGGTTGAGAATTCTTGTGTCTTTCCTGCTTTGCGGAACCATCTGTTACGCTTTGGCACGTCATCTCACCATCCCTCTTGACAATCTGAGAATTGCAGCGCGAAAACTTGGAGAAGGAGACCTGAGCTCACGTGTCTCACCGGTCATGGGCAAACGTTCCGACGAAATCGGTGACCTTGGCCAGGATTTCGACCGGATGGCGGAAAAAATCGAATGTCTTGTGGAAAGCCAGAAACAGCTGATCCGTGATATTTCCCACGAACTCAGATCACCCCTCGCGCGACTCACTGTCGCCCTTGAGCTGGCACGGCAAAGGGGGAGCGAAGATGTCTTTCCCCAGCTTGACCGCATTGGCATGGAAACCGAACGGCTTAACATCATGATCGGCCAGATCCTGACTCTGGCACGGCTGGAAAGCGGGGCCCATAGAGATCCTGAATCCATGGATGTCAGTCTGATCATTCGTGAAATTGCCGATGACGCACGTTTCGAAGCCCAGGCCAGACATATCGAAATCACGGTGGATGTTCCCGAAACCCTTCCCTATTCCGGTTATCCCGAGATGCTGCACAGGGCCATAGAAAACATCGTCAGAAACGCACTCAGGTACAGCTCAGAAGGTATGGGAGTGACCATCACCGCGACAAGAGCGGGGATTGAGCTGTCCTGGATCTGCATCACAGTGAAAGACCAGGGGCCTGGAGTTCCTGATTCGGCACTGCCCCATTTGTTCAAGCCTTTTTACCGCATCGAAGACTCTCGTGATCGATCAAAGGGAGGAACCGGGCTGGGTCTTTCTATTGCAAAACGGGCTGTAAGCCTCCACCACGGAGATCTCACCGTGGAAAACTCCGAAAACGGTGGGCTTGTTGTTCACATCCTACTACCTCTTGATATGGAATGACGGTTATTCCATGACATCTTTTATGGAAGTGCATGTCTCATGCACTTCCTTTTATGCCCATAAAATCATTGCAGGCATATTTTTTGCTTAAAATCTAAATGGTTTTTTTATTTTTTAGTGCAAAAGATTTTCTGATGACGTGAATTTGACTATAAACATTGTTCTCGACAGACATTTCAAATTTGTCTTGTGCAATGCGGCTTAATCATGTAACGTACAAAATTCTTCGCACAGTGATGAGAATTATAATGTATTGAAAATATTGCGCTTAGAACACTCATTCTTTTACAGTCGTTCTATCGTGCACTATGGGGAGTCAAGGTTAACAAATGAAATCATGTGATACGAATTTCGCCAAAGAAGTGATGGCCTTGTCCAAAACAACCCTCACCCGGTGTTTCAGCTGCATGACATGTTCCAGTGGGTGCCAGTTTCAGCATATCATGGATGTAAAACCCCATGCCATCATCCGAATGGTACAAACCGGTTTCAGAGAAGAAGCCCTTCAAGCATCAGGACCCTGGCTCTGCGTGGGCTGCAACACATGCAGCACCAACTGCCCCAACGCCATCGACATTCCTGCTGTCATGGACGCCGTAAGGCAGATCGCCATCAAAGAAAACCGTAGAATTCCTGAACCCAACGTCAACAACTTCCACAATGCGGTGCTGAATTCCATCAAACGTTACGGCAGAACCCACAAACTTGAGATCATGATGCGTTACAAGCTCGTCCAGAGGGACCTGTTCAGCGACATGGACATCGGACTTCGAATGCTCGCCAAACGGAAACTGGATTTAAGGGCTTCCAAAGTGAAGGAGCTGCCCGAAGTTAAAAAACTCTTCAACAAGGCGAGTTAGATGAAGTCTTTAAAACCATTCGAAATATCGTATTTCCCCGGATGTTCCATGAAGACGTCCGCAAAAGAGAACAATGAGTCACTGAAAGAGTTCTTTAAAAAGATCAACATAAACCTGGTAGAACTTCCGGACTGGAGCTGCTGCGGAAGTTCATCCGCCCATTGCGTGGATTCAGAGCTGGCCCATGACCTGGCCACACGAAACCTGGCCATTGCACCGCCGGACAAGCCTCTGCTCGTGTCCTGCCCCAGCTGCACCTTGAGACTCAAACAGGCGCATCTGCACACACTGCACGACCCGGAACTCCAGAACCGCTTTCATGAAAAATGGGGGGTTCCATTCAACCCGAATCTTAAAATCGTACACTATTTTGAACTGTTGAAAGATATCGATTTCCACAGTCTCAGCAAGGAAATCAAAAAACCCCTGAACGGGCTGAAGTTCGTTCCCTACTATGGCTGCATGCTCGCACGGCCGCCGGAAATGCGTCACGCGGAGAATTATCACAATCTTCTGGAATCCATTTTAACATCTCTGGGAGCCACAGCCCTTGACTGGGGCAGCGGGTCACGATGCTGCGGAACCTTTTTATCCGTGGCCAAGCCTGACGCCATCACGCCCATCGTCAACGAAATCATCCAGAACGGGATCGATACCGGCGCAGACTGTCTGATCACCGCCTGTTCCATGTGCCAGCTCAACCTGGAAATCCGCTGCAACCTCAAGCAACAGATTCCAACCCTTCATTTTTCCGAGGTATTGTCCCTGGCTATGGGAACAAACAAATACAAACGCTGGTTCCCCAGACATCTGGTGGACCCCACCCCCCTTCTGACCCGGCTGGGCCTTATTGATTGATCTAACCAGGAAGGAACGATGCCTTCAAATGCGCACGTTCCTTCCCATATCAATATCAAATCTTATATTTATATCTTTAATATCAGCACATTAGACGCCTTTCAGCCCTCAGAATAACGTCTTGACATTTGGAGCTGGTATGATAGGTAATCTTCTGACTTAAACTGTGAAGGACTGCCATGGCAACACCTCTCGAAAAAGCCCGAAGAAATCCCGATTCCGTAAAAGCCCGTATCCTCAGTGTCGCAAGGAAACTGTTCGGACAGTACGGTTTTCAGGGAACCACCACACGAATGATCGCAAGGGAAGCGGGCATAGACATCTCCACTCTCCATTACCACTGGGGAGATAAAGGTGATCTTTTCGAAGCGGTTATCCACGACCTGAACGATGAGACACGGGTGAAGCTCATCGAGATCGAAAAAAAAATCAAGGGCAAGGAACTCACGACACGCATTGATATCGCTCTGGACGAAATGTTTGATTTCCTTTACGAAAATCCAGAAATATCCAATCACACCATTTTCCGGTATTTCACCCAGACCACCACAGATCTCGACCTCAATATCGGACTTTCCAGCGTTCCCGAGTACATTTCGGACATCGCCTATTCCATGGGGCTTTCAGAAAACCGTCGGGAAGTTTCGGCGGAAGCCCAGATCAAAGTCATCTTCATGATGAACGCACTCCACAATTTTGTATCCGGCGAGACCTTCTTCCGCTCCATTCTCAAAATCGACCGTGATGAATACCGGCGTCTGGCCAAAGAAACACTCAAGTTTTACAATATTGCTCCTTATAAATCGATATAAGACAAAGATGTCTCGAAGCAAGCGAGACACCTGTATTTTTTTCATCAATTAAGGTTCAGTCAATCACCTGATGTTGTTCTGCCTTTTTTTTGATCTGACAGTATTTTCCCATACACCATCAATTCGAAACGGACACGGCGCTTCCCCTATGGAATTATTTACCAGGTCCGCAGCGATGAAATCCTGGTCGTGGCCATCGCCCATTTACACAGAAATCCTGACTTACTGTTCCAAACGCATATAAGCACTCACCCCGCGGGAGAAGGTTGTCCATGCCCGGAGCAAAAATGATAAATGTGATTATAAAAAAAAAATCACTTCACAACAAACACCGCTTTTCCTGCATGGGCTATCCGGCCGTCCGATTTATGAATGCTGGCGGTTGCCACATGTTTGCCTTTTGAGAGAAACCAGAGATGGCGGGGGCCTTTTGTGGTTCCAATTTTTTTCCCGTCCACCATCCAGGTGACGGTGTCGTTTGAGCCAACCCCAGAGAGTTCGAACTCAAAGGCTTCGCTGGCATCCGGGATTCTTGGGTCCATGGCCATTTCAAGTCCGCTCACGGGTTTGATGAAATAAATGGAGGTTTGGACTGATTCCGCCTTTTTCTTCTGGGGGGATTGCCCTTCAGCGAACCATTCGAAACGGCGTGTGCAGGGGATTCCGGATTTGTCTGAATCGGTGCAGATCTCTTTCCGTTTGAGTTTCGGACTGAGATAAAGGGGGCGTGTTTCGGTGTTTCTGTTCAGTTCGGCGAAAAGGCTCCGTAAAAGAAACGCGGGGCCTGTGGAACCGGTGACACCGTTCATGGGCCGGGCGTCCAGGTTGCCCATCCAGGCACCCACCACATAACGGTGATTGTATCCCACGGCCCATGAATCCCTGTAATCGCTGGATGTTCCGGTTTTCACTGCGGTCTCCACTGGGAAATTCAAAAGCCCGTCACCGCCGAACTCCAGTTTTCTCGCCTGAGAGTCTGAAAGGATGTTTCCGATCAGCGAGGCTGTTTCTTCAGAAAACACGCGCCGTCCCTTGAGGGTCCTGAAATGATCGTCTGCCTGTCCCGTGGCGTGGATGGGAAGGAAGATCCCACGGTTGGCCAGGACGCAGTACGCCTGAACCATGTCAAACAGCGTCACTTCCCCGCATCCCAGGGCCAGACCGTCTCCGTAAAAATCCGGATGTTTGTCAAGACTCCGGAAGCCCAGTTCATGGAGTTTCGCGAGGTAATCCGCATACCCCACAAACCGGATGGTTTTCACTGCGGGGATATTAAGGGAATTGCCCAGGGCTTCACGGACGGTCACCCATCCGTAAAACACATGGCTGTAGTTGTGATACGTATGAAGTCCCCTTCCCACGGGATTGGTGAGGGGGCTGTCGTCAATGGCCCTGTCCGCGGTCCAGCCCTTTTCGAGGGCCATGGCGTAGAGAAAGGGTTTGAGCGCCGAACCGGGTTGTCTTGGCGTGACCACCGCGTCGATGTTATTCCCGGAATTTTCCTGGTCGGCCGCTGTCCTTGAAGCCCAGGCGAGAATCTCCCCTGTTTCATGATCGACCACGAGACAGGCTCCGTTTTTCACTTTTTTCAATGTCATGGTTTTCAAGATTTTGTCCATCAGGGCTTCGGCCTTCATCTGGACGGACACATCGAGCGTGGTCTTGATTTTCCTTACGTCACCCTGAGCACCCTTCTGAACCGAATCGTAAACATACCGGGCAAAATGAACGGCATCCACATCATGGACCGGTTTTTCAAGTTCAAGCCCGGTGCTGACCGTGTCATCAAAATCGGCTTTTGAAATCAGGCCCTGTGTCCAGAGAGACTGGGCCAGTGCGGTTATGGGTTTTTCGATTCGATTTTTATCTTTATACGGATCATAAAACGATGGAGCCCGGACCAGTACCACCAGAGCCAGCATTTCCTTCAGACTCAGGGTGTCCGGTGAACGGTTGAAATAAAGCTCGGCCGCCTGAACGACGCCCCTTCGGTTTGCGGCGTATGGTACCTGATTGAGATAAAACTCAAGGATGACATCCTTGGAATGTTTTTTTTCAAGACTCCTTGCTTCGTATCCTTCAAGATACCGTGACCACAGGGTCCGTGGACGGGGATGGATCATACGCACCACCTGCTCGGTGATGGTGCTCGCGCCCCTTACCGCATCAAGCGACAACAGATTCTGGACAAGGGCGTGGCAGCGTGCGGTCCAGTCCACGCCCCCGTGTTCGTAAAACCGTTTGTCTTCCGACGCGATGAACAACGACCGCAAGGTTTCCGGGATCTGGTGAAGGGGCATGTAAGCCCCGCTGTTCCACCGGTTGGCGTAAGTCACCGTGATGGACCGCCCGTACCGGTCCTTGAGCTGGGGTTTGCGAACCTCGTCCAAAAGACCGGTGAGACTGTCCGGGATGTCCCGCATGGCGTTGAGGGCGATGATGTGAAGCGCTGTGGCACTTAAAACAAGAAGAAGTAACCCGATGGCTAAACCGACGAACACCTTTTTCTTATTCACAGCAAAGATAGTCCCGTCAATCAATGATCATCATCCCCGGAAGCCCTTTGCCGAAAACATCCGGGTCGTACATCTCCTCGGCATGGACCGGCATCATGGAAAATTCACCTTCGGCGATGGCCTGGGCCGTGTACGACAGGTGGTAACGGCCCGGCGGCAGGTAATCGGAGTAAAACTTCACGCTGTCATGGCGCAATTCCCGGTGGTAAAAACTCCAGAACGACGCGTTGTATTCCATCCAGTCCGAATATTTGAACCAGAAGGAGCCGCCCGCCGCCCTGTAACCCCCTTTTTCGGCGTCAAACCGTGAGGATGTGGCCAGATCCCGGTTCACCGGTTCAAGACCGCCGGGAACGGCGTCATCCACCACCACGAAATGCCGGGCCGCGGGGATGCTGATGAAAAGATCCACCCGCACCAGCTCGCCGCGTTTCAGCACAAAGGGTTTTTCAAGCTTCACCCATTTTTTCCCCCGTTCCACACAGAGCTCTTTCCGGATCTCGATCCCGGCGTTCACCGGTTCCACCTGTTCCCCGCCCACTTCAAATGTCATCCTGGGCGAGTAATAAAGCCGACCCTGACCTGTTTTAGTCACGGTCATGACCTGCTTTTTCCCGGCGTCTCCGGGTTTCATATCCTGCCTTATGGTCTGTGCCTTGTTTTTCACATGGGCAAAGGATGTTTTTCCAACCATGGTCTTGTCGATGTCCACGGTGACGCTCATGTCCGGTTTTTCTTGTTCATAGACCGTCGCGTAATCGGTCAGGGCCTTCATGCAGAAGATGTTTTCCTGGGTGTTTTCCCAGTGATCCCGGTTTTTCCTGGCCTGGGTGATGGCCCGGACCAGTTTGTACGGAATGTCGCCCACAAGTTCCTTGCCGTTCGCACGTTCGCCAAAGGCGGTGAAGGCTGACAATATCACGGCGTTGTCACGCAGGGGCGTGGATAGAATTCGGATGAATCCGTCGTCCTTGGCCTCGCTGAACATGGTTTTGCCGCCCGTGACGTTGGCGTATCCCAGAATCGCCCGGCACATGTCTTCCGCAAGCTTGTCACCACCTTCGGTGTGAAGCGCCGCCTGCATGTAAAGGGCCTTGCCGAACAGATCCATCATGGGAGCGTGGCTTTCGTAACGTTTCAAGTCCGAAAGGGTCAGATCCCCTTTTTCCGCCAGGGCACAAAGGGCCGCAGCCCTTACCGTGGCACTCATGCCTCTGGAATAGAAATCGGGAAAGGCATCCCGTTTGAGAAGGCTGTCAAGGTAGGCGAACAGTCTGGTTTCCACGTTTTTCGGAATGTCGTATCCCCTCTTTTTCAGCCAGTTGAAAGCCAGGGCCGTGTAAGCTGACAAATACGGGTTTGCGTACCGGTCTTCGGGAATGTAGAACGCCATGGCACCGGACGGCGTCTGGTAATTCGCCGACTCATTAAGGGTTTCCTTCACCCTTTTTTCCGCGTCGTTCCATACCAGATCATCGGCCACATACACCTTGAGCGACAGATAGTTCGCGGCGGCCACGCCTTTGCCCAGTTTCTGCTCCCAGCATCCGTAAGGGTAGTTTTTCATGTACCTGAACGCCCCTTCCAGGTTTCCGATGACCGTGGGAGAAAGAATAACAGAAATTTCTCCGGTTCCGGTTTTCGCTGTTTCCGGAACGACCAGGGTTTCCGTGATCTCAGCTTCGGTTGTGGTTCCGTATGTGGCCACGGTTTCCCGGTTGGATTTTCGGATCACCGGGACTTCCACCTTCAATCCGTCACCGTCTTTCTTGTCCCTGGCTGTGGCGAGAAAAATCATCTTTCCGGCGCCCCTGGCCCTTACGGGCATCCAGATGTCCACACGTTTGTAAGGCGGACATTCCACCGTGGTGGTGGATTCAATGTCATTCGTGGATGAGTCGATGGAACCTTTCACGTTGATCCGGCAGAAAAGGGAACGTGTTTTGTCCGTGCGGTTCATCACGGTGAATCCGGCCTTGAAACTGTCTCCGTCACGGACCAGATTGGGCATGACCGGACGGATTTCCGTGGGCCTGTTCACCTTGAAGCCCCCCACGCCAAGCCCCATGGTGTCGTTGGGTGTCACGGCCATGGCAAAGACTTTCCAGCCGGTGAGATTGTCCGGCACCTTGAAACTGATCTCGGCTTTTCCGTTTTCATCGGCAACGATGGACGGGTTCCAGAAACAGACAAAATCGAACACCGAGCGCATGCCGATCTCAGATCCGCCGTCGCCGCCGGGGTTCGCCCCTTTTTTCTCGAATTTCGTCCGTCCCACAAGCTGGGTCAGGAGGTTGTAGTTGGTGACATCCAGGTAATCCACATGGTTGAATCCCTGGTAGGGATCGAAATAGGTTTTTCCACCTTCGATCAGATCGAACACCGCTTCATCTAAGACCACCACCGCCAGTTCCACCGGTTCTTTGGTTCTGTTTGAAACATAGGATGCGTCCAAAGACACTTTGACGGTATGGCCGGGTTTGTAGATCTCCTTTTCCGGTTTGACGTTCACCGTGATGAGCTTGGCGCTGTTCCTTACCGCAGACTGAACATATCCGGTCCTAAACGACGGTTTCCCAAGATCCACGCTGCCGTCCATGGGGGCGTCTGCCACACGTTTGGACACGACGGTGACACTGACGAAAAATCCGGGCATGAAATCTTCGGTCACCGGAATTTCAAGAATGGGGGTGCTTGTATCAAAACTCTGGGTCCAGTGTTTCAGCACACCGTAACGTTCGACAGTGACAAGGGCCACGGAACCGGGATAGGGATTTTTCACAAGATAACGGGCCGTGTCTCCCACGTTCAGTTCTGTCTGCTCAGGAATGATGCTCAGACTGTACTCATCGGCTTCGTCCCAGAGAACGACGCCTTTGCCCACAACCCAGGTCCCCATTTCCGTTTTGTGTTTCCGGCCTTTGCTGTCCTTGATCTCGGCGGTCACGCGGTACGATCCGGTATATTTGGGCGTAAACACGAAAGGCGAGCCTTCCTTTCCGCAGATCCCTTGCGTTTCGCTTTCCCTGACCCAGGATTCCTGGGTGTTGGTCAGGTAGGCGTTACCCGGCCCTTTCACTTTGGCCGCCGTGACCACGAGACGTTCGGCCACAAGGTGTGTGGAAACGCCTTCCACAGGCTTTCCCCGTTCATCCACGACGATGTAGAAGAACTTCGATGGAGTGTTCTGATTGTAAACCCATTTATCCGCTTTAATCCCCACAAAACGGTCACGTCCTGAAAATTTCGCCGTGGCCATGGACGACACGAATTTGCCACGGTCATCTCTAACCGAACTCTCCACATTCAGGCGGCCGTAAAGAATTTCCGACTCGGTGATTTTGAATTTACGGACCAGATCCCCTTTGTCGTTCAGATTTTCCGTGGATTCAAAGAGATCCCGCTGCCTGTCTGTATCGCCTATGGTGCTGAAAAAATAATCTTTCGCCTCGGGATGACGCGATTCGAACGGCTGTTCGTCAAGGCGGGCCACAATGCGGGTCGAAGCCGAGCTGTAAGGGCCTCCCGCGTGAAGCCGTGCCGATGTGGTTGTTTCAACTGTGTCCCCGATCCTGAACATGTCGCCTGAGAGATGGCTGCCCACTTTGAACGGTGCCGGTGTGAAATCACTGACCAGAACCGACATGGGTGCCCAAGATTCCTTGGTGAAATCGGCGGAGAGTTCGAACCTGTACCATCCCACCGCCCCTTTTTCAGAAATCTTAAACGTTCCGTCAAAGGCTCCGAATTTCGAAAGTTCGATGTTTTTCCGTTCGAACACCATCTGGTCCATGGGGTCTTTAACGGACAGACTGTACGTTCCAAGGGGAGGCAGAACGGTCCGTTCGTTGACCTGATTCCTTACATAAATCTTGTACTTAATGGTATCACCCGCCCGGTAAAGCCCCTGGGCCGTGGTGCCCCAGGCTTTCATATGGCCGTATTTCGGACTGTTGGCCGACGAGACCATGGAATTGGACACACGCCAGGTGTCCAGTTCGAAATCCGAATCCACGGGAAGAAGGGCCATGTTTTCGCCTTTTGTCACCTTCACGAAAAACGTGGTGGAATCATCCTTGTCGTAGGTCCATCGATCCACGGCTAATTCCGGATCCAGGGTTTCGTTTCCCGGAAGCTTTGCCGAACCGTCTTTTTCCGTCACCGCACGGGCGAGCACGGGCGTATCGCTTTTAAGAGATCTTTTCACATCCTTGACGATCAAGACCTCGGCCCCTTCCACGGGTTCGCCGGTTGCAAGATCCGTCACCCAGACCAGGGTGTTGAAATGCCCCATCTTGGCCATCACCTGATACGGTGTGACCTGGGAGAAAAACTTCCGCTGCCCGTCGTGCTTGTCAATCCCAGGATCGGAGTCGATAAACCCGTAAACCACGCCGGACTTGCCGCTCAGAATCTCACGGATTCCAAGGGGCATGAAAAAAGCCACGTCAGAGACAGCGGGCACTGCCTTAGTGAGGTTCACTTGCTCATTGTGGCCATGGACGTTCAGAGTCCGGGCTGAAAGTTTGAGGGATTTCAGGTTGGTCACCGCGATGGGGGAATCGGTGTCCATGTTCAGTTCAAGCACCGCGTTCCGGTTGATCAGGTTGAATTCGGGTTTCCGGTGATCGGTAAAAAACGACAGGTCCAGAGGATTGGCTATCCGCCGGCCAAATTCGTCACGGATTCCTTTTTTACCTTCTTTTAAAGTATAACGTTTGTTCGCCAGAAGAAAAACAGGAAGACGGACCTGGTATTCCTGACCTTTTTCATAGGGTGCACTCAAACTCGAATAGCTGTAACCGTCCGCCCACGGATCGAAATCCTTTACGCCGCCGCTGAGATCGGGCGTGAAAGTCACATGCTTTTTGATTTCCTCGTCAAGAACCGGTGAACTGAACACAAGAAACACGTTATCAAGGGGATTGGCTTTGGGTGCGTTTCCGGCTTTCAGCTGCGGTGGAGTGATAAAAACCGGTTCCTTTCCGTCAAGGGGCGTGTATTTCAGACCGAGAAAACGAAACCCAGGGAATGTGTTGAACTGAACCACCTGCTGATTGCCAACGCCTTTTTCAGGTCCCCAGGCGGAAACGAGACCCGGTTCCAGAAATAGCTCCGCCGTGCTGTCCGCATCGAGATCCGTTTCCGGCTCCACATGCCAGATCCGCCGGGCTTCAATCCCCATCTTCTTCACCACGGTGCCGCCTTTTTCTCGTTTGACAGCCGCTTTGTTCACAGAGGTATCGGGTTTTCCCGTGAAAGGCAGGATCACAGGTTGTTCCTGGTCTTCCGGATCCGGTGACACTTTCGTCCGGATTCGTGCCACCGCGTTGCCCGCAAGGCGAAAAACCATGCAGCGTCTGAGAGATTCCGCAGTCACGGGTTGATCGAAACTCACCATGATCACCGGCCGGACCGGTGAACGCCAGGTCACGAAATACGAATCAGACACTGTGGGCCGCTGGGTCATGAACACATGGCGGATTTCGTTGTTCAGCGTTTCGCCATCCATGGTTTTGATGCCGGGTTTAACTATCACCGTATAGCGGGTGGCAAATTTAAGGGCATTCGCTTCATCCAGCTGAAGGGATAACGCACTGGTGTTCAGCCATCGCCACTGGCCCTTCACACTAGGAGTGATGGTCACCGGAATTTCATCCGCCCGCCGTTCCATCCTTCCCAAGGCCACCACCGGTCTGTTGAACTGGATCACGATCTCCCGTCCCTGGGGCACATCGACGCCTTCCGGCATGATCCGTGTGATATGGAGGGATTTCTGATTTTGTGAGGCCGATGAATCAAAAGCCGCAAAACTCCACGCCGAAGCGAAAAGAACAACCATCACTGAAACAAGTGCAACCCGTATTTTCATGGATTCTTTCCTTTATGTTCATTCGATTGGGTCTGACAAACGAAGACGGTGCCTTATCTTGAAAACAACCGGCCTATCATGCCATTTTTCTGAACCGGATGCAACGGTGGTTTGTCTTGGACCGGCCGGTTTCAAATCGACCGGATTAAACTGAAGTTGAACAGTCAAATTTTAATAAAGCAATATTAACAGCGTGTTAA
>DYJE01000056.1 GCA_020723285.1 Desulforapulum autotrophicum | reverse complement strand
TGTCTGGCCAAACACTATAACGCCGCATATGGGACTTTTTACGACGCCATCAATGATTGATGTGCGGTACGGTGAGGAATTGATGGCCGAAAAGGATGAAAGAAAAGGCTTCCGTATTCAAAAAAAACAGACCGGAAGACCGGAAGAATCATTGCCCCAAAGGGGCTACGTCCTTCAGCCCAGGGTTGCGGCTCGCCGCTACCCTGGGTTAAAATATATGATACCATCAACCCCAAAGGGGTTGTGTCACAATATTCATGCCTTGTCACTATCAACTGGAAAGAACTCGTCCAAAGGCTCGCCCTTATTGCCTACTCTGGATATTATGATGGTCAAAAACATATTCCTCTTGATATTTGCCAAATGGTCACTATAATAGTCATTAATAGCAACTATGACTAATATATCAGTCAATTCTGTGGGTTGATCATTCCGATGAAAAAAAGAACCTATTCAAAATACGCACAAGAAGCGGCACTGTTATTGGGGCAACAAATCAAATTATGCCGCAAAAACCGTAAATGGTCAGAACAGAACCTTGCTGACAGAGCGGGTATCTCAAGAGCGACGCTTCAAAAAATAGAAGCTGGCGAAATGGGGCCGTCAATAGGTCTTGTCTTTGAAACGGCGATACTGGTTGGTGTGAAACTTTTTGAGCAAGAAAATCCGACCCTTTCAAATAGCATCGAATTAACGCAAAGCAAAATTTTCTTGCTTCCCAAACGTATCCGTAACAAGAACAAGGCGGTCGATGATGACTTCTAAGAAAACCAATGAAGCGTTTGTCTGGATATGGCTGCCGGGTGAAACTCAGCCTGTTGTCACCGGGAAGCTTGAAGCCGACAATGGCCTTATCCACTTCAATTATGGCAAAAGCTACCTCAACCGTATTCATGATCAAAACCCGGCTATTCCGATTTATGAGCCGGAACTGCCGTTAAAGTCGGGCTTTTTGCCCCTGCCTGAAGGGCTGGACATGCCCGGCTGCATTCGGGATTCCGCTCCGGACGCCTGGGGACGACGCGTCATCATTAACAAAAAGCTTGGCCATACGGGGAAGGATACGGATACAGGCGAATTAAGTGAATTGACCTATCTTTTGGAGTCAGGATCGGACCGCATTGGCGCACTCGATTTCCAGCTCTCACCGACAGAGTATGTGCCACGATCGGCCAACAATGCTACGTTGAAAGAGCTGGTTGAATCCGCCGAGAGGGTTGAGAAAGGTGTCCCTTTAACACCTGAACTGGATCAGGCTCTATTTCACGGGAGCTCAATTGGTGGTGCGCGTCCAAAGGCGTTAATCGAAAATCAGGGCACAAAATACATTGCAAAATTTTCATCCGGCACGGACTTGTACAGTGTCGTCAAAGCTGAATATATCGCCATGAGACTCGCTGCCTTTTGCGGCCTGAACGTTGCGAAAGTGAAACTGGTCACGGCTGCAGGAAAGGATGTCCTGCTCATTGAACGTTTTGATCGAATCCGAAAGGGGGAAAGATGGGCAAGGAAAAGTATGGTTTCAGCCCTTACCCTGTTTGGCCTGAATGACATGACTGCCCGTTATGCCAGTTATGAAGATTTTGCGGAAATCATTCGCCACCGTTTCACGGAACCGAAGAAAACGTTGAAAGAGCTTTACGGCAGACTGGTCTTTAATATTTTATGTGGCAACACCGATGACCATGCCCGAAATCATGCGGCCTTCTGGGACGGTAAAGAACTGACCCTGACGCCGGCTTACGATATTTGTCCACAAGGCCGGGCTGGCAATATGGCGTCCCAAGCCATGAAAATTTCCGGAGAAAACAGCCTAAGCCGGCTTAACCTTTGCCTCGATGTCGCCCATCGTTTCTTGCTGTCCGGCGGGGAAGCCAAATCGATCGTTGAGTATAGTGAGAATGTCATCCGGGAGCGCTGGAATGAGGTCTGTGACGAAGCGCAGCTTGGTGCCGTGGATAAAACGCTGCTGTGGAAACGGCAGTTCCTTAATCCGTTTTCATTTGAAGAATAAGATTGATAATAAAACACTCGGAACTGTTTGACTCAACCCGACCTGCGACGGGTGAAGTAAATACGGTAAGGCGATGAATTCATTGCCATGTCACTATAAACTGGAATGATGTCGGGAGAATGGAACATGGAAGCATCGACGGTGACGAACCAGATCCTAAGCGGATCTGAAAAGGGAGGAAAGACATACGCGTTCAACGACGGGCACGACCCGGACAAACCGGCGGATTTCTGGTTCCAGAATTCGGAGGACGGGCTGGTGCTGTTCATCGTGTTCTTCACCCAGGCGTGCCGGTGGTCGCGGTGCCTGGGGTGCAACCTTCCGGGGCAGATGGCCAGTTTCCACGTGCCGTTTACGCATATCATGGCCCAGGTCGACTACCTTTTCGGGCTTTCCGATGTGGTGGAAAAACAGATGGACATCCGGAAGGTGATCGTGAGCAACAACGGGTCGGTGCTGGACCAGGAGACGTTTTCGTCCACGGCCCTGATGTACCTCATGGCGAAACTCAACCTCCCGAACCTTTCGGTCCTTTCCCTTGAAACGCGGCCGGAGTTTGCGGACTTCGCCGAACTGGAATTCCTGTCCCGGGCCCTTGCGGAGGGCGAAACGCCCACGGCGCTTGAAATCGCCATCGGTTTCGAAGCCTTCGATGACACACTGAGGAACGCGGTGTTCGACAAGGGCCTCACCCTTTCCGTGTTCGAAACGTTCCTTGAAACCGTGGCCCCCTACGGATACCGGCTCAAGACCTATTTCATGCAGAAACCCGTGCCGGGCATGAGCGACGACGACGCGGTGCGGGACATCTCGGACGCCATCTTCTACCTGGGCCGCATGGGCAAAAAATACGGCGTTCCCATCAACATGCACCTGAACCCCACCTACGCGGCGCGGGGGACGGTTCTTGAAGCGGCTTTCAAAGACGGGAGTTTCACCCCTCCGTTCCTTACCGACGTGGCCAGGGCGGCCCTCGCTGGAAAAGACGCAGGGATCAGCATCTTCATCGGCCTGTCCGACGAGGGACTGGCCGTTCCCGGCGGTTCGTTTGTCAGGGAAGGGGAGGACCCTTTGATCAAAGAGCTGGAAACCTTCAACAGGACCCAGGATTATTCCATTCTTGATCGGATCGCAAAAACAACCTTTTCATTTTAAATAAAGAATTGTAAAACATCCTTGTAAATTAAAATATCACAGAGGATGCCATGAAACGACTGATCGATAACGATCTCAAAGAGTGGAAGGACGCCCGGCAGCGAAAACCCCTAATCATCCGGGGGGCCCGGCAGGTGGGCAAAACCTGGTCTGTCAGGGAGTTCGGGAAAACCCATTTCGAAACCCTTGTTGTGGCGGACTTCGAACGAACTCCCGCATTGGGACGGGTGTTTGAAGGGGATCTCAGTGCGGTCCGGATCACCGCCGATCTGGAGATCCTCCTCAGGCAGAAGATCGTTCCGGGCAAGACCCTGCTTTTTTTCGATGAAATTCAGGCATGCCCCCGGGCCATCACCGCTTTGAGGTACTATTACGAAGACATACCGGACCTTCATGTGGTGGCGGCAGGGTCACTCTTGGAGTTCGCATTGAAGGAGGCGTCTTTCCCTGTGGGACGCATCCAGTTCCTGAACCTTTTTCCCCTTTGTTTTGCTGAATATCTGGACGCCGTAGGGAACGTATCCGCAGCCGAAGCCGCCGCCCATCCTGAAGGGGTGACGCCGGCTGTTCATGACCTGCTTCTCGATGAATTGAAACGGTATTTTTTTATCGGGGGGATGCCCGCCTGTGTGAAAGCGTTTGCGGAAACCGGTTCGCTTCGTGAGGCGTTCGAGATCCAGGGAGACATCGTCGAGGCATACCGCATGGATTTTGCCAAATACACACCGGCTGTGGACCGTTTCTGCCTGAACGCCGTTTTAACCACCCTGTCCCAGAGCGTGGGGCAGCAGATCAAATACGCCCGTCTTGGGGAAGGATACACAAATCCCACCTTGAAAAAGGCTTTTAACGCGCTTTGCCTGGCCAACGTGGTCCGGAAGGTGCCGTCAACAGATCCTTCCGGACTTCCCCTGGGAGCCGCGTCATCGGCCAATATATTCAAAGCCCTGATGCTGGATATCGGGTTGATGCGCTATATGTCCGGCATGCCGTCGGATGTGGAATATGCCAGGACCGATCTCCTTTCCATCTATCGCGGTGCCATGGCCGAACAGTTCGTGGGCCAGGAAATGGCAGTTTCACAAAAAGGAAACATGTACTACTGGAGTCGCCCGGCAAAAAGCAGCTCCGCCGAAGTGGATTATCTCGCCGTGCTGGACCACCGGATTCATCCCGTGGAGGTGAAAAGCGGGGCATCGGGCAGCTTGAAAAGTCTGCATCTTTTTTTGAAGTCCTATCCGGACTGCGGAAAAGGCATGGTCTTTTCTTCAAGGCCATACGCCGATCTGTCTGACCAGAATATCACATTCATGCCCATCTACAGCGTGTATTGGGCGACAACGTCATCGGCAATTCCCAACAGTGTCTGATTTTTTAATAGGTTCCGTTCCGCTCAATCATGCCCATGATGTTGTAAACCAGTCGGGCCGCAGTGAAATCCGAGGCGTGATGGTAGGGCATGGGGGCCAGTTCCACCACATCGAATCCCAGGACGTTCCGGCCGGATATGATGGTTTCCAGCATGCCCATGGCCTGATACCATAAAAGCCCCCCCGGTTCCGGGGTGCCGGTGGCGGGAAGGATGGAGGGGTCCAAGCCGTCCACGTCAAATGTGATGTAGATGTTTTCGGGAAAATCCGGGGGCAGGAGAGGCGAGGGGACGCCTTCCCTGAACAGGCGGTCCGCGTCCAGATGGCCCAGGGATTTTTCTTTTCGGTAGGACAGGTCGTAAGCCGAAAGACTCCGGACTCCGATCTGGAACAGGGAAAATCCGGCTTCCACGGCGTGGTGAAGGGCGCAGGCATGGCTGAACCGTGATCCTTCGAAAGAATCCCTAAGGTCGGCGTGGGCGTCGAACTGGACGATGCCGATGGATTTGTCCATTTTTTTCAGTGCATTGAACGCCCCGACGGACACGGTGTGTTCGCCACCCAGCATCACGGGGATTTTTTTTGCCTCAAGGGCCGACCACACCTTTCGTTCAATCCGTTCCAGCACGTCTTCCACCGGACCATTGCAGTCAATGTCCGGGCACGTGAAAATGCCCTTGTCCGCAGGGTTGCTCCTTCCGTCAAACAGTTCGAGATACTGGGACGCGGCGATAATGGCTGACGGCCCTTTGGCCGTGCCTGTTCCATAGGACACGCTGGCTTCATAGCCTGCGGGAATGACGTGGAAAAGACAGGATTCGGCCAGTGTCCGGCCCAGTTCGGATTCGAGAAAACCGGTGAGTGTTTCTGGTTGCATATTTATAATCCTTGGGTCCCTGTCAGGACAACCTGTTTTTGAAATCCTCGTAACCGAAGGACCTCACAAGTTCCAGGGTGTCTGTTTTGGGTTCATAGAGATAAATGGACGGAAGACGGACGCCGTTGAAGGTGTTTGTTTTCACCATCGAATAAATGGCCATGTCGGTGAAAACCAGGCGGTCCCCCACCGTGAGAGGCCGGTCGAAAGAGTATTCGCCGATGGTGTCTCCGGACAGGCAGGAAAGACCGCCCAGCCGGTAGGTGTAGGGCTTTTCGAAGGGCATGCCACTGCCGATGATGTAGGGCCGGTAGGGCATTTCCAGAACATCGGGCATGTGGGTGGCCGCCGAGGTGTCCATGATGGCGATGTCCATGTCCGCGGATGTGATGTCAAGGACCGTGGACACCAGCACTCCGGCGTCAAGGGCCACGGCTTCACCGGGTTCCAGGTAAACCTGAACCTTGTAGGTGTCCTTGATGCGGTTCACCACTTCCACCAGACGGTCGATGTCGTAGTCCTGCCGTGTGATGTGGTGGCCGCCGCCCAGATTCATGTAGGACAGGCCGTGAAGGGATGGTCCGAAGGTTTTTTCAAAGGCGGTAAAAGTCCGCTCGAGGGCGTCGGAGTTCTGCTGACACAGGGTATGGAAATGAAGGCCGGAAATCCCTGAAAGATCCTCGTCCTTGAAATCCTTGAACCGAACACCCAGCCGCGAACCGGGAGAACAGGGGTCGTAAATGGGAACCGTGCCTTCGGAGTGTTCGGGGTTTACGCGGATTCCGCAGTCTATGGCTCTCCCGGCTCCCTCCACCAGAGATCTGAACCGCCGCCACTGGTTAAAGGAGTTGAACACCATGTGGTCGCAGAGTGTGACCAGCTCTTTCACGTCCTTTTCGCTGTAGGCGGCGGCAAAGGCGTGGACTTCCTTTCTGAATTCCTCACGCCCCAGCCGGGCTTCATCCGGTGAGCTGGCGCAGATGCCGTCAAGGGTTTCCGAAATAAGGGGAAACACCCGGAACATGGCGAAACATTTCAGAGCCAGCAGGATGCGGCAGCCTGTTTTGTCCTTCACCTGGGACAGGATGGACAGATTGTGACGGAGGCAGTCCATGTCCACCACGAAACAGGGGGTTTCCACACGTTCGGGATCGAATTTTAAAGGATCGTTTCTTTCCATGGCAGCCCGTGAATGTTGAGTTTTTCCATGAAGGGATCGGGATCGAACTGTTCCATGTTGAACACGCCCGCGCCTTTCCACTTGCCCGTGAGCATCATCATGGCCCCGATCATGGCCGGAACGCCGGTGGTGTACGAGATGGCCTGGGATCCCACTTCGGTGTAGGCTTCTTCATGGCTGCAGATGTTGTACACGTAATAGTTTTTCTCCTTGCCGTCTTTCACGCCCCGGATCAGGCAGCCGATGCAGGTTCGCCCCTGAGTGAGCGGACCTAAGGAGGCGGGGTCGGGAAGAAGGGCCTTCAGGAACTGCAGGGGCACGATGTCCTGGCCATTATACTTCACCGGATCGATGCGGGTAAGTCCCACATTTTCGAGAACTTTCAGGTGGTTCAGGTAGTTGTCGGAAAAGGTCATCCAGAACCGGGCTTTTTTGATTTCCGGCAGATGGTGAACCAGAGATTCCAGTTCCTCGTGGTACAGCAGAAAAATTTTCTTGGGGCCGATGCCTTCGGGGAAATCGAAGGTCTTGAAGAATTCCATGGGTTTTGTTTCCACCCAGTCGCCTTCGCTGTAATATTTGCCGTTCTGGGTCACTTCCCGGATGTTGATTTCCGGGTTGAAATTGGTGGCGAAGGGCTTGCCGTGGTCACCGGCGTTGCAGTCGATGATGTCCAGCTCGTCGATGCGGTCGAAGTGATGCTTTTTCGCGTAGGCGGTGAACACGTTGGTGACGCCGGGATCGAACCCGCTGCCCAGAAGGGCCATGAGACCTTTTTCCTTGAATCGGTCCTGGTATTCCCACTGCCATTTGTAGCAGAACTTGGCTTCATCAAGGGGCTCGTAGTTGGCGGTGTCCAGGTAATGAACGCCGGTTTCAAGACAGGCGTCCATGATGTGAAGGTCCTGGTAGGGCAGGGCCACGTTGATGATCATTTCGGGTTTGTAGGAGCGGATCAGGGAAACCAGCTCGGGCACGTTGTCCGCGTCCACCTGCGCGGTCTGGATGGGCCGCCTGATACCCGCCGCGATGGCGTCGCATTTGGATTTCGTTCGGCTGGCCAGCATGATGTCCGAAAACACTTCGGGGACCTGGGCGCATTTGTGCGCCACCACATGTCCGACGCCTCCCGCGCCGATTATCATCACTCGTGACATGGCTTTCTCCTTTTTTCTTCTTACATTCGATGTTGGACGTTGGGCGTTGGATGTTCAACGTTCGTTTTTTTATTTAGCATTTTACCGTTCAAAATACGGATACCCTCTGAGCCCCGCTTCGTACATGTTCATGATTTCCCGCCGTTCCTGGGGGGTGATCATGCTTTCGCGGATGGCCTGTTCCGCCGTGGCCCGGAAACGTTTGGTCATGCTTTTGGGGTCGTATTCCACGTAGCTCAGGACGTCGGCCACCGAATCCCCTTCGATTTCACGGACAAAACTGTGGCTGCCGTCTTCGGAAACACGGATGCTCACCACATTGGTGTCTCCCAGAAGGTTGTGAAGGTCTCCCAGGGTTTCCTGGTATGCCCCCACCAGGAACACGCCGAGGTAGTATTCTTCATTGTCCTTGAGGGCGTGGAGTCGTAAGGCGCGGCTGATGCCCTGCTTGTCGATGAACCGGTCGATCTTGCCGTCGCAGTCGCAGGTGATGTCGGCGAGAATGGCGTTCCGGCCCGGCCGCTCGTTCAGCCGGTGGATGGGCATGACCGGGAATACATGGCCGATGGCCCAGGAATCCGGCAGGGACTGGAACACGCTGAAGTTGGCGTAGTAGGTGTCGCAAAGAGCGATGTCGATGTCCGTCAGGTCCTTGGGAATGAATTTCAGGCTTTTGCTGTAGTCGCTCACCCGGTGCATGATGCTCCAGAAGATCTTGTCTCCAAGTGCCCTCTGCCGGAGGCTCAGGTCGCCGACCTTGAACATCTGCCGGATCTGGTCCCTGTAGTACAGGGCGTCGTTGTAGCATTCCTGGAGGTTGCGGATGTTCAGGGATTTTAAAACGTCCATCATGTTTAAAAGGATTTCCGGCGCGTCTTCCGCCAGTGAGTCCGGGACTGTTCCCGGATCGATGGAGTTGGTGTCGAAGATGTTGAACAACAGGACCGAGTAATACGCCACGGTGGCCCGTCCCGATTCGGTGATCAGGTGGGGGTGGGGGATGTTCACTTCGTTCAGGATTTCCATCACCGCTTCGATGATGTCGGCGCAGTATTCGTCAAGGGTGTAGTTCCTGGAATTCATGTAATTGGTGTGTGAGCCGTCGTAATCCACGGCGAGCCCGCCGCCCAGGTCGAAATAGCCCATGGGCGCGCCTTCCTGGGCGAGCCCGGCGTACACGCGGCAGGCTTCCTGGATGGCGGCACGGATGTCCCTGATGTTGGGGATCTGGGAACCCAGATGGTAATGGAGCAGCTGGAGGCAGTCCAGCATGTCCACGGATTTCAGTTTTTCGATGACTTCGATGATCTGGGAGATGGTTAAGCCGAACAAACTGCGGTCGCCGCCGGATTCGGTCCAGTGGCCTCCGGCCTGGGTGGAGAGTTTGAACCGCACGCCCAGAAGGGGTTTGATGCCCAGTTCACGGGACCTTTCGATGATCAGGTCCAGCTCGCCCGGCATTTCCAGAACGAAGAAACATTTGTAGCCCATTTTGCAGGCGTAAAGTCCCAGGTCGATGAATTCGCTGTCTTTGTATCCGTTGCAGATCAGGCAGGCTTCCTTGTCTTCAAGGAACGAGAGGGCCGCGATGAGTTCGGCCTTGCTTCCGGCTTCAAGGCCGTGGTGGTAGAACTGCCCGATGCGGGTGATGGCTTCGATGACCTGTTTCTGCTGGTTGACCTTGATGGGGTAAACGCCCTTGAACTGGCCCTTGTAGTCGAACCGGGCGATGGCGGAACGGAAGCTTTCGTGCATCTGGACGATCTGGCTGTCCAGGATGTCCTCGAACCGGAGAAGCACCGGCATGTCGTAACCCCTGGCCTTGATCCCCTCGATGATTTCAGGCAGGTTGACGGAAACATGTTTTTTGCCCCGGATGGGTGTGACGACCACGTCACCTTCTTTGGAAATGCTGAAATATTCCGCGCCCCACTCCCTGATCAGGTAAAGATCCGCCGAATCTTCAACAGTCCAGCGCCCAAGCGTGTGTTTCTTGTTCATGCCTTCGTCCTCGTTCAAATGATCCGTGTTGGATTGTTAAAAAAGCAACATGTTTTACAAGAAAACTGCTGTCCATTCAATAGTTAATGTTGGATCTCATCCATATTTTTCCGGGTCGCGGATTGCGGCCTTCGACGGGTGAACAGGGTGGAAGAAACGGACTTTAGAATATAATTTAATCTCCTGTATCTTAATGGGTTTTCAGACTGTTTTCAAATTATTTTTTTTAGGGTCTAAAACATCCGGGGCCAGCTGGCCAGTTTCCGCTGGCTCATTCCGGCCCGGCCCGAAGCCCCGCGGGCCCTGCTCAAGGTTCGGATCAGTTCTTTCCGGGTATCCGCAGGGTCGATGATTTTGTCGATGAGGTTCGCCCCTGCCGCGTCCCACGGGCCGCAGCCTTTGGTGAGTTCCGTGAGCATGGCTTTTTTCATCTCCTCCACGCCTTCGACGCCGTTGAGCTTCCGGCCGAATGCCACGTTTACCGCCACAAGGGGGGCCATGAACGAGATGTCCGCCGTGGGCCAGGCCAGGAGCTGTTCGTTTTCCATGTTGCCGCCGCTCATGTTGCAATGGGCCATGCCGTAGGATTTTCTCACGATCACGCTGACCCTGGGTACGGTGCTGTGATGAAGGGCTTCGATGAATGTCATGATTTTAAGGGGCATTTTCCGTTCTTCCGCCCATTTCCCCACCAGGAAGCCCGGCGTGTCGTGCAGAAAGATCATGGGGATGTGGTAGGAATCACAGAGGCAGATAAACCCCGTGGCTTTTTCACAGGCTCCAGGCCCCATGGCTCCGGCGGTCACCATGGGGTTGTTGGCAAGAAAACCCACCACATGGCCGTCGAGGCGTGCGAAGCAGGTGATGAGGCTGCCGTCGAAATGGGGCTTGAGTTCGAGAACGCTGAAGGGGTCGGCGATCATGTCGATGACGTGGTGCATGTCGTAGGTTTTCCGGGGATTGGACGGAACAAGATCGAAGATGCGGTTAAGCTTCAGATCTTTGGGGATGTCGCAGGGCGTCACCTTCGGCATTTCACCGGCATTGCCGGGCAGGTAGGAGAGGGCTTTTCGGACCAATTGCAGGCAGTCACGGTCGTCTTCGGCGAAAAGATCCACCTGGCCGGTCACTTCGGCGTGAAGACGCCAGCCGCCCAGGTCTTCCTTGTCCGGGTTTTCGCCGGTGGCCACTTCAAGGATGCTGGGCCCCACCACAGCCATCACCGACCCTTTGACCTGGACGATGATGTCCGACACAGCCGCTTCCCAGGTGGGGCCGCCGTAACATTCGCCCATGATGGTGGTGATGAGTGGCACCTGTCGGTCTCGGCAGGGGCCTTTGATGGGGTAGGTCATGCTCATCATGCCCACCGAACCCATGATGTCCGGCAGTCTCGCCCCGCCGCCGTCACCCAGGTGGATGCAGGGGTAACCACGTTTGGCGGCGATCTCGGCGTTTCGGATCAGTTTTTCAACGCCCCTCCGCCCGCCTGCACCGGCAAGCACCGTCACATCGTCACCCGAAACAAAAACCGTACGTCCGTCGATGGCCCCGTAACCCACCACCTTGCCGTCCGCCGGGGTCTTGTCTTTGGCCTCGGGAAGATCGCTGTGGCAAAGAAGCCCCTGCTCATCGAAGGTTCCCGGATCCACAAGCCCTTCGATCCTTTCCCTCACTGTCAGCAGTCCCTTTGCGTGCTGCTTTTCGACTTTTTTCGCACCGCCCATGGCCGTGGCCCGGGTTTTGGCGTGGTCAAGCTGTTTCAATCCGTAGGGGTCCTGGTCGTCGGGAAACATGGGAATCTCCTTTTTTTCAAAGTCTAAGTTCGATCCGTCTTCTTTGCACAGCCGTCCATGGCATGACACAGCCCTGCTCATCCCACATAAATCAGAGGATGTCAATAAAATAGAACGAGCGTTCGTTTTATGCGGATAGAGAATCAACCGAAGCAGCGGATCGAGAGTGAAATCCGTTGGTAATATCGTGATTACAACTTGAAAAATGCAGCTTGAGTTTTAAAACAATGCAAATTATATTTTTATATAACAATAAGGGGCGAGAAAGACATGTACACAATCAAACTTAGAAAGGTCGGTGGGTCCGTCATGATGGCTGTCCCCCCGGCGATCCTTGACATGCTCCATTTAGACAAAGATTCGACTATAGGGCTGACTGTTGACAACGGGCAGATCATAGCCACCCCGTCACCCAGGCCTCAATACACTCTGGTCGAACTGCTGGCCCAATGCGATGTAACCGCCGACATCACCCCGGAAGATCGGGAATGGCTTGATAGCGCGCCATCAGGAAACGAGCTGATATGATGGAGAGGGGAGATATCTATCTGGTTCGGCTTGACCTGGTATCAGGCCACGAGCAACGAGGCACCCGTCCCGTGCTGATCGTGTCTCCCGGTCCGTTCAATCGAATCACAAAAACCCCCATCGTGCTCCCCATCACCTCCGGCGGAAACATCGCCAGGACAAGAGGCTTTGCAGTCTCTTTGGACCATGCAGGCACGGAGACCACCGGCGTGATCCGGTGCGATCAACCCCGGGCCATGGATCTGGAAGCCCGAAATGCCCGGAGGATAGAAAGCGTGCCGCCGGAAATCATGGATGATGTCCTTGCACGAATAGGGGCTATTTTTGCTTGATTTTTGATTCAGGATGCTTTGCCAATCATTTTCATCTTCTGGTAACGACACCAGAGGGGAATTTGTCGAGTATCAGCGTGATTTCAAAACAACATGGGACAGATCAATAATCAATTTTAAATCCCTCTTCTGAGATCACGACCCTGGATAAAAGGATGGTCGACCTTTATATAGTGACTTTCAATTAACGTAGTGTTTGATAAAGGCTAAACGGAGACTTGACCTGTTTTCCCATATTGACAACCCATCCGTTCAAAGGGCATCATACAAAGCAACCGGCTGTGATAAAACACAAATTTTTCATGAATCTCTGACGATTCAAAAGGCTTTTACATGGACAGGCAGGAAATACTTTCTGTATTGAATGAATACAAGCGGGAAAACGCCGGTAAAAACGGGATTATTGATATAGGCATCTTCGGTTCGGTCGCCCGCAATGACATAAGGGCAGACAGCGATGTGGACGTTGTGGTTCGAATTGAAAAACCGGATCTTTTTCTGCTCGCAGGGATCAAACAGGATCTTGAAGAACGATTTCAAAGGCCAGTGGATCTGGTCACATACCGGGATACCATGAATCCTTTTCTGAAACTGAAAATTGACGGGGAAGCCGTGTATGCGTGACAAAGACCTCACCCTTGAAGTGCTTCGCCAGATCAAAGAGGCTGCCGATAAAATCCTTTTCCGTTTTTAGCCCATAGAAAACGTTTACGGTTTTACGGATTCGCCCGGTGGTATGGAAAAAATGGATTCCATCTGCATGATGCTTATCGCTATAGGGGAATCCCTTAAAAATCTTGATAAAATCACCGGCGGTGAGTTGCTTCCCCGCTACCCTGATGTGGATTGGAAAAAAGCCAAGGGTATGAGGGACATACTGACCCATCATTAGTCTGACATCAACGCCGAAGCTGTTTTCTTCACCTGTCAGGATAAAATCCCCCAGCTTCTTTCGACGATCCAAAAATGGTGGTGGATTTGGAATCATGACACTTGTATTGCGTTCGAACCGGGAATGATGTTCATAAAAAGAAAGATACTTGTGAGTCAAAGTCAACTATCCAAAATATAGAGCGGTATTTGAATGAAGGCAGGTTGGGCAGCGGGAAGTCCACGTTCACCGGTTTCATTGGGTTCAATGATGTAAAAAAGGTCAAACGGAGACTTGACCCCCTTCTCTTTTAACAACGGTGTCCAAAATTGGCCATAAAAGCCATGAAAATTCATATGATTATAC
>DYJE01000024.1 GCA_020723285.1 Desulforapulum autotrophicum | reverse complement strand
GGAGAACCTGGAAGCGCTGCTGAAGAAGCTGAAGACAATGTCCTATATTCCCGGGTCTGTGAAATTTTGAGAAAAATCAAAATCAATATATTCGGAATGGTTTAGTCTCAAAGAACGTTCATTTTTTTTGATGCTTTGTAGAAACAGGCCGCACCCGCGATGGGGTGGGGTGACATACAGCGGAGATGTCTGTGATTCTATTCCCAGATTCCGTGAAAATGGTGAACCGGTCCGTGGCCATGGCCCAGAGCGTATAAGGCTCCGTGTTCTAGGGCGCAGGTGATGTACGTCTTGGCTCTGCGGCAGGCCTCATGCAGATCAAGCCCGTGGGCGAGAAAGGATGCGATGGCTGAGGACAGGGTGCATCCGGTCCCGTGGTTGTTTTTCGTGTCCACCCGAACGCTTTCAAAAATGGTGACCGTGTTTCCCTGTTTTGAGAAGAGCAGGTCTTCAGCTTTTTCAGTCTCATGATGTCCGCCTTTGAGGAGAACATGGCCGAAGCCCCAGGACGCGAGATCCCGCGCGGCCTGTTCCATGGAGGCAAGGTCGGGTATATCGTACCCCAGAAGCAATGAGGCTTCCGGAACATTGGGGGTGATGATGGTTGAAACACCGGAAAGACACCGGGCCAGTTCCCTTGCGGTTTGAAGTTCCATCAGCCGGTCTCCGCTCTGGGCCACCATGACGGGGTCGAACACCACGTTCCGGGCTTTGTGTTTCACCAGACGGGCCGCCACACGTTCCGCCAGCTCCAGGCTCCAGAGCATGCCGATTTTCACGGCGTCAGCCCCGATGTCATCGAGAACGGCGTCCATCTGCAGGGCCACACAGTCCGGGTCCATGGGCCAGACCCCAGTGACGCCAGTGGTGTTCTGGGCCGTCAGGGCGGTGATCACGGTCATGCCGTAGCAGCCCAGGGCCGAGAATGTTTTGAGATCGGCCTGGATGCCTGCTCCCCCGGAGCTGTCCGACCCGGCAATGGAAAGGACTTTTCGATAGGTTTTCAGGGTTTCTTCGTTGCGTTCCATATCAGTCCCATACCGGCTTGGTGGCCGCGGCGATGATTTTTTCCTGACGGGCGATGGTTTCCCGGTACTGGGCCACCTGGTTTTCCTTTTCCCTGAGCTGTTTTTCAAGAGCGCCCACGTTGTCGATGTATTCTTTCAGTTGCTTTTCGAGGGCTTCGTTGCTCCGCTTGGTTGACGCGTCGGATTCTTCGAAGACTTTCTCCCGCTCCTTGTATCCCTCGATGATTTTGTGAAACCGTTCGCGAATGACGTCTTCGGCTTTTTTTGCCACTTTGGTCATCATGACAAGGTTCATCACCTCCATGCACACAGCGATGATGAAAGCATAGACGATGCCTGATTTCCCAAGATAGGATGTAAAAAAGATTCCGGCCATGCCTGTGAGAAATACCATTTTTAGGGAAACTCCTTTGATTTGTTTAAATCAAATTCTGCATGTCCGGATGTCGGATACGATGATTCCTTTGCATCCGGCAAGACACAGGGCGTCGATGACTCCGTTGATGCCTTTTTTTCTGGCCATGGCTTTCACGGCGAACCAGCCTTTCCGGTTCAGCGGGGAAACCGTGGGTGATTCGATGCCCGGCGTGATTTCACAGGCTTTTTCAAGGTTTTCTTCCGACACGTCGTATTCGATCATCACATACTCCCGAGCCACCACAATGCCTTTGATGCGGTCGATCACCGATTTCACCTCGGGTCTTTCAGCCACCGAAGCGTCCCTTCCGATGATCACGGCTTCGGAATTCATCACCGCGTCACCCACGGTTTTGAGTCCGGCTTCAAGCAGTGTCCGGCCGGTCTGAACCACGTCGGCGATGATGTCGGCCACACCCAGGTTGATGGAAATTTCAATGGCACCGTCCAGTTTGATGATCCGGGCCTTGATTTTCCGTTTGTGCAGATCGATGGCCACAAGGTTGGGATAGGATGTGGCGATGCGCTTGCCTTCGAACTGTTCGGGAACAAGATCGCTTTCCCTTGGCACCGCGTAATAAAAATCCGATTTACCGAAACCCAGGGCGCAGATCTCTTCCACATCCGCTTCGCTGTCCGTTACAAGGTCCCGGCCGGTCACGCCAAGGTCTAAGGTGCCGTTGCCAACATAAACGGCGATGTCCTTGGGTCTTAAAAATATGAATTCAATCCGGTTTTCAAGGTCACAGAGTTTCAGTTCCCGGCTGTACCTTCGGACACGGTATCCGGCGTCGGAAAAAAGGGCGATGGAGTCTTCGGACAATGAACCTTTGTTGGGAATTGCGATTTTAAGCATGAATCACCTTGGGTTAGAGGTATTGATAAACATCGTCCAGTTCAAGTCCGCAGGCGATCATCATCACCTGGACATGGTACAGCAGCTGGGATATTTCTTCCGCTGTTTTTTGCTGTCCTTCGTATTCTGCGGCCATCCACACTTCTCCGGCTTCTTCCAGAATTTTCTTCCCGATGAAATGCTTGCCCTGGGCCAGGGCCTTGACTGTGCCGGAGTTGGGATCGTTTGTCAGGGCTTTGGCTTTCAGCTCTTCAAACAGCTGTTCAAATCGTTTCATGTTTTATCCAAATCCATAATAAAGAGGCGGGGTTTTATCCCCGCCCCGCCATGTTCAAAAGAAACGAGCGATGATTTTTTATAACCCATCTCCCTTGAAATCTCAATTTTTTATCTCGGGAATTCCGAGGTTTGCAGAGGAATTCCCGAAAAGCTGTCAATCAATAATGTTTGTCAGCATATCCCACCCATCCTTCCGCTTCCACCAGGGCGCGGTCGAAACCGGAGATGGAAAAGGGGATTTCCTTTTTCACGGAACCGGATGAAAGGGTGAACGTGCCTGACGCCAGATCGGTTTCAAGGGTTGTTTCCTTGCCTTTGAATGTGCTGAAAATCTCGTCAATGGTTTCCGGTGCAAGTTCCACGGCCATCATGCCGCAGTTGAACATGTTCTGCTTGAAAATCCGGGCGAAACTTTCACCGATGACCAGATTGATGTCGTTGACTTCAAAAGCCCAGGGCGCGTGTTCCCGGGAAGACCCGCAGCCGAAGTTGGCCCTTGAAATCACCACCTGGGCCGGTTCGATATCTTTTTTTACATCAAAACCCTGGAGTTCGAGATCTTCCAGGAGATAGGGTTTGAGAGCTTCTTTGCTGATTTCCGTCAGGTACCGGGCCGGAATGATTTCATCGGTGTTGATGTCCGAACGGTCGAGAAAAAGAACTTTTCCGTTAAACTGTTTCATACCTAACCTCCCTAACCCTTGTACATTGAGGAATTTTTAATGACGCCTGCAACCGCTGTTTCCGCCGCCGTGGCCGGGCTCATCAGATGAACCATGCCGCCTTTGCCCATGCGTCCGTTGAAGTTACGGTTGGTGGTGGACGCACAGACTTCGCCTTCGGCGAGAACGCCGTTGCTCATACCCAGGCACGCCCCGCAGGTGGGGTTGGTGACACAGAAGCCGGCATCCATGAAAATTTTGATGATGCCTTCATCCAGGGCTTTTTTGAAAATGTCCGGAGTCGCCGGAGACACAATGGCCCGAAGTTCGGGACTGATGGTCTTGCCCTTGAGGATTTCAGCCGCGATGCGGAGGTCTTCGAGGCGGCCGTTGGTGCAGGAACCGATATACACCTGATGAACCGCCGTGCCCTCCATGTCTTTCACCGGTTTCACCTGGTCGGGTTTGTACCCGAAGGTGACCATGGGGGAAAGTTCGGCGGCGTTCATGCGGATGACCTGGTCGTATTCCGCGTCGGCATCGGCGGTGTACGTCCTGAAATCGGCAAGGGCGGAGTCCTTGTCTTTATAGTCGTCCTTGATAAAATCCCAGAGATAGTCCACGGTGGTCATGTCCGGGGCGCAGATTCCGCAGGTCCCTCCGGCTTCAATGGCCATGTTGCAGAGGGTCATGCGCGCTTCCATGCTCATGCTGTCCACCACGCTGCCTTCAAATTCAATGACCTTGTTGGTGGCACCGTTCACGCCGAGTCTGCCGATGATGGCGAGAATCACATCCTTGGCGAAAACGCCCTTGGGAAGTTCTCCGTCCACCACCACTTTGATGCTCTTGGGATAGTGGAAAGCGCAGACGCCTTTGAGGATGCCCACTTCAAGGTCCGTGGTGCCCACGCCGGCGGCGAAGGCTCCAAAAGCCCCGTGGGTGCAGGTGTGGGAATCGCCCATGATGATGGTGTAACCGGGTCTTACAAATCCTTTTTCAGGAAAGATGGCGTGGCAGACCCCGTTTTTTCCGATGTCGAAAAAATCGATGATGTCATGGCGTCTGGCCCAGTCTCTCAGGATTTTTCCCTGAAGTGCCGTCTTGGAATCTTTGGCCGGGGTTACATGATCGATGACCGCCTTGATTTTTTTCGGGTCGAACACCCGGTCCATGCCCCGGCTCACCAGATCGTTGATGGCCACCGGCGTGGTGATCTCGTGACAGAACACTGCGTCGAGACGGATCACGTGGATGTCGCCGAACGGGTTGTCCACACGATGGGAGTCAAAAATTTTTTCCGCAATGGTTTTTCCCATAAAACCTCCCTGATGTTTCGTTATTGTTTGCGTGATGCTTATTTATCATGATTATTGATTGCCGCGAACGTCTGCATTATTTTCGTGCAAAAAGCAGACGGGGCGGCGTGATGATCCAAAGAGCCTTCAACCGTTCATGACCCGTGTTTTTCAGCGTATGGGGAATGTCCGACGGAAAGGACACGGTGTCACCTTTTTCAAGGAGATAGGTTTCCGTTCCGTAAACCAGTTCGCAGCAACCTTCAAGGATCAGCCCGAACTCCTTGCCCGCATGGCCGTATTCCATATCGCCTTTTTCACCGCCGATTTCAATGTCCAGCATGAAAGCCTCCATGGAATGATCTTCCGAGAGGTCTTCCGTTCGTGAAAGCTGGTTCAAGGTCACCTGGTTCTGGGTCAGCGTCCCGCCTGTTCCGTTTTTCAAAACAGACACTTTCTTGGTCTTTTTGTAATCGCTGAACAGGTATTCATGGTCGATCCCAAGCACATCGGCCAAGGTCAGAAGGGTATCGATGGACGGGGACACCTTGTTTCGCTCGATCTGGGATACCAGACTTTCACTGACACCCGCACTGGCCGCCACATCTTTCAATGTGATGTTTTTCCGTTCACGGACCGCCCTCAGCTTTCCGCCGAATTCGTATTTGATGTTGTTCTTAATCAATACTTCACCTCCTTCAGTATTTATTAAGATATATGGCGGCGGCTGTCAAGATGGTTTTTTATGAAAGCTGTCTGCAGGAGCTTTTCGCTTACTGAATGGAAAGAAATGCATCAACTTCAGACCACGCTTGCCTTTCCATGGAGATGAGCCATTAAAAACTCGACCGATGCCTCTATGAAATGAGGGTGATGTTTTCAATGACCAGATCGGTCTGGTCGTTCTGGTTGATGAGGGGTGCTGTGAAAATCCGGGCACGAAGGACATTGCCGTTTTTAAGGGGAAGGTCTGTTTCGAGGGTGCAAGGTGTTCCGGTTTTGAAAACACGTGCAGCAGGGCATTCTTCCGGGGTCAGTGTGCTGCGTGTGAACATATCCCAGCTTTTCCGGCCTTCCATGTTGCCGAAGATTCGTTTGTGCTCCGAGCTGGTCTTCAGGATAACACCTTTTTTGGTGTGAATTGAAAGAATGTGAGATTGTCCCGTGGATTCATCATTGGAGGAAAGGGCGTCAATGACCTGCTTGACAGCGGACAGCCGTTCCACATCCACCACCGTTGGAAAGACGTCACCCGTTGCGGGAGACAGCCTTTTTTTCATGGCGAGATTTTTAAGGGCTCGCTCAAGCACGATTTCAAGGGATTCACCGGTCACCGGCTTCAGGATGAAATCCGAGGCTTCGTATTTGAGGCTGGTGACGGCCAGGTCCTTGAGGTTCAGGTCCGCCAGGGTGATCACTTCGGTCTGTGGACTTTGTTTCTTGATTTTACACAGGAACTCGATCCCATCCATGTCTTTGATATCAAAAATCACAAGGGGGGGATTGTCTCTGGCAATCGCAGAAAGGGCTTCGTCATGGTTTAAGGCTGAGATCACATCGTAATCCGATGACAGGGAGAAGGTGAGGAGTTCAATGATGCCTTCGGTGTTTTCGAGAACGAGAACCTTGGTTGCCATGATATATATCTTCCTGAATTGTTAATGTATTTTAATTGTGATATTTATTGATATCATAAACAAATTCACACCCGAGGTAAATAAAAATTTCGGCCGGGTCATGGGAAGGCCTGTGCCGATGGAAAAACCGGAGGTGCTGGAATAAGTCACCCCCGGTCCGACAGGTCAGGAAACAATGGCTGAAATGGAAACGGCGCAGACTTTGAATTCCGGGATTTTCGATACCGGGTCAAGGGCTGCGTGGGTTAGCAGGTTGGCTGCGGCTTCGGCATAATGGAAGGGAATGAAAACAGTTCCGGGCACGGCTTTATCGGATACAACGGCACTGGCGGTGATATGGCCTCTCCGGGAAGTGATTCCGACCTTCGCTCCATGGCCAATTCCGAAGGCAGCGGCGTCTTTTTTTGAGATCTCCACGAAACATTCGGGTGCTCGTTCGTTGAGCCCGTCGCTTTTCCGTGTCATGGTTCCGGTGTGGTAGTGGTAAAGCACCCGTCCGGTGGTCAGGACAAGGGGGTAGTCTTTGTCGGTCGCTTCAGCCGGAGGCACGAAATCAATGGCGTGAAATTTTCCTTTGCCCCGTGTGAAGCCGCCGGTGTGAAGAATTTTCGTGCCCGGATGATCCGCAGTGGGGCAGGGCCAGTGTAGGCCTTCCGTTTCCAGCCGGTCGTAACTGATACCTGCGTAAGATGGGGTGACAGTGCCGATCTCGTCAAAGATCTCCCGGCTGTCCGTGTAATTCATGGGATAACCCATGAGATTCGAAACAGCGGCCACGATTTCCCAGTCGGTTCTGGCTGAACCTGGACCGTTCACGGCTTTCCGAACTCTCTGGACTTTTCGTTCGGTGTTTGTAAACGTTCCGTCCTTTTCGGCAAAACAGAGGGAGGGTAGAACCACGTCAGCCATGTTCGCCGTTTCTGTCATGAAGATGTCCTGGACCACCATGAACTCCAGGTGTTTGAAACTTTCGGTTACATGGTTGATGTCGGCATCCGAAACCAGAGGGTTTTCACCCACGATGTAAAGGGCCTTGATCTCGCCGGAGTGGGCTTTGGGAATCATTTCCGTGACGGTCAGCCCGGGCGTGGTGCTGAGACCTTTGACGTTCCAGGCGTCCTCCATTTTTTTCACCTGAGCAGGATCGGATACGGCCTGATAGCCGGAGAACACGTTGGGAAGACCGCCCATGTCGCAGGCACCCTGGACATTGTTCTGACCACGCAGGGGATTGACCCCCGCGCCTTCCTTGCCCAGATGACCGCAGAGCATGGCGAGGTTCGCAAGGGACTTCACGTTGTCCGTACCGCTCACATGCTGGGTGATGCCCATGCAGTAAAGGATGGACGCGGCTTTCGCTTTTGCGTAGAGACGGGCTGCGTCGATAATGTCAGCCGCCGGAATGCCGGTGATTTTTTCCACGGTTTCCGGCGTGAACGTTTCCACGCTTTTTTTAAGGGACTCGAAGTCTTCACAGCGGGTTTCTATAAACGCTTTGTTTTCGAGTCCTTCCTTGATGATCACATGCATGATGCCGTTGATCCAGGCCACGTCAGTTCCGGGATGGGGCCTCAGCCACGAGCTTGCTAAAGACGCAATTCTGATTTTCCGGGGATCCGCCACGATGAGCCTGGTTCCTTTGAACATCACCGCACGTTTCACATAGGTTGAGATCACGGGGTGGTTTTCCGTGATATTGGAACCGGTGATGAGAATGACGTCGGCTTTCTCGATGTCCGCGATGGGGTTTGTCATGGCACCGCTGCCGAAACTTGCAGCCAGACCGGCTACAGTGGAGCTGTGTCAGAGACGGGCGCAGTGATCCAGGTTGTTGGTCTTCAATACCCCCCGTGCGAATTTCTGGACCACATAGTTTTCTTCGTTGGTGATGCGTGCGGATGTGAGAACGCCGATGCTTAAAGGACCGCTTTCAGTTTTGATGGCGGTCAGACGATCCGCAACAAGTGTCAGGGCTTCGTCCCAGGACGCTTCGCGGAACGCACCGTTCTCCCTGATCATCGGTGATTTCAGACGTTCTTCAGACGCGATGAAATCGAATCCGTACCGCCCTTTGACGCAGAGGCTTCCGTGGTTGGGGGCGCTGTCTTCATTTCCTGTGATCCGCATCACCCGGTCCGCCTTGACGTGGACATCGATCTGGCAACCCACGCCGCAGTAAGTGCAGGTGGATTTCACGGTTTTTTCTTCAAAGGGTTCACCCCGGTAGATCACGTTTTTTTCCGTCAAAGCGCCCACCGGGCAGACCTGGACGCATTCACCGCAGAACACGCAGTCCGAATCTTTAAGGGGCATGTCGCCACGGGCGATGATTTTGGCCTTGACGCCACGGTATCCGAAATCGATGGCGTCATTCACCTGGACTTCACGGCAGGCCTGGACACACTGGCCGCAGAGAATGCATTTGGCGAAATTCCGGATGATGAACGGGTTGTCTTTTTCAATGGGGTAAAGGGGAGCCACCTTTGAAAAAGGCGTCTCTTTCACCGGATGGAAAATGAACCGGTGTTTGTCGGCTGCGTATTCGGCGGAATATTCCTTGAGTTTGCAGTTAAGAACGTCCTGGCAACCGCATTCCAGGCATCGGGCGGTTTCTTTCTGGTTGTCTTCATCGGAAAAACCCAGTTCCACTTCTTCGAAAGAGGTTACACGCCGTGATGTGTCGGCCTTCTGGATGTCGATCCGCTCCACGACAGGATGGTCGCTGAAGTCCTCCCGGCCGAGAACCCCGAAGTCTTCCTTGGCCATATAAAAGGAAAACAGGTTTTCCGGGGTGATTGTCCGGCCCGACAGATAAAGATCCATGGCATGGGCTGCTTTCCGGCCATGGGCCACGGCGGAAATGATGATGGACGGGCCGGAGACGGCGTCGCCTCCTGCGAACACGCCGTCCACGTTTGTGGCGAAGGTTTTATCGTCTGCGGCGATGGAATTCCAGCGGGTGAGTTTCATGTCTTCCAGGTTCGAGGTGTCCACGCGTTGACCGATGGCCTCGATCACCGTATCCACAGGCTCGTCGTATTCACTGCCCTCGATGACCACTGGCCGTCTTCTGCCCGAGCTGTCGGGCTCGGCAAGGCCCATTTTTACCAGCCTCACCGCCGTGAGTTTCCCGTTATCCCCCAGATACTCCACGGGGTTGGTGAGCAGCATGAGCCGGATGTTCTCTTCTTTGGCGTCATGGATTTCCTCAACAGCCGCAGGCATTTCCGCCTCGGTCCTCCGGTAGACGATGGACACCGAGGACGCCCCATAGCGGAGGGCGGTCCTGGCTGCGTCGATGGCGGTGTTCCCGCCTCCCACCACGAAAACTTTGCCCGAAAGTTTCGGTGCGATACCCAGACTCACGTCACGAAGGAAATCCACGCCCTGAATCACGCCGTCAAGATCTCCACCGCTTGTCCGTGCGTCGCTTCCAAGCTGTGCGCCGATGCCCACGAAAATGGCGTTAAAACCCTGGGCCTTGAGGCTGTCGAACGTGAAATCCATACCCAGTTTTTTGTTGAACTCGATGCTGACGCCCATGTTTATAATGGAGTCGATCTCGGTTTGAAGATCGGCTTTGGGCAGACGGTATTCGGGGATGCCGTAACGCATCATGCCGCCGGCTTTGGGCATCATTTCAAAGATGGTGACGGCATGGCCTTTCTTCCTCAGGAAAAAGGCGGCGGAAAGACCTGCAGGTCCGCTGCCGATGACGGCCACATGTTTGCCGGTTTCGGGGCCGGGAAGGGGCGTGGTATAGGCACCGTTAGCCTCAAGGTCTTTTGCCGCGGCATAGCGTTTGATGTTTTTGATGTCCACCGGCGAGTCGATGAAGTTTCTCCGGCACCGGTCTTCACAGGGTTTGGCGCAGACTTTGCCGCAGACCATGGGAAGGGGGTTGGTTTCCTTGATCATGCGGATGGCTTCCGAGTACAGGCCGCGCCGGCTGAGGGCGATGTAACCCTGAATGTCCACCCCGGCAGGACAGGCGAGCCGGCACGGGGCGTAACAATCGGCCTTGTGGTTGGAAAGAAGGAGTTCCAGGTTGGTCTGCCGGGCTTTCATCACCTGCGGGGTTTCCGTGGTGACCACCATGCCGTTCGTGACCGGGGTGGCGCAGGTCCGTTTCAGATTGGGCGCGCCCTTTACGTCGACGACGCACAGGGAGCAGGACGCGAACGGGCTATGATCCTTGAACTGACACAGGGTGGGAATGGCAGCCAGCCTGTGTTCGCGAATGACATCGAGAAGGGTTTGGGATTCTTCCGCTTCGACGGTGATGCCGTTGATCTCCAGTTTAACCATGGTATGTCTCCTCTAAAAAATGAAGCTAAAGACATACAATAAAAAAAAGCCTGGGACAAGCCGCAGGCTTCTTTTTTAAACAAACAGAATCAGGCAAGGAGATCGCCGCAATGACCGCACAGTGTCATGCCGCCGCTGAGATTTTTCGCTTTGAACCCGTGCTGGGTGAGAATCCGGTATGCGATATAACCCCGTAATCCCACGGCGCAGTAAAGAACATATGTTTTGTTTCTGTCCAGCTCGCTCAATCGGGTTCTGAGGTCATCCACCGGGATGTTCACGGCGTTTTTCAACGCTCCGAAATGCTTCACTTCAAAAGGTGTCCTCAAATCCACGATCACATGATTCGAAGAATCAAGCCTGTGAAGGTCTTCGGGATACACCGTTTCCACATCGCCTTTAAGGATGTTGGCAGCCACGAAACCCGCCACATTGACCGGATCTTTAGCCGACGAATAGGGCGGGGCATAGGCCAGTTCCAGTTCCTCCAGGTCGTAGACGGTCAGACCGCCTCTGATGGCCGTGGCGATGACGTCGATGCGTTTGTCCACGCCTTTTCCCCCGACGATCTGGGCACCCAAGATCTTCCCGTTTGAGGGCGAGAACAAAAGCTTGATGCTCATACTTTCTGAACCGGGGTAATACGACGCGTGGGACCCGGAGGTGGTGTAGCTTTTTTTATACGGAACGTTCTGGGATTTCAGCGATTTTTCATTTTTTCCCGTGGAGGCGACCGTCAGATCGAACACCTTGGCCACCGCTGTCCCAAGGGCTCCTTTGAACGGCGTCCTTCGGCCCGTGACATTGTCTGCCGCAATCCGGCCTTGTTTGTTGGCAGGTCCGGCGAGTGGGATCATGGTTGCTGCGCCGGTGATGAAATCCCGTGTTTCGATGGCGTCTCCCACTGCGTAAATCAGGGGGTCGGATGTCTGAAGAGCATCGTTGACGGCTATACAGCCACGCTCGCCCACGGTCAGGCCCGCATCCATGGCCAGCTTGTTTTCCGGCCTGACGCCTGCTGAAAAGAGAACCATGTCGCAGAGGATGACGTTGCCTTCCTTGGTTTCAACACCGATCCCTTCGGGTTTGGGTAAAAACCGCTTGACTCCGTTGTTCAGAAAAAGCGTCACATTTTTGCGTTTCAGATGGCTGTGAACCAGATGGGCCATTTCATAGTCTATGGGCGTCATCACCTGATCGGCCATTTCGACGATAGTCACTTTAATCCCGCGATGTGCGAGGTTTTCAGCCATTTCAAGGCCGATGAAACCGCCGCCCACCACCACGGCTGATTTCGGAGATCGGGTGTCCACAAAGGTTTTGATCCGGTCCGTGTCGGGGATGTTCCTCAACGTGAAAATCCGTTCATCGTCGATGCCGTCGATGGGCGGTTTCAGCGGGGCTGCTCCGGGTGACAGGATCAGATGATCGTATGTTTCTCGGTACACCGTGCCGGTTTTGACGTGCCGGATTTCAACGGTTTTCTCATCGGGGAAAATGGCGGTGACTTCCGAGAACGGCCGGATGTCGATGGCGTATCTGGCCGTGAAATCCTCGGCGGTTGTGACCAGGAGGTCGTCACGTTTTTTGATGGCCCCGCCGATGTAATACGGCAGGCCGCAGTTGGCGAAAGAGATGTATTCGCCACGTTCAAGAAGTATGATTTCAGCGTGTTCATCCAGTCTGCGGATTCGTGCGGCGGCGGTGGCCCCACCGGCCACACCTCCGGTAATCAGTATTTTTTTTGTCATGGCGGGTGTCTCCCTGAAAGGATGTTCACCGTGACGGGCCGGATGGCCCGTCACGGCTGAAGTGCGTTTATAAACCACTCAGTTTGTTCTTGATTTCATCCACCTTTTCCTCAGGAAGAAGGAAAGGGAACGGATTTTCGCTGGAAACGGCGGGATACCCGTCCTGTCCCTCTTTTTTGGGGAAGATGGAGAGGGAAAGGGGTTTCGCTCCGGTCAGTGTGATCAGGATCTGCGGGCCTGTGAAATCTTCTTTTTTCGAACCCGTAACATAGGCGGAACAGGTGAGGTTTGAAAACAGACCCAGGAATTGAGAGATTTTTGTCTTGTCGATTTCTTTTCCGGCCATGTCGGCCCAGATGTCACGGGTTTGTGAGGATGCGTCAGGTGATTTTTCGCCGGGCTTCTGCGGTGTGTCGGCGGTCTTCGCGTCCGGGTTTGCCTGCGCGGTCTCTTTCTTTTTCGTGTATCCGAATGACGCGCTGTCCAGATGACCCTCGATACGGGTGATGGTTTCCGCGTCACAGGCCAGAACTTTTTTGTCCGTCAGATCGTTTTCCGGTTTGTCAAACGCTTCCCTGAAGTTCTGTTCTGCGTGGAACACCCGTTTGTCATTGTCCAGCCTGATGAACGTATGGCGGTATGAGCTCGCGGTTTTTCCAAGATCGAAGGTCCGGGCGATCTGATCTTTACTGAAAGCGGTCACCTTGATTTTGTGCTCGTCATCCAGGTCGTACCGGGAGTAGTCGTCGGATTCGGAAACAAGGGCCGTGAGTTTGAGATTCTTGATGTTGTCCACCATGGCCCGGACCTGGACACTGTCCGCAGGGAGGCTGTTTTCCCCGATCACCCATCCCGATTCTTTCTTTATGAGGGTCAGTGTTTTTCCGGCCTTGGCGATTTCGACCTTTGCTATGTCTGTTTTTGAAATATCCGGAAGGACGGGCAGATCCACCGGGGTCCCTCCCTCATTGTGTAACAGCAGATAAGCTGAGAGGATAACGATCGCCATTCCAAGAATGAGATACTCTTTTTTGATGTTTTTCATGATGTCACCTTTATCATTACAGGTCTTCCGTTAATTCATGTTATTTGACGAACATCATCTGGATCTGTTTTCTTCGTGCCTTGCGGCGGATCCACACAAACACACCGAACAGAACCACGAGAACGGGAAGCCCGGCGATGTTGATCACTTTCAGCGCTGTTTTGGCCAGAGGTCCGGTCTGTTCCAGGGGGTTGAAACCCTGCTTCTTGCTGCGCATATGGGCGATTCCGTTTTTGCCGTTCACCGCGTCAATGGCGTTTAAGACAAACGTGGCGTTGGGACTCTGGCCTTCCTGGTCAAGCATGCTGTCCTTGAGCATTTCAGCGGAAGAGACCAGGAGAATCTTGGCGGGTTTGCTTTTGGCGATGAAACCGCCCTCGTTTTTTATGCTGTTTGGGGCAGGGTCCGCAGGTTTCGTTTCACCGGGATTTTCGTCCTTACCAACATTGGCGTCTTTCACCGGAACGGGTTTGCCATCAAAATAGCTGGTGAATGTTCCTTCCAGGTAGTAGGCGAGGGTGTATTTCTTCTTTTCAACGTCATCACGGGGAGGAGCCATGAACATGGGGTTCAGGTTGATATTGTCTTTCATTTCCCAGGATTTGTCAGAAGATGTGAACAGGGGAACCGCTTTGACGCCCATTTTGGACAGGGTCGCTTCATCCGCCGTGATGGGGGAAATCCGCATGGTGACAAGACCCTTGATGTTGGTCATGAAGTCCAGGCTGTCGTCGATGTTTTCGTTCTGGATCAGCGGAGCGAAATAAATGGAACGTTCGCCGCCGCCGAACTGCTGCATGTTCTGCTTGAAGCAGTTTTCATCCAGCACATAGGAGGGACTGATGGTCAGGCCGTAATGGGCCAGGAGCTTTGAAAGACCGGTGTCGACGGGCTGGAATCCGGGACCCTGGTTCATCCCGAAGGGGTTGTTCTGCTGCTGGACTTCCATGAAGGAATCGATAAAGAGGGCCAGGTTTTTACCGGACATCAGGGCCTGGTCGATCTGAAACAGCTCGTAATCCGTGAAATTCCCCGTGGGGTTGGCGATGATCAGGCTGTTGATATCGCCTGGAATGCCGTCGGTTGCCAGATTGACATCTTTCACGGAATAATTCTGGGCGATGAGGGTGTTGAAACTGTTCATGTCCGACTGGCCGCCGCCCATCATGGGGTTCCCTGAACCCAGGCGGTTGAGGGTTCCGTGGTCGGTCAGGTAGCCGATCTTTTCGTTGATGTCCACCAGGGATTCGATGGCTCCGTTGATCTGGTTTTCCAGGTCTTCCATTCCGGCCAGTTCATACTGGGTTCCGATGATGGGAATGTTCATCGCGTGAAGCACTTGAATGTCCACGGATTTTCCGCCGTAGGACACCACAAGTCCGATACTGCCTTCTCCTTCGGGTATGGTGGCACCCATGGCGTTCCATTTCAGGGTGAGGATGTTGTTCTTGGCGAATTTCTCTTTCACCGCTGTGTCGGCTGACGGATCATGGTAGGCGTAGGTCAGTTTGCCGTAGCTTTTTTCATTGATTTTTTTCACCGTGTTTTCAACACTTTCAGGAATGGTGTGAAGATTGTCAAGCCTCATGGCCGGTCCCATCTGTTTCAGTGAGGAGGACATGATGAGATCGACGCTGATGTTTTTCTGAAGCCCGTTGAGAACGCTGATCTTGTTGTTCATTTTTTTCATTCGGGTGGTCAGGGTGTATTCGATCATGTCCACATCGGTGAGGGCGGGAATGCGTTCAATCAGATCTCCATGAATGATGACAAGGCCCATGTAGGCGCTTTTGACTTTCATCTCATCCTGCTCGATCATGCGTATATTGACGGGATTGATGCCGTAACTTTCGGCCATTTCCTTGTTTTTCCTGGACGCGTCATTCTCGTCAGCCGCCGGGGAGATGTCGTGGAATTCGTAATGAAAGAAGCGTTTGTTGGCAGAAAGTTCGTATTCCGTAAGGAGATCCTGGAGATGCCTTCGGTTGGTGTTGTATGGAGCCGGAAGATCTTCGGTGAAAAACACATGGATGGTCATGGGCTCGGTTAAGCTTGAAACAGCTTCTTCACTGATGTCCGACAGCGAGAACATCCGGCTTGCCGTCAGGTCCAGACGGAAGAACACGGTGGCACCCACGAGGTTCACCAGGATGACAACCACAAGATAGGACAGAAATTTGATGTATTTTTCCGATTTTTTCATGATGAGCTCCTTATTTCTTTTCAGCCATGGCAAGTGCGGTGCCGTACAGTCCTAAGAATATCAGGCTGGCAAAGTACAGAATATCCCGTGAATCCAGGATGCCTTTGGCGATGTTCTGGAAATGGTAATCCGCGCCGATGTAGCCGATGACTTTGACCACCGAACCGGGAAAGAAGAGCAGCATCTTGTCGATGAGTGTCAGGGAGAAGCAGATCAGAAGGCCGATGATGAAGGCCACGATCTGGTTGCGTGTGAGGGAGGACGCGAACAGTCCCACTGCCGTGTAGGCTGCGCCAAGAAGAATGGCGCCCACATACCCGCCGAAAATGGGTCCAAGATCAAGATTGCCCACAAAGGAGATGGTGATGGGATAGGACAGAGTGGGAAGCAGCATGGCGGCCACAAAAGCCGAACCCGCGAGGAATTTTCCCAGAATGATATCCCTGAAGGACACAGGCATGGTCAGGAGGACTTCATAGGAACCGATGCTCATTTCTTCGGAGAAAAGCCGCATGGTCACGGCCGGGATCACAAAAGCGAATGTGAAAGGCAGCAGGCCGTAAAAATTTCTGAGATTCGCCTGGTTGTTCAGGAAAAAGGTCATGAAGAAAAACCAGCCGGTCACCATAAGAAATATGGTGATGACGATATAGGCGATGGGGGAGGTGAAATAGTCTTTCAGCTCTTTCTTGAAGATGTGTTTAACCTGTTGCATATCAGTTCTCCATGGTCAGATTGCGGAAAATGTTTTCAAGGGACGTGCTTTCCTGATGGAACTCAAGGATGATCCAGGGATGGTTTTTAATGATGGTGTATACCGCCTCACGGAGATCCCTGTCATCGGAACAGGCGATGGCGACGGTGAGCAGATCTTCCGATTCCGAGGGTTTTTTATGGATGTCCCTGACTCCTTGAACGGCTTTCATGGCGTGCTCCACTTCTGGAAACAAGGCGTTTTTAAGCGTTACGGTGATGGTGCTGCCGCTGTCCTGGGACCGCCTGATGGTTTCCGTGGAGCCGTCTGCAACAATTTTACCCTTGTTGATGATGATGATCCTGTCGCATGTGGCTTCAGCCTCGCTCAGGATGTGGGTGGAAAGGATGATGGTTTTTTCCTTGCCGATTTCCTTGATAATTTTACGGATTTCCACGATCTGGTTCGGATCGAGGCCCGATGTGGGTTCGTCAAGAATGAGGATTTCAGGATCGCTCATCATGGCGTGTGCGATGCCGACCCTCTGTTTCAAGCCTTTTGAAAGTTCACCGATGGTTTTGTGCATGATGTCTTCAAGTCCGCACAAATCGGAAAGTTTTCGGATTCTCGACAGGCGGGCATCGTCGATGTAGCCCCAGATGCCTGCGACATAATGCAGATAATCAAAAACGAGCATGTTGTGGTATAGCGGTGCCGATTCCGGGAGGTAACCGATACATTTTTTGACATCCAGGGGATTTTCCGACACGGAAAAATCCTTGACGCGGATAGTGCCCGAGCTGGGTTGAAAATAGCCGGTGAGCATTCTCAGAGTCGTTGTTTTTCCGGCACCGTTGGGTCCGAGAAGACCTATGATTTCCCCTTTGCGGATGTCGAGACTGATATGATCGACCGCGCAGAAGTCATGATAGTATTTGGTTAAGCCTTCAATGTGGATCATGCCTTAACTCCTTCATACTGATTTAACATGTAAAATTAGTTCTCTTGGAAAACGGCAAATTCAAAAGAGTTCATTGTCAATACAGAAGCAGACTTGTTTTACATCAAGAAATGAAAAATTCAAGTAAAAAAAGGATTAGAATTCAGGCGGATGAGATTAAAGCCCTGATGTCGTTTTGTTTTCTTCACCGGACCCCGACCGTGCCATGTACTTTGTCGTGGGAGATGCGGCGTATCTCGTGGAGACGGTTTTGAAATTTTCGAGGCTTGTGGATGGAATGACATTTGAAATCAGCCGTTTCAGAATGCCTGGGGCGGGTCCGTCAATGCTCGTCAGCGCAATGAACGTCACACGGGTACGGTCATGGTCGACGGCTTCGAGAACCCAACGCTGTTTGGCATCGGTGATACGCATATGGTTTTTTTTCAAAGGCACAACCGGGGTTTTCACGGCGTTGCAATCGATAATGACAGTTCCTGTCTGCGGGTTGGTTTTTTGTCGGCAGTGAACCACGATATCCCTGTTCAGAAAAGGCCAGGGAATGTCGAAATTGTAATACTGTATGGCGTCTTCGTCGGAGTTTTTTTTGACGATGGATGATGAGTCGCAGTAGGCCACCCAGGTGGGGTGACTGGCCACGTCTGTCAGCATGGAATAGACGTCGCCAACGGATTTGTTGATGGTGCAGACCCCTTTATATGCGTTGAGCTCGTAGCCCTTGACAGGCTGAGAGTAATGAGTGACGCCCTTTTCTTTCTTTGTGAGGGTCCAGTCATCTCCAAGAAGGGAAAGATCCACGACGCCGCAAGTGTCTTCTGCCCGTGCAGCCCCGGAAAAGGTCAGCAAAAGGCAAAGGAAAACGGATGTGGTCATTTTTACATATGCAGTACGGCCCATGCTTTCCCCATTCTTCAAAACGTAAAACTTAAAAACCTCAATTATCAATGTAAACATTGGTAACTTTGAGTGATAATTTTCATTATCATATTGTATTTTAAAATTCCACAGGATTCTTGGGTGACACAATTTTACAAATGGTATAATCATTTTGTTGAGGAAAGTGTGATTAGGGTGCTTGAATTATTAGCTATTTAAATTATGCTTTCCCGTAGTATCGTTTGATGTGAATGGGCGCGGCGGTTGAATTTATTTCCCTCTCCGCTTTCAGGCGTGTCGTTTCCAAAAGATTTTCCAGGCGTGATGAAAACTGAGCCGGGTTCGGGCTTTGGGCTGAAGGGGAGGCGATATACGTCTGCTGTCTGGGCTGATCCTCCTTCATCGGTCTGATGTTCTTCAGTCCCTGGGACCAGAGGTCCGGTTCACTTTTTTCTTTCAGGAGAAGATCGAGCCAGTTTAGAAAACAACGTTGCTGAGCATCCCAGGTTCCCGGATAATCGGTGCCGATATACGACTGGCATGCAGGGGAGAAAATGGCGAAGTGGGATTCCCCGCGCATTTCAAATGAATAGAAGAAATCTGAATGACGGTTGATGAGCCGTGAGATGATTTTTTCCGGGTCCAGATCGCTGAAGGTTTCAACCCATTCAAAATCACGTGGATCAAGACCCTTGTCCAGGATCATTCCATGGATTAGATTTTTTTGGGATTTCAGTAAAATCCGTTTGTTCATGGTTTTAAACCTTCAATGTTTCAGTCAGCATGAACACCCTTATTGCAAAAAGGTTTGACCAAGTCAAGGGCATGCTTCCGGGCTTTGAGATATTTCATCGCGATATATCGGGTTTTCATCAGGATATTATCCCGGTTTTCCTGCTCACTGGGGGAAACCGGGTGAAGAGTGGGAAAACGCGCTGAACCACAAATGATCAATGTTTATGGGATATTGGCTGTTTTTTGTTTGATACCGGACTGTTAATGCACTTGACGGGTGGAATGGGTGAATGATCATGTATTACCTGAAGGTTAGGGGGGTTCCCCCATGAAAATGATGGTTTTGATCTATGGACAAATGTTTATCAAGTTTCATATATAACACCTAACGTTTGATTCTCTCGTTTCATTTTTCTCACGATTCCGAGAAAAAACCCCTTGATCCTGTTACGACAATTGACGGATATGATTCATTAACTCGACACGTTATGGCTGAACTTACACTTTCAATCACAACGGAGGCCAACGATGCAAAGTACGATGACACGAACGAAAAAAAGCGATGCTGTATGGTTCAAATCAACCCGGACCACACCCGTTGTGGCACAGAACAACACGGAATACCTTTACCGTGAAATGAATATCGACAGACGGATTGAAGACCGCCTTGCCGTCAGCGAAGGGATTTACGCGGTGATCGAAACTCTCGCCCCCCAGGCCTGCCAGATCAGGGATATGGGTGAGACCGGAATGTCTTATGTTTATTTTACCGATGGAGAATGTCTGGCTGAGTCGGAATCCCTGGATATCCTTGTCACAGGCTTCGGATTCTGTCTTGAAAAAATTCCTTATAAAAAGGTGAATGATTACAAGGCCGGGGAAGATCAGAAAGGGCGATTTGAAAAAAGGATCGCGTGCATTGAATTCTCAGGTCTTTCAGACGATCAGAAAACCATGGTCAGAAACTTCATCGACAAACACATAGGAAAGACGGTCAACTGATATGAATGAGACGGAAAACATGGCGGAACCTCATCTGTGACAGGATGATGTTCCGCCAGATATTTCAGTCCTGTATTCTTCCCGATTTATCCAAGATAACCCGCCAGCCAGTACACAAGCATTCCCCCGACAATGGTTCCAATGAGAGACCGGGTCACATAAGCGATCAGAATGGTCGGAACAGCAGTGAAACAGTGTGTATTTGTCACATCCAGAGAGCCTTCCGAGACAAAAATCGATGGAAACACAATGGCGCTGAGGAGTGCCACAGGAATCATTTCAAGGACTTTTATCAATGGTTCCGGAAGTTTACGGTTTGAAAGAGCAAAAACCGGCAGCCACCTCGGGAAAAACGTGACGGCCCACATCCCTATGACTGTCAGAGCCAGGTCCTCATGCATCATGATTTTCCTTCCGTTCGAACATTCTGTTCAACATCGCACCGAAAACAGCAGCGGATACCGATGCAACGATGATGTATCCGTTTCCCTTGAAACGGGAGGCCATGGCGCAGGCGATGAATCCGGCAGCAATGGCCGTGACCAGATGCACGGCGTGTTTCATCTGGAACACAAGAAGTCCGATGAACATGGCTGTCAGAGCGTAGTCCATACCCAAAGCGTTTTCGGGAATGAATCGCCCTGTCAGGGCACCGGTGACGGTACTGATGAACCATGAGACGTAAGCGGCATAATTGACCACCAGGGCCCGACGCATGTTCCAGTCTTTTTTTGTATACTGCTGGGAATTGACGACAAACGATTCATCGGTGATGGTGTGTGCGAACAAGGTCAGGGTCCATCGGTTTTTCCCTTTGAGAAAAACCGACAGGGACGAACCCATAAGAAAATGCCGAAGGTTTACCATGAAGGTCGTGAACACGATGGACATCATGGCCGCTCCCCCGGAATACATGGCCACGGCGATAAACTGGGAACCCCCGGCGAAAACGATAAAGGACATGAATGCCACGTCCAGGGGAGAGAGGCCGGCTTTCTGGGCAAGGACACCAAATGTAAGCCCCAGGGGAATATAGCCCAGACAGATCGGAAGTGCGGCGGACAGCCCTGAAAGGATGTCTGATTTCAGTGGTTCGTTCATGGTCGGCTCCCATTGTTTTATGTCAGCGAACGTTTTATCAGCCCGGAGATTCGCAGGGAAGATTTTTTTTGAAAGTGGAAAGGGGTGTTTTGAAACCGTCAAAGGCCCAGATAGGCTTTCCTGACATCGTCGTGAACCAGGAGTTCACGGCCCTTTCCTGTTAATGTAATGCACCCGTTTTCAATCACATAGGCCCGGTGCGCAGTTTTAAGGGCGAGGTTGGCATTCTGTTCCACAAGAAGAAGGGTGGTTCCTTTTGTCGTGTTCAATTCTGTGATGATTTCGAAAATCTGTTTGATCACAAGGGGCGCAAGCCCCAAAGACGGTTCATCGAGGAGCAGAAGCCCGGGCCGGGCCATAAAGGCGCGTGAAATGGCGAGCATCTGCTGTTCACCGCCGCTCAGGTTGCCTCCGGGCTGGTCTTTACGGTTCTTTAAAATAGGGAACAGATCGAAAACCGTATCGAGGTCTTTTTTGATGTTCTGTCTGTCTTTTCTGAGAAAAGCTCCAAGGGACAGGTTTTCCATGACGGTGAGAAAAGGGAAGATCCTCCGGCCTTCGGGGACATGGGCGATGCCAAGGCGGACGATGGCTTCCGGTGACGAATCATGGATGGCCCTGCCTTTGAATAAGATTTCTCCGGAAGAAGGCGGGATGATTCCTGAAACGCTCATCAGCGTGGTTGTTTTTCCGGCTCCGTTCGAGCCGATGAGGGCGATAATTTCACCTTCCTGAACCGAAAGACTCACATCCCTTAAGGCGTGGATTTTTCCGTAATACGTGTTGATGCCTCTGAGTTCAAGCATGGCTGTCTTCTCCCAGATACGCCCTGATCACGTCGGGGTTGGTCCGGATGTCCTCGGGAGTGCCTTCAGCTATTTTACGGCCGTAATCCATGACGAAGATCCGTTCGGACAAGGTCATGACCAGTTTCATGTCATGTTCGATGAGAAGGATGGCGATGTTGAATTCGTCTCGGATTTTGAGTATCAGACTGGTAAGATCCCGTGTTTCCTGACTGTTCATTCCCGCAGCCGGTTCATCCAGGAGAAGAAGACGCGGTTCTGCGGCAAGGGCCCTTGCGATTTCAAGTTTCCGCTGATCCCCGTAGGGCAGGTTCAGAGCCCGGAAGTTCACCTGGTCCTCAAGACCCACGATTTCAAGAAGACGGTAACTGTCATGGATGATCCGCTGTTCTTCATCCCGGGTAGCCCTGTTTCTGAAAAAGGCTCCGAATATTCCGGCATGTGTCCGGCAGTGACGCCCGATCATGACATTTTCAAGGGCGGTCATCTCCTTGAACAGGCGGATGTTTTGGAACGTTCTGGACAGGCCGGCCCGGGTGACGCGATGGGGTTTCATTCCGTTGATCCGGACGGATTTCTCCGGCGTTGCATGAATGAACACATCGCCCGAAGTCGGGACATAAAGGCCGGTGACGCAGTTGAAAAATGTGGTTTTTCCCGCGCCGTTGGGACCGATGAGTGCCGCGATCTCACCATGGTTGACGGTGAGATCGAGCCGGGCGAGGGCTCTGATGCCTCCGAAATCCATGGTGAGCTGTCTGACGTTGAGGATGGGATTCATGGCGTGTCCGGCCCTGTTTGTTGAGAGACATAAGTGACCGTTGGCTTGGTGTTCTCAAGAAGCCCCCGGGGTTTGAACACCATGACGAGGATCATGGCTCCCCCGAAGACAAGCATGCGGTAATCCCCAAGTTCCCTGAAATATTCGGGAAGCAGCACAAGGAAAAACGCCCCGAGGACCACACCGGGTATGGAACCCATGCCGCCTATGACCACAATGGAAAGGATGATGGCCGACTCCATGAACGTGAAGCTGGCGGGGTTGATGAAGGTGGTTTTGGCGGCGAAAATGACGCCGGCCATTCCGGCCCAGGTGGCACCCAGGGCAAAGGCGGTGAGTTTGGTTTTCATTTTGTCGATGCCCATGGCCTGACAGGCGATTTCGTCTTCCTTAAGAGCCAGGAGCGCTCGTCCGATGCGGGAATGCTTGAGCCGTGACACGAAAAAGAAGGTGCTGAGAACAAGAACGACCACGATGTAATACATGTAAATGATGGCGTGATGCACCGAGGACTCCATGATGCCGATGCCGAAGAGTGAAGGGCGTGAAATGTGGGAGATCCCGCTGGGGCCTTTGAACACGCGGTCCCAGTTTTCGAGGATCAGGCGGATGATTTCCCCGAAACCCAGGGTCACGATGGCCAGATAATCTCCTTTGAGTCGAAGCACGGGGATGCCCAGAAGGATTCCGAAAAATGCTGCAAGGGCTGCTCCCATGGGGAGGGCAATCCAGAAACCGATACCCAGATGGAGGTTCAGAAGGGCGTAAAGATAAGCCCCAACGGCGTAAAACGCCACGTACCCCAGGTCAAGGAGACCGGCCAGCCCCACCACGATGTTGAGCCCAAGGCCGAGCATCACGTACAGCAGGGCGTTGATCATGACGTTGGTCTGGTACGATGACGCGAAAAAGGGCAGAGAGATCATGAAAACAGCCGCTGCACCAAGTGTTGTTCGTATCATGAATGGCGACAAGGCATCCTGATCCGGCAATCTCTGAATAAACTGTTTGAATCCGTCAAACCTGAAAAACCAGGAGCGTTTCACAAGGCCTGCCGTATGCCACAGAACGGAGATCAGGAATATGACGGCTCCGAGAATGATAACAGCGGGCCATCTTACCGTCACCGCGTTCTTCAGGCTGTCGATGCGGACGGCCAGGATGGGAAACGTGAGGAACATGAACCACAGGGCTGTTCGTAAGGATTTCAGCAGAGTGTCGATCATGATCCGGTTGTCCTTGTCCATGTTCAAACTTTGGGGGTGGTGTTGCGCCCCAGAAGTCCGGAAGGTTTGAAAATCAGAATCAGAACCAGGAGGGAAAAGGCGAAAACATCTTCGTAATCGCTGGTGAGATACCCTGTTCCGAAACTTTCCGTCCAGCCGAGAATAAGACCGCCGAGAACAGCTCCGGGAATGCTTCCGATCCCTCCCAGAACAGCGGCTGTAAACGCTTTGATCCCGGCAATGAATCCGATGTAAAAATTGATCTGACCCATTTTGGAACCCACCATGACCCCGCCCACGGCGGCCAGGGCACTGCCGGTGATGAAGGTGAACGAGATGATCCGGTCCACATCGATACCCAGAAGCCTTGCCATGGTTTTATCCTGAGCTGTGGCCCTCATGGCCGTGCCGATCCTTGTTTTTCTGATGAGAAAGGTCAGAAGGATCATGATGACGGCCGTGGTGCAGAGAATGATGAAATCCACAGTGCCCATGATGTGGGACACGGGTTCCAGGAACGGTAAAGGCGGGATCAGGTTCGGAAACGGGATGTAGTTGGACGTCTGGGCCAGGAGCACAAAATTCTGGAGAAAAATCGACATGCCGATGGCGCTGATCAAAGGCGAAAGCCTGGGCGCGTTTCGAAGGGGTTTGTAGGCCACTTTTTCGAGGGTGTACCCGTATGCCGATGCGTAAACCACCGCGGTGATCCCTGAAACCGACACCAGCACAAGAGGGTGGGTCACGCCGAAGGCGGTAAGGGCCGCAGCGGTGATCAGGGCCGTGAAGGCCCCGATCATGTATATTTCACCGTGCGCGAAGTTGATCAGTTCGATGATGCCGTAGACCATGGTGTATCCAAGGGCGATCAGGGCGTAGATGCTGCCCTTGGTCAGACCGCCGATGAAAAGCTCGAAAAAATATCCGGCCTTGTCGTGAAACATGTGCGATCCTATTTGATCTCCTTGAACGCACCGTTTTTAACCTGGTATATGGAAAAACCCGATCCGACCACATCGCCGTGTTCATCAAAGCTGATCCGGCCAAGGGGCGTGTCGATGCTTTCTTTCTTAAGCGTGGTGGAAAGGGCCTGGAAATCGGTGGATTCGGCTTTGGCGATGGCGTTGGTCAGCGCCATGGCCGCAGAATAGGCGTTGATGAAGAAAGCACCCGGCTCAGTGCCGAAGCGGGATTTGTGATCGTTGATGGCCTTGATGTTCAGGATGTTTTTCGAAGCGTCCTGGGGACCGCTGACGTAAACGCCCTCGGCGAATTCTCCGGCAGTTTTGATGAATGTTTCATCTTTAAGGCCGTCGGAACCCATCAGCAGTGTGCTCATCTTTTTCGTCCGCATCTGTTTGACGATACGTGATGCCTCGGGATGATAACCGCCCCAGACCACCAGTTCCGCGCCGGACTGCTTCACTTTCTGGACAATGGCCGAATAATCCACGGCCCCGGCCGTCACGCCTTCGAAAAGGGCGATGGCGGCAAGGCCGGATTCCTCGAAATACTGTTTGGCCAGGGTGGCGGACCCTTTCCCGTAATCTCCTTTGTCATGGAGAATGGCCACTTTCTTGACGTGGAGTTTGTGCAGGGCGTAGTCCACCTGAAGTTTGGCCTGGGCCGCGTCGTTGGCAATGGTTCTGAAAAAGTTCGGATACTGGCCGGAAAGGGTCAGTTCCGCGTTGGTGGCCGAAGGGGATATGCAGATGATGTTGGCGTCTTTGTAAATGCCAATGGCGGACTTGGTGGCCCCGCTGCAGATATGGCCGATAACGGCGGCCACTTTTTCAGTCACCAGCTTTGTCGCGGTGTTGGTGGCCACTTCGGGTTTGCAGACATCGTCTTCGGCGACCACCTGGAGTTTCTTGCCGTTGAGGCCTCCTTTGCTGTTGATCTCATCCACCACCATGTTGACGGCATTGACCGTGGGCAGGCCGTAAGACGCCAGTTCACCGCTGTGGGCTCCGGCCACGCCGATTTTGATGGTGTCCGACGGTTCCGGGGGGGCCGCAGTCGGTGCGCCGTGGGAATCGGATGAGCCTTGGTTTTCGGTTGTTTCCGCCGGTTTTTCAGGGGTTTCCTCTTTGGATTTTTCGCATGAAATCAGCATTAACGCTGTGAGGATCATCAGGACGAACAATGGAGTGATGAATCTGGAATGGAATTTCATACCTTTCCTTTCATGGTGGGTCATTGTCTGGTTTTTATTTGTCTGGTAAGGATTGAGTGCCACGAACGAATTGAATGTTTACGTTAATTATAAAAAAAAGCCGTCAAAGTCAATTGAATTCCTTGAGACATGTACAGGGTATGTTATTTAACTGATTGAAGAATCGTGTGCTGAACAGGCGGGAATCCTGCGTGATACACGTTTGTTTTTTTAGTGAATCATGGTAATGTGAAACCATCAATCGATGAACATGGAGGGCATTATGTACGTTGGAAACATCATGCATCGGGACATCATCTCCGTGACACCTGAAACGACGCTGTACGACGCCATGGAAACGACAAAACGGCATAACATACGGCATCTTCTGGTGTTTGACGCTGGAGGCCGTCTTACGGGCATCGTATCGAGTCACGACATCAACCAGACTCTGGCGTCTCCGGCCACGTCCCTTTCGGCCCATGAACTCAACTACCTTCTCGATAAGATCACTGTGGGGTCTTTCATGAAAAAAAATGTCACCACAGTGACGCCGGGAACCACGGTGGAACGGGCGGCTTATATCATGCAGACGAAGAAGATCAGCGCCCTTCCCGTGATGGAGGGCGAAAAGACCCTGGGCATCGTCACCAGCACCGATGTGATGGGTGTGCTTCTGACGGCCATCGGCATGGGCGATGATACCATGCGGCTGGTGATTTACGTACAGAACAGAATCGGAGCCATCGCGGAGGTCTCAAACCTGATGCGAGACAGCGGCATCAATATTCAGAGCCTATTCACTTGGCCTGACAATGTTAAAAATGACATGTTCCAGGTGGTGGTCCGCGTACTTAAAAAGGACGGTGAAACGGCGAAAAGCTGTCTTGCTGCGGCGGACTATGATGTGAGAACGGCGTATATGGAATGACACTCAACCCAAGCGGAGGTGAAACATGATCAAAGAGACCATGAATAAAATCGAGAAGAAGATCAGTGAATCAGCCAATATCTCCGATAACCATAAAAAGGAATACCTGGATCTTTTCAAGACCCTCAAGGAGGAGATCGGAGAACTGTCGAAAACGGAAAAAGATCAGGCCCTGTCCATCACGGGGTTTGCGGGTCTGTCCACCCATGAAGCCAGCCGTCAGGACGTGGGTAAGGTTCTCCTTGATATCTCCATCGATGGTTTTAAAAAATCGGTGGAAGGGTTTGAAACCTCCAATCCGAGGCTGGTTTCCATTGTCAATTCGTTCTGTACCATGTTGTCAAACATCGGGATCTGAAGAATCCATGGGGGAGGGCGTCATGTCCTCTCCCAGAATGTAAGTGCGTTCCACGATCCTGTCATCGCCCAGAATCATCAGGGCGAAGAGGGTGTCCTCCAGTTTTCCGGCCCTTCTGATACGCCTTGAGAGTATGGGGAGCCTGTCCGGGTTGATCACGATGAAATCCGCTTCTTTCCCCATGGCGAAATTCCCGATTTTTTCTTCCAGGCCCAGAATATGAGCACCGCCCAGGGTGGCCATGTAAAACGCCTCGACAGGTGAAAGGCTTGTGCCTTTGAGCTGGGAGACCTTGTAGGCCTCCGCCATGGTTTTGAACATGGAAAAGGAGGTCCCGGCCCCCACATCCGTGCCTAAACCGGTGCGGATTCCGTGGGTGTTCATGTCACGCAGGCTGAAAAGGCCGCTGCCAAGAAAAAGATTGGACGTGGGGCAATGGACGATGGCGGAGCCGGTTTCGGCCAGACGCTGAACATCGGTTTCATCAAGATGGATTCCATGGGCGAACACAGCGTTTTTTCCGGCAAGCCCATAATGGTCGTAGACATCGAAATAACTCCGGCGTTTAGGAAAAAAGGAGGCCACCGAGGCTGTTTCGTTTGTGTTTTCGGCGAGATGGGTGTGAAAAAGAAGGCCGGGATGGTCTTTCAACAGATCGGATGCGGCTTCAAGCTGCCTTTCCGAGGACGTCAGGGCGAATCTTGGGATCACGGCGCAGGACAGTCGGTTTTTTAAGTGCCAGCGATGGATGATGGCTCGCATGTCTGTGATTCCACGTTCGGCCGTGTCCCTGAGCTGTTCCGGGCAGTTTCTGTCCATCATGATTTTTCCTGACACAATCCGCAGGTTCATGGCATCGGCCGTTTCGAAAAGCGTGTGAACGGAAAGCGCATGGACCGTGGGAAGAACAAGGGCCGAGGTGGTGCCGTTTAGGAGCAGTTCATTGAGAAAGAACCGGGCGGTGTTGCGTCCGTGCTGCTCATCGGCGAAAAGGGTTTCCGCAGGGTAGGTGTATTCTGTCAGCCAGTTGAGAAGCTGTCTGCCGAAGGACGCGATGATGTCTGTCTGGGCGTAGTGAATGTGGGCGTCCACGAAACCGGGCATGATGATACGCCCGGAATGATCGGCGATGGGGACTCTGGACGGCAGGGAATTCTTCAGTGACCTGAAATCCCCCATCTGTTTCACATGCCCGTTTTCAACCAGCAGCAGGCCATCCTGGACAAATTCAAAGGTGGGAGCCGTCCCGGCGTCTGCCGGGCACACGAAATGAAAAATGGATCCCCTGAAACCGTGGAGGGATTCGCTCATGGCTTTTCCGCCACCAGATTTCCCGTGGCCCTTCGCAGTTTCAGAACCGCCAGCCGGTATCCGTATCGTGCCTCGGAAAGCTGACGTTCCGAAGCCACAAGAAGGGTGTTGGCGTCCATCATGTCCACGCTGTTGGCAAGGCCGTGCCTGAACAGATCGGAGACCGCGTTGTAATTCTGCTGTGCAAAGGCCAGTTTGTCGGTGAGGGATTTCAGGCGGCCCTGTTCCGTGGATACATTGAGGCTGGCATCCTCGATTTCAAAGGCGATTTTTTTTCTGAGGCCGGAAAGGGCGAGGCGTGCCTGATGTTCCCGGGACCGCGCCTGGCCGATTTCAGCATTTCTAAGGCCTCCGTCGAACAGGGTGAAGCTGAGTTTTGCGGCGATCATGTAGCCTGAAATATCCTTGTCGTATTCCATGGAGATGGAATTCATGGTGCCGTCATTGTTGTCCGCTGATTCTGCATATTGACCTTCGATGGACAGAACGGGCCAGCGGTCGCCTTGGGCCACGCGGATGCTTTTTTCAGCGGCATTCTGATTCAGTTCCGCCGCACGGATTTCAGGCCTTCGGATCAGTCCTTCCTGGATCAGGCTTTCTCGTTCCATGTTCTGGATTTCATCGTCTTTTTCAGGGGATTCTTTCAGTGTGAAATCCTTTGGAAGCGTCACAAGGGTGCGAAGGGCTGACTTGCTGAGGATGAAGCGGTTGCTGTCTTCGATGAGGTTGGCCCTGGCGTCGGACAGTTCGGATTCTGCCCGGTACATATCGGTTTTCGTCACATCGTCCACCTTCAGCCGTGCCCTGACCGAATCCCTGTGCCGCTCAAGGCGTGCCACATTGGCTTTGGCGATTTCCCAGCCTTTCTGTGCACGAAGGGCATTGTAGTATGCGGCAGCCACATCGAGAAGGACGCTTTCCCTTACGGAGTTCAGGTCCTGTCCGCTTCGGGCGATGTTGTCCTCGCTGATGCTCAAGGCGGACAGCTCCCTGCCGTTCAGGGTGAAGGACTGATCGAGGCGGACACCCCATGCCAGGGAACTGGTTTTCACATCGTAGGTTTCACCGGGAATCACATCGGGGTCCATGACCTGATCCGTTGCGCTTGTGGAATAACTGCCGAAGGCGGTGAGCCGGGGAATGAGGACGGACAGAGCCCGGCTTTTGTCTTTTTGTGCGATGTCCAGGTCTTCCCTGGCGATCCGGATCTGTTCCGATTGGTCTAGGCTCAGTCGGTACAAATCGTTCAGCGAATAGGCGTTGTTTGGGGGTTCTTTTTCAGCGGCGGTGGAAACCGTGAACGGCAGAAATAATGAAAACATCAGGACAGCAAGGCATGTCGGGAGAAAAATACGGTTCATTCCCATAGGGGCTCCAATGTTTCAATGGGTAAAAAATCAAAGGATGATCAGATCTTCCCGGCCAATGCCTTGGGAAAGCCAACGTTCATCATTATTTTTATGTGTGTTGAAATGTCCGGAACTATACGTGGCGCCCTGTCCTCTGTCAAGATTGGTACGGGTGATCAAAATAACGCGGTGTGCATGGACAGCATCGTAAGTTTCCAGTAATTCATGGATATATCGGTTATTCTCGGGATGGTTTCTTGACAAGGACACCGAATTTTCCGATAATCGGACACATTTTTTTTACATTTAGGTATTTTGACTTTGAAACGTGTAAATCCCGGTTTGGCGCATTTACAACACATCGTAGGTCGGGTTCAAAAACCCGACAAATGCCACGATCATCAAAACTGACCAAAGGAGAACGTTATGCAATGCCATGAAGTGGACTATCGAATCATCGGTGACGATATGCAGATTGTGGAAGTGGAGCTTGATCCCGGAGAGACCGTGGTGGCGGAAGCGGGAGCCATGAACTACATGGAAGACGGCATCATGTTCGAGGCCCGCATGGGTGACGGATCGGAAACCGATTCAGGGCTTTTCGGGAAACTTCTGGGGGTTGGGAAACGTGTGCTTACCGGCGAATCCATTTTCATGACCCATTTCACCAACCGGGGGGCCGGGAAAAAATGCGTGGCCTTTGCCGCCCCCTATCCCGGCAAGATCATTCCCATGGACATGAGCCGGCTGAACGGCGAGCTTCTGTGTCAGAAGGACGCCTTTCTTTGCGCGGCTTACGGCACGAAAATCGGCATCGCCTTCACCAAACGACTGGGCGCTGGGTTTTTCGGCGGTGAGGGCTTCATTCTCCAGAGCCTCAAGGGCGACGGCATGGCGTTCATTCACGTGGGTGGCACCGTGGTGGAAAAACACCTGAACAACGAAACCCTCAGGGTGGACACCGGCTGCATCGCGGCGTTCACGTCGGGCATCGATTACAGCATCGAACGGGCGGGAAACCTGAAATCCATGTTTTTCGGCGGTGAAGGGCTTTTTCTCGCCACTCTTTCAGGTACCGGAACCGTGTATCTCCAGAGCCTTCCGTTTTCCCGCATGGCGGACCGGATTATCCAGCACGCCCCGTCCATGGGCGGCAGCAGTAAAGGCGAAGGATCTGTCTTGGGTGCCCTGGGCCGGATCATCGACGGGGATTGATTAAACAGTGTCTTGACGTGAGGGCATCTCTGTTTTAGGATGCGGGCCACGTATCAAGCGATCATGACACTTATAAAATGGAATAAAACCGTATGACGACAAACAGAGTTGAAAACATCGACGACCGTGTGAAAATTGAAACCGTTCTGGTCAGCGTTTCGGATAAAACCGGGCTCGATGCCTTGATTCCGGAACTTGTCCGGATCAACCCCGGTATAAGGATTCTCTCCACCGGCGGAACATTCAAGACCATTTCGGACATCCTCGGCGCTGATGCCGGAAAAAACCTGATCCAGGTTTCCGATTACACCGGACAGCCTGAAACCCAAGGGGGACTGGTCAAAACCCTGGATTTCAAAATCTATCTGGGCCTTCTCACTGAAACTTACAACACGTCCCACCAGGACGATCTGAAACGGCTTTCCGCCCGTCCCATCGACATGGTGGTGGTAAACCTCTATCCGTTCAAGGAAACCATCGCGAAAGCGGACACCACCGCGGAAGCGGCCCGAAGCAACATCGACATCGGCGGCCCCACCATGGTCAGGGCCTCGGCGAAGAATTTCATCCGCGTGGCCTCGGTGGTGGACCCTTCCGATTATCAGGGGATCATCAGCGATCTGGCGGAGGACGACGGCCACCTCACCCTCAAGCGCCGCTTTGAACTGGCGAAGAAGGCTTTTGCCCATACGGCGGACTACGACCGGGAGATTTCCGCTTATCTTGCGGGAAAAACGTATGATGATATCGCTTCATGCTACAGGAGCCGCTCATGACGGACAACACGAAAAAAGATTCACTGAAAGACATGTATAAAACCATCATGGACGATCACTTTGCGCCGAACATGGAACTGAGTTTCGTGGACGGCGAAAAACGGCAGACCCTGTTTTTCGAGAAGGCGGCCTGGGTTATCGACGGGGTGCGCAAGGGGCTCAGGTACGGAGAAAACCCCGGCCAGGAAGCGGCCCTGTACAAACTGGTGAACGGGAACCTGACCGTGGGCGACACGAAAACCATTTTACCCGGAAAGTACCTGGCGTCCGATATCGAACTGCTTCAGTCGGGCAAACATCCGGGAAAAACCAATGTGACCGACGCGGACAACGCGCTGAATATCTTAAGGTATTTCACGGACCGGCCCACGGCGGTCATCGTCAAGCACAACAACCCCTGCGGCGTGGCCCGTCGCGACACGCTGGAATCGGCGTACAGCACCGCCTACATGGCCGACCGCGTGGCGGCATTCGGCGGCTGCATCGCCCTCAACAGGACGGTGGACCTGGCCACGGCGGAAGCTGTGTCGAACCAGTACGCCGAAGTGGTGGTGGCCCCGGATTTCGAGGACGGGGTCATGGCTCTTTTCGAGAAAAAGAAAAACCTCCGGGTCATGCGCATCGGCAACATGGACAAACTATTGAGTTTTGTGGGTCAGCGATTCGTGGACCTTAAAAGCCTCATTGACGGCGGGATCATCGCCCAGCTTTCCTTTGTCCCCGAAGCCCGGAAAAAAGAGGACCTGATTCTCGCAAGCTGCGAATACAACGGAAAACTCTACACGGTGAACCGCAAGCCCACCGATGCGGAATACGAGGACATGCTGTTCGGATGGCTGGTGGAATCGGGCATTACATCCAATTCGGTGATCTATGTCAAGGATCAGGTCACCGTGGGGATTGGCACCGGTGAACAGGACCGCGTGGGCGTGGCGGAAATCGCCGTGGACAAGGCCTACCGGAAACTGGCGGATCGTTACGCCTACGAGGCATACGCCACGGCCTACCATGACCTCAAGGACCCGGACAAAAAAGCCGAAATCGACAAAAGGGTCGCCACGGAAAAAGGAGGCCTCATCGGTGCGTCCATGATCAGCGACGCCTTTTTCCCGTTCAGGGACGGAGCCGACGTGGGACTTTGTCAGGGTGTGTCCGCCATCGTTCATTCCGGCGGGTCCCTGAACGACTACCAGGCCATCGAAGCCTGCAACGAAGTGAACGCAACCATGGTGTTCACCGGGCAGCGCAGCTTCAAGCACTGAAGCGCCGGTATTGAATTTTAAGTTTTTGGATTGATTAAAGGCTTTGTTTTTAGTAATAGAGCCTTTAACTTTTTGACAATCATCAGCTTACCTGATTGAAACGGATATTCTGCCTGGATGACGTGAACGGTTCAGCGGGCGGTTTTATACCTGTAAAACCCCAAATCATGATGGAGGATTTTTCATGAACACATTACCCCTGGAAGAGGCTTATTCGTTTGACGATGTCCTTGTCCAACCGAACTACTCGGATGTTCTCCCAAGCGACGTGAGCACCATGACCCAGCTGTCCCGGAATATCACGTTGAACATCCCCATTGTCAGCGCCGCCATGGATACGGTCACCGAAGCCCGCACTGCCATCAGCATGGCCAGGGCCGGGGGCATCGGCTTCATCCACCGGAACCTGCCCATCGAAACCCAGGCCATGGAAGTGAACCGGGTGAAAAAATCCGAAAGCGGCATGATCATCGATCCTGTGACGGTAAAACCCGACGCAGCCATCGGGGATGTCCAGAAACTCATGTCCCACTACCGGATTTCAGGCGTTCCCGTCACCGACGGTGAACAGCTGGTGGGCATTGTCACCAACCGGGATCTCCGGTTTGAAACCGACATGAGCCGTAAAGTGTCGGAAGTGATGACCAGCAAGGACCTGATCACCACCCCCGAAGGCATCAGCCTTGAAGACTGCAAGAAAATGCTGCACAAGCACCGCATCGAAAAACTTCTGGTGGTCAACGCCGAAGGCAAGCTGTCCGGCATTATCACGACAAAAGACATCGAGAAAATCAAGAAATACCCCAACGCCTGCAAGGATTCCATGGGACGTCTGCGTGCCGGTGCCGCCATCGGCGTGGGTCCTGACATGATGCCCAGAGCCGAAGCCCTTTTGAGGGCCGGTGCGGACATCCTTGTCATCGACACCTCACACGGTCATTCGAAAAACGTCATCGAGTCGGTGAAAGCCCTCAAAGCCACCTTCAGGGACATCGAACTGGTGGCCGGTAACGTGGCCACGGCCGAAGGGGCCAAAGCCCTGATCGACGCCGGTGTGGACGCTGTGAAAGTGGGCATCGGGCCCGGCTCCATCTGCACCACCCGCATCGTGGCCGGTGTGGGCGTTCCCCAGCTCAGCGCCATCATGAACTGCCGTGACATCTCCAACAAAACCGGCGTTCCCATCATTGCCGACGGCGGCATCAAGTTTTCCGGTGACATCGTGAAGGCCTTAGGTGCCGGAGCCCACAGCGTCATGCTGGGCGGCCTGTTCGCCGGAACCGATGAAAGCCCCGGCGAAACCATCATCTACCAGGGCCGGAGCTACAAGGTCTACCGGGGCATGGGTTCCCTCGAAGCCATGCAGGCCGGAAGCAAGGACCGGTATTACCTGGGTGACAAGGAAGAAGGCGGGGAAAAACTGGTGCCCGAAGGCATCGTGGGCCGCGTTCCGTATAAAGGCCCCATCGGTGAAAACGTGTTCCAGCTCATCGGCGGTCTCAAAGCCGGCATGGGGTACGTGGGCAGCCGCACCATCCAGGAACTCCGTGAAAAAGCAAGGTTCGTCCGCATCACCGGCGCGGGTCTCCGTGAAAGCCATGTCCACGACGTGATCATCACCGAAGAAGCGCCGAACTACAGGCTGGATTGATTTGAAATACGATGCCGGGGCAGGCTTTCGCGCCTGCACCGGCCTGTCGTTTGCCGTGTTTTTTGGCATGCGCAACCGATGAATGCAAAGGCAGATTCATGACCCCGTCCGTTCCGGATTTCGTCCACCTCCATCTCCACACCCAGTACAGTCTGCTGGACGGGGCCATACGGCTTGACAATCTGTTCAAGCGGGCCAAGGAATACAACATGTCTTCCGTGGCCATCACGGATCACGGAACCATGTACGGGGTCCTGGAGTTCTATGAATATGCGGCGAAAGCCGGAATCAAACCCATCATCGGCTGTGAAGCCTATGTGGCACCGCGGAAGATGACCGACCGTTCGTCGTCGGAAGACGGCGAAAAATCCCACCATCTGGTTCTTCTTGCTGAAAACAACGAGGGTTACAAAAACCTCTGCAAACTGGCCACCATCGCTCAGACCGAAGGTTTTTACTACAAACCCCGCATCGACAAGGACATCCTTCAAGAGCACAGCCAGGGAATTATCGCACTGTCCGCCTGTCTCGCCGGTGAAATCCCGAGGCTCATCGAAAGAGGACGGCTGGAGGAGGCGGACCAGGCCGCCCGATTCTACCAGAAAGTGTTCGGAGAACGGAATTTCTACCTGGAGGTCCAGGACAACAGCATCCCCGAGCAGAATTTTGTGAACGATGTCCTGTACGACATGGCCAAGCGCCTGTCCATCCCCCTGGTGGCCACCAACGACTGTCACTACCTGGACAAGGCGGATGTCAGGGCCCATGAAATCCTTCTCTGTGTCCAGACCGGAAGAACCATCAACGATCCCAAGCGGTTCAAATTCAACACGGACCAGCTTTATTTCAAGCCCCGTGAAGAAATGGCCGCCGCGTTCTCAAAGCATCCCGAATCCCTGTCGAACACCGTGGACATCGCCAGCCGCTGCCACGTGGAATTCGATTTCAAGACCTACCATTTCCCAAGGTTCGACGACGGGTCCGGCAACAAACCGGAAGAGATATTCGAACAGCAGGCCCGGGCCGGTTTTGAAAAACGGATGGCGTATCTTCTTTCCAAACATCCGGACCTTGACCGGAAGGTTTACGAAGACCGTCTGGACTACGAAATCAAGACCATCATCAACATGGGGTTTCCCGGTTACTTCCTCATCGTCGCGGACTTCATCCGCTACGGCAAGGAAAACGGCATTCCCATCGGACCGGGCAGGGGGTCTGCTGCCGGAAGCATGGTGGCCTATTCCATGAACATCACGGACCTGGATCCCATCGAACACGGGCTGATCTTTGAGCGGTTCCTGAACCCCGCACGTATCAGCATGCCGGATATCGACGTGGATTTCTGCATCAACGGCCGTGAAAAAGTGTTCAAGTACGTGTCCGAACGCTACGGCGGCGGAGATTACGTATCCCAGATCACCACTTTCGGAACCATGAAAACCAAGGCCGTGATCCGTGACGTGGGGCGCGCCCTGGAAATCCCCTTGCCTGAAGTGGACCGTATCGCCAAACTGGTGCCCGATGTGCTCAACATCAAGCTCAAGGACGCCCTGGAACAGGAGCCGGAACTTGCGGCACTGGCGGAAAGCCCGGAATACAGGGAGCTGATCTCCATCTGCAAGGTTCTGGAAGGCCTCACACGCCACGCCTCGGTTCACGCCGCCGGGGTTGTGGTGGGCGACACGAAACTTGTGGAATACCTGCCGCTGTACAAAGGTAAAAACGGCGAAATCGTGACCCAGTTCGACATGAAGCGCGTGGAGAAAATCGGGCTGGTGAAATTCGATTTTCTGGGACTACGGAACCTCACGGTCATCGACGACGCCCTCCGCCTTATCAAGGACCAGGGCAAGGAGCCGCCCAACCTTCTTGAAGTGGATTTCAACGACCCGGAAACGTTCAAACTGCTTTCTTCCGGCGACACCACCGGCGTGTTCCAGCTTGAAAGCTCGGGAATGAAAGACCTTCTGGTGCGTCTGAAACCCGAATGTTTCAACGACATCACGGCCCTTGTGGCATTATACCGGCCCGGACCTCTGGACAGCGGCATGGCCGACGCCTACGTCAACCGGAAAAACGGCCGCGAGCCCGTGGAATACCTGCTTCCGGGGCTTGAAGACATTCTGAAGGAAACGTACGGCGTTGTTCTGTATCAGGAACAGGCCATGAGAATCGCCAGCGTCATCGCCAGTTATTCCATGTCCGACGCGGACGGTCTTCGAAAAGCCATGGGCAAGAAACTGGCCGAAGACATGGCCAAACACCGGGACCTCTTCATGAAAGGGGCTGTGGCCAACAACCATGACGAAAAAAAGGCCGGTGAGCTGTTCGACCTCATCGAAACTTTCGGCGGCTACGGTTTCAACAAGTCCCACAGCGCGGCCTACGCCCTGATCTGTTTCCAGACCGCGTACCTCAAGGCCCATTACCCCGTGGAATTCATGGCCGCCCTTCTGACCAGTGAAATGGATTCGGTGGACGGGGTGGTGAAGTTCATCGCCGAATGCAAAAGCCACGACATCAAGGTGCTTCCGCCGGACGTCAACGAAAGCAGCAAGGCCTTTTCCGTGGTGAGCGGCCAGATCCGTTTCGGCCTGGTGGCGGTGAAAAATGTGGGTGAGGCGGCCATCGACTCCATCATCGAGGTGCGCAAAGCCCACGGACGCTTCACGTCGATTTTCGACTTCTGCGAGCAGGTGGATCTTCGTAAAGTGAACAAACGGGTTATCGAGGCCCTGATCAAATGCGGGGCCTTCGACTCCACCGGACACAACCGGAACCAGATGATGACAGCCGTGGAAGACGCCCTGGAACATGGACAGCGTGTCCAGAAGGAAAAAAACGACCGTCAGATGAGCCTGTTCGGTGAAATGGAAGGCGGAGGCACGTCCATCAACGCCCCCAGCCTTCCGTCCATGGAGGAATGGGACGACAAATACAGACTCAGTCTGGAAAAGGAATCCCTGGGTTTTTACATTTCAGGCCATCCCCTGGACCGTTACTCGGCCCTTCTTGAAAAATTCTCCGATGTGAACGGCATGACCGTCCAGGAGATCACGGCCAACCGGGCTGTGCGGTTCGGCGGCATCGTCACCGCCAAAAAAGTCATCCGGACCAAGAAAAACGACCAGATGGCCTTTGTGACCCTCGAAGACATGTACGGTGCCGTGGAAGTGGTGGTTTTTCCCTCGGTCTATGAAACCGACGGCGACCTTTTCATGGAAGATGCGGCCCTGATCGTGGAAGGCGAAGCCCAGGTCAAAGAAAAGGGCTTGAGCATTCTCGCTGAAAAAGTCGTGCCCCTGGAACGTGCCGAGGAGGAGTGGACCGCCAACCTCCTGATCATTCTCGGCACAGATCCTTCAGATAAAGACAAACCGGCGTTGGTCAAAGAGATTCTCGCCCGTTATCCCGGCTCCTGCAAAGTGTTTATCAAAATGGTGGTCCCCGGAAAAACGGAAGTGAACATCGAACTGCCGGACAAATCCCGTGTCAACGTCTGCCCCGAACTCCTCCGGGAACTCCGGGCCCTTCTCGGCAGAAACGCCGTGGACACCGCCTGCAAACCCGCCATGCTCGCACAGAAAAACAACGGCAAGAAATCATTTCTCAAACGTGTCAAATAAGTACCGACTCCGATATCCGCAGCGGGCCGGAGAGCCCTGCTTATTCCCGATATATTTTTGAACGGAGTGCGTCAGGCTCTCGTAGGTCGGGTTCCAAAACCCGACAATGGCCCGATCCTTTAAATAATCGGTCGTTTATTCTGTGTCATTGGTCAATTTTGAATGGAACAAAACCGTTTCCGCGATAGGCATTTTCGCATTGTCTTTTGGATATAATAATAATAGACTGGCCTTCATATCTGAAGCCGTTAGAATCATTGTGTGTTCAAGTCTTAGAATTGCTGATTGAATTATCTCATTAATCAAGGTTGAAATCATGACCGATGACAAGGAATTCCCCGACGGGCCGGTTTCCCGGACTGACCGTAACCTGATTCATGAAGGACATCAAAACCCGATTAACGCACACGGTGAAGATCCGCTGATCATTGTCGGCATAGGAGCATCGTCAGCAGGTCTTGAAGACCTAAAGAAAATGCTCCCGGGGCTCCCAGCTCAGAGGATGATGGCGTATGTCATTGTCATGCATCATGCTACCGAACATCCGGGAATCATGGCAAGTCTGATTGACGAACATACCGGCCTAAGGGTAGAAATCGTTCAGGACGGAAGCGAGATCAGGCCGGACACGCTATACATCACGCCGGATGACAAGGATGCCTCGATCATCCAGGGGAACTTCAAACTTTCCGAACCCTCGTTTTTCGGCCCGAAACCCTCCATCGACTATTTTTTTTCATCGCTTGCTGAAAACAAAGGCCCCCAGGCTGTGGGTATCCTTCTTTCAGGAACGGGGGGAGACGGAACTTTTGGTATCCGCGCCATAAAATCTCACGACGGACTCACCATTGCCCAGGATTCAGATAGCTCCCATGATCATGACCAACCGCATGATACCATGGATACGGAACACATTGATCTGGTTCTCATGCCTGAAAATATAGGCCCGGTTCTCGAGTCGGTCAGAAACTGTCTGACTGCCTTTGAAAAAGAATACGCCGGAGGTTCGAATAAAGATATTATTCATGAAATCCTCGATATGCTTGAAAAACGGCAGCAGGTGGATATGTCCGGGTACAAACTCGGCACCATCCTCAGGCGGATCAGCCGTCGGGCGATGTTCCACCGTTTGAATTCCCTTGACGACTATCTGGGGTATATTCAAGAACATCCTTCGGAGCTGGATGTTCTTTTCAAGGATTTCCTGATATCGGTCACCGGTTTTTTCAGGGACAGGGAGGCCTTTGACGTTCTTTCCAAAGAACTTCAGGGCAGGTTCAAAACCAAAAAACCCGGAGATACCTTTCGTGTCTGGGTTCCAGCCTGCTCCACGGGGGAGGAGGCGTATTCCATTGCCATGCTGATCTCCGATATTCTGGGAAGTGAGGTGACCAGATACAGGATACATATTTTTGCCACGGATATCGATGACGATTCGATCCAGAGGGCGCGAAAAGGGGTTTATCCGGCGGCCATGCTGATGACGCCCCACATGAAACGTTTCGAGAAGTATTTCATCCCGGCGGATCGCATGGTGTCCATCCGGAGGGATGTGAGGGACATGGTGATCCTGGCTCGTCAGGATGTTCTCAAAGATACGCCGTTTTTGCACATGGATCTGATCAGTTGCAGAAACCTTCTCATCTATCTGGACAGTGATCTTCAGAAAAGACTCCTGACCCTGTTTCATTTCTGCATTGATTCAGGCGGCACTCTTTTTCTGGGTAAATCCGAATCCGTGAACAAGAAGCCGGATCTGTTTGTACCGGTGGACAGCAAATGGAAAATCTACAAACGTAAAGAGTCTCCGTCCGCCCAAATTCCTCAGTTGTTTAACAGCAGGCCTGCGGTTCACATGCACCGTGCACCCGCATCGACGGTGAAGCTTGATAAGAAAGAAATTTTTAAAGAACGCGAGTTTGCAAGCACGTTGCTGAACGTGCTGGAATGCAGTGCCATTCTCACGGACGAACAGGGGAACATTATCTATGTGCGTGGTGATGTGAATGCGTATCTGAAATTTCCTGAAGGCATTGTCAAGGAAAATCTTAACGCGATAAGTATGGCGCGCCATGAAATCCGATTTGCCTTGCAGACTCTTTTAAACCGTTCAAAAAAGGAAAACAGAACCGTTCTGGGAATGGATATTCGGCTTGTTGATGCGGATATGTCAAGGCTGGTGCGGATTCGGGTGGGACCTGCGGGAATGACCCCCGATCCACAGTTTCTCATCATATTTGAACGGGTAAATGAAGCCGAGGTCGGCAGGAAAGAGCGACCCGCCTGTAAATCCCAGGACCGGCCAACCCAGAGGATCGACGAACTGGAACATGAACTGGCGTCGACCCGGGAATATGTTCAGGACATGATCGAGGAGCTTGAGACCAAAAGCGAAGAATTACAGGCGCTCAACGAAGAACTTCAGTCCTCCAACGAGGAGCTTCGGGCGTCCATCGAGGAGCTGGGTACAAGCAACGAGGAGCTTGAGGCCAGCAACGAGGAGCTGAACACCGTCAACGAAGAGCTTCGAACCAAATCCGACGAGCTGACCCAGGTTCTTAATGGTCTTGAAGAGAGCGAAAAACGTTACCGCGAACTGGTCCAGAACGCCAACAGCGCCATCATCCGATGGAAAGCCGATGGAACCCTCAGTTTTTTCAACGAATACGCCCAAAATTTTTTCGGTTACCGGCATGAAGATGTGATCGGGAAAAATGTGGGGATTCTGGTGCCTGATCTGGATTCCCTGGGCCGTGATCTGAGAAGTCTGGCCAATGATATCGTCTTGCGCCCGGATTGTTACATAAATTCAATCAATGAAAATATCTGCCGGGATGGACGCAGAGTCTGGATGACGTGGACAAACAAGCCGATTCTGGGCGACGATGGGCAGGTCATTGAAATTCTTGCGGTGGGAACAGACATAACCGAGAGGAAACGCAGTGAAGACCTCCTTGAGAAAAATGAAAAAGATCTCAGGGAATCCCAGAAAATCGCGAGGCTTGGAAGCTGGAGGCTGGATATTCAAACCAACGAGGTTTTCTGGACGGAAGAGCTGTATAAAATGTACGGATTCGATCCTTCACTTCCGCCGCCACCCTATACTGAGCATATGAAACTGTTCACCCCGAAAAGCTGGGATGTCTTGTCCGTATCACTTTCGCGAACCATCGATACAGGTGAACCCTATGAGCTTGAGCTGGAAACGTTGAAAGACGACGGGACAAACGGCTGGATGTGGGTGAGGGGTGAGGCCTCAAAAGATCCATCGGGAAAAATCGTGGGGATCTGGGGTGCGGCCCAGGATATCACAGCGAGGAAAAAGGCCGAAGAAGAACTGAAAGCCTTGTCTGAACAGCGTCAGCTTGCATTGGACGCGGCACGGATGGGCTGGTGGCAGTACGATCCGGTGACACGCATGGCCGAATGGGATGAAAGATACAAAACCATTTTAGGGGTCAGCGGTTACATAAAACCCAATGACGAGATTCTTCAGCGAATCATTCATCAGGACGATTTGCCGGAACTCTGGAAAAAGGTCGAGGCGGCTTTGGAGCCGTCTTCTCCAGCCCCGTTCATGGTGACGTACCGCATCATCCGCCCTGACGGCGAACTCAGATGGATCGAGGCGCACGGCATCGCCACATTTGAAGGGGAAGGCAATCATCGCAGAGCCGTGAATTTTGTGGGGACTGTCGAGGATATCTCTGAACGCAAAAATGCAGAACTTGCTCTCAAGACAAATGAACAGCGACTGACTCTTTTCATCGAGAATGCACCGGTCTCGATTGCCATGTTCGACCGGGACATGCGATATGTGAGTTGCAGTCATCGCTGGATGGACGATTACAATCTCGGAAACCGGGATATCGTCGGGATGTCGCATTACGACATTTTTCCTGAACTTCCCGAACCTCTGAAGGATATTCACCGACGGTCCCTGAACGGAGAGATTCTTTCAGGAAAATTCGAGCGGTTTGAACGGCTTGATGGATCTGTTCAATGGGTGAACTGGGAATCCCGGCCATGGACCGATCCCAATGGCGATATTGGCGGCATCATCATTTTTTCCGAAGATGTGACCGGGCTGAAGCAGGCGGAGGAAGAACGTGAACAATTGCAGGAAAAGCTGAACCAATCCCAGAAAATGGAATCCGTGGGACGTCTCGCCGGTGGTGTGGCCCATGATTTCAATAACATGTTAAACGTGATTCTGGGTTTTACGGAACTGTCCCTTGAACGCGTCAATGAAACCGATCCGATCTATGACGATCTGATGGAGATATTCAAAGCCGCCCAGAGGTCGGCGGACGTGACCCGTCAGCTGCTGGCTTTTGCTCGGAAACAGACCGTGGCCCCCAGGGTAATTGATTTAAACACGGCCGTTGAGGGAATGCTGAGAATGTTGAATCGGCTCATCGGGGAAAACGTTGAGCTGGAGTGGATTCCGGGGAAAGAATTGTGGCCGATCAAAATGGATCCCGGTCAGATTGACCAGCTCCTGGCCAACCTCTGTGTGAATGCAAGGTCTGCAATCTCAAACCTGGGCCATATCACCATCGCGACATACAACACGGTGGTCAGTGAAGCTGACTGTGACGATCTGCTGGAAATGGAGCCCGGAGAATACGCGGTTCTATCCGTGCGTGACGATGGGTGCGGCATGGATGGGGAAACACTTGGAAAGATTTTTGAACCCTACTTCACGACTAAAAAGGTGGGCGAGGGAACAGGTCTCGGCCTGGCCACGGTGTATGGAATCGTCAGGCAGAACAACGGCTTTGTCAAAGTTGAAAGTGAACCTGGGGAAGGCACATTGTTTACGATTTATATCCCGAAACTCATACCTGGGACAACCGGTGTGGATGACCGTGGACTAAACATAAACGTGCAGGACGGTGGGGAAACCATTCTGCTTGTCGAGGATGAGGCATCCATTCTCAAAGTGACTCAAAGAATGCTCGAACAGCAGGGTTATCGTGTGATTCCTTCCGGAAATCCCCTTGATGCGGCAGTGATTGCAAGAAAATTTCAAGGCGACATCGATCTGCTGATCACCGACGTGATCATGCCGGATATGAACGGGCGGGATCTGGCAGAAAAAATCAAGGCGTTCCATCCTATGGTCAGATGCTTGTACATGTCCGGTTATACGGCGGAACACATAGCACCTCACGGCATTCTCGACGAGGGGATCATGTTTATCGAAAAACCGTTTAACCGTGAAACCCTGGCGATCAAGGTCAGAGCCGCTCTTGACATGGCCGGGTCCTGATGGCCGGTGAGTTGTTTGGATGAATAATAACCATGGTTTTCTTGATAAGTTTTTGGATTTGATGCATATTGATATGTATAATTAATGCATATAATGAGGATGGATAAATGCGTACAACGTTAAATATTGAAGACTCCCTTGTCGAAAGAGCATCAAAACTTACAGGCATAAACGAAAAGACAGCACTTGTGCGTATGGGGCTTGAAACACTAATTAGCCTTGAGAGCAGTAAGCGTTTGGCGGTACTTGGCGGAACGGAGAAAGAAATTAAGATGCCACACCGCCGAAGATCGGAGTAATAAATGATTCTTGCAGATACAAATGTTTGGATAAAACACTTTAGAGAATCTGATGCAGAACTTATCTCTCATCTGAATATTGGATTTGTGGCATGCCACCCATATATTGTCGGTGAATTGGCATGTGGCAACTTGGGAAATAGATCAGAAATTCTTGAGCTTATACAAGCATTACCTTCGACATCTGTTGTTGATGCTACATAAATCTTGGAATTTATTGAAAATCATTCACTAATGGGACGTGGTCTCGGATATGTTGACATACATTTATTAGCGTCTGCAATTAAAGGTAATTTAGCTTTTTGGACCTATGATCAGCGTCTTCATAAAGTGGCAACGGAATTGGGCGCATCTTATTCAAGTTCAAGGAACTAAAGGTTCCTGGGTGACGTTTTAGCTATTTTAACTTATCGTATCCTGGCAGCACGCCGGAGCCGGATGGTTCTAAAGCCTCTGAATTAGATAAATGTAAACGGGAATCCCGCACCGGTTTTTGATGTCGTAAAACATGGGCAGGACCTTGTCCCGGTGAACGGTTTCGATCAGAGGGGAGAGGTAGATGCAGCCCTTGTTTGACGGATCTTTGGGGATATCGCCCAGAAGGGATACAAGGGATGTGTGGTGTTCCGATGAAAAGGTGGTTCCCAGAAGAAAATTCGCGGAGATTTCAAGGTTCGGGTATGACCGGTTGATGTCCATCATTTTTTGGAGCGAATCCTTGACCATGGTTTTATCGATGGGTTTGCCCAGTTTTTTCAGCGTGGGGCCGTCGTATGATTCCAGGCCCAGGTTGATGAAGGTTTTGTAGGGCAGGCGGGCGAGGGTTTCAAACACCCGGCTGTCCGATTTCAGAAATGAACCGGCGCTTCCAAAGAGGAACATGTGGGGGACGCCTTTGTGGGCCTGACCGAATCCAAAAGCGTCGAAGGATTTTAACGCGGCGAAATTCAAAAGGGAGATCCCGGCGGCCAGCGCGTCGTGATTGCCGATGAACACCGCGTTGAAATTGCCGGTGTTGATTCCGAAAAAGGATTTCAGGCTGTCAATCTGCTTAAGAATGTCGGTTTCGGTCCTGGGCCTGAAATGCATGCCTGATTTGACGCTGCAGAAGGTGCAGCGGTAAAGGCAGCCGTCGGCGATGTTGACGGGAATCACTTCGTAATCCACATGGCGCGTGTCCGGCGGAAGGACGGAGATCCGGCTTCCGAAGATGCTGTGAAGTTTTTCGGCCTGGGCGATGAGGGTGCTGTCGTTGTTGGTTTCGATCACACGGTTCACGAATTCCCGGATATCTTCGGAAAGACCGTCAAGGCTGGTGCAGCACAGCGTTCCGTACACCTGGGACCAGGCGGAAAATCCGGCCGCCGTTCCGGGATCGGAGTAGGGCGTTCCTTCCCGGATGGCGTTGCTCTCATAGGACAGACAGGGAATATAGCTTTCGCCCACCCAGTCCGACACCCGCCCCATACCCGCGTTCAGTCCCACAGTGTAATAAACCCAGTCGTTGCCCCAGGTCCGTTTCAGCCATTCCCAAGGGTGGGGCCAGGACCGGGTCAGGCCCCGAATGTAGCGGATCTCGCCGGTGGGATTGAAGTGAAAGGCGAATTCACGGGTTCTTATTTCACCGTAAAGACCGTAACGTGCCGGATAGTCGCCCCTGGCCATGGCTATGGCCCCCCGGGTGTTGACGATGACCACGAGATCACCCAGGCAGCAGGAGTTCATGCCGTCATCCATGTCCGGCAGGTCATCCGGTTCTTCATTGTCAGATTTCTGGAGTCGATACTGTTGGTCCATAATGTCCATGTTGATGCGATGGTGTTCACGGTTTCGCCATTCGGTTCCATTTCAGGTGGACGTGCGAAAACCCCTGTTTATTAAGTATCGATTTTTTACCTCTTTTGGTTTAAAATGTTAAATCATTTCCGATATCAAAATAAAAAACCGCTTTTCAAGGAATGACGTGACGCTGGCGGGGGCACAGCGTTTATGACGTTTTTTAAGTTCACTAAAACTAAAAAAAACGAGAGGTGAATCATGCGATGGCCTAAACTGAGCCTTGAAAAGACCATCATGATTTATCATGTCCTGATCAGTTTCATCGCTGTTGTTTCCGTGGGATATTTCTGGATTCTTTCTGAACGGTCGCGGTTTGGTTCTGAAATTCGTCATCTCCGGGATTCGTATATGGAAGGCCGGAAATCTCTTCTTGAGCTGGAGGTCAATCAGGCTGTTCAGTTTATCAGGTACAAGCAATCGCTGACAGAAGCACGTTTGCGGGACACGATCAGAAGCCGTGTGTATGAAGCCAACGCCATAGCTGGAAATATTTATCGTCAGCATCAGGGCCGGTTGTCAGACGGGAATATCTTTAAAATCATCAAGGACGCCCTGCGCCCCATTCGCTTCAGCCACAACCGTGGATACTATTTCGCATTCGACATGAACGGCACGGAGACTTTGTTTGCGGTCAGGCCGGACATGGAAGGTAAAAACATGCTGGATGTACGCGGCGGCAACGGTGAACGGGTCGTGGCGGATATGATCAGTCTGGTCCATGAAAAGGGGGAAGGTTTTTATTCATACACCTGGCCCAAGCCAGAAAGTGATGGATTCTATCCGAAAATTGCCTTTGTCAAAGCCTTCAAACCCGCAGGCTGGGTGTTTGGAACAGGAGAGTATGTCAAGGATGTGGAAGAAGACATTCAGAAAGAATGCATCACCTGGATTTCCAATATCCACTTTGACAAGGACGGGTATGTGTTTGCCGGTCGCTACGACGGATTGAGCCTCTCAGGCCCCCAGGCGGGAAAGAACATGATGCATGTCGAGGATAAAAACGGCGTCAGGATCGTTCAGGAACTGATCAAGGCTGCAAGATCCGGGGGAGGCTTTGTTAAGTACGTCATCCCGGCATTCGAAGGTGTGCGGCAGGCAACAAAACTGAGTTACGCCGTTGGGCTGGACGACTGGCAGTGGTATGTGGGTGCCGGGGTTTACGCGGATGAGATAGAAAAGGACGTTGCCATCAAGGAAAAGGAGCTGGACCGGCGGATCAGGCAGGCCATTATGACCATCGCGATCATTCTTGCATCCCTGATGATGTTCTTGCTTTTTCTGTCCAATTCACTGGTGTCACGGATACGAAACAACATGACGAGGTTTGCGCAGTTTTTCGGCAGCGCCGCCGTTGATTCCATCAAGATCGATGAAACCTCGCTCCATTTTACAGAGTTCGCGAATCTTGCACGGTCGGCCAACCATATGATCGACGAGCGGATAAAAACGGAAAAAGCGCTTTCCATGTCCCATGAACTTTTTCTGACCGTTCTTGACAGCATCGATGCAAATATTTATGTGGCGGACTTGAGTACCCACGAGATTCTGTTCATGAACAAACACATGAAAGACGAATACGGAGGGGATTTCATCGGGGAAGTCTGTTTCAAAGCGTTCAGGTCAGCGGATGCCCCCTGTCATCAATGCACCAATGACCGGCTTGTGGATGCTGAGGGCAAACCTGCGGGAGTTTATGTCTGGCAGGCCGGAAATCACAGTCAGGGGAAATGGTATATCAATTACGACAGAGCCATTGACTGGATCGACGGACGGCTTGTCCGTCTTCAGATTTCCACGGACATCACCCAACTGAAAAAAATGGAGGGGGACCTGATCCAGGCCAGGAAAATGGAGGCTGTGGGGAATCTGGCTGGCGGCGTGGCTCATGAATTCAACAATGTGCTTGCCATCATCATCGGCAATGTGGAACTGATCCTCGGTGAAGTGGACAGACACGATCCATTGTACAACCATGTCAATGAAATTCTGGGGGCCGGTTTACGGGCCAGGGATGTGGTTCGTCAGCTTCTCAATTTCAGCAGGAAAAGCGCCGCAGACAAAAAACCCACGGACATCGTCAGGGTGGTCAAAGAGGCTTTGAAACTTCTCAAGGCGTCCATTCCGTCGCATGTCATTGTGCGTGAAATCCTTCCGTCGTCGGTTCATGGCGTCATGGCCGATTCAACACAGATCCACCAGCTGCTGATCAATTTGTGCAACAACGCCGTGCATGCCATGGGTTCTTCCGGCGGTGAGCTGGTCATTGAAATGTGCAATGAAACCCTTGATCACAAAGAGATGCTTGAATCACTGGAGCTAAAGGCCGGAGAGTACGTCCGGATCAGCGTGAAGGATTCAGGGACGGGGATTCCGCAAGAACTGATCCGAAGGATCTTTGATCCGTATTTTACCACCAAGGAGGTGGGAAAAGGAACCGGTATGGGGCTTGCAGTGGTGCACGGCATTGTGAAAGATCATCTGGGGTCCATTCGCGTGGAAAGTACCTGGGGAAAGGGAACGGTGTTTCATGTGTACCTGCCGGCCACGGAAAAAGTGGACGTCGTGGAAGACCAGAGTGACAGCGAGCAGATACGGGGTAAAGAGAGGATTCTGTTTGTCGATGATGAAAAATCCATCGTCGATCTGTGCAGTTCGATGCTTCAACGCATGGGTTATCATGTCATGGCGGAAACAGATCCCTTGAGGGTTTATGATTTCATCAAAAATCAGCCGCACGCGGTGGATCTGGTCATCTCGGATTTGAGCATGCCCGGCATGACCGGGGATCGACTGGCCGCAGCTATCCTTGAAATCAGGCCGGATCTTCCCATCATCGTCTGCACCGGATACACCGAAGGGATGACCGTTGACAAGGCCGGTGAAATCGGTATCCGGCAGGTGTTGATGAAGCCTGTGGGGATGAGGGAACTCGGTGAGGTTGTCAGGAAGGTTCTGGATGAGTAAGGGGTTGCGCTGTACCTCACCCATCTTTGCATGCAGCGCAACATGAAAAGATGGGTGGGGGTGAGGTACAGAGTAACCCCTCACACACGGGGTATATGAAATGTCACAGAGCGTTTGAATAGAATCGGGTCAGGTACGTTTTAGTGAACGGTGTGAGAGCTGACGGTGTATTTGAACTCTTTTTCAAGGATGGTGAGAATCAATTCAAGGATATAATCGTCCACGGCTTTTTCACTCCAGCCCAGAGTCTGAAGTTCTTTGTTGATGTAACCCACAGTGAAAACACCGCCGTTTCTCAGGATATTGAACACATCCTTCACAAGCTGGTTGACCTGGGTGGGTTTGAGGCCCTGGTCAGAAAGATGCCAGAAAAGGGTTGAGCAGATTTCAGCCGTATTTATATTTTCTCTTTGTTCCATGAGTGACTCCTTTCGTGATCATAACCGGTGAAACGTTTTTCTGTACCTAAGGTTTATCAAGAAACATGCCAATAGAACGATTCGTTCAAGGACTATGAAATTCAGGATGTTATAAGATCGTATTCGGTGTTTGGCTCCGGGTGGACACATTTTCCGGGCCAAGTGTTCACTAAAGTGGAAAAATGTTCATCGGATCATAAATGAAGGCTGTCGTCCGGTCCCCAGCCGAGCCGGGAAATGTTGTATTTCTTCATCAGCGTGTAAAGACGTGTCCTGCCCAGTCCGGAAATGCGGCAGGATTCCTTGATGTTTCCTTTGGTCATCATCATCAGGTTTTTAAGGTAGCGGATGTCCGCCTGCTCCAGGGCTTCGTCACGGGTGCACAAGGTCTGGCCGCCGATGACGGAATGGAGGATTTTGTCGCCGATTTCAGACACCGGGTCACGGAATACCTGAGAGCTGTCGTTTTTTTCATCTTCATGGGACCGGGTCACATAATAAGCCTGCTGATCGGTCTGCGGACGGGGTGTTTTCCGGTCAACGGCGGATCGGATGGCATTGACGCGGATGTTGTCCGGCAGGTGTTGCGGGAAAAGGATCGGTTCATTCAAGGCCTTGATCACAGCGCCTTCAAGGGTGTTCACAAGTTCCCGGATGTTTCCGGGCCAGGAATACCGTGTCAGGGTTTTGATGAAATCAGGGGAAAACCCTTTGGTTTCAATGGATAAGGTTTTACAGATCCGTTTGATATGGAAAAGGACGATTTCGTTGATATCCTCGGAATGGGTTCGCAGCGACGGCAGTTCGATGGAGATGGTTTTCAGGCGGTACAGGATATCGCTTCTGAAACGGTCTTCTTTGACCATGGCCTCAAGGTCTCTGTTGGTTGCCGCGACCAGTCTGAAATCACTGGTGATTTCATGCTTTGCTCCCACGGGGCGGAACCGTCTTTCCTGAAGGACCCTGAGAAAGACTTTCTGGAGCGTGGGGTTCAGCTCTCCCACCTCGTCCAGAAACAGGGTTCCACCGTCCGCCTGCTTGACAAGACCCTCCGCCGCGTTGTCCGCTCCGGTGAACGCGCCTTTGGCATGACCGAACAACGCGCTTTCCTTCAACGATTCGGGAAGGGCCGCACAGTCGACCACCACGAAATTCCCTTTGGCCCTTCGGCTGTTGTTATGAAGGGCACGGGCGAAAAGCTCTTTGCCCGTGCCTGTTTCACCGGTGATGAGGACGTTGGCGTCGTTTTGTGACGCCTGGGCCAGAATTTTCAGGCATTCGTGCATGGGTTCGCTGCTGCCGATGATGCCGTCGTGTTTAAGGACAACGGTGGGAACTGACGATGCGGTCAGGTTTTCACGGTATTGAAGAACACGGGTCAGGGTCAGGGTGATGTCGTTCAGGGATACGGGCTTCTGGAGGTAGTCCCAGGCCCCGTTTTTAATGGCCATTTCCGCACTGTCCGGGTCTCCCGCCCCGGTGATGATGATGACTTCAGGTTTCGAAGCCGCGTTTCTCAGCGCACCGATGGTTTGAAGACCGTTTCCGTCCGGCATACCCACATCAAGAAACACCACGTCGAACATATCGTTGTGGATTCGTTCAACCGCTGTTTTCAGAGTCTGTTCGGTTACGGCGGTCTGGCCGTTGCGTCTGACGATTTCGCAAAGAATGTCGCAGATCACAGGGTCGTCGTCAATGATAAGTACTTTCGCCATGTTATAATCCGAAATACGTTATTTCAAGGTTGTCAGGGGCAAACCGGCAAATGCTTCTTCTGATTGAGGCCTTGGGGTCAGATTGATCGAGAATCATCGGATGAACGCCGGACTATAAAAAAGTGGGTATAGTTTAGCAAGGAGAACGATGTTTTTCAATGGGGAAAATGTATCAGAGAGGTGGCTCCTTCTCCCGGCGTGGTGGAGCGTGTAACGAAGACTTTCAGACAGGCCATGGCAAGATAAGGCTTTCGTATCCGGGGCAGGGATAACTCCCTTGCCCCGGAAAGATAGATTTAAACCGGTCATGACTGAATTTAACGGGTCATCTGTCTGTATTTGATGCGGTGAGGCTGGTCCGCCGCGATGCCCAGACGTTTTTTTCTGTCTTTTTCGTATTCCGAATAGTTTCCGTCAAACCAGACCACCTGGCTGTCTCCTTCGAAAGCCAGGATGTGGGTGACAATCCTGTCCAGGAACCAGCGGTCGTGGCTGATCACCACGGCGCATCCCGCGAAATTCTCAAGGGCTTCCTCCAGCGCACGCATGGTGTTCACATCCAGATCGTTGGTGGGTTCGTCAAGAAGAAGGACGTTGGCCCCGGTTTTCAGCATCCGTGCCAGATGGACACGGTTCCGCATACCGCCTGAGAGGGTTCCGGTTTTCTGCTGCTGATCCGACCCGGAGAAATTGAATTTGGCCACGTAAGCCCGGGAGTTTACTTCCCGGTTGCCCAGAACCACGGTGTCCTGGCCATCGGCAATCACTTCCCAGATGGATTTTTCCGGATCGAGCGCGTCACGGCTCTGGTCCACATAGGCCAGTTTGGCGGTCTGCCCGATTTTGATGTCGCCGGAATCCGCGGTGTCCTGACCGGTGATCAGGCGGAACAAGGTGGTTTTACCGGCACCGTTGGGGCCGATGACACCGATGATGCCGCCGGGGGGCAGTGCGAAATTCATGTTTTCGAAAAGCAGCTTGCCTTCATAGGCTTTGGTCAGGTTGGTGGCTTCAATGACCGTGTCTCCCAGACGGGGTCCGGGGGGAATGTAGATTTCGATTTCACGTTCGCGGCTGGCCACGTCCTCGTTCAGCATTTTTTCATAGGTGTTGATACGGGCCTTGGATTTGGTGTGACGGCCTTTGGGGGACATGCTGATCCATTCCAGCTCCCGTTCCAGGGTTTTCTGGCGCTGGCTCTGGGTTTTTTCCTCCTGCTTCAGGCGTTTGCTTTTCTGGTCGAGCCAGGAGGAGTAATTGCCTTTCCAGGGAATGCCCTCGCCACGGTCAAGTTCCAGAATCCAGCCGGCCACGTTGTCCAGGAAATACCGGTCGTGGGTGACGGCGATGACGGTGCCTTCGTAACGTTGAAGGTGCTGTTCCAGCCAGCTGACGGTTTCGGCGTCGAGGTGGTTGGTGGGTTCGTCGAGAAGCAGGATGTCCGGTTTTTTGAGAAGCAGGCGGCAGAGGGCCACCCGGCGCTTTTCACCGCCTGAGAGAACACCGGTTTTGACGTCGCCGGGCGGGCAGCGCAGAGCGTCCATGGCCATTTCAAGCCGGGAGTCGAGATCCCAGGCGTCCAGGTGGTCCAGTTTTTCCTGAAGGTCGCCCTGCTTTGCGATGAGTTTGTCCATGGCGTCATCGTCCATGGGTTCGGCGAACCGCTCGTTCACTTTTTCGTATTCCTTGAGCAGGTCCACCACATCCTTGACCCCTTCCTCAACGATGTCCCGGACGGTTTTTTCAGGGTCAAGGGCCGGTTCCTGCTCCAGATAACCCACGGTCATGCCCTGGGACAGAATGGTTTCGCCGTTGAATTCCTTGTCGACACCGGCAAGAATGCGAAGGAGCGAACTTTTACCCGAGCCGTTCAGACCCAGGACGCCGATTTTGGCTCCATAGAAATAGGACAGGGAGATGTCCTTCAATACAGGTTTCTTGTCATAAAATTTGCTTACCCTGATCATGGAATAGATGATCTTATTATTGGGTTCGTTGGCCATGATAGCCCTCCTGGTTTTTTTAAATTATGTGATTCGGTTTGATATGCCGTGTGGGTGAAGCGGACAGTCCGGATACTTCGTGAAACCACGCGTCCCGGTCATCCGCCCATCTTTTATTTTCTTTTTTTCATGTCTTTCATGGGGCTTGTTTTACGGATGTAAGCCTTGATTCCGTCTGTGATGGAATCACAGAGCTTGTTCTGATACTCGGTTTCTGTCAGGCGTTTGCACTCCCTTTCATTGCTGATGAAGGACGTTTCAACCAGGATGGCCGGCATGCGGGCACCCAGAAGGACATAGAACGGCGCCTGCTTGACACCTTTGCTTTTGATCTGGTCGTAGGACCGGCTCATGTTTTTCACCATGGAGTCCTGAACGTAAGTGGCCAGCTTGCTGGATTCGGTGATTTTCGTATTCCGCATCAGGCTGTCCAGGATGGACTGGAGATCGCTGATGTTCTTTTCAGACGTGGCGTTTTCCCTGGCGGCAACGGCCATGGAGTCCTTGTCTCTTGCGAGGTTCAGGAAATAGGTTTCGATACCGTAGGCGTTCTTGTTCAGTGTGGCGTTGGTATGGATGGAGATGAACAGATCGGCTTTGTTCTTGTTGGCAATGCGCGTCCGTTCCTCCAGGGTGATGAAGGTGTCGTCCGAGCGTGTCATGAGCACCTCGATGCCCAGTTCCTTCCTGATTTTATCTGCAAGAATATTGCCTATGGCAAGGACCACATCCTTTTCATACACGCCTTTTTCAAAACCGGGCGCTCCGGCGTCCTGGCCGCCATGACCGGGATCGATGACGATACGTTTGACGCCAAGGTGAAGCTGGCTGGCAAGGTCCGTGGCTTCGATGATGGCACCTGGGCTGGCTCCGTCGCCTTCATCCTGCTCTTCTTCGTGGGCCGGAGCCGATGATTGACCCCAGACATCCACCACCACCCGTGAAGGGCTTCGAAGGGAAAAGACTTTGTAATCCTTGTATGTTTTTGTTTCCACGAGGATACGGACCGTATCGTCGTCTTTGTGTGAAGCCCTTAGAAATTTCACACGTTCGTCATCGATGCAAAGTTCCGATTTGGAGACACCCATGAGAAGGCTGTTTTTGATATCGATGTACAGGAGTTTGACGGCGGGGTCTGTTTCGCTTTTTCCAAGGATGCCGTGTTTGAATGTGACGGCTTTGTCCGTGTCGATGACGATGCGGGTCCGGGTGGGAAGAGAACCGAATCTCAATCCCTTGACCATAGCCATGTGGGGCGGGACCTTCAGGGATTTACGATCGTCATGGGCCGGGGTAACGACTGGTGGAAATGCCGGATCAGGTTTGATCGTCGTATCCGGTTTCGGATCAGCCGAAGCGGGCGTTTTCTTATTTTTTGATCCTTTACCGTTTTTTTTGGGATCGTTGGCTTTGACATCATCCTTACGGACAGGATCGCCACTTTTTTCCGTCTCTTTTTTGTTTTTGCCCTCGTCTTTGGAGGCATTCAGTTTTTTATCTTCAGTCGTCTTTTTTTCGCTGTCTTTTTTAAGCTTTTTACCTTTGGGGTCCTTCTTTTCAACAACCGTTTTTTTATCCGATTCTTTGATGTCCGCTTTTTCATCTTTGGATGCTTTGGCGTCCGGAGCACCGGGGAGGGCCTTGAGCAATTGTTCGGCCTCAAAGCGGATACGGCTTTTTTTGAAATCTCCGGCCTTTTCGAGGTATTCCCGGGCGTTGGCCAGATCGTTGCGGTTTTTGGATACTTTGTAAAGCTCGTTGTACAGCGTCCCTGTTTTGTAGAGACCCACGGCGGCGAATGACCCTTTGGGTTCAAGCGCCGCCACTTTTTTGTACTCCTCAATCACCGAAAGCCATTTATCTCTTCGCTTCATGGTTTTTGGATTTTTTTTCAGTTCGTTATAACTTTTTTCGGCTTTGTAATACTGGCATTCGCCTGTCTTGCAGTCTGAAGCCGCAAAGGCGTGAAAAGGCATCATAATGAAGGCTGTAAGGATCAATACAGCCATTATTCGGGCATGGCGTCTGAAATGTAAAACGTCATGTTTCGTTTTTTTCGTCACGTGTTTCAATCATCCCCCAGGGTTTTACATGGCAGTGTTATTCAATATCCGCCATTTTCATCAAGAACGTCAGCGGCCTTTTCCGACAGTTCATGGAGCAGGTTCAACGCTTCAAGAGGTGTCATTGCAGAAATATCGATATTTTGCAACCGTTGTATCACCGGATGCTGAGGTTTTTTGAAAAGGCTGAGCTGAACAGGTTTTTTCCGGCCGTCCCTGTCTTTGGATGACGAAACTCCTTTTGAGCGGCCAGATTCTGAGGACAGGCTGTCAAGACTCTGGCCGAGACAGCGGTTTAATCCTTCGGAATCCTCCTCCAGTGTGGTCAGTACTTTTTTGGCCCTGGAAATAATGGAGCCGGGCACACCGGCCAGTCTGGCCACCTGAATACCGTAACTCCTGTTGGTGGCTCCTTCCGCGAGTTTACGGAGAAAGATGATGGTTTCGTTCCATTCCTTGACGGCGATGTTGAAATTTTTGACCCTGGGTTTGGAACGTGCCAGCTCCGTCAGTTCGTGGTAGTGGGTGGCGAACAGGGTTTTAACCCCTTTGCCCTCAAGATCGTGAAGGTATTCCGCCACGGCCCAGGCAATGGAAAGACCGTCGAAGGTGCTGGTGCCACGTCCGATTTCATCCATGATGATCAGGCTGTTGGGTGTGGCGTTGTTCAGGATGTTGGCTGTCTCCTCCATTTCCACCATGAATGTGCTCTGGCCCTGGGACAGATTGTCCAGAGCCCCGACCCGGGTGAAGATCCTGTCCGTCACGGAAATGGACGCGGAAGAGGCCGGAACAAAGCAGCCGGTCTGGGCCATCAGGGTGATCAGCGCCACCTGGCGCAGTACGGTGGATTTTCCGGCCATGTTGGGGCCGGTGATCAGAAGGACTTGGTTTTCCTGGTTGTCCAGGTGGATGGTGTTGGGAACATAACGTTCGCCTTTGATCATCTGCTCCACCACGGGATGGCGACCGTCCTCGATGTGGATGATTCCGTCATCGGTGATAGCTGGCCGCGTGTATCCGTTGTGGTCGGCGATGTCCGCAAAGGTCAGGAGCACATCCACCTGGGCCAGATGTCTGGCCACGGCCTGGATAGCGGGAATGTTGTCCACAACCCTGTCCTTGACGGTGGAATAGATCTCGTACTCCCGAGTCGCGCGTTTCTCCTGGGCTTCGAGGACACGGGTTTCGAAATGTTTCAGGTCTTCGGTGATGTACCTCTCCGCGTTCACCAGGGTCTGCTTGCGGATGTAATGGTCCGGTGCGTCTTTGGCCTGGCCTTTGGACAGCTCGATGTAATAGCCGAAAACCTTGTTGTACCGCACTTTAAGGGAGCTGAGGCCCGTATTCTTTTTTTCACGGACTTCCAACTCGGCGATATAGCTTCGGCCGTCTCGGCTCAGGCGGATCAGCTCGTCCAGATCCTCGTCATATCCTGTTTTGATGATCCCGCCTTCGGTGAGCAGGGGAGGTGCGTCTTCACGGATCGCCCGTTCGATGAGGTCCGTCAGGTCCATCAGGGGTTCAAGCTGTACCGGGCTGAAATACATGGAAGATGCGAACAGGCTGAGCTGCTCGAAGATCTCGGGCACCACGGAAAGGCTCTGCTTCATGGCGGTGAGATCCCGGGCGTTGGACTGGCCCATGGAAATCTTGCTGGACAGGCGTTCAAGGTCGTACACAGCTTTGAGATGGTTCCGTATGGCCTCGCGTTCGGTCATCCTGTCTTTGGCTTCTTCAACGGCGTCCAGGCGCCGGGTGATTTCATCCATGCTGATCAGGGGATAGGTCAGCCAGGATTTCAGAAGTCGCCCGCCCATGGAGGTGGCGGTTTTGTCAAGGACGCCGATGAGGGTTCCCGCGCGGGTTCCGTTACGGATGTTCTGGGTCAGTTCAAGGTTTCTGAGGCTGGTGTCGTCAAGGATCAGGCTGCGTCCCAGGGTGTAGGTCTCGATGCCCTCGATGTGTTCGATTTTTCTCAGCTGGGTTTCAAGAACATAGTATATCAGGGCCCCGGCAGCGCCGACTCCCGCTTTCAGGTCTTCACACCCGAAGCCCTCCAGGGACCTTGTGTTGAACTGCTCGATGAGCCGCTCACGGCTTTTGCGGTATTCAAATTCCCGGTCGTCGATGTACGTCACGGCCGTGCCTGAAAAGGCGTCCATCAACCTTCGGTACGACGGGTCGTGTTTCCAGGATTCGGGCAGCAGGAGCTCGCTGGGAGAAAGCTTCAGGGCTTCGTCAAGAATGGATTTGGCGTCCTGGGATTCGCAGAGCCTGAATGTTCCGGTTGAAATATCCAGGCAGGCGAGACCGGTGACGCTGTTTTTCCTGTTGTAGCTTACAATGTAATTGTTGGACCGGGCGTCCAGAAGGGTGTTGTCGAGAATCATGCCCGGTGTGATGATTCGCACCACCTCCCGCTTGACAAGCCCTTTGGCTGCCGAAGGGTCTTCCACCTGTTCGCATACGGACACTTTCCGGCCGTTTCCGATGAGTTTGGCGATATAGGCGTCGGCGGCTTTGACCGGCACCCCGCACATGGGAACGGGATTGTCGGATTTTTTGTCTCTGGATGTCAGCGTGATTTCAAGGATTTCCGAAGCGGCCACCGCGTCGTCGAAAAACATCTCGTAAAAATCGCCCATCCGGTAAAACAATATGGAATCCGGATGCTTGTCCTTGATTCTCAGGTATTGGGCCATCATGGGGGTTGCGGGGGGCTGGGTCATAGGAATCAAAATGGTGCGTACATGAAATGGCTGATTCGTTTAACGAAACGCCGTTTAGGGTGATCGCGTCCGGCCGGAGACGGCTCCGACCGGGATGATGAGTGGCAATGGGCTGCCTGGGTATGGCACGCCAGGCCGTGATGAAAAAAAGTCGCGTCAGTTCTGAGCGACGGCCTGACTGATGACATCAGCGGCGGGTTCGGTCTTTTCGGATTTTGTTTCCACCGGTTGTTCGTCTTTTTCTTTTCTTGGGGGTTCAGCCTTTTTTGCAGGATTCCTCTGAAGGAATTCCACTTCCTTTCTCAGAGAGGCCAGTTCGGCAAGCTGAGCTTTCATGCGTGCGTTCAGCGTCTTGACGGTACGGTTTGTATGGAAGCGGAGGAAAAGTCCGTTGATGTAGGCGAAGAAATACCCCACAACAAAAGCGCCGAAAATGAAAAGCCCGGCAGGGATGGCCGGCAGGTTGTAGACTTTGTATTTAAGGTTGAAAACAAGAGCCTGTTTGGCACTGAAAAAAGCGAAGTTCTCAGCCACAAGAATGGCGAGTGCAATGATCAATACAAGATAAAGCAGGTATTTTATTTTATTCATTCGTGAAGTCTCCCTGAGTCAATTGCATTCGAGTTTAATATCAACCGGTCTTTTTTTATAGCCACCATAATAAAATTATACAAGCACTTCAAGAGGGGCTCATTGTTTTTTTATGCATGTAAAAAATGCCGGTGATTAAAAAAAACAGGCCCGCTTGCAGGATTTTGTCTGGAATTCGGGTGCTTTTGATGGTGTTTGAATTACGCTTTTCAACGGCAAATATCAAGGTTTTTTTGCCAGGCGGACCAGCTCCACGTCTCCCCAGAGTCCCATGTCCTTTCCTTGGATGATCACGATGCCATCCACTCCGTTGATGCCCCTGCCGAAACGGATGGCATGGTCAATGTCACGTCCGGTACGGACTCGGTTGCCCACGGCTGTGGCCGCCGCATCGGCAATCAGGGCTGAATCGGAGACGATGCAGACGGCGTCGGCTTTTCCGAAACTCAAGGAGTGACCGACGGTTCCGGAAGATGTGCACACTGAAAAAGGCTTTTCAGTCCGGTTGAAGCGGAGGCCCACATTCATGCTCAAAGGGGAGTCGCCGGCGGCAATGGCCACGGTGAGGGGTTCTTTGACATGGATGTATGTGTCACCGCCATTTTCAATGATTACTTCTCCGGAATGTTTGGACAGATCACGCCCCACGTATTCGGCCACGGCACCCGCCACCGCCGCCATGGGACCCACGCCGGCCCGTTCTGCGGCCGCCGCCATATCCCGCACGATTTTCGGAGCCGGTCCGGCCATGGGATAAGGCACAAGGGTTGTGGCGAATTCGGGATGGTCATGGATATAAGATTCAAGATGGCCACGGTACATCAGAAGGCTTTCCATGGCTTCCGCTGTGAGATCATGGTCTGCCAGAATCTGGAGATTGGTCTGGCAGGCGGTGACGATGAACGAGATAAGACCGTTTCGTTCAACGCACTTTCTGTATGAATCTCTGGAGTTGAACATATATCACGCACCCGCCTGTTCAGGCCGAAGATGGGCCGGACACTGCTGGATAAAGTACCTGTCCGTCATGCCGGCGATAAAATCACGGACTTTGGCCGCATGGGGTGTTTCATGAATATATGCGTCATCCATGTGTGAAAGGTAGCCGGCATGAATGGCCGAGGCTCCGTTCTCTTTTTCCAGGTCTTCCATGTATGTGGAAAAAAGGCGCTTGAAAAGATCTTCGATGTTTGACAGATGCTGCTTGGCTTTGGGGTTTTTGTAGATGGTTCTTAAGTTGAACGCCTTCAGGATGCGGATGGCCCGTGAAATATCTTCCGAATACGCGATGGCATTCCGGTCAAGGCTGTTGTGGATGATATCCGTCACCATGGTGTAGACCATGGTTCCGTTGGTGTCACCCAGGACATCCGTGGCTTCTCTGGGCAGATCGGAACGTTGAAGAAGACCCAGACGGATGGCATCGTCTATGTCTCTTCCAAGATAACTGATGGTGTCCGCCATTCTGACCACGCAGCTTTCAAGGGTCATGGGCCGTGGACGGACGATCATCCCCCGGTTCTGGTCGTCTATTTCCCGTCTGAGATCATCAGGGGTTTTATCGGTGGCGGGTTCAAGACAGGTGTCGTGGATTTCCCCGTTGTGACAGAATATCCCGTCCAGGGTCTGAACACAGAGGTTCCATCCTTTTCCATGGTTCTCTATCCGGTCCAGAAACCGGACGCTTTGGATATTGTGGTGAAATTCACCAATGCCATGTTCGGTGCAGAGTGCTGAAAGATAACGCTCTCCGTCATGGCCGAAGGGGGTGTGCCCGATGTCGTGACCCAGCGCCACCGCTTCGATAAGGTCTTCGTTCAGGTCAAGGGCTCGGCCGATGGTCCTCGCGATGCGTGAAACCAGCTGGACATGGAGAACCCGGTGGGTGATGTGGTCGTTAGGGATCAGCGAAAAAACCTGGGTTTTGTCGATGTACCGGGTAAAGGCGTGGGAGTGGAGTATCCGGTCGGTGTCGATGGAATAGGGGAGACGGTAACCCTTTCCGGCTGTCTCGTCAGGCCGGGACCGCAACGCATCACAGCTGAATGCACCATGGGGTGAAAGGGTGACCCGCTCTTTTTCTTCCAGGCGTTTTCTGATCCTTGCCGGATCGACCGCGTGTGTGTCGGGTTTCAATATCCGCGCTCCTCTGGTTTTTTTAGTCCCGTCATATCAAACGGTTCGCTTTCAGGATGGCTCTTTACCGGGATTTTAACGCAGCAGGTCGGGCGTGAGCCCGACCTGCTGCACCACGCTGCCAAAAAACCATGGGTTTCATCTTGATTGCAACATGGAATTAGCGCTGTGGGGCGGGCTTTCATTCGCCGCGTTACCGGCGTTTGAAAGCCCTGTGCAAAAAAAGTCCTCAAGGAAAACGGCATCGGGATTACAGTGAAGCCACAATGTTTCCGATGATCGCATCAAGGGCCATGGAGAAATCGTTGTTTCGGTTTTTGGTGATGATGGGGGTTCCGTCATCGGAGGCGATCACCACTTCCGGGCTGAAGGGAAGAGTCCCAAGAAACTTGATGTTCATGGCTTCGGCTGTTTTGATTCCGCCGCCGCTTTTGAACAGGGCGATGACGTGGTCGCAGCCGGGGCATTTGAACGGACCCATGTTTTCAATGAGGCCGATGACCGGCAGTTTGACGGTTTCACAGAAATTGATGGATTTCCGAACGTCGGAAAGCGCCACTTCCTGGGGAGTGGTCACCACGATGGCCTGGGCGTCGGTGACGGTCTGGACCACGGTGAGGGGTTCGTCACCGGTGCCTGGAGGGGCGTCGATGATAAGAAAGTCAAGGTTTCCCCATTCAACCTGGCCCACAAACTGCTGAATCATTCCGGCTTTTGCCGGGCCTCTCCAGATCACGGCCTGATCGGCGTCCTGCATGAGGGACTGCATGGAGACCACACCGAGGTTCTCGCTGTGTTTATATGGAAGGAGCTTGCGATTGGGAGAAATCCCGAGCATACCGTCAAGACCCATGATTTTTGCGATACTCGGGCCATGGAGGTCCACGTCCATAAGACCGGTCTTGAATCCCTTGTCGGCAAGGCCTGTGGCGATATTTGCGGCGATACTGCTTTTTCCCACGCCGCCTTTTCCGCTCATGATGAAAATCTTGTTTTTGATTTTCGATAGGGTTTCGCGGATCATGTCCTGCTGCTTGTCCGCTGCCGAGGCCATGCCGCCACCACAGGCTGTTTTTTTCTTTGCGCTGTCCATACTGTCGTGAATCATTATTTACTCCTCATTATACAAACGGTTTTATGATCAGGGGATAATCCTTCAATCAAGGAGGGTTATCTTAAACATTTTAAAAAGGTGACACAATATAAAACATTTTGGGTTTCTGTCACTTGTTTTTTCATTTCACTGAATGAATGGGTGGAGTGTAAATAAAATAAACATTGTTAGATTTTGTGAAAAGAAAATGTTGACAAAACTAACACCGAACCCGTATAAAAAAGGACTTTTTGATTTATTCCAAAGGTGGAATGAATAAAAAATTTACACGTAACACGAAATGGTTTTGGAGGACGCATGGCAGAATCAGTGAAAAATAAAGGATGGACTGTAACCTGGGCGGGTGTGGGAATCAATCTTGCCCTTGGGATTCTTTATGCCTGGAGTATTTTCAAAGCTGCCATCGAAACATCCATCAAAACTGGCGGTGAGGGCGCTTTCTCCTGGAATACTGCCAATCTCAACGACCCTTATTCGCTGTGTTGCCTGGCCTTTGCATTCTCTATGATCATCGCGGGCAAATGCCAGGATAAATTCGGCCCCAGGCTGACCGCATTCGCGGGGGGGCTGATGGTCGGCCTGGGACTGATATGGATTTCAACCACAACCAGCTACTGGGCATGGGTTCTGGGTTTCGGACTTCTGGCCGGAACCGGGATGGGTTTTGGCTATTCCGCCACCACGCCTCCGGGGCTTAAATGGTTTCCCTCTTCAAAAACCGGCCTTATCGCCGGTATCATCGTTGCGGGTTTCGGCCTTGCCCCTGTCTATATCGCACCTCTTTCAGGCTACCTGATCAAGAACTTCGGTGTCAATCAGGCCATGTTTATATACGGTGTGGCTTTTATCGTGGTGGTATGCGGTCTCGCCATGCTGCTTGTGAATCCTCCCGAAGGGTATGTTCCTGTTGAAACAGCCAAAAATGCCGCTGGAAAAAAAGCTGCATATAACGATGTCCCCTGGAATGAAATTTTAAAAACCATGACCTTCTGGAAACTCTGGGTCATTTATTTTGTCGGTGCCGGTGCCGGATTGATGGTGATTTCAAGCGTGGCGGGCATTGCGAAGCACAGCATGGGCGATCTGGCCTTTATCGCCGTGGCCATCATGGCTGTGGGTAACGCCGGCGGACGCATCATCACGGGCGTTCTGTCCGACAAGTTCGGCAGAAACCAGACCATCCTGGGTGTTCATCTGTTCCAGGCCGTTCTGATGCTGGCCTCCATTCCCCTTGTGGGCGGTGAACACACCGCAGCCGTGGTTATCGTCCTTCTTGCAACCTTTATCGGCTTCAATTACGGCGCGAACCTTGCCCTTTTCCCATCCATCGCCAAGGATCTCTGGGGCTTCAAAGGTTACGGTGTCAATTACGGCATTCTCTTTACAGCCTGGGGCGTGGGTGGTTTTGTTCTCAGCCGCGTGTCCCAGATGATGAACGCTCTGACCGGCAGCATGACATCTTCGTTTATCGTCGCGGCCATTCTTCTGACCATCAGTTCCATGATGACCGTCACATTGATCACGAAGAAAGACAAGGAAGAAGCTCCGGAAGAAGCGATTTTTCAGCCCGGTCTCGGTTTGACCATGGCTGATGGTGGTGAAAAAATACAGGAGGAAAGCGGAAAATAATCCCTTTTCTTTAACGATTGCTAGTGGTGAAGAGTCTGCAAGAAGCTTTCAACGTCCGTAAAGACCACCCCACACCGGAAACGCAGAGCCGGTGTGTCTCCTTAACGATGTGACTTCTTGCGGGCTCAGAGCCCACACCTCACAGAAAATCATCACAGATACCTGAGAGTGAAGAGCTTGCGGAAATTCGTCGCTGGATTTTTCCCATCGGAAGCAGAGAGCCGGTGTGAAAGTTCAGTGCCGTTTTCCGCAAGTTCCTTTTTTTTTATAAAAACAATCCATCAATAACACAGTTCAAGGACTTTCCGGCAAACAGCCGGGTTAACATCCTGTCTTTCCCCTAAAAGAACCATGCCGTGACGGCCCAGCTGGGTCATGATGGCATCAATGCCTTCGTGCGGGATCTCATAATCGGACAGTCTTGTTTTCAACCCCATGACATGGAAAAACTCTTTCGTTTTTTCAATGGTATCGTCCATTCTCGATTCGTCATCTCCCTGAGTTATTCGCCAGATCCGTTCACCATACTGGAGGAGTTTTTCTTTTTTATCGGCTTTTCTCACTGTAAGCATGGCAGGAAGGACAATGGCCAGGGTCTGGGCGTGGTCCAGGCCGTACAGGGCCGTGATTTCATGGCCGATCATATGGGTTGACCAGTCCTGGGGAACACCTGACCCGATAAGCCCGTTCAGAGCCAGGGTGGCGCACCACATGATGTTGGCCCTGAGGTGGTAGTTTTCCGGCTCTTTGAGCGCTTTGGGCCCCTGGTCGATGAGGGTGAGCAGCAGTCCTTCGGAAAAACGGTCCTGAATGTGGGCGTTCACGGGATAGGTCATGTACTGTTCCATGACATGGGTGAAGGCGTCCACCACGCCGTTGCCGATCTGTTTTTTCGGCAGGGTGAAGGTAAGCTCTGGATCGAGAATGGAAAAAAAGGGAAAAACATGGGGATTTGTAAAGAATAGTTTGGATTGTTCCGAATGGCGTGTGATCACGGACCCGCTGTTCATCTCCGAACCTGTGGCCGGAATGGTGAGGACGGTTCCGAAGGGAAGGGCTTCCGTGATTCCGGAACCGAAGGTTTTCAGGATGTCCCAGGGTTCCCCGTTGTAAAGAGCCGCGGCCGCCACGAATTTCGTACCGTCGATGACAGACCCCCCGCCCACGGCCAGAAGAAAATCATAGTTTTCATTTCTGACTTTATCCACGCAGTGCATCAGGGTTTCATAGGACGGATTGGGCTCGATGCCTTCGAATTCGCCGATATCGTAATCTTTAAGAACAATCTTTATTTTATCGAGAAGCCCTGTTTTTTTTACGGAACCGCCCCCGTACATGATGAGCACCCGTGCGTCTCTGGGGATTTCATGGGATAATTTTCTGATCTGGTTCTTGCCGAAGTGTATCCGGGTGGGGTTGTGAAAACTGAAGTTTAGCATGGGGTCTCCTTCATCCGTATGTGTTAAAATGAGTGTTGCCGGATGTTATCAGATTGAAATGCGAAAGTAACGCTGGCCTTCACCCGGCTGGCGCGATGAGCGAAAACGGTGTGCAAGGGGCTTGTTGGACACCGGATCGTTAGTCCATTTCTCTTGGCTCCATTAAAAGATTTACCCCTTCTAAAACCTGGGAAAACCGCTCTTTTGACAAAATACCTATCTTTTCGATCAGATCATTTTTATTAACTGTAAATATTTGAGATATGTTAATGACACTTTTTTTCGAGATATTGGCCTCACCTTTTTTTAAAATTACATTTCCTGGAGCACTGCCTCTTTTAAGATTCGACGTTAAGGCACAAACAACAACTGTATTGATTCGGCTTTGATTAAACAGATTGTTTTGCAAAACAAGGTGCGGATGACGATAACCAGGTTCTGAACCTTTTGGCTCATTTAATTCAATCCAATATATTTCACCTTGTTTAATTACCATTGTTCTTTCACCAATTCATAGTGTTTTGAGCGCATTTTGGAAACCAAGGGTTCAGGTTCTGATTGGTCATCATAAGCCTTGTTAATTTGTTGAAACAATTCATCGTTTTGATGCCGCTGAATAAATTCCTTGGCAGCTAAAGAAAAAATGAAGCTTCTTGACACTTTGAAGTTTTTAGCGAGCATATCCATTTTTTCATAAATTGGTTTTTCAATTGAAATTGCTGTTTTGATATTTGGCATTTATTGTTCCTCCAAAAAAAATTATACCAAAAGTATAATCAATGGTATGATTTATGTCAATACTCACACACCCCAGTGGGGATTTCAATTGTGCCGCTTACCGAACGAAACCAGGAAGATGTTGATGGTAAATTCAATACATGGATTTCCTGATCGAATGATTACCTGAGGCTGTGAATGAAGTGGATGTCAAGGTGCTTTCCGGGTAAGATGCGACGTGAAAGAAGAGAAAATATCGGAATCAAGATCGGTTTCCAAGTTGAAAATCCGGGCGAAGCGTTCGCCGTTGAGGCTGTGTTTTTTATAGAAAAGGATGCAGCAACGAACCAGTTCGACGACCTGGTCTTCCGAAAAAATACCGGGAATTTCCTGGGCCAGCCGTGGATGACGACCAAGCCGTCCGCCCAGCTGAACCCTGTAGCCGGATTCACGGCATGCGAGGGTGCCTGTGGGGCAAACCTCGACGCAGGCACCGCATGTGACGCAGGACATCATGTCTATGTCAGGTTTTATGGAAGAGGGTTCAAAGCGGATGGACGATTCTTTACACGTTTCCACACAGGCCATGCAACGGGTGCACGGAGTATCGGACACCCTGGGGACTGATGCGCCGATAATGGAAATGTCACGGATCTGGGGTTGGGAGCAGGCGTTGGGGCATTCGGCGATACCCACACGGAATTCATGATGGTACTTGAGGTCCCCTTTGACGTTTTTCCTCAGAAATCCCAGAAGATCCTGGCTTTTGAAAAGGTGCTCAAGGCGTTCCATCAGGGTGTCTCCTGAGACACATCTGTTGGGGCAGCCGGTCTGTCCGAAACAGGTTTCGATCTGATAACCCTTGATGTCCGATTTCATGTTTGACAGGAACCGGGACTGTGTGGCCCTGACTTCAGAGAGGGTGACCGTTGTCTTGTTTTCTTCGTGGGCTTCTTTTTCGACCCGGGCCCTGACTTTTTTCCTTACAAAAAAAGGAACTTTGCCCAGTGCCGCTTCCGCTTCATCCGTCCATTTCATCATCTTTCCCCTCGTTTGTTTTCATGTTAGATCTGAATCATACACCCCCTGATGAACCGGTTCATTGACTTAAATCAAATCATTGTTTTATTCTGAGTCACCGGTGGGCAAACAAAGGCATGGCATGAATTATGCTGTCCCAAGCGGATTCTTGAAAACGGATTTGATCCGGGTCATCATTTGTAAGAAGGCCCTTAAAACAGTGTGTCAACCACAGCAACAACGAATTGGAGAGACGATGAGCGCAAAAACAGTACAGGAAACTTCAGTGACCATTTCCCTTCTCATGCAGCCCCAGGACGCAAACCCCGCCGGACTCGTGCACGGCGGGGCCATCATGAAGGAAATCGACAATGCGGCGGGAGTCGTCGCGGCACGTCATTCCCGGAAAATTCCTGTGACGGCATCCATCGACCGCATTGATTTTCACAACAAAGTGTATGTGGGTAACTTTGTCACAGTGAAGGCCAGTATCAACCATGCAGGACGTACATCCATGGAAATCGGCGCACGGGTAGACGCCGAAGACCTCCTGACCGGAGAAAAACGCCATGTTGCATCGGCCTATCTCACATTTGTGGCTTTGGGCGTGGCTGAAAACGAATCGGTCCCTGAGATCATCTTTGAAACGGACGACGAAAAAAGAAGAAACAAGGATGCCCTGATGAGAAAAAAGGCCTGGCTGGCCCTCAAGAAAATTCATGAAAACGATCAGAAAGCCCGTGAACTCTTGAAACAGAAACTGATCGCTGAAAAACTGACCGACGAATAGATGACCAGTGGCCGTCACCTGTCATTCTCCAGGGCTTCTTTCAGAAGGCCGAACTGCTCATTTAATTGGGGCAGGAGTGCCAGGGCGTCCTTGAGGAGATTCTGTTCACAGTACGATTCCATTTTTCCCGCAACGGCGCTCATGGCTTTGCCTCCCACGTTGGCTGATGATCCTTTGAGCATGTGAGTCAGACGGAACGAGCCTTCCACATTCCCTGTCTCAAGATCTTGGGACAGGGACTCCAATTCTTTGGGGGTGCATCTCAAAAAAGCGAGGGTGATCGTTGACACAAGATCCGGGTCGTTCATCATGCGGGAAAAGAGATCTTTACGGTCCCAGATCTCCGGTGAACCCGATCGGTCGCCCTTGAGATCGGGAAAGGGTGGGGCTGGTGCACGGGCTGGAACCAGGACGTCCGGCGGCAGCCATTTTTGAAGGGCATGATTGAGAGCCAAAGGATCGATGGGCTTAGTGATGTAATCGTTCATGCCCGACTCTATGCACCGCGCCCTGTCGCCTTTCATGGCGCTGGCCGTCATGGCGATGATGGGAATATCATGGTTTTTTACCTTGGATTTGATATCGCGGATGATACGGGTTGTTTTCAGGCCGTCCATGTCCGGCATCTGCACATCCATCAGAACGAGATCGTAAGATACAAGTTCAAGGGCTTTCAGGGCTTTGACGCCGTTGTCCACAGTGTCGGCCTGGATGCCCATTTTGGAGAGAACACCCATGGCCACTTTCTGATTCGTTTCATTGTCTTCCGCGATTAGAACCCTTACCGGCCGAGTCTTTGCGGCGTAAAGTGCAGAGCTTTTGATTGACGGGTTTTCAGGTTCATCGAACTGAACTCCTGCGATCACAGCCTGGAGGCATGCCAGAAGATCCGACGGCCTGACGGGCTTGGTGATGAACGCCTTGATTCCGGCGTCTTCAGGCTTGATGGCGTCCAGTCGCTTGCCCATGGCCACCATCAGCACAAGATCCATGGATTTGAGACTCTCGTCGGTTTTGACAGCCCTTGAAAAGGTGATGCCGTCCATTCCGGGCATATGAAGATCCGCAAGGACAAGTCTGAATGGAGAGCCTTCTTCCCTGGCCCGGTATATGGCCTTGATTCCCATGGGGCCATCCGGCGCATCTTCGGCATCCAGTCCCCAGGTCTTGCACTGATCCACAATCGCTGTCCGGCAGGAGCGGTTATCATCCACCACAAGGACGCGAACCCCCTCCAGGTTTTCCGGCCGTGAATCTGTATCGGCTCCATGGACGGGTTGTCTTACGAAACAGGCGGTGAACCAGAATTCGGAACCCTGATTTTCCTGGCTGTCGACGCCGATGTCTCCGTTCATGAGCTTGACCAGTTCTTTGGAAATGGCCAATCCCAGTCCTGTTCCACCGTATTTGCGTGTGGTGGAGGCGTCGGCCTGGGTGAATTTGCTGAAAAGATGGGGGATTCTGTCATTGGGAATGCCGATTCCGGTGTCTTTGACCGAGAAGCGCAGCACAACGGAATGTTCGGTTTGGGTGATACACTGAACATGGACGGTCACTTCACCCTTTTGTGTGAATTTCAGCGCGTTGCCCGTCAGGTTGAGGAGAATCTGTCTCAGGCGTCCGGGATCACCCTTAAGAAGGTTAGGGACTTCCGGAGCAACGGAGCAGATCATTTCCAGATTTTTTTCAAGGGCCCGCATGCCCATGATGCCTGAAAAATCTTCGAGAAACCGTCTTAAATCAAAATCAATAATCTCCATTTCGATTTTTCCGGCTTCGATTTTTGAAAAATCAAGGATGTCGTTCAAAAGGGCCAAAAGGGATTCCGCGCTGTTCATCACGGTTTCGGTGAAGGTTCTCTGCTCTTCGTCAAGCCGGGTGTCCAGAAGAAGACGCGTCATGCCGATCACACCGTTCATGGGGGTTCGTATTTCATGACTCATGTTGGCCAGAAACTCACCTTTGGCAATGCTTGCCATCTCGGCCCGCAAGGCCATGTCATTGGCCCGTGAAATGGCTTCTTCAAGCTGCCGGTTCGTTTCCTGAAGTTCCGCTTCGGCTTTTTTCCGTTCGGAAATGTCCAGCAGGCATTCCAGGAGCTTTTCTTTGCCGCCCATCTGAATCCGTTTGACGGTTTTAAGGACCTGAAGGCATGAGCCGTCATGGCGCAGTATGCCGCGCTCAGAGTTTTCGACGGTGATCCCAAGATCGCAGACCGGGCATTCCTTTTCACTGGCAGGACAAAGAATGGAATGGCAACGCTGACCCACAAGATTCTTTTCCGAATAACCAAACAGTTTTACAAGATGTTCGTTGACCTTCTCGATGGTCCTCGTGTCGGGATCGATGATCATGACCCCCACGGGAAGGTTGGCCAGAAGCAGGCGCTGGAGGGCTTCGTTTTCAAGTAAAGCATTTTCCGTGTGCTTTCGTTCCGTGATGTCTCGCCAGGCCACAAGAAAACGCTGAAGACCCTGTTTGGGAATGACGGCCAGTGAAACATCGACCCAGAACGGTTCCCCCGATTGTTTTGTATGAACCCATTCAAAACGGGTCGAACCTTTTTCGAGGGCCGTTTTGAGGATGGTTTGCGCTTTGTCGGAGGACAGGGAACCGTCAGGCTGACGAAGGGGAGACAGATCCGCAGGTTTAAGGCCCACAAGCTGAGCCCTGTTCATACCCAGCATGGCCAGGGCTGAATCGTTGCAGGCGGTGAACACATGGTTGTCCAGAAGGAGGTAAGCATCCGGCGAGCATTCGAAAAGCTGCCGGTGCATGGTTTCGCTTTCACGGAGTGCTTCGGTTCTTTCGACAATCAGCCGTTCAAGCTCTTCGCGTCTTTTTAAAAACAGGCCCATGATCAGGGTGATGCCGCAGGAAATCATGATGCCGGTCAAAAGGGCTGTCCAGCCTTGCCACACCGAGTACAGGCTGGTGAATTCCGGTCCGGCATGGGTTGTGATCAGGTATACTTTCCCGAAGGCGAAAACGGGAAAGGAACAGGCCAGATCGTCATTCCGTTCGCTGGTTTTGTCCCATGACGAAACAATGGGTTCGCATTCCCCGTTGCCGTGAATGAACGACAGATCCATGATGATCGAATTGTCCGGTATGGCACTCCAAAGCAGGGTGTCGATGTTGAGAACGGCCATGGCGAATCCTTGAAGCGCTTCGGCAGGACCGGGTGAATGAATCGGATGAAAAATCATGAGACCTTTGCGCCGTCCGGTGACTGTCTCCATAAGAAAGGGCGGGGTTGAAGTGGGGAAACCGGAACGTTCCACTTCAGACAGAACAGCGTTGAAAAGGGGGATCGAGCCGATATTGAGACCGATAAGTTTCTGATTTTCCGGATGAGACGGGGCGATATGGAGAACAGGGTAAAGCAGAGTCTGCTCCTGGGCCGGGGCTGAGGTTGCTGGGAACTGATCCCGGTAAATCATGAAATCCTTAAGGCCCGAGTCCCTGGTGATTTTTTCAAAACGCGCCGCGTCGCGGGAATGGACAATGGGTACAAAGGCCCATGCCCGGATCATGGGATTCGGGGTCAGGTATTGAGAAAAATGAGCGAATTCGTAAGAGGATACGGCCTTACAGCTTTCAAAGAACTGCGAGAGGCCGGTCAGTTCGATATCTCTTAAGTTGTGTAGGCTGTCGGTGATCTGCCGTACCCGGCTTTCAGACAGCTTCATGAACGCTTCCGAGCGATCCCGGAGTCCGTTCTGGTGGATGTACCATGCAAATACGATGGACAGCAGAATCCCGGCGGACAAGACGGCACGGGATTCCAGCGGCAGGGACCGAATTTTTCTTTGTGTGGTTTGCCGATTCTTTCGTGACAATGACAAGCGGTAGGATATGACGATGAAAACAAGACCGAATGTCAGAAGGCCCGGAGGGATCACCGATTTCAGGATTTCACGGATCCAGATTCCCGCATCCGCGTCGATCCCGAGAATGGCCACGATGGCCCCGGTTCCCTTGTAAGCTCCGGAACAGACAATCATGCCGTCCACAGCTTCGGCATAGGTTGTTTTCGGTTCTTTCTGGCCATTGGCCGGATTGTCGTATTCGTAATCCACCCAGCCTTGGTTATGGGTCAGGACCACATCCCGGATTTCCCGCCTGAAATACTTGCCGCCCGGCCAGTCTTTTTTATTGAGAAGATTCTCGCCAACCAGACCCGGTTTCACCGGATGGGCCAGCATGGTCATGTTTCGGTCATAGACAAAGGCGTAGAGATCCCCTTGTCTGAAAAGCCCGTTGGGGTTGTTGATTTCTTCGAGGAACCTCGCTTTTCCATGGGCCCGGTAAAATGAAATGGCTTTGTCCACCATGTTTTTGGCGTCATCGGGGGCGGAAAAATCCTGAAGAACTGTCTTGGGATCATGAATGGGGATAAATACCGACATCCTGCTGCCATAATGTGACGAATAAGGTCCCCTGACCCAGGGGATTCTCTTTGCGAAAACCTGACGGATTCCATCCGTGGGTTCGTTGTAAGGCTGACCGGGTTTTACATGTTCCCGTGAGGATGAAGGCTCGCTGTTCAGGTAATAGAAAATCCCTCCTTTGGAATTACGGCTGAGAAAATACACGGAAAGTGACGCAGTCTGTGCGTTTTTATAAGCGACAGACTGGTCTTTAAGCCGAAGATAACTGGGGTTTTCAAGGTCTGCCGAAGTTCCCGCGAGGGATTTCAGGTGCTCCACATTGATTGCCCGTGCCGCCATGGTGGCCTGATGAATGAGATCCGACCGGACTTTCCTGTCGGTGTTGACAGCTGTTTTCCATATCATGCCCGAACCTGTGGCAAGAATGGCAAAAACCAGAACAACCGGGTATAAGCGGGGCAATTTTTTTTTATCGTGAGCCTGGTTGTGGCTTTTCGGCATCGTTTCAATCCTCAGAGTGACACAGTTGTCGCAGAACTTATGAAGCGGGATTCACGATCTTGCTTGTTGGTTTCACACGTTATTCTGATCGGATCTTGATGATGAAATGCTTTTAAATACGGTTAGTTTAGGATGTTATTTTATATGAAAATTGTGGCAGTGTAAACAGCACAGAACGTCCGGACTGTTTTTCACCATGAACCGTCAGGGTTTGCAGGGAAAATGCGATAACGTTATCTGTACGGGGCCATCGGCTGACGGGCAAACTTGTTTCTGTACTCCTTGGGAGAAAGCCCCGTGTGTTTTTTGAACAGCCGGCGAAACGAGTTGATATCCTCGTAGCCCACGTTCCATGTGATTTCGTTGACAGAGTCCCGGGTGCTTTCGAGTTTCCGTTTGGCGTTTTCAATGCGAAGAAGCTGAAGATAGGCAATGGGCGGTTCACCGGTGGCCTTCTTGAAGCGCCGGATGAAATGCCGCGGGCTCAGCCCGGCGGCCCCGGCGATGTCGTCAAGGGTGATGGGGCTGGCGTAGTGGGCCTCCATCCAGTTCTGGGATTTCAGCACGGCGTCGTCGGTGTGGTTTTTCCAGAAGTCGTACATGATGTAAGGGCTTTGACTCTGACGGTCCGGGTCGATGAGCAGTGTTTTGGAACAGATCCTTGCCAGGTCTTCGGAACCGAATTTCTCGATGAGGTGGAGGCAGAGATCCATGAACGCCGTGGCCGCGCCGGTGCAATATATTCCATGATCTTCGGTGAGGATCCTGTCAGCCCTCAGATCAACCGAAGGGAACATCCGCTTGAACATCGGGGCGAACTGCCAGTTGGTGGTGGCGGTTTTTCCGTCAAGAAGGCCTGATCTGGCGAGAAGGAAGGTGCCGGTGCAGGTGGCGGCGATGGTCACGCCTTTTTCATGCTGTTCCCTTAACCAGGCGCAGAGGGTTTCCGTGCGCTGGTTTTCAAGATCGAAAGGGGGAAGATACGCCGGAATGACGATGATATCGAGATCCCGTGCATCCGTGATGGACGAATCGGGCTGGAGCATGATGCCGCCGTTGGCCAGCACCGGTTTCCCGTCAGCGGATGTGATGCTCGTCCTGAACAGGGGGGCCCCGGTTCCCCCCCGCAAAAAGAGCCACATCATGTTGGCGATGGAAAAAGCGTCCACCGAACCGCAGACAGCCGATGACAGACAGCCCTGGTCGATCAGAAAGGTAAGATGAGCCATGTTTGAATCCTCTGTGGCGTTATTGGCATGAAATAAGTCATGTATGCCTGTTTCTCTTGGCCGTGTCAATGATGTATGAATGATCATCTCACGAGAACGAATCACATGTTGTCAACCCCAAGCCAAGGAGACAGTCATGACCTTCCGCATCGCCGCCTGTGATCTGGGCAAAATCTGGGCGAAATTCGCCCTGGCCACGGTTTCGGATTCCGGGAAAATCACACTGGACGATATCCGCATGGTCTGCCATGAGGGCCGCGTGTTCGAGTTGTTTGAAGCCTGGTATCTTGAAAAACAGGTGGCCTCATGCCGCATACTCACGGCCACCGGTCTTTATTCGGAACAGTTTACGGACGGTGTGACAGTCCTTCCCGAAGACACATGCCGGGAAGCCCTTCTGGATGCCGACCCCGCGTTTCCGGGTTCCATGAATCTCGTCAGTCTGGGCGCAAGGGGGTACAGTGTGCTGTCCCGGACCACGGACTCTGACGGCATCGCTGGACGTGGAAGACGAAAGTTCTACCGGTTCAGCGAAAACGACAAGTGTTCGTCGGGGACCGGAGAGAATATTCAGAAAATCGTCCGGCGTTTCGGGCTTGAACTTGATAATGCGGACCTTATGGCCCGGACAGCGGATAACGCCATTCCCATCACCGCCCGGTGTTCGGTTTTCGCCAAAAGCGAAATGACCCATTACGCCAATCAGGGAAAACCCGTCCCGGATCTGCTTTCAGGATATTTCAGGTCCGTGGCCGGAAACACCCTTAGCCTTCTCGCCAAGAACAGGGTGGACGGGCCGGTGTACCTGATCGGCGGATGTACGAAATTATCCGCACTGGTGGAGGTTTTTCAGCAAGAACTGGGGGCGGATCTCATCGTTCCTGAAGACGCCATGGGTTTTGACGTGCGTGGCGCGATCCAGGCGGCTGCGGAAAAAGGTATGTCAGGTGCTGTCATGGAACTTCCCGCAGATCCTTCAGGGCTGAGAAGGCGGGATAAAAAGAAATTCAGGGTTATGGGGTCCGCAGCGGCCCACCGGGAAAAAGTGACCGTGATGCCCGGCCAGGGCGATGGAATAACGGACTGGCGGAATACTCCGGCAGTGCTGGGTTTCGATCTGGGTTCAACAGGTGCCAAGGCCGTTCTGACCGACATCGGCACCGGCCTGCCCCTTCTGAGCGTTTACGACACCACCCGGGGCAATCCTGTGGATGCGGCAAGGCGGCTTGTGACCGCCATTCTTGAAAAAGGAACGCCGGATGTCAAAGCCGTGGCTTTCACAGGATCGGGAAGGGAGGCGGCGTCTGTTCTTGCTCGTGCGGTGTATTCCGACTCTGACAGGGTGTTTGTGGAAAACGAAATCGTGGCTCATGCCACGGCTGCGATCCACTGCGATCCTGATGGCGGTGACGATCTGTCGGTGATCGAGATCGGAGGCCAGGACGCCAAGTACATCCGTATCAGCTCCGGCCGGATTATCGAAAGCGATATGAACAAGGCGTGCAGCGCGGGAACGGGATCGTTTCTCGAAGAGCAGGCCCTGGTTTACGATGTCCGGGATATCGGCGCTTTTGTGGACATGGCCATGTCGGCGGAACGCGCGCCGGACCTGGGCCAGATGTGCACGGTGTTCATTGCCGAATCCGGGGCCGAAGCCCTGAAGGAAGGGTTCAGCCGTTCCGAAGTGTTTGCAGGATTCCAGTATTCCGTGATCCAGAATTACCTGAACCGGGTCATGGGCCAGAGGCGTCTTGGACGAAAAATTTTTTTCCAGGGCAAACCCGCGTCCAATCCCTCCCTGGCCTGGACCCTTTCGGCGGTCACAGGCAGACATATCGTCGTTCCCGCGGATCCCGGTGCCATGGGTGCCTGGGGAATCGGGCTTCTGACTGTGAGCGACCTGGGAAAAGATGAACTTCAAAATGCGGCCGCACTGGATCCGGGTCTGATGCTTCAGGCTGAAATCACGGGGCGTGACGAATTTGTCTGCAATGATTCAGACTGCAAAACCCACTGCCCCATTGAGCGGACCACCCTGATGTACGACGGCGTATCGAAAACGGCTTTGTCCGGCGGAGCCTGCCCCAAATATGAAGGGGCGTCCCATGGCCGGGCGAAACTGCCCAAAGACGCGCCGGATCCGTTCAGGGAAAGGGCGGAGCTGATGGCGTCTTTCGAAAAAAAATCACGGTCAGGGAAAAACGTCGCCATTCCCGTGACCGGTGCTGTGGGAAGTTACATTCCTTATTTTTCCACACTGCTTTCCGAACTGGGATATTCGGTGACCCTGCTCAAATCGGAGAAAAACTCACTGGCCAGGGGCGAGTACCTGTGCAACAGCTTCGATTCCTGCGGCCCTGTGAAAATCGCCCATGCCATCTGTGAAACGGACATCCCGTTTCTGTTCTTCCCCAAGATCATGGATATGCCGGACCGCGAAGGACCGGGCGGCATGACCTGCGTCACCGAACAGGCCATGCCGGAAATCATCGAGCAGTCGTTCAAGGCCCGCAACAAAGCGGCGACGGTGCTGAGGCCGCGGCTGTATTTCCAGAAAGGCCTGAAAGGGCCGCGTATGGAAAAAGCCATGGCGCTTCTTGTGAAGGACCTTGATGCTGACGCGGCCCTCGTTTCAAAAGCGCTGGCCACTGCGGCGGACGTTCAGGAACGCGCCGAAAGGCAGCTTCGCGAAATCGGCGAAAGAGCCCTTGACTATGCGAAAAACCATGGATTTCCTTCTGTGGTGGTCTGCGGCTCACTCCATGTGATTCATGATCCGGCCGCCCATTCCCACATCCCTGAACTTTTAAGGCGCAACGGGGCCATGGCCGTTCCCATGGACTGTTATCCCGTTTCACCGGACGTGGGGTCCATGAACAAAATATACTGGGCGGACGCCAACCGCTACCTCCGGGCCGCCGAATCGGCCATGCGGACGAAAAGGGCTTTTCCCCTGATGATCTCGTCTTTCGGCTGCGGACCGGCATCGTTTACCGAGCAGGTTTTCCAGAGTCTTCTATCCGGGTATCCCCACACCATTCTCGAAAGCGACGGCCACGGCGGGACAGCCGGTTTCGTCACCCGAATCCAGAGTTTCCTGAATTCCGTGAACCGTTTCATGAAAGACGGTGATACGGAAAGGGCAGGTGAGGCGTCGAAGATCAGGGAATACATCGAAAGCGGCAAACCCAAAGGGCCGTATCTCGATAGAAACGTCCGTTACGTGTTTTTGAGCAGCATCGAATATCTGGGCGAACTGTTCGCCGCGGTTTACCGGTCCTACGGGTACGACGCGGTGTGCGCTCCCCCGGTGACCAAGGCGAACATGGCCCTGGGGAAATCCGACTGCACAGGCAAGGAGTGTCTGTCGTATCAATGCGTCTGGGGGGCGTTTCGGGAATATCTTGACGGTTTAAAGGACGACGGAAGGGAAACCCGTCTTGTCCAGATTTCCGGGCGGATGTGCCGGGGGGGCATGTTCGGCATCAAAGACCGGATGTCCATCGAGCGCATGGGGCTTGACGGCCAGGTGAGTGTGGCATCCCTCAAAATCGCCGGTGGCGCGGGCATGGCGGCGCGGGTGATGGCCGGTCTCACCGCCCTCGATATCGTCCGGCAGTTTTACGTGTACCATCTGGTTGTGGAACCCTGGCCGGGGCGTGCCCGTGAACTTTACAAAACATTCAGCGACCGGATCATCGCGCTGATCGAAGAACCTTCCGATGTTTCGGGATTCCGAGGCGCGGCCCTTAAACGAAAACACTGGAAACAGCTGAAAGACATAGTGACCGAGGCATCGGAATCGTTTCTCTCCATGGCGGAAAACGGAAAAGCGGCCGCATCCTGTCCCGTGGTGTTTGTTTCCGGCGACATGATGACCAAAGGCAACGATGTGGCCAACGCCGGGATTTATGACTATCTGGGCGGCAAAAATGTCCGGCTTGTGGTGGAGCCCGGCGCGGATTTCATCGACTATTCCACCCGGGTCCACCCGGAGCTGATATTCGGGCGCGGGGCGTCACGGAACAAACAGAAAGCCTATGTCTATGTCATGGACCTGATCAGGAACAGTCTTTACACCATGGCGCGGAAAAAACAGCCCTGGCTTCCCATGCCCGACATGCCCGAGGTTCTGAGACGGTCGAAACAGATCATCGACCCGGAAACTGTGGGCGGCTCCGGCTACGCCGTGGGAAGTGTGCTCCATTACTGGGACCGCCTGAAACCCGACGGTGTTCTGATGACCAGCTGCTGGGGCTGCGACAACAGCCTGGTGGAGGAAAGCCTTTTGCGTCACCGGAAAGACATACCGTTCCACTTTTTCTATGACGACGGCGAACCCCTGGACGAACGGCGCGTCAACAGTTTTGCCCAGCGTCTTCACCGGAACCGGGAACAGGCCTTAGTGATTTGATAAGCACCGATAGTGTGCCCCCTCGGCATGGCGATTCCCGTCGGCATAAGTCGCAAAGGACCGTGGCACTTATAGAGAACCTGCGTCACGCAACTTGCGATGAACGACAAATGGTTTGAGAAACAGGGGCTGACATCCATCAAACAACGGTGGGTCAACATTCACGACCCGGCTACGGCCCGGTGATCTTCGTTGACCGCCCGGCACGGCCCCGCATGCCGTGTGGTGTGGGGACTGGGGGAGAAAAACCCCCGGTTATCCGATTCTGTTGATTCTTAATATTATTAAGCAGAGACTTGAATGGGAGTTATCTCAGAAAGATCAACAGTTTGTTTTGCATGCCAAAGGTCATAACTATCCTGCATGTGGAGCCAGCTTTCAGGGCTACGGCCTAAACACTTGGATAAACGAAGAGCCATTGCCGGGCTTATAGAACTTTGCCCCCTCAATATTCTTAAAAATGTTGAAGGGGAGACTTTAAGCCGCAGTGCGACATTTCGAGGCGAAATACCCAGCGGCTCCAAATAAACTTCTTGAATAAATTCCCCTGGATGGGGAGGGTTATACATAGTCATCAGTGATAATCCTCATAGTCTACAATTTAGGCGTTACCTTCTTTAAATTCAAAAACGATTCGCCAATTACGGTTAACATCAATCGCCCACAATCCTTGACGATCACCTTTTAAACTATGGAGCCGCCAGCCCGGAGTATTCATATCTTCAATACATGTCGCTGTGTCAAGCGCAATTAGGCGGATTCTCAGCTTTTGTTTATGGTCCGGCTGAATCCCTGATACGCAACCCGTCTCGAAAAATTTACGCAGCCCTTTATGTTTAAATGAATGTATCATAAATGATATTATATAGCATGTTGCGCAATGCGCAACACTTTTTCAAAAACAGAACGTACCCTTCACCGGCCGGGCTGCCCTCGACATGGCGATTGCCGTCGGCATGAGCCGCTAAGGACCGTGGCACTTATCGAGAACCTGCGCCACGGAACTTGTGATGAACGGCAAATGGTTTGAGAAACAGGGACTGGTATCCATCAAACAACGGTGGGTCAACATTCACGATCTGGATACGGCCCGGTGATCTTCGTGAACCGCCGGTGCGGCCCCGCATGCCGGGTGGTGTGGGGACTGGGGGAGAAAAAAACCTGGTTACCAGATTCGGCAAAACCAATTCAACAAATCATGCTCTGTAAAATCAATAATATATATTGCCTATGTATTTATATCTCACCTATTTGGATCACTCAAAGGACAATTGGGATTCCTGATTTTATGCTCAAAATGGGCTTGGCCGTACTGACTTGCTTTATGAGCCCGAACTGGTTCATCACATTGGGTGCATCTGAAGTCTGGTATAGCTTCATGATGTTTTTTGGCAGAAGCCCTAAGTTCAAGAGCCTCAGATATATCAATCAGACTATTTATGAACATACATGAAGTTGCTTTTGCCATAACATTCCTTACTGCCGAACGCGGCCTTCACAAGTGGCAATGTAGCGTAGCGGAATTGCCATTATAGTGTAAGGCATGGTTCTGCCGTCATCAATTCTTGTTTAATCCGAATTGTATAGTACCAAGTTTCTCTTTCCACCTGTTCTCACATTCAATTACCCCATCAGCTGTTGTGGTAGCTGGTACTATCTCAAGTATTGAGAACTGAAAGGCAGATGGGTCTATACCTTTTAATTCCAAGTTGTCTCCATGACCATTTTTTGCATAGGCAGACCATCTACCATAAATTCCTTGCTCACCATATGCAGAGCCGACGTAAAGCTTCCCTGATATTTTGTCTTTGATTAGGTAAACGCCATTAACGGAAGATAGCGCCTTCAACCAAGTAAGGTTTGTGTCAGGGAATTGTATTAATTTTTTCAGGTCTTGATAGTCCAAGTCAACTAAACTGAATGATTGAAAATCTCCAATTGATTTTTTCCCTTTTAATTCTACCACTTCTTTATCCTTCGATTGAACCCATGCGACAGTCGCGGCACCCCATTCGATGACTAATCGTTCCGATAACTCATCGAGAATATGGTTTCTTCTTAAGTCATATCTTACGACATGGTTGAACCAGTCCTCCGGTAATTGATGCCTTTTCAAGAGAACTCGAGTTTCTTCCGAAAAATTTGAATTTGCAGTGCACCCTTGAATGTCCCACAGGCCAAGAAAAAGACCAGTCGTTTTATAATATGGAGCAAAGACGGCGATTGATTTGGATTTTCCAAATTTATTCGGATTCTGAAAACTCTGATACACTTCGAACCGCTTGAGATTGTTTAGAAACGTCTCATAAATTGGAATTTCTTTATTGCCATGACGAACCAGTTTTATCGTGGCTGGATCGATACCGTATATTCCAAATATTTTGAATATGGTGATCATGTCACTTTGTTGGCAGAACGTATAGAGTTTATTAAGCATCCCCAGTAACGGACAGTTAAAGTTGTTCATATTTTCTTGCAGGTATTCAATGAAAAATCAACACAAATATCAAGGGGATGCTTAATAAAGCTATGTTGGACGGTTCGTTGAGAAGGTCTTCTGTATGATGGGGATTTGATCAGGCCTTGATCTGCTCGGTCATGGAATATCAAGAGGACGGATGACCCTTGATGGAACGAATGTGTCGGCGAGACAAGGTTTTGAGTGAAAAAATGCATGTTTCTTCAATCCATCATCGTTTTTCAAAGAGACGCTTCGCAGGATCAATGGTCTGTGCTGATCAATGGTCTGTGCTTTTGATACGTGTCTGCCATGCTGGCGATGGAGTCGAAAATGATTTTGACATTGTTTTCACCTGTCATGTATATAGGATATAGACATGAAGCAGGGAGAAATGCCTATGAAAGCCAGTATTATCGATTTGAGGTATAAAATGAACGACGTGCTCAAGGCCCTTGACCGGAATGAACAGGTGACGGTTCTTTACCGGGGCAAGATCAAAGGAATTCTTGTCCCTTCAGGAACCAAAGCCAGTATGGGAATGAAAGAACACCCTTTTTTCGGCATGTTCAAAGCCGTTGATGAAACATCTGTTGAAGCTGAAATGGCTGCATTGCGGGGGGGAAGGTACAGTGATCTTTGATACGGACATCTTCATCTTTGCTCAGAGGGGAAATGAAAAAGCCGTGGATCTGATGGAAAAGTCCGAAGAACGGTATCTTTCAGTGCAAACGTACATGGAGCTTCTACAGGGTGCAAAAAACAAGGTTCAGCACACATACGTCAAAGACTTTCTTTCGTCTTTCGGATTTTCCGTTCTTCCCCTCACTGAAAACATCGGTCACCGCGCCTCGATTTATCTGGAAGAATACGCCCTCTCCTCCGGTTTGAGGGCTGGCGATGCCATTATCGCGGCAACGGCCGTCGAAAATCACAAGGTTCTCGCCTCAAGCAACGCCAAGCATTTTAAACCGATCAAAGAACTTCAGCTGAGCATTTTCAAACCTTAACAAATCCGGGTCAACTGTTCTCCGGTCAGCATGGGAATGATGCGTTCACCGCCGATCCGGGTGACCTGCCGCTGGGTGCTGCTAATACCCCATATGTTTTTACTGTGCTAAACCGTCTCGTTTTGTCATTCCGGGCGGCTGGTATCGGTGAGACGATGTTTGCGTCGTAAATAAGCACCGTCGTGTCGTTCAGGTTGAAAAGCAAGCCGACCCGGAATCCATGGTGGTATGAAGTTAGCGGTGAAACACAAACAGGCATGGATTCCGGGTCGGGAAAAAGCCCCCGCCCGGAATGACAAGAACGGAGGGCAAGGCATGGAAAAGACATTAAGGTGGCAGGTAAACGAACCATGTTCTGGCACATGGAATGCAATCTACTGCTTCTGACTGATATGGTTTGTGCACGGCAAGAATGCGTCAGGCTGTCGTAGGGCAGTTTCTTGGAACGAAACCCGACAAATTGCCCGATCCGTCTCGTTTTGTCATTCCGGGCGGCTGGTATCGGTGAGACGATGTTTGCGTCGTAAATAAGCACCGTCGTGTCGTTCAGGTTGAAAAGCAAGCCGACCCGGAATCCATGGTGGTATGAAGTTAGCGGTGAAACACAAACAGGCATGGATTCCGGGTCGGGAAAAAGCCCCCGCCCGGAATGACAAGAACGGAGGGCAAGGCATGGAA
>DYJE01000023.1 GCA_020723285.1 Desulforapulum autotrophicum | reverse complement strand
TCAAGGCCGAAGAAGAAGCCCGCAAAAAAGCCGAAGAGGAAGCCAGAATCAAGGCCGAAGAAGAAGCCCGCAAAAAAGCCGAAGAGGAAGCCAGAATCAAGGCCGAAGAAGAAGCCCGCAAAAAAGCCGAAGAGGAAGCCAGAATCAAGGCTGAAGAAGAAGCCCGCAAAAAAGCTGAAGAGGAAGCCAGAATCAAGGCCGAAGAAGAAGCCCTCAAAAAAGCTGAAGAAGAAGCGGCCTGCGCTTGCACCTCTCAAGAGTGCGGCTCCAAAATGTCCTCCATCGAAACCAAAGTCGAAATCCTGAGGGCTGTCAAGCCTCCGGTGAACGTCAAAGCCATCGCCGCGTCCGTGGCCGTCCTGTTTTCGTTTTTGGCCGTCCTCAGCATGGGCAACACATCCAATTACTACATCAAGACCAAACACGGAAACACCCTGGTTTATCAGGGCTCTTTCGCGCCAGTTGGGAAAAACCTCATCGCCACGCTTCCGGGCACCGTTTCACCCGCCCAGGTCAAAGACGTTTACACCAAAGACGAAATCCGCCCCATCCTGTTCCGGTCCCTTATGGATCAGGCCCTGGCGTTAAAAAACAACCCCGGCTCGCCGGACTTCGCCGCCATTACCGAACTTCTTGAAAAAGCAGCGGAAAACGCCACATCGGCAGATGAAACGACTCAGGTGAAAAAACACCTGTCCGCCGTGAAAGCCATCAAAGAAGCATACTGCCCCGCGATCAACCCCTGATACCGGGTAACGCTTTCTTTCTGAACATCAAACCTCCGGGTTTCAGTGACCCGGAGGTTTTTTATATGAAGACACCCAAACCCACTTACATCCACAACCACGATTTCATTAATAATTAATCCGATATAAACCTCGCCCGAATTGAAACCGTTACCATCCATAAATATAAGCAATTGATTTATCATTTATTTTATAATCAATTATTAAAAATATCCCCAAAATACCCGCATCGTTTTTACCTTGATTTTCGATAAAACCCGCTGTATGTCAGTTAAGTTTTCAACCAAAACATCATTCATTCTAACATTCCCCACAGCCCGCCGGAAACAGCGGGGGTACCCACGGAAAAAGGAGACACACATGCCCAGGCGCGACGACATCAAAAAAGTGCTGATCATCGGTTCCGGTCCCATCATCATCGGGCAGGCCTGCGAATTCGACTACTCCGGAACCCAGGCCTGCAAAGCCCTCCGGAGCCTTGGATACCAGATCGTTCTCGTGAACTCCAATCCCGCCACCATCATGACCGATCCTGGCCTGGCGGATAAAACATACATCGAACCCCTGAACATCGAAGTCCTGACCAAAATCATCGACGTGGAACGGCCCGACGCCCTGCTTCCCAACCTCGGAGGCCAGACCGGCCTCAACCTCTCCTCGGAGCTGGCCAAAAAAGGGATTCTTGATCGCTTCGGCGTGAAAATCATCGGCGTGAACATCGACGCCATCGAACGGGGGGAAGACCGCACCGCCTTCAAGGAAGCCATGGCCAAACTGGGCATCGAAATGCCGAAAAGCCAGACGGTCAACACGGTGGAAGATGCCGAAACCGTGGCCGAATCCCTGGGTTATCCGGTGGTGGTGCGGCCCGCCTACACCATGGGCGGCACCGGCGGCGGACTGGTCTACAACGTGGAGGAACTTCGGACCATCGCAGCCCGGGGGCTTGCCGCCAGCCTCGTTCACCAGGTGCTCATCGAAGAATCGGTCCTGGGATGGGAAGAACTGGAACTGGAGGTGGTGCGTGACGCCAAAAACCAGATGATCACCGTGTGCTTCATCGAAAATGTGGATGCCATGGGGGTTCACACCGGCGATTCCTACTGCACGGCCCCCATGCTCACCATCAGCCCGGAACTCCAGGAACGGCTCCAGCGTTACGCCTACGCCATCGTCGAAGCCATTGAAGTCATCGGCGGCACCAACGTGCAGTTCGCCCACGATCCGAAAACCGGCCGGGTGGTTGTGATCGAGATCAACCCCCGGACCTCCCGCTCCTCGGCCCTGGCATCCAAAGCCACGGGGTTTCCCATCGCCATGGTGTCCTCTCTTCTGGCCGGCGGCCTCACCATGGACGAAATTCCCTACTGGCGTGACGGCAGTCTTGAACGATACACCCCATCCGGAGATTACGTGGTGGTGAAATTCGCCCGCTGGGCTTTTGAAAAATTCAAAGGCGTGGAAGACGTGCTGGGAACCCAGATGCGGGCCGTGGGCGAAGTGATGAGCATCGGCAAAACCTACAAGGAGGCCCTGCAGAAAGCCATCCGTTCCCTGGAATCCGGCCGTTACGGCCTGGGTTTCGCCAGGGATTTCAACAGCAAAACCCTTCCGCAGCTCATGGGCATGCTGGGCAAACCTTCCAGCGAACGCCAGTTCATCATGTATGAGGCACTGAGAAAAGGCGCAGACATTGCGGATCTTTACACCCTCACCCACATCAAACCCTGGTTCATCGGCCAGATGAAGGAACTGGTGGATCTTGAAGAAAAAATCCTGGCGTTCCGGGGCGGCCTTCCTGCGGACCATCTTCTGGTCCAGGCCAAAAAAGACGGGTTTTCCGACCGGTATCTCGCCTTTATCCTGGGCGTCGCTGAAAAGGACATAAGGGACAAACGCCTGGCCCTGGGCATAAAACAGGCATGGGAAGCGGTGAAGGTCAGCGGGGTTGAAAACGCAGCGTATTACTACTCCACGTATTCCGGAGAAGACCAGGTCCCCGTGAGCGACCGGAAAAAAATCATGGTTCTGGGCGGCGGCCCCAACCGCATCGGCCAGGGCATCGAATTCGATTACTGCTGTGTCCATGCAGCCTTCGCCATCAGGGACGCGGGCTATGAATCCATCATGGTGAACTGCAATCCCGAAACCGTGTCCACGGACTACGACACCTCGGACAAACTGTACTTCGAACCCCTCACCGTGGAAGACGTGCTCAGCATCTACGACAAAGAAAAACCCGAAGGGGCGGTGATCCAGTTCGGCGGCCAGACCCCTTTGAATCTGGCCTCCGATCTCGAAGCCGCCGGAGTGCGGATCGTCGGGACGTCGCCGTCGACCATCAACCTTGCGGAAGACCGGGACCGGTTCCGTGAGATTGTCCGGAAACTCGGCATTCCCCAGCCCGAATCGGGCATGGCGAAATCCATGGCCGAAGCCCTGTCCATCGCCCAGACCATCGGCTATCCCCTGATGGTCCGCCCCTCCTTCGTCCTGGGCGGCCGGGCCATGGAAGTGGTTTACGACGAGGACATGCTGAAATTCTACATGGAAGCCGCCCTCACCGTGTCACCGGACCGGCCCATCCTCATCGACAAATTCCTCGAAAACGCCGTGGAAGCCGAAGCGGACGCCATCAGCGACGGGACCGACGCCGTGGTTCCCGCGGTCATGGAGCACATCGAGCTGGCCGGGGTTCATTCCGGCGACTCGGCCTGTGTCATTCCCCCCATCAGCATTTCCAAGAAGCACATCGACACCATCGGCGAATACACCCGGAAAATCGCCGTGGAACTGAACGTCAAAGGTATCATCAACATCCAGTACGCCATCGCAAACGACACGGTGTACATCCTTGAAGCCAATCCCAGGGCGTCGCGTACCGTGCCCCTGGTGTCCAAGATCTGCAACATCCCCATGGCCCGCCTGGCCACCGAGGTGGTTCTCGGAAAATCCATGGCGGAGCTGGACATCGTGGTCCGGACCCCGGACTATTTCGGTGTCAAGGAATCGGTGTTCCCCTTCAACATGTTTCCCGAAGTGGACCCGGTGCTGGGACCTGAAATGCGCTCCACCGGCGAGGTTCTCGGCATGGCGGAATCCTTCGGCCTGGCTTTTTACAAAGCCCAGGAAGCCACTCAGACAGCCCTGCCCCTTTCCGGCGGCGTGCTTTTCACCATCGCGGACAAGGAAAAACCCAGTTCCATCGAAGCGGCCAGGCTTTTCAGAAATCTGGGATTCATTATCTACTCCACAGAAGGCACCCGAGCTTTCCTGGCCCAGCACGGCATCGCAACCACGGCCGTCAAAAAAATCGGTCACGGACGCCCGGACCTTGTGGACAGCATGAAAAACGGTGACATCCACCTGGTGATCAACACTCCCAGCGGGAAATCGAGCCAGGAAGACGATTCCTACATCCGGAAAACGGCCATCCGTTTCAAAATCCCCTTCATCACCACCATGGCGGCGGCGGTGGCGGCGGCCAGGGGAATCACCGCACGGCGAAAAAAAGAAACGGAAGTGTGTTCTCTCCAAGATTATCACGGAAGGCGTTAATGTGAATAGGTCATGATTTCAACGCCCCCGGCCGGTCGCCGGGGGCAAAATCCAGCCATTCCCAAAAGGAGTCAACTCAAACCTTAACACAAAAAAAATACCAACCATTCCCGGTGAAATGAAATGTGTCTGAGATACAACCATGATCAAGCAGGAGGGGCCATTTCCGTATAAATGACGGTCTCCATCAACCGGAATCGTATCAAACATAAGCGACCTCTTTGAAATGACCATCCCATCCGGAATCGTGCCACAATACGTTATGATTTTTTACACATGGAACAGAGTATAAAATATTAATATTTGAAGTAACAGAGGATGTGGTATTAAATTCGGATAAATTTCATTGTAAATGAAATGATACTCAAAGCTATAAAAATTGGTATCATGTTTTAATAAGAATATTTTGAAAGAAGACTATGGCAGATTATTCGCCTAAAATCATTATTGTTTCAGGACCCAACGGAGCTGGGAAATCCACTTTGGCCCCATATCTGTTGCGGGATTTTCTGCATATTTCGGACTATGTGAATGCCGATACAATTGCGATGGGTTTGTCCGCTTATAATTCCCCGAATGTGGCTATTCAATCAGGTCGTATTGCTCTCAAGCGAATGAAGTTTCTGGCTTCACAGCATGCAAGTTTTGCGTTTGAAACAACGTTGGCCGCTCGATCATTCGCGTCCTGGTTACAACAACTGACAGATTAAGGTTACGAATTTCATTTGTTTTATCTGTGGCTGCAAACAGTTGATATCGCGATTGAACGTATAAAGGAAAGAACCAGGTTAGGCGGGCATGATATCCCTGAAGATGTCATCCGCCAACGATATGAAAAAGGGCGGCAAAATTTTTTTCAATTATATAAACCCTTGGCTTCATCATGGGGGGTTTTTGACAATTCAGGAGATAAAGGGTGTCAATTAATTGCATCCGGGAATAAACAGAATTCACTCAGTATATTCCATAAAAATGTATGGGATACTTTTTCCAAGGATTATGCATGAAAAAAGAAATTCAAATACCCCATGATTTGTTTGTATCTAAAGGAAAAGAAATCGAAGCCCTATTGACCAAGGGCGTAAAACAGGCATTGAAAATTCATAAAATCTTGGACAATCCTATAGCTGTATGGCGTAATGGGAAATTGGAAATCAACGTCCTCTTTTTATGGACTGCCCCCCGATCATACAGACGGATACAACCTCGGAAACCATGAAGGGCTCATTGGAGTGAATGACATGCGGACTCACCCGTTCACCATGGATGGAAAATATTCTGGGCATTTACGGTGTGGCCATGGAGTTATCCTTGACATTCAAAGGTCCGTCATGTTACTTTTTTAATAAATGCGGCACGTTACAAAAATATAAATCATGAATGATTCCATATCCTTCATGACTAAAACTGTGATCCGGCAACATTCCCCTCCAGACATAGACAGATCGCCACCCTCCATCCGAGTGTCGCGAAGACCTGAACCGTGGTCTTGAATCGAAGACAGCACGGTTTCTTGCATCTTGGTGAAAACTTTAAAAAGGAGTCATCATGGAAACACCCCCCAATCCCACCGTTTCTGCCTGGTTGTACGTGTTCATCACCCTGCCGCTTCTTGCGATCACCGCCATGGCCCTTTTTTTGAGGCATTCGGCCCCGGCTTTCGGAAAAGAAAAAAAAGCACGGTGATGCCGGAGTGCATCAATAACAACCCTACGGAAGTGGCGTGCTCGCATGACTCTAAAAAACACTCAGGACCATCTGCTGAACGCGATCCTTTCCGGCAGCCGGAAAGAGGCCATCGCCATTCTGGACCGCTGGGCCGGACACTGCGGATACCGACAAACGATCAGCGAACTTCTCGAACCGGTTCTCGAAACCATCGGAACCCTGTGGGTTTCTGAAAAAATCAGCCTGGCCGCCGGGTATCTCGCCGGGAAAATCGCCGAAGACACCCTCTTGAAAGCTCACGAGCATGAGCAGGCGGTCCCTGAAATCCGCGGCCCTGTGGTTCTGGGCAACGTGGAAGACGATTATCATTCCCTGGGCCGGAAACTGGTGGGTATCTTTTTGAAAACTGCGGGCTGGCGTGTGATTGATCTCGGGAACGACGTCCCTTCGGAATCCTTTGTGGATGCCGCCGTGAAAAACGAGGCACGGGTCATCGCCGTTTCCGCCATGATGTTCTCAACGGCGAAAAATATCGCCGGTATTCGCAATGAACTGGACCGAAGGGGACTCCACGGCCGGATCAAACTTGCCGTCGGCGGTGCCGTCTTCAGAATCAGGCCTGAACTGGTGGCAGAGGTGGGAGGCGACGGGACGGCCGTCAACGCCATGGCCACGCCCGCCCTGATCGACCGCCTGTGGAGGGAAGCCGATGTTCAAAACATCCCATGAGCGTATCGCGGCGGCCATCCAGGGCCAATGGTCCGAACGGCCGCCCTTCGCCTTGATCACCAGCCTTTACGGCGCACGGCTCACCGGTTGCGAAACCCAAAAGTATTACCGAAGCTCCGAACGGTACGCCGAAGGCCAGAAGGCCGTGGTCCGTCTCACGGACCCCGATATCCTGACGGGCCCGTTCGCCCTGCCCCTGGAAGCCGAAGCCTTCGGATGCGAGCTGGTTTTTCTGTCCGACAATCCCCCGAACATACGGAAACCGGCCATCCGAAGCATCGCGGATGTCAGCGCCCTTGAACCGCCCGACATCGACTCGGCCCCCTCCATCGTATACATGCGTGAAAGCATACGCCGCCTGGTCCAGGATTTAGGCCACGAAAAACCAATCTGCGGCGTCATCACATCCCCCGTGGATCTTCCGGCCCTGATCCTGGGAATCGACCTGTGGATCGAAACCCTGATCTCCGACGAACCCCTGGCCCAGGACCTCCTGGCCATGACCTCCGGCTATTTCGTGTCCTATGCCAACGCCCTTTTTCGCGACGGGGCTTCGTTCCTGGCCATACCCTCGTTGTTCACCCACCCGTCCATCCTGTTTCCGGACCACGTCCACCGGATCATCCTGCCCACGCTTCACCGCGCGTTCAAGGCCGTTTCCGGGCCCATCGTGTTTCACCATGGCGGGAATCCTCTGGTCCCCTATCTTCAGAAATACATGGACCTTCCCAACGTGGCGGGCTTTGCCCTGGATCACCGGGACGATCTTGACCGGGCAAGATCCATCCTCGGCCCTGGACGGCTCATCCTGGGCAACCTCAACGGCCCCACCCTTTCATCTCTGCCTCTTGACCGGATTCTCGGCCGGGTGGACGGTATTCTTGAAAACAGGGCCGACGATCTCCGGTTCATCTTCCTCACCGCTGCCGCAGACATCCCCTTCAACACACCGGTGGAGACACTCAAAGCCATTGCCGAACGGATCCGGTCCTGGCAAAGAAAGGGACAAACATGACTTGCCCTTCCCCCGTTCCCGTGATCGCCTGCTCGGTTCTCAAAGACGAACTGGAGTTCATCCTGTCCAGGGACTTCCCAGGCGTCTCGTGTGTGTTCGTGGATTCCATGCTTCACATGCACCCGGAACAACTCGGCAAAGCCCTTGAACGCCGTCTGTCGCAGCACGGGACCCAGCCCTGCCTCGTGGTCTACGGCGATTGCCATCCCCATATGAAAGACATGGAAGACAGCGGCCGGATCATCCGGACGCCGGGCGTCAACTGTGCGGAAATCCTTCTGGGTCACGAACGATACGTGTCCCACAGAAACAGGGGCTCGTTCCTCTTCCTTCCGGAATGGACATCGCGGTGGAGGGACATTTTCATGAACGAACTGGGATTTACCGATCCCCAGCTCGCCCGGGAGTTCATGGCGGAAACACGCAACGGCCTCGTGTACCTCGATACAGGTATCGCACCGGTTCCCCTGAAATGCCTTGAAGACATCCGGTCATTTTTTGGAATGGCCGTGACTGTGGAACCGGTGTCCCTTGATCACCTGGCCCGGCTCATTGTGGACGGCGTTTCTCGGCTGGAAAGGCTTCCCCATGAGCACTGACCCCCTGATCTCCCATCTACAGAACGATCTTCTGCTCAACATCCTCAAGCATTCCGAGGACATCGGAAAATGCGCCACCCATATCACGTCCCAGATCCGGGAAATCATCGGCGTCAGGGTGGTGGCCCTGTTCGAACGTTTGCCCGACGGAAGCCACCACCTGGCCGGAGCCTCCCCGGAGAGAAAACAAAACCTGTTCGACGATGAATCCATGGCCCGGCTCATCGATCTTGCGTCATCCCTTCAAGCCCCGACGCTCATAACACCGGGCCGGGGCGACCTGGGTGTGTGCCTTCTGGATTTGGGCATGAATGAATCGTTCGTGGTGCCATTGCGCGTGGGCATTGAAGGCTACGGGTTCCTCCTTCTTCTGGACATCATGGACAACACGGGGATCGGCCATGTCCTTGACATGCTCACAGACATCTCGGGCCTTCTCTCGCTGATCCTGAAAAACGCCTTTCTGTTCAAACATCTTGAAACCCTGGTGGCCCGGAGGTCCTCCGAACTTCTTGAAAGCGAAACCCGGTCCCGCTCCATTCTCCAGGTGGCCCTTGACGGATTCTGGATCATCGACGGCAAGGGCCGCATCGTCGATGTCAACGACGCCTATTGCACCATGAGCGGATACAGCCGCAACGAACTTCTCACCCTCACCGTGGCCCAGCTTGAGGCCAGAGAAACGGAGCAGGAGGTGGCCGAAGCGGCCCAAAGGGTTCTTGCGGGCAGTAAGCCCCGCTTTGAAACCATCCATCGAAGGAAAGACGACAGCCTCCTGTACATCGATCTCGTCGCCCAGCGGCTGCCGGGCAGGGACGACCAGATCTTCGCGTTCATCCGGGACATCACGGAAAAAAAACTCGCGGAAATCGAACATGAGAAACTCCAGGTCCAGCTGGCCCAGGCGCAGAAAATGGAATCGGTGGGACGCCTTGCCGGAGGGGTGGCCCATGATTTCAACAACATGCTGGGGGTGATCCTGGGTCACACGGAACTGGCCATGGACCAGACCGATCCCCAGAACCCCCTCTACGACGACCTGACCGAAATCCAGAAAGCTGCCCAGCGTTCGGCGGATCTCACCCGGCAACTGCTGGCCTTTGCCAGGAAACAGACCATCACTCCAAAAATACTGGACCTCAATGTCACGGTGACTGGAATGCTGAAAATGCTTCAGCGGCTCATTGGGGAAAACATCTCCCTTTCATGGAGTCCGGGGCCTGATCTCTGGCCGGTTCGTATGGACCCTTCCCAGATCGATCAGATTCTCGCCAACCTCTGTGTCAACGCCCGTGACGCCATCACCGGTGTGGGCTCCGTCCGGATCGAAACAAAAAACGTGACCGTCGGGACCTCCCAGCTCCCGGAGAATCCCGACGAGTTACCCGGAGAATACGTGCGGCTGACCGTCGAGGATACCGGTTCGGGCATCGATGCTCAGGATCTCACGACCATTTTTGAACCTTTCTTCACCACCAAGCCCCTGGGACAAGGCACGGGCCTGGGGCTGGCCACCGTTTACGGCATCGTTCGCCAGAACAGAGGGTTCATCCAGGTCGCCAGCGCCAAAAACCAGGGCACCTCATTCCACATTCACCTGCCGTATCATTCAAGAAATTCGGACATTGAAACCTTCGATAAAAAAGAATCGGACGTTCAAAGCGACGGCCATAAAACCATTCTCCTGGTGGAAGATGAACCGGCCATCCTGAAAATGATCGGCAACATGCTGAACCGCCTGGGTTACAACGTCCTGTCCGCCACATCACCCCAGGAAGCCATCGGCATTTCCAGAGAATACAAGGGCCGGATCCACCTTTTGATGACCGACGTCATCATGCCCGAGATGAGTGGACGGGAGCTTGCCCGGCATATCGAAGAAGAAGACGGGAAGATGAAATACCTTTTCATGTCCGGTTACACTGCGGATCTCGTGGCCCCGCACGGTGTCCTGGAAAATGGGATCGCCTTCCTTCAAAAGCCCTTCTCCAAAGCGGAGCTGTCAGAAGCCGTAAAAAAAGTCTTGCTTAACTCATAATCCGTTCAAGAATCACTTTGGTGATCATGTATGTGGGTTTGATGCCTTCTTCGCCCATGCTGCCGGAGGCGAGAGTCTGGCCGCTCACCAGGGGATTGTCCGAGGCGTAGTAGGCGTAGCGGAGTTTCACGTTACGGGAGATATGACCCCTTATCATGGCGGCGCTGATGGCTTTCTGATAGTGGCCGCCTTCCATTTCAAGACCGATGGCCTTCCAGCTGGAGGCCTGAAAACGGCGGAGAAGGTCGCGGTTCTGGAGGCTTGTACCCACCACTGTGACCACAGGCCCCACGTAGACGGGGATTTCCGAGCCGAAATCGTCGCGGCTCATGTCGTTTTCGAAGATATAGTTATCGGAGGTGCCTTCGAACACATGGGACGTGGCCAGCATGATATCGCCTTTCCGTCCGTTCAGGATTCCCGCCTTGCCCATGACCGAGATGGACCTTATGTCGAAGCGGTTTGTGGATTCCTTGTCCTTGTAAGGATCCAGAAGCTCGTCCATGGCTTCGAAAGCCTGGGTTCCGAAGGCGTAGTCCATGATAAACAGAACCGGGGCCTCGTCTTTGTCCCAGTCGGTGCTGAGCCGAAGATCGGGGTGAAACGGCAGCCCCTTGATTTTGGCCGTGTCGATGATCTGGCAGTCGATGTGGGTGCCTGAACGGTCGGGAAGTTCGTAGAACCCCCGGGCTTCGGCATAGGCTTTGATGGTCTCTCCCTCGTTTTTTGTCCGGGCCACGAAATCGTAGACATCCATGTCCGCCTTGACTTTGGACAGTCCGTACAGCGCGCCGTAGCCGTAAATCAGATTCACCACGCTGTGCATGTTGGCGCTGATGATGTGGATGGGCCGGTTCTGGAATCCCAGGGCGTTCAGCTTGCGTTTGATGTCGTCGGCCCATCTTCGGCTGTAGCTCTGGTTGCCCAGAATATCCTGGAGCGACGGCGTGAAGGTGATCATGAGTTCGTTGTCCCTGTCGCCCCGCTCTTCCTCCACCCGCTTTCCAAGGCTGTAAATGAAATTGAGAAGCACATGCCGGACGCCTTCTTTGGCGTAACGTTCCAGATATTCGTAACTCTCCTTGGTTTCATGCATGGTCCTGCCCAGAATGATGCTGAGGTTCCACAGGGCCTTGTCAAGGGCATCCGCCGCCAGCGCCTCTCCGGCCAGCACCGTTTCTTCAAGCCTCCGCCATTCACGGGTGACATCGCCGTTTCTGTCATGCATCTGATGAAAGATCTTTTCCGCCTCGTTGTTCATGAACGTCACATGGGTCAGAAGGTCGTAAATTTCGCTGAACCCCCGAGTGATCACGAAACAGATTTCCTTTTCACCGATCAGGTAACAGGCCCGTCGGCGTTTGGGCGGAACGATGAGTTCAAAGGCGGTGTTGGTGAATTCCTCACGGGCCGTGAGAATGATCCGGTTGCAGCGCTCGATGCCCCTGGGAAGCCGGTCGATAACATACTCCAGCCCTTTGAGTTCGATGATCCGGGGATCGTTCATGGTGCCGTAAATCTCCGGGCTCAGCATCCTCAGCGCGTCGGCCAGGGTCTGCCCCGAACTCCCCGTGGGTTTGTAATACCCCCTCAGCGCCAGAGCGTCGATGGTGGTTTTGATGGTCCTTACGGAATTCCGGGCTTTCTGGGATTTGGTCAAGGTCTGCATGATGATCTCCGGCAACTGATTGAGGTTATATCTGTATTCATAAGGTCTTTTGATTGCAGAATATCGGATTTCAGAGGATGAGTCAAAGATGAATCATCAACACCCTTCACGACAGCGGCATGGACGGCCAGACCACGGTGGAACAGGCCATCACAATGATCCTCAGGCTTTTCGGCCTGCCAAGGGATGAAATCGAAAACACCCTCGCCGCCATGGATCGTCTGCTTCACGGCCCCATTACGCCTTCCCGATAAATGCCGTAAGAGACGTTCCTTTTCATTCATTCGGACCGGCTTGTGCTCAGAAAATGAAAAGCCTGAGCCGGTGCAACACAATTCAGAAAAAAGAATTGAGCAGACCTCCACCTGGTTCATTCATGAAACCCTAAATCAAAATATCACCTGATCAATAGCCACCTCAGAATCCTTACCCAGAGTGACCATGTTTTCGGTTTGAAATCCAAGCCAAGATTTTGCTGGGCTTTGTCAAATGCATCCTCGATCAGGGCATCGTGCATCGGGCGGATGATCATCCACCAGTACATCATGGCATAAAATGGTATATCCATAAGGATTGTATGGGTTATTTCCGTGGTCGAGTTTGACGTTTCATGCAATTCAAACCCGTGATGTCCATGAAAAATGGAAGGTTCCCTAAACCTGAATATGACTTTTTCACCTGGGCTGAATTCCGTGACTTCATATTGGATCGGCCCGTGCCCGCCAGACGCACCTTCGGACAAGGCGCGATCCATTCTCATGGGCGACCATGTTTCATGGGGCCACAATATGTCATGATCCGAGGACAATCCGTTGATCAGGCATTCAGTTTCACGCTTGGGTTTATCGATGATTCGCGTGTGGTTATTCAGTATCTTCATCATTCCTCCCTGATATCGTGATCATCACTCCGGTCTCAAACCTCTGAACATCCAGAACTCACCGCCCGGCAACGGGGTTTTCGCTTCAACACCGGTAAAACCGGCTTTCACCATCTGCTCTTTCATCTCGTCCCTGGCTGGAAGCCTCCCGCATCCTTCCGTGGCCGCCCCCCAGAGATTGAGGACATCGCCTACGGATCCGCCGTCGTTGCAGCAGGTGGTAAGAACGAGTGAGCCTCCGGGCTTCAGAAACATCAACAGATGACCGAGAAGCTCTGTTCGCTCGGCCACCGGAAAATAATAGATATTGTTGAACAGCGTGACGAGATCATACGATTCATCCGGTTTCCTGTGGCGGATATCGCCGCAGTCCACCGTGATACGGTCCGAAAACCCCCATGACGCGGTGTTTTTCCGGGCCATTTCCGCAACATCGGGTTGCAGCTCGATACCTGCCGCCGTCAGCTCCGGATTTTTCCGGGCGGCGTGGGCCATATAGACTCCCGACCCGCAGCCCACTTCAAGAAGCCGGATTTTTCCGCGCCTTGGATAAAACAGCTCAATGACCTCGGTCTGCAACGGTTCGAGGGCTCGGGAAGACCGTGCGATCATCTCCCCGTCCTGGTCCGAAAGGGTCCACATGTTCCCATCCCGCAATTTTTCCGGTGTTTTCATGATCAATGGATAATGAAGGCACACAACTTCCTGCACAAGTGCCAGGATCGCATCGTTTTCCGGCCGGGCCAGTTTCCTGGAATACCCGGCAAGGGAATAGCCTTTCTGATCGAGCTTCAGCTCCTTCAACCCCACGCCCATGTTCAGCCAGGCATGCAAAGCCTCATGATAGGCCGCACTTTTTGTGTATTCCCGGGCCAGCGTGGAAAACGGAACCTTTTTATCCTTAAGAATATCCATCAGTCCGTTATTTTTTGCCGATGCCGCGTAGCATAACCGGTAAAACGGTTTCATATGCAGCAAAAGACGAATCATCAGTGGCACATGTCCGGATGTGACCCAAGCAGCCATTTTTCTGAGTTTCATGCGATCTTCTCCTTTTTTTAAGATTGTTTTAAATTGACCGACCAGCCGGTCAACAAAATAAGACAACATAGCGCCGCCACGAAAACGTCTTCACAAGAAAAATGAAGCGGTCACGGCTACCTGAAATTCATTCTATCCTTACGATGTCACCGTTTCTTCAGCCCCATGAAAATCAGGGCCGGAATATGGGTCTCAACATCACATTTTCCGTAAAGATCCGGGTCAAAGACCCGCTGGAGCATGACGCCATCGAGTATCCCGATGATGGCTGACGCGGCGGCCCTGGAATCCACGTGAGCAAACTCGCCTTTTTCGATTCCCTCATCGATCAACCGGCTGATGATATCCCGGCTTTTGTCATAGACAGCCGAAAACTCAATCTGGAGTCCTCCCCCCCGCCGGTGTTCTTTCCAGAAATCCATGAGCAGGAATCCATAATCATGCCATTCATCAAAGGCTCTAAGTGTCACTGAAACAATGGCTGAAAGAGCTTCAAACGGTGTTTGCTCCGGCGTTATGACCGCATAGATTTTCGTGTGAAACTCGTTTAGAAGATAATCGTAAAGACCAAAAAAAAGGGCGTCCTTGCTTTTGAAATACTCGTAAACCGTCCCCTTGCCCATGTTGGCTTTTACAGCCACATCTTCCATGCGTGTCCCGGAAAAGCCCTTTTCCGCGAACACGGATGCGGCAGCCAGAAAGATCTCTTCTTTTTTCGCCTCTTTATCCACAATGATTGGGGCCATGCATCATCCTCCCGAATGTTATTTTGACCGACTCGTCGGTCAATTAAAATCCAATTTAACCCCATGACCCACCTTTGTCAATTGAAATGATGACGGGGTCTACGGATAATTCATTTCATTCTCTATAATTTTACAGTACAAAACGCTTCAAAGGTCGCATCCTGCAGGAGCTGGATACTCACGGAAACATTCAGGGATAAAAAAACCTATTATGGCGGTAGAAAACAGAAACACTTTTGACAACGACTCATCGAGCCCTTAAGGAAACCCATTCATGAGCACCCTTTTGACCCTTTCCGTCCTGCCCGACCGCACCCTCATTCCCGAATGGATTGAAACACAAAACCCGATCAGCGACAGGGCGTCTGCCGTTCAGAACGACATTGTCCGGAAATATGAAGCGGACCGGGACGGTTTTCTGTTTTACCTGGGATTCATGACCATGGAACGGGGCCTGTCCCTGTCCGTCAGTTATTACATGACCCTCGCGTCGTTGTTCGCCCTGAAGCTGAGTCGCATCCCGGATCTTGAAGCCCTGAGGCACGATGCAGAACCTGAACTGGCCCCCGACGAACGGACGGTTCTTCTTGATAACGCGCCCATGACAACCGGTTCCGAGCACATCGACGGGGATTTTCTCGATGGCATCTGGACCGGGCTATACAGAACCTATGCCCGGCTGATACAAAATCACGACGGGTCGGCGGCCTCGTTTTTCTCGGAGCTCAACCCGTCGTTCCACCTTGCGGGCCGGGTGTATTTTCATCTGGTGGAAAACAAAAACGGCCCACGGCCCTTCGCGTTCATGGCCACTTATTCCTCGGGCATGGGCGGAGACGGGAAACCCCGGCACCTGCCGCTGAAACACGCCCTTTCCGAATACGAGGGTGATGAAAACCGGCTGCTCACCCTTCTTTCAACCGTGTACGCCGCATCGGAAAAAAGCGGTCTTGTCAAAACCATGATCGAAAGCGGCGAGCTGTTCCACCCCCTGGCCTGGAATCAGGAGGACGCCTTTCATTTTCTGAAAGACATCCCCCTTTACGAAGACGCGGGCATCCTCTGCCGGATCCCGGACTGGTGGAAATCCCAGGCGCAAGGTCCCAGGGTGTCCATCACCATCGGAAAAGCCGGTCCGTCACGGGTGGGTCTTGACGCCCTCGTGGATTTCAGGGTCGGCCTTCATCTGGGGGATCTTGAGATCAGTGAGGAAGAAGCCCGGATCATGCTTTCGGAAACCGAAGGACTGGCCTTCATCAAGAACCGCTGGGTTCAGGTGGACCCCAAGAAACTGAAAGAGGCCCTTGCCGCCTGCGATGCCCTGAAACGCCGGGGAAGCCAAGGTCTCACCGTCCGCGAAGCCCTCAGGCTTCAGCTTGATCCTGAAAAATTTTCCGATGTTTCGAACAGCCGCATCCACGTTTCTGTCACCCATGGCGACTGGCTGAAATCCATCATGGAAAAACTGAAAAACATCGGAAAGCTTCCCCGGATCAAACCGGCCAGAGGCTTCAAGGCCGTGTTGCGGCCTTACCAGCAGCAGGGTCTCAACTGGCTTCATCTCCTTGCTTCCCTGAACTTCGGTGCCTGCCTCGCCGATGACATGGGGCTTGGCAAAACCATTCAGATCCTTTCGTTCCTGAGCGTTCTCAAACAGCAGAAAGAAAACACGGCGAGCCTCCTTGTGGTTCCGGCGTCCCTTCTGTCCAACTGGCTTGCTGAAATCGAATCGTTTTTCCCGGATCTTGCCGTGGCAGTGGCCCACCCCGGTTTTCAGAAAGACAACGGTCCTTTTACCGCCGAAATCATGGAAAACGTGGATCTTGTGATCACCACCTACGCCCAGGTCCGGAAATATCCGATGATCGAAAACCACCTGTGGCGCTGTGTGATCATAGACGAAGCCCAGGCCGTCAAAAATCCCGCATCGCAACAAACCCTGGCCGTGAAAAAACTCAAGGCCCGAACCCGCATCGCCATGACCGGAACGCCTGTTGAAAACAGGCTGTCCGATCTGTGGTCGGTTTTCGATTTCCTGAACCCCGGCCTTCTGGGTTCCGTGAAGGAGTTTTCCGCCTTTTCAAAATCCCTTTCAGGCAACGCCGACGGATACGGCCGGCTCAGAAAGCTGGTGTCGCCCTACATCCTTCGCCGCCTGAAAACGGACAAGACCGTCATAGCAGACCTTCCCGACAAAGTGGAACTGAAGACCTTCGCCGACTTGAGCAAAAAGCAGATCGTTCTTTACCGGAAAGCGGTGGCGGATCTGGAGAAGACCCTTGAAACCACCGAAGGTATCCAGCGCAAAGGCCTCGTCCTTTCAGCACTCATGAAATTCAAGCAGCTCTGCAATCACCCGGACCAGCTTGCCGGTTCCGGCCGTTTCAGAGAAGAAGACAGCGGAAAATTTGTCCGGCTCCGGGAAATCTGCGAAACCATCTATGAAAAACGTGAACGGGTTCTGGTGTTCACCCAGTTCCGGGAAATCACCGAACCTTTACGGCTGTTTCTTGAAACCGTGTTCCATCACCCCGGCCTTGTCCTTCACGGCAGCGTTCCCGTTCCGAAACGGAAGGCCCTCATCGAAGCGTTTCAGAATGACCGTTACTGCCCGTTCATGGTGCTCTCCCTCAAAGCCGGCGGTGTGGGTCTGAACCTCACCCGGGCGAACCATGTGATCCATTTCGACCGGTGGTGGAATCCGGCCGTGGAAAACCAGGCCACGGACCGGGCGTTCCGGATCGGGCAGAAAAAAAACGTGATGGTTCACACCTTCGTCACGCAAGGAACCATCGAGGAAAAAATCGACCGGATGCTGGCGGACAAAAAGAAACTCGCGGATCAGGTCATCGCCGAATCCGGGGAAACCCTGATCACCGAACTGGGCGACCGGGAACTCATCGATCTTTTCCGGTTGAGTTTGTGACCGGAAAAAGGTATGCGACGTATGGGGTCTGGCTGATCCCAACCGGCCCTTACCTTTTGAACCGTCTGATATTTTTAAGGAGAACCATGCGGTACTACGACTTCCCCAAATACGTGCCTGTGGCCGAAAAAAAAGCCAAGGCCGAAAAAAAACTGGCCCAGCTGAAAAAGAAAAATCCCGGCATGAAACCGGTGCTTCTCACCGGCAAAGCCCTGGCTGACACCTGGTGGGGCAAGGAGTGGAACAAAAACCTCGAACGATACGCCGACTACAGCAACCGCATCAGCCGGGGCCGGAGCTATGTCCGCCACGGAGCCGTTCTTGATCTCCAGATCACAAAGGGACTCGTAAAAGCCCTGGTTCAGGGCTCACGGTCCAAACCTTATGACGTCGAGATCCGGATCGACGCCATATCCAATAAAAACTGGGCGGCTCTGGTCTCCGCCTGCAAGGGCAGACTTGAAAGCCTTCAGACCCTCATCGGGGGACAATTCCCCAGGGAACTGACGGAGCTTTTCACCCGGAAGGGTTCCGGCCTTTTTCCCTCACCCGATGACATCTCCTTCGATTGCAGCTGTCCGGACTGGGCCTCCATGTGCAAACATGTGGCCGCCGTCCTTTACGGCATCGGCACCCGCCTGGACGAAGACCCCAATCTTTTCTTCGTCCTTCGGAACGTGGACAGCCGCGACCTTCTTTCAACAGCCGTTGCGGAAAGCCGGAACGAGCTTCTTTCCAAGGCGAAAAAAGCGTCGTCACGGATTCTGGAACCGGAATCCGACCTTTCCGCCATGTTCGGCATCGATCTGGGAGGAGAAACAGGTGCTGTTACATTAAAGAAAACAACGCCTGCACGAAAGAAATCACCGGAACCGGTTCCGGTCAAAGGCAGGAAAACAGCCCCGCTGCCAAAACAGGCAAAACCGAAGAAAGCCGCAACCCCACCCCCGAAACCCGCTGAACCATCCGACGATGTTAAAACCATCCTCGGCCTCATCGCCGGAAAAAAGAAAGGCATCCCCGTGGCGGACATCATCGCCAAATCAGGCATCGAAGAGACCCGAGTCCGGAACATCCTCTTCCGTCTCAAAAAACTGGAAAAAATCGAATCTGTGGAAAGAGGGGTTTACCGGGCGTTGCGGCAGCGATAATAAATTGACTTTAAATGTTTTTTTCAATGAATCCTCATGCCTCCGGCAGACCTGCCGGGGCCAAACTTTTGAAAAGTTTGACAAACGGATATCGGTGATCACGGTTGAGGTTGATCTCTGCAGGAGCGGGTTTGCCCCTGTGAGGTGTCGATTCTGATCCCATTTATTGGATCGTTAAATCATGATGGCCCGAAAATATTCGTCCGTTGGGCATAAAAACCAGATTTCTGATTCTCCAGTCTCTTTTATGCCATCGTGTTTCATCTTGCTGACGGCCTGAAAAGAAAATCGGTGTCTCCGAAGGACGGCATGGTGATGGGTTCGGAATAAAGATAAGCCCCTTCAGGAAAGGCCTCGAGGTTTCTCAGCCGGACAAGTTCCGCCTTCTGAGTCCGCGAGAGCGTCCTTGTCACAGCAGCGAACCCTTTCGCGCATGCAAAGGACAGGGCTCCGTCCAGTTCGCCGTAATGCTTGAAAAGGGAAATCACACGTTTGGTATCCGTCACGGCGCCGGGGGACAGGTTCTTCCTCAAAAGCACGGCAATGCTCCGCCTTGTCGTGACGATATCCATGAGATGCCGGTGTTCCTGATCGACAATCCGGACGATCTGTTCACGCTGGCCGGGAGTAAGGATATCCAGAAAACGTTCTCCGCTGTCCCCCGTCAGCCGGGTGCTGAGGGTGTAGTTCCGGCGGCCCATGGCCGGAGCGTCTTTCATATAGAAACCCCCGAAATATGTGGCGTGACGTTCGGGGCAGAAATAGGTGTCGGCTTCCACCGATCCGGCATACCAGCTGAACATGTCGGCGGCGTAAGTCATGAGAAGGACATGCGTGCCGTGGGACATGGATCGCCTGTCCACCCGTTCCCCCACGTCGGGCCAGGTGGTGTAGTCCCCGAATGCCAGGCCTGAAAGTCGCGCTTTCTGGTTTTTCGAAAGATGCCGGAGTATGTTCCCGAACACCCCGGCGCGCTCCAGGGTCAGTTGCCCGTCCAGGGCGAAAATACCTGAAACGTAAGAGGTGACGGCGTCCTTGTCGAGACCGCCGCTCCCTTTGGGAAGCTGCCCTTCGAGCTGACGCCTAAAGGCTTTGATCAGGGGAAACCGCTTCATGGCCAGGGTTTCCACTCTTTTTTCCTGGGATGTTGCGAGCTGTTCCAACTGAGCCAGCTGGCCGTCGGTGAGAATATCCATCATGGCGTTGGCGATCCGGGTCAGGAAATCCGTGTTGTGTCCCATGCCTTCGGCCTGGACATCACGCATGTACTGGAAACCGAAATGATCGCAGATTTTTCCCGGAGGAATGAACGTGTCGCAACCCAGGGAGCCGGTCATGAACGCCAGGCCGCTGAAGGCGATGGTGTTGATCTGGGCCCTGTCCGAAACGGCCTGTTCGATGGAATAAGGCTCTCTTTTCTCCCGTTCCCCTTCATGCCTTGGCGGGGGAGGCCCCGGATCACGTAGGGGTGGATAACCTTCACGCGCCCCGGCGGCGGAAACGGTCAACATCACGATCAGAATCGGGGTCATGCAAACCTTTAATCTCATGGCGCGTCCTTTCGATGGTGCGTTTTCCATCGTGGTTTTCATCAATCTGTTCCGGTTCACCCCTTCGGCGGCCCGGCCGGGCCATGCTGTTGACTTAAGGGATGTGCCTCCTTCGGCCCTTCCGGGACCCGCTTTTCAAAAGCTGGCCGAAGGAGGGTGGCCCAGGGCCGTTATTTAAAAAAGAGACCGGTTGCGGCGTCACCGGTGTAATCGGCCAAATCCGCCGAATCTGCCGGTATTTCCGAGGCGAACAGAAAAGACATGCCGCAGGTGGAAAAATCGTAGAACGTTGCGCCGCCGTCATAGGAAACGGTCATGATGTCTTTCCGAAGGTCGGAGAGCATGGTTTTCTGGGCGTCGGTGATGTATGTCCCGTTTGTGTTGTTGAACAGATCGGAAAAAACCACGGCGTACTGATACACATTTTCCCCGTCACGTTCACCGTAAACCCCGGACCATGTTTCCACAACGGACCAGATCCGGTCAAGCTCCGCCTGGGAAGGGGCCGTCGACGATATCAGTTCTCTCAGAGCCTTGGAAATGTTGGTTCTGGCGAGAACCATGTTGGCCGCATCATCGGCGTAAAGGTTGGCTTTCTGCGTGGTCACGAGGGCATTCATCCGGGCCGCTCCCGCGGCTGAAATATAACCCAGGGTGCTGTCACACAGGGCTTTGCCCACATCGCCGGTCAGCTTTTCGTCGATGCTGTACCCCGCGTGCCCGATGGCCGGAGCGTCCTTGATATAGAAGGACCCGAAATACGTTCCATGACGCTCCGGGCAGAAATACACATCGGCGGTAATGGAACCGGCGTACCAGGAATACAGGTCCCCGGCATACGTCATCATGGCCACCATGACATCGTGGGTCAGCCCTTTCATTTTGTCCCTCACATCATCTTCGTCGATGACGGGCCAGGATGAAAAACTTTTACCGACCATGTTGTTGCTGATGTAATTTTTCTGGTCAGCCGTAAAGGACCTGTAAATGTCTCCGTAAACCACGGCGCGGTCATAACTGATCCGCCCATCCAGGATATAGAGTTCCCGTGAGGCCGAAACGACGCCGGCTATATCCAGTTCCGTCGTCCCTTGGGGCAGATCACCGTCCATCAGACGCCGGAACGCCGCCATCAGAGGATAGCGTTTCCAGGCGTAGAGGTTGATATCCTCCACCTGACTTTCCGCCAGGCTTTTCAGCCGGGCGATCTGGCTGTCGTTCAGAATATAGAGCATGTTGCAGGCCACCCGTGTGAGAAAGCTGGTGTTGTGGCCCATCCGGTCGGCGTCGTTATCCCTCAGGCACTGAAATCCCCAGTAATCGGCCACCTTGCCCGGAGGAAAAAACGACTGGGCACCCAGATTTCCCGTCATCATGCCAAAACCCGAAAAGGCGATGGTGGTGCCTTGAGCATTGTCGGACAGGCACTGGCTGATGTTGAATTCAGGCTCACCGGCAGCCTCAACGGGGATGGACACCCGGCCTTGGGATTTCCCCCCCTCTTCATCCGTCACCGTGCAGGAAAGGACCGCCGTTCCGGCGTCTCCCGCCTGAAACACGACGCAATGACTATCCGCGCCGATCATGAGGGTGCCGTTTTCCAGGGTCCAGGCATAGGTTGCGCCGTCCTGGGCCGTGACGGACGCGGCATAGCCCGCTTTCCCGGATATCACGGACGCAGGGGCGGCCACCGTGATTTCAGACACCGTGTCATCCGCCTCCTCTTCAAGGGCATCGTCCACGAGATCCTTGAGGTCTTTTGCGGAATTGCAGGCCGTAAGGGACATAAGCCAGATAACAACAAGGGCCGCACGCCATGTCTTTCCCAAAACAACGGTGGTCTTTTTTGCACACATAAAAACTCCTTTTTTTTGAACGTTTTGAAAAAGTTTGACAATCCCTCTATTTCCTCTTTTGGGCTGTGGCTTTTGATCCCGACACATCGTTCGGCTCGGGAGGGGGATCTAAGGCGCTGATTTTTTTCGGATCGAATCCCGCGGCCTCGATGGCCTCCTTCTGGCCGGGCCCCCTTCGGATACCGGCCGCCCTGAAGGCGTCGTTGATCGCTCGGGCGTCTGCCGCGGTGAGAGAGGCCGCCTTGTACCTGGCGAGAATGCTTGCCACCTTGGCTTTCATGTCAGCGGTCATGGTCTGGCTGGAATCATCGGACGTTTTTCCATTCGGACCGTTTTTTGCCCGGGCCTGTCCGGAGTCTCCGGCCTGGGCCAGACCCCACACCAGCAGGGACATGAAGAGACCGGCCATCATCAGGGTACGCACGCTATTTTTTTTCATTTTTCCTCCTTACGTTAAAAAACGATGGGTCATCCATCGCCAGTTCCGATGGTTGATTCCACTCTAAGAGAAAAACATGAATCCCACATGAACCGTCCGTTTTTTTAAGTCATGGGCAGACCCCCTGCGGAGATCATTAAAGAAGACGCCCTCCTGAAACGATAGAATAGATGGAGATGAATGAATCTGGCCCGTTTTCATCTCCGGTTCATTTTGAACGGTTACACTCCCCTTCATGAACACTCAAAGGACGGACATGCGGATACTTGTGGTGGATGACGACCCGAAACTGTGCGATGTGATGAAACGGGGCCTTGAAGAGGAAGCCTATGCGGTGGATTGCGTCTTCGACGGAGACGACGGGTCCTATTATGCGGAAAACAGCCCCTACGACCTGATCATCCTGGACATCATGATGCCGAAAAAAAACGGCCTGGAGGTCTGCCGGGGGCTTCGGATAAAAAAAATCCGGACGCCCGTCCTGATGCTTACGGCAAAAGACACGGTGGATGACCGGGTTGCGGGGCTTGATACCGGTGCCGATGATTATCTGGTCAAGCCCTTCGCGTTCAATGAGCTTCTGGCCAGGGTCCGGGCCCTTCTCCGGCGGGGCGGCGTGTCTGAGATGCCTTTGCTGAAGGTGGGCGGCCTCACCCTCAATACGGTCACCCGAGAAGTTACGTGGAAACAGACGGGTGTGGATCTGACAACCAAAGAGTATGCCATTCTGGAATACCTGATGCGCAATCCCAACTCGGTCATCTCACGGACCATGATCGAGGAACATGTCTGGAACTATGATTTTGACAGCATGTCCAATCTGGTGGACGTCTATATCCGGCGGCTCCGGCAGAAAATCCACCCCGAAGAGGGGAAAAACATCATCCAGACCATTCGGGGGGCCGGATACAGGATCAGCGCCGCATGAACTTTTTCCGAACCATCACGTTCAGGGTCACCCTCTGGTATCTTGCCATACTCACCGTGCTTTTGACGTCTCTGGGCTACGGGGTCCATGCCTCCCTTTCAAGGGTGCTGTTCTCGAATTTTGACGCGGCCCTGAAAGAACGGGCGGCCCATCTTGCAGGATTCAGAGACATCCTGTCCATCATCGAAGGCGGGACCTTCGAGGATCAGGCCGGAGAATACCTCACCTTTTACTATTATTCCAGCGGCCGCCTGTCCACCATCGCTCCCAGGGGCCGGGTTTTCCCGGTTCAAAAAGACCGCATCGACCGGGCCCTTGCAGGAGAAACGCGTCTGTCCACTCTGGAGTCCCCCAACGGCGGCATGTACCGGGTGCTCATCACGCCATTCAAACCGGATAACCCCGTGATCCGCCCACTCCGGTTTTCAGAGGAAAGACCCGGAGGTGAACGCCGCCCGGAACAAGGGCCGGACGGCGGCGGACGTAACCCCCGGCCGCCCGGAGACAATCCCGGCCCGGAATGGAGGGACCTTAACGAACGGGGTCCGATGCCGGAGGATGGGCCGCAAAGACGTGAGATGGACGGCAGGCCGGAAAGAGGCGATGGGGAAAATCGCCCCCCAAGACCCGGTGCCAGATCCGAAAAACCCGACCGAAAGAGGGGACGCCCGATCATCATCGAATCGGCGGCCCTGGTCATCGCCCGGCCCACCGGAGGGATCGACGAGGCCCTCCGGCAGCTTTTACGGATTTTATGCGTAGCGATTCCGCTGACCCTGGTGTTTTCCGCCGGAGGTGGAATGTTTCTGGCCCACCGTGCCCTTGAACCTGTGACACACATCGCCGAAACAGCACGCCGCATCGAAGAAAAGGATCTGAGCCGCCGAATCCGGGTCCGTTCCAAAGACGAACTGGGGTATCTTGCGGAAACCCTCAACCAGATGATTGATCGGCTTGAAAATGCCTTCAAGCGCCAGAAAGAATTCACCAGCGATGCGTCCCATGAACTTCGGGGCCCCCTTGCCGTCATTCAGGCCGAGGCCACCCTTTCGCTCCGCAAACCCCGGGAGGCCGGAGAATACAAAAAAACCATTGAAGTCATCGCGGGGGAAGCCGAACACATGTCTGCGCTGACAGAGCAGCTCCTCGAACTTGCCCGGGCCGATTCAGGCAGGGAGGCCTACCATTTCGAAACCCTGGATATGAATGATTTCGTTCAGGACATCTGTGGGGACATGTCTGTTCTGTGCCGTGAAAAAGGCCTGGAACTCAAGGTGGAACTCTCAAAACGGCCGGTCGCTGCAAGGGGGGACCGGAAAACCCTGCGGCGGCTGATCTTCAATATCGTGAACAATGCCATCACATACACCGACCCCGGCGGAACCGTCACGGTTTCAACCGGAACAAGCAAATCCATGGCCGTCATTTCAGTGGCCGACACGGGAGCGGGCATCCCCCAGACCTGCCTGCCCCATATTTTCAAACGCTTCTACCGCGTTGACAAGGCCCGTTCCCGGCAAGGGGGCGGAAGCGGCCTCGGCCTGGCCCTGTGCAAACACATCATCGATGTTCATCAGGGCCGGATCAAAGTTGAAAGCCGGGTTGGACAAGGAAGCCGTTTCACCATCATGATTCCGGCGGTCCTTGACCCGCTGTGTCTTTGATCCGAAGCACCTCACGATTCATTCCTCCCCTTCTTCACAATGAATACATCGTTTATCCATATTTTCCACATCATGTTCTGGTACGGTCAAGCCATCTGAAACGTTTGATATGACTCGTGAAGACATCACCGGGGAGAAATGATGGCACTCACTTTCACCACCTATCCTGCTCATTGCACACAAGGTAGTTCATGCTGTGTTCATAATTCCTTACTACAATAAATCCAAAACCGGGCAAAATCCGAGATGACACTGAACGATCCGAAGGATGGCGATTTGAATATGAATATTCATCACGGGAGGGGTGTTGTGATGAGATTGAACGATAGGGGATTTACCGCGATAGAACTGATGGTGGTGATGTCGATGATCGCCATACTTGTTGTTATTGCCATGCCCCAGATTTCGAACTCCATGAGGAGTTACAATCTTTCAGGTGACATGCGTCTGATGATGGCCGCACTGAACAAGGCCAAACTGGCCGCCATGCGGACGGGGGTGAACGCCTCCGTTCAATTTGTCCCCAATCCCAATGGTGGTCAGGCGTCCTATGTGGCGTTTGTGGACAATGGCGACGGGGGTGGCATCGCGGGCAACGGCATCCTGGACGGATCGGAAGAAACCCTCCAGAGCGGAACCCTTCATGGGGGAATCACCCTTCTTGCCCCCACGTTTTCAAACACGTCCCTGAATCAGGGAAACAGCACCACCTTTAACTCCAGGGGACTGCCCTGGGGGTATGTGGGTGGTGCGCCCGTCAGATATTCAGGAACCATCACCGCCTGTACGGAAACGGCCGGGCAGACTATCAGAAAAGCAATTACCATCAGCACCGGCGGCGGGATTACGATGGCAGCCATTTGATTTATATTGTTAGAATCAACACAGGATGTGTCTGTATGCACTGTGAAAAAGCCTTCACTTTGATCGAAATCGTCATTGCCATATTTATCTCCGCCCTGATCGGACTCATCATCATCGGGAGTTATATCACCGGCAACAGGATCAACACCAACCAGGAAGGGGTTATTGAAATTCAGCAGAATCTCAGGGTGGGTTTGCAGATGATGGCAAGGGACCTCTGGATGGCCGGGTATGAGATTTCACCCCACTGGAGCGCGACATCCGAACGGTCGTTGAACCAGATCAATGCCAATACGGCCACTCCCCTCTCCCAGAGGGCCGGATCGGACAATATCCGGATCCGGTACAAGGTTTCAACCGATGGGGGAACAACCCCCACCGCTTCCGCCGTGGTCCTGTACTATGTCGATACGTCGTCCAACCTCAGAAGGTACTTCAACGACACCACGGTGGAAACCGACGACATCATCGCCACAAACATTTCCGCCCTGTGGATCACGTATTTTGTCAACACGGTGGGCGATACATCCAGCGAATGGCGGACCGAACCGGCCAATCCCCCGTCGGCAACGCCGTCAAGCTGGACCGGCATTACCCTGACCCGTTCCGTGGGGATCACCCTGATTGGGCAAAGTTCGAAACTCAACAAGGATGTCACGGCTGAGCAGGTGTTCAGGGAACCCCATCTGGGGCTTGATCAAATCACATTCCCAAACACGGACCCGGCGGACCGCTACACCCGCCGGATGGCCTCAACCGTGGTGGAACTCAAAAACATGAACGCTCACATGTGAACCGGAGGGGATATGCTTCAAAACAAGACCATGGGATTTACCCTGATTGAAACCATGATCTGCATTTTTTTTATGAGTGTTGGTCTTCTGGCGATCACCCGGATGCAGGTGGGGTCGATCCGAGGCAACAAACTGGCCATGGACGCCATGACCGCCAACCTTCTTACAACATCGGCGGCAGACAACCTTTTAAGCCGGAATTATTCCGACCCCATGCTCACCGTCGAAGACGGGGTCGTTCAGACCTATGCTGTTTCTGACAAATACACGACACAATACACCGTCAACAAGGTCACGGTCAGTTCGATGGATTCCTACCTCTCCATTCATCTGACAACGACCTGGTCCGAGTTCTGGATAGACCATGAAATCGAGCAGACGGTCATCAAACTAAACAACTATTAGCGGACTTACAGGTCGAAATTATGCAGGATTCGAAAGGGCATAAAGTTTTTAAACAGGATGAGGGGTACATGCTCCTCGTGGTGGTGATGATCCTCGTTGTCCTGACATCCCTGGGGCTTTACCAGCTGACGGCGACCTCCATCGGAATCATGTCGTCCGCAACGGAAAAAAGGGACAACACGTTCCTGGCCAACGCCGAGCAGGGCCTGAAATTCGCCATCGTCAATTTCGCGGCCCTATACAACAATACGGATAACTCGGGCGGTGGCCTTTTCTGCGATGGGGCGGACATCTCGGACCCGGTTCACCTTTCCATGGGAACAAGCGGCGTGATCGTGTCTGAAAACAACCCCTGCGGAGGCTCAACCGCCGCCACACCCTTGCGGGACCAGTCCCTTGCCGCCGGCTGTGTTTTTTTCGACTATGTGGCGGATGGGGAACCTGTGGCGCTTGTGGAGATCCGGGCGATCATGAATTCCCAGGTCTCGGTTCCGGGTTTGACAACGGCGGCCAACGATGTTCCGGTCCAGCTTCATCTGAGTTTCGCGCCTCAGGGTTACAGCGTCGACCGCTATAAATCACGGAACTACTGCATCACATCCACCGCCTTAGACCCTGACGGGAATCCCGTCAGCCATATCGTTCAGGCGGGCGTGGTGATGCCTGTGGAAAAAAACACGGTGAATTTTTTGATCGGCCAGTGACGGCCTTGTTTGAAAAGACATTTTTTTGGAGGGACCATGCTGAAGATGTTATCGAGGGCCATGTTTGTGTTTCTGTGTCTTACGGTACCGCTGACCGCCGTTTCAGACGACACGGAGATCTACGGAACGACGTCTGTGTCCGTCAATCCCAATGTCCTGATCATTCTGGACAACTCGGGCAGCATGAAGACCCAGGACGTCACAGTGGCTTATGATCCGGATGAGACCTATTCAGGCTCATACACCAGCAACTCCGTTTACTATTACAAGTGCACCACGACAACCGGAAAAAGACCGACCACCACGTGCAGCTGGACGCTGCTCACCACTTCCGCAAGTTCGCTTCAATGTTCAGACGTGATTTCAGATCTTCAAACTCAGGGTTATTCCGGCAATACCCTGAACACATCGAATTTCTCATGTTCGGGCTCTCCGTCGACCACATCCATCGAACTCGGAAATTACCTGAACTATACCAGCAACACGTCCTACCAGAAAATGTACAGGTGGCAGGCAGCGACAAACGCCCTCTCCTATCTTCTTGAGAATACGGCCGACAAAAATTTCGGCCTGATGATGTTCAACAGCAGCTACACGATGAACAACGGCGCTTATGTGACAGGTGGTTATATCAAGTATCCCTGCGGGACCGCCAACACGACCATCAATACGTATGTCGAGGGCATGACCGCAACCGATTTCAACACATGGACACCCCTTGCCGAGACCCTGGCCGAAGCGGGGCTGTACTTTGCCGGAATGCCGAGCTGGTACAACACGGGGGTGACCTACACCTCTCCCATCACCGAAGTCTGCCAGAAAAACTACATCATCCTGATCACCGACGGATTCTCAACCCATGACGACGATCCCAGACTTTATAAGACAGTGTATATGAACAGCAAAGTCATCGGGGATTACGACGGGGATGAGGAGGATTTCAAATCAACAGGGACCCCAGTCCTGACTTCCGACGGCGATCACGGGACGTATTTTTTAAACGATGTGGCGTCCTTTCTGTACAATGAGGACGTCATGGCCCTCCTGGGTACCGGGACATCCTTTGTCAAACAGAATATCACCACCTTCACCATCGGGTTGAAAACCGACAATGACCTGCTGGAATCAACCGCAGCGTATGGGGGAGGTGAGTATTACACCACAAGCACGGCAAGCGGACTGAGCCAGGCCCTTGCGGCCATCGACAACGCCATCAATGAAACAAACGCCGTGTTTCTCGCGCCGTCCATCCCTGTTAACAGCACCACCAAAACAAGCCGGGGCGACTGGGTTTACCTGTCAATATTTCAGCCTCAAAGCGGCAGTCAATGGCTGGGGAATCTCAAAAAATTCGCATTGGGATCCAACGGAGAAATTTACGGCAAAGCATCGGGTGCCGCCACGAATCTGATCAGCGATGCGGATACGTCCGTCTCCGTGGTGGATGAGTACGGAACCATCATGGACAACGCCTGCTCTTTCTGGACCGTGTACTGCTCCGACGGTGGCTCAACCACCCAAGGGGGTGTCGGGGAGAACCTGCTTTTAAGAAGTGACGACCGGAACATCTATTATTACACAGGAACCGACAAAAACCTGACCGCTTCGTCCAATGCCTTTACGACGAGCAACACCGCCCTTCCGGTCAGCAACACCACCATCACAAACATCACCACATTCGACAGCAACGAGAACTGGAAACTTGGAGCCATCATCCATTCATCGCCTGCGGTTGTCCCGTATTCCACCACCGACTCTGTGATTTATGTGGGTGCCAACGACGGGATGCTGCACTGCTTTGACGACACCACCGGCAGCGAATTGTGGGCGTTCATTCCTCCCGATCTCGCGTCGAATCTTCCCCTTATTTCAAGCTCAAATCTTGTTTATTACGTGGATGCGTCGCCTGTGATCGCTTACGGCAAGTCCCTCATCACGGGGACACAGTTGTTCGAACCGCTCTACATGATTTTTGGAGAGCGCAGGGGCGGATATTATTACACGGTTATAGATATTTCATCTTATCTTTCTCCCCAATGGAAATATCAGGTCGGTCCCAGCATCCTTTACACTGCGACCGGGGAAACTCTGGGACAGTCATGGTCCACGCCGGTGGTGTGTGTCCTGTCTTCAGGTACAGTAACCGAAGACGGTGTCACCACACCGGTTACCGCAGGTTTGACGGATGCCTTTCTCATCGCCGGGGGCTACGATACCAACCAGGATTTGGCATCGCCTTCTGCAACGGATCTGGCAGGTCGGGCAGTTTTCGCGGTAAGCACAGAGACTGGCGGCCTTACCGCCCCCTATAACGGCTCGGATCTTTTCAGAGCGACCCATTCCACCTTGTCATCCATGCAGCACTGCATTGTCGATGTCAGCGCTTCATCCACGTATACCATGCCTTCAGGATCAGCCATCGGAACGGACGTGACGACCCGGATCTATGCCGGGGACCTGAATGGAAGCGTTTTTGTGTTCGCCGATGACTTGTACACCAAGACGAGCGGCTCGGCCACGCTCCTGACCAAAATCCCCGACGGCACGTTCGCTCTCAGAAACCGGCTGTTCAGCGTTTCAGGCAAGAAAATATTCTACGCCCCGGCCGTCAGCCTGATCAGCGGAACGCTCTCCGAATGGGTTGTCTTCGGGACGGGTGACAGGGAAAAACCCCTCACCACCACCGTTCAGAACGGAATTTATGCCGTAAGAAACACCTGGACAAACACAACACCCTACACCGAGACCGACCTGACGGATCTTTCACTTGACCTGATTCAGGTCGGAACCACAGACGAAAAGACATCGACGGTCCGCGCCCTTGCGTCCAGCAAGGGCTGGTACATCCATTTCCCCGATGCGGGCGAAAAACTGTCCAGCCCCATCATCATCACAAACGGCCAGCTCTATTTCACGACCTATGTTCCATCGGCATCGTCAACTACGGCATCAACCGACCCCTGTGAGGGTGTCGGAGCCACAGGCGTGAGTTATCTCTGGTCAATTGAATTGGAAACCGGCATTCCCGTGGACGACAGTAAAACATCTGAAATCGAGACGGGCGTGGACGCGAGAAGAACCCAGGTGGCTGTCATGGCCCAGCCGACGCTGTCCGGCAATCTGATCAGCACCCCGGCAGCGGTGACCGTCCCCACCCTCGCCAATTCCAACTATTTTTTCTGGAGGCAGCATTAGCGTGAAGGAGAGAAATTCGATGAAATCAAGACAGTTCATTCTGACCGGCGGCCTGATGATTCTGTGTTTTATTATTGGTTTTTCAGGCTATGCCGCAACCAGGACCGGATCAGACAGAAACGCCCGTTATTATCCCATGGCCGACTTGAAATATATGGAATATAAAGGTCAAATCGACAGCATAGATCAGAAGGATGCGTACATTGTCGTCAATCAGACCGTCATTCACATCGTTTCGAACATGGTGCTGAAAGATGGGGCGTCCATCACCACGGAGTGTGTCGATCAGGGTGGTCACGCGATTCCCTTCTCATCGTTCAGAAACGGGCAATGGGTTAATGTGAAAGCATACAAGGCGAGTGACCGCTATACGTTCGCCGTCAGAATTCTCAGACGGAATATCCTTCCGAAAGACAAAGCCGGCACAAGCCTTGTTCCGAAATGAGGATATCCATTCATGAAATTTCGATACTCTTCAGCAACTCAACCGCCACATTGGAACGTTCGATCCGCATCATGCTTTCCTCGGCACTTCCGTAACTCAGAAGATTGATGCTGCCGTACCAGACAATGCGCTGGTCGATGATGGCGAATTTCTGGTGGATACGGGACCGGAACCGGATGTGGACGCCTTTTTCTTTCAAAAGATCCAGGGCTTTTTGCATTCCGAGATGATCCTTGTCCGGAAAATCCTCTTTGGGCCGGGTCACCACGGTGATGGGGACCGCCGACCTCAAAACGGCGTCAAGATGTTCCAGCATCAAGCGGGTGCGCCGTGGCCTGATAAAGGGGCTGACCAGAACGATCTCCTGTCTTGCGGCAAGGCAATCCCTGATGAACACGGGAAGGAAGTTGTCCTTGTCGTAGATGATGTCCAAGGGGGCATCCAAGACATCGTCGCTTTTGATTTTGTAGCCCATGGCCGCGTATCCGTTCAGCCGTTTCCGGTACATTTTTCAAGCATCCCGATTTTGACATCCACGTAATCGTAGATCCGGACTTCCTTTTTGGCTTGGGACAGCCGGTGGAGTCTGCCCGCGTACTGCTGCAACGTCCCTTTCCACGATATCGGCATGGCGAGAAACAACGTGTCGAGCCGGGGTTCGTCAAAACCCTCTCCGATCAAATGACCCGTTGAAACAAGGACCAGCTGTTTATCTGCGGGAGCCGACCGCACAAGCTCAAGAGTTTTGTGGGTTTCTTTCCGCCCCATGCGACCGGTCAGGGCGATGACATCGGGTATCCGCTCTCTCAGCTTTTGGGCGAGCTGTTCCACGTGGGCTGTTCGTAAGGTCAGGACAAGACTGTTTCTGCCGTCACCGGCATTTTTAAGCACGTCCCGGATGATCTGCTGATCCCTGAATTCTTGGTTCGCTATTTCGAAGTACAGTTCCTGAATCGAGACGTCTTTCTCATCCGCCCCCAAAGGAACGCCCAACGATGTGAAACGGGGGATGACCACATGATCGAAGGGCCTTTTTTCCGCCTGTTTTTTCGGATCGTCCCGAAATCTCAACGGGCCGCATTGCATGAACAGGATGGGATGATGCCCGTCTTTCCTCACGGGCGTTGCCGTAAGGCCATAAACATAGGCTGCAGAGGCCGTTTTCAGGATCTGTTCATAAGTGAACGATGAGGCGTGGTGGCATTCATCGGCGATGATCATGCCATAGTTTTTCACGCACGGCCGAACCTCGCCCTTTGTATACAGGGATTGCATCACCGCGATATCGATGAGGCCTCCGGCCGTGTCCTTGCCCCCGCCGATCTGACCGATGACACTCCGGATTTTTTTCCGGCCCCTTCGACGGAGTGTTTCCGACCGATCTTCCGGTAGGTTTTCATGAATGATCAGAAATTCAGACAACCGTTCCTTCCACTGGGCAAGCAGACTGACCTTGTCCACCAGGATCAGGGTGTTGACCCTCTTTTCGGCAATCAGCTTGATGGCCACGACGGTTTTTCCAAAGGCCGTCGAACCGCAAACTATGCCTGTTGCGTGACGTGACGCCTGATCAAGGGCCTGGGCCTGTTCATCTCTCAGAAGGCCTTTAAATTCCACACGTATGGGGTTTCCGTGAAACGTCCGATCACTGATTTCCACATCGACGCCATGCCGCTCAAGTTCGTTCACCAGATCCGCCTCGCAGCCTCTGGGCAAAGCCAGATACTGCTTGGTCTCATCCGCGCAGGATATGATTCGCGGGTGTCCGTGGGTGGGCAGACGCATGGCCTGATGCCTGTAAAACATCGGGTTTTTAAACGACGCCAGACGTTTCAATCGGTTCAGCGCCCTCTGGCTCATTCCCGCTTTGGGGATGTACAGCATGTTGGCCCTGACGATGCCGAGCTTATCCGGAAAATCATCTCGACTCAGTTCAGCCTGTTGTTTGGTGGTTTCCCAGGGTTTTTCCTCGTCTTCATCGACCTTCAGTTCACCCAGTTCACGGCCTTTGCCAAACGTTTCGACCACCGCTTGAACCCGGTCTTCCGTCAGTTTCTCCATATCGGACAGAAACGCCCACTGATCCGGATAGGCCCTGAAATGTTCGTCGACAAATTCGCTGTTGGATTGCGCTCTGGCCCTTTTCTGCAAAGGCAGGGCGATGAGGTTTCCCAGGCCGCCCCGTGCCAGGGTGTCCTGGCTCGGAAACAGACGGTCATAGGATTTAAACCGGATTTCATGGCGACGGTCCATGGCGGCGGTCAGAAGGACGGAGCCGAATTTTCGCGCACGTGCCGCTGCGATCGGTTGTTCAAAAAAGAACCAGACATGACCGCCTTTGCCGGAACGTGACCGTTCAACAGCCACGGGGACTCCAAACGCACGGCAGATTTTCCTGACTTCCGCGATATCTTTTTCCCACTCCGCCTCGTCGAAATCCATGGCCAGAAACCAGCAGGTTTCGTCAGACAGCATGGGATACACGCCGACCACCTCAAGCCCCCTCAAATGGCCTTCGATCACGGCTTCGCTCAATGCTGAAAAGGACCGGTTGCCGCATTTCGAACAGACCTGCCGTGGTTTTTCGCACAGCCCGGACCGCCACTGATTCAAGCAGACCGGAGCGTAACCCGCTGTCCCCTTTCGTTCATTTTCCCATCGTTTCGCATAGACATCCGCTCGTCCCCTGAAAAGAGACATGAACAACCGAATCTTCAAAGACGAATCCGACGCCAGGGTGACCGGGGATTTTCCGCCGGACGTCACGGTTTCAACCTTCACTTCATCCTTTTCATCGGATTCACCGGAAACCACGGAAGGGGTTGACTGGGAGAGCTCCGGTCTCACTCCAAGCAACTCAGCTTTCAACCGTCTGTTTTCCAGCCTCAATCGTTCCGCTTCTTCCAGCAGGCAGTTGTATTTTTTGAGCAGTTCATCATAGGGACTGGCCATGTTCACGTTCCATCAAAGGAAAAAATTTTGAATGGCTTTATTTATGTCATTCTCGTGACACTTTCAAAGCCTGATTATCCCGTTATTGTCAATCATTATGAATGGCTGTCTCCGGAATCGAATTCAGTGCCCACGAATATTGCCCTTGGACAAAACAAATAACTGGTGTAGAAAACAGGTATCAAATTCATTGATGGTACAATAGTCCGAATATTAAGGAGTTAACCGATGAATATCAATGCTTCAATCATCGATCAGAGGCTTTCGGGTCTAATGTTAGAAATTCGTGAGAGGGTCGAAGGCGAATTGAACATAACGGACGAAAACCGCTTGAAATCCATAGCATTTGTCTATCTTTGCGTGAAAACCTTTCTTGATCTTGATGATGATGAAACCTTTGATTGTATCACGGAAGGAGGTGGTGATTTTGGTGTGGACGCCATCCATATCACCGAAGAAATTGATGGAGAGTTTGAAGTCACACTTTTTCAGGGAAAATACAAAAAAAATCTTCAGGGCGACTCCAACTTCCCCGAACAAGGAATAAACGCATTGATCAATGCGGTGCGCCACATTTTCAATCCGTCTTCTCAGCTTGAAACAATCAATGACCGCCTGCGTTTCAGAGTAGAGGAGGCCAGATCCCTGATCCGTGACGGGCTCATTCCCCGTGTGAGGGCCTTTGCCTGTAACAACGGGCTTACATGGAATAACGCTTCCCAGGAAGCTCTGGACCGAACAGGGTTTGGTGATCAGGTTTTGTTTAAGCATGTTAACCACGACGATCTCATCCGAGTTTTACAGCGTATGAAACCCGTGGATGAAACCTTGCGACTTGTGGGCAAAGCCCTCGTGGAAGACATGAGTTTCAGCCGGGTTCTGGTGGGGAGAATCCCGGTTCAGGAAATCGCTCAACTGATGAAAACCCACGGCGAACGACTTCTCGAACGAAACATCCGAAGATACCTGGGCCTTTATGGCAACCGTGTAAACGAAGGTATTATGAAAACCCTTCAGTCCCAAAATCCTTCGAATTTTTACTTCTTCAACAACGGATTGACCCTGGTATGTAATGATTTTGCATACAACGGCCTCCAAAATAGCGATTACCATGTTCAGGTGGAAAATCTCCAGATTGTCAACGGAGGCCAGACATGCATGACAATTTTTAAAGCCATGGATTCGATCAAGTCAAATGGGGGAAAACTTCCGTCAGAAGCCAGTGTCCTTGTGCGACTTTACAAATTGCCGAAAGACAACGACGATATCGTTCTCCAGATCACCCATGCGACAAACAGCCAGAATCCTGTCGATCTTAAAGATTTAAGGTCAAACGACGAAAAGCAGCAGCGTCTTGAAACAAGCATTAAAGACCTGGGTTACACTTATAAAAGAAAGCGAACGGACGGCCCCTCACGCTCAACAGATATCTCATCTGGAACGGCGGCTGAAGCCGTTCTGGCCATTTGGCGTCACTCCCCTCATCAGGCAAAATTTTTTACACGTGAACATTTCGGTAAACTGTATGACAAGATATTCAGTGAAACATTGAACGGCCCCCAGGTCGTTTCCGCCGTGCTTCTTTACAGAATCGCGGAAAATCACAGAAGACGCCCCTCTTCCCAAGACCCTCAATCTGTCAGGTATGCGTCCTGCTATATCGCCATGCAGATGGGGCGCTGCCTGCTCAATGATCTGAATATTAAGTTGGAATGCCTTGACCACAGGAACTATCACCAGGCCAAGCACCTGATCGAAACAAAAGGGGAAGCCTATTTCAACCAATCGGTTGAAGATATAGAAAAAGCGCTTCACGATCTGTACGGTGGTCAGGATATTTCCCTGCAACAGCTTTCAGCAACGTTCAGGCGTGGAGCCTTGATAGAAAAGCTGAATTCTTATCAGGCCCCTTGGTGATTAATACCTAAAAGCTGGAATAAAGCCGATTCGGGGAAAAAGCCCTGACACTACAGCGATGTGTCCGTAAAATCGTGAAGGGTTCGATGGGCTGGAATCGGGAAAAGTTCATGGCACCCTATACTGACAAGATCCAAGGGCCTGTGAAACTTTGGGTACTCTCAGTCTATTTTGTTTCTATTTATAGAAACAAAATCATTGACAGATGAATCCGGGGTCTATATAAAGGTTTTCACATGGAGATGAGATATGAACGGTAACGCAAAAAACATGACTTCAGATTCAATCCGGCGATGGTGGTGGCGTGGGTGCATAGGACCCGCGGACACCTTGATTTCGCCACAGGGATGAAAGACACATAAACGGCAATAAAATCAAAGGATCGTGGGCAGAACAAAGCCTGCGGTCCTTTTTTTTTGATACTGTCACCATGAAGGATGAAAAACCATGATTCTCAGAAAAAACTATCCGGACAAACAAGCGTTTCTGGCTTTGGCAGGCACGTACAACGTGCTGCCCCTCTGCGTGGACATTCTGGCCGACACGGAAACCCCGGTGTCGTTGCTCAAGAAATTCTACACCGGAGAAGGCCCCCTCTTTCTCCTTGAAAGCGTGGAGGGCGGGGAACGCTGGGGCCGCTACAGCTTTCTGGGGACATCAGCCCGGACTCAGATCCAGGTGTTCCGGGAAAACGTGGTGATCCGGGAAAACGGGTCTACGGAAACCATCGCCCACAACGGCGATCCCCTTAAAGTCCTTCGCGCGTTCATGGCCCGGTTCAAACCGGCGGACATGCCCGAACTGCCCCGGTTCTGGGGCGGCATTACCGGGTATCTCACCTATGAAATGGTGTCCTTTTTCGAGAGGATTCCGAACCGGCTGCCCGCGGATAAGCCCCTGGCCCACTTCATGCTGCCCGAGGAACTGATCATCTTCGACAACGTGAACAACACCATGACCGGGGTGGTGCTCTGCTTCTGCAACGATAAAAAAGACGCGGAGAATGTTTACGACCAGGCGGTTTCACGCATCGAGCGTATGATCGAAAAAACCGCGAGCCCCCTGAAACCGGCGAAACCCAATACGGCGGGCAAGACCTACGTTCCCGAACCCGTGTTTCCGGACGATCATTACCGGCAGGGTGTCCTCAAAATTAAGGAGTACATCCACGCGGGAGACGTGATCCAGACCGTGCTGTCCCAGCCCTTTGTCTGCGACGCCCCGGTGGATCTGGCCGAACTATACAGAGCCCAGCGCTACATCAACCCCTCGCCTTACCTGTTTTTCATGCACCTGGGCGAAACAGCCCTGGTGGGATCGTCCCCCGAGGTAATGGTCCGCCTTGAAAACGGCGTGGCCTGCGTCCGGCCCATCGCGGGTACGAGGCCAAGAGGGAAAAACGAGCAGGAAGACCGGGCCTATGCCGACGAGCTTCTGAAAGACGAAAAGGAAAAGGCCGAACACCTGATGCTGGTGGACCTGGGCCGGAACGATCTTGGAAGGGTGGCGGAAACAGGGACCGTGCAGGTCACGGACCTGATGATCGTGGAGCGGTACAGCCATGTGATGCACCTGGTGTCCAACGTGAACTGCCATCTGGTTCCCGAAGCCGACGCCTTCGATCTTCTAAGATCCACCTTTCCTGCGGGAACCCTTTCCGGTGCCCCCAAGATCCGGGCCATGGAGATCATTGACGAACTGGAGCAGCATCCCCGGGGAACCTACGGCGGGGCCGTGGGCTATTTCTCGTTCAACGGCAACATGGATCTGGCCATCACCATTCGGACGGCCTGCGTGGAAGACGGGAAGCTCACGGTGCGTGCAGGAGCAGGGATCGTGGCCGATTCGGTTCCCGAAACCGAACGTCAGGAAACGGTGAACAAAGCCAAGGCCATCTACAAGGCACTCACCCTTCTCCAGAACGAAACTTTGACCGGAAAGGAATGAACCATGCTCGTGATGATTGATAATTACGATTCGTTTACCTATAATCTCGTCCAGTATTTGAGAATGCTGGGGACGGAAATCAAAGTGTTCAGAAACGACGCCCTCACCGTCAGCGAACTGGAATCGCTTAAACCTGAAGGCATCGTGATTTCCCCCGGCCCGGGGCGGCCTGACGAAGCGGGGATTTCCCTTGAAAGCATCACCTGTTTCGCCGGAAAAATCCCCGTTCTTGGAGTGTGTCTGGGCCACCAGAGCATCGCCCAGGCTTTCGGCGGAGAGGTGGTTTCAGCAAAACGCCTGATGCACGGCAAGACCTCCATGGTCACATCCGACGGCAAACGGCTTTTCGACGGCATGGACAAACCCTTTCAGGCCATGCGCTACCATTCTCTGGCCGTGAAACGTGAAACACTCCCCGCCTGCCTCGAAGTCACGGCGGAATCTGAAGACGGCGAAATCATGGGCATCCGGCATCGGGAACACCTTGTGGAAGGCATCCAGTTCCACCCCGAATCCATCATGACGCCTCTGGGGAAACGGATGCTGCGAAATTTTCTGAAGCTTTCACGGGGCGAAATCTAAAAAAAGGAGACCACCATGTTCAGAGAAAACCTGAACCGCATCATCCGAAGAATCGATCTTTCCGACACCCAGATGTCCCAGATGATATCGGATATCCTGACCGGAACCATTGCCGATACCCAGATCGCGGCGTTCATGGCGGCCCTGGCCACCAAGGGGGAAACCTTCGAGGAACTGGCCGGTGCGGCCCAGGCCATGCGGCGGCACGCGGTGCGCATCCACTGCAACGCCGGGACGGTGATCGACACCTGCGGCACAGGGGGCGACGGCCTGAACACCTTCAACATCTCCACCACCACGGCCTTTGTAGTGGCGGGTTGCGGCGTCACGGTGGCCAAGCACGGCAACCGCAGCGTGTCCAGCAAATGCGGCAGCGCCGATGTCCTGGAAGGTCTTGGCGTGAACCTGAACACGGACCCTGAAATCGTGGAAGAGGCCATCGGCGAAATCGGCATCGGATTTCTTTTCGCCCCCAAATACCACGGGGCCATGCGCTTCGCGGCCACGGCCCGGAAGGAAACGGGCATCCGCAGCATCTTCAACATGCTGGGGCCGCTGTCCAACCCTGCGGGGGCCAACTGCCAGCTCCTGGGCGTCTACGCCCCGGAACTCACGGAAATGTTCGCCCAGGCCCTGAACAAGCTGGGAACCCGGCGGGCGTTCGTGGTTCACGGCCACGACGGTCTCGACGAAATCTCCGTCTGCGCCCCCACCCGGATTTCCGAACTGAACGAGGGTTCCATCAAGACCTACGACATCACCCCCGAAGATTTTTTCGGGGAATGCGCCAATCAGGATGATCTTTTGGGCGGCGATGTGGCGGACAACGTGTCCATCACCCGGAATATCCTCGAAGGCAGGGAAAAAGGGCCAAAACGGAACGTGGTGCTTTTGAACTCTGCGGCGGCCCTGGTGGCGGCGGGAAAAGCGGACACCATCAAAAACGGCCTCCGTCTCGCGGAAGATAGCATCGACAGCGGCAAGGCTTTGGAAAAACTGACGGCTTTGGCGGAGTACACCCGGACGAACGGGTGATGGGGTTTGTTTAATTTTTTTGCCTCCGGCGGCCCTTCCGGCAATGCTGTTGGCTTAAGAGATGGGCACGGCTTCGCCTTTGCCCATCCTACGGGCTACGGGCAACAGACCGGAATCATGACAGGATGGGCAAACCGTCAGCGTGCCCATAAAACAAACATGCTTAAACCAACAACAAGGTAAATTCATGTCCAGTGATTTTTTGACGCGCATCGTGGATCACAAGAAAAAGGAAATCGAAGACGCCCGAAAGCGGACAAGCGAGGCGGATCTTCGGAAGCAGGCAGAAAAGCGGGACGCCTGCCGTCCGTTCTATCAGACCCTTGCAGGGATGAAGGGTGACGCAGTGTCCATCATCGCCGAGATCAAAAGGGCCAGCCCGTCCAAGGGCGATATCCGGGCGGATCTCGATCCGTCAACTCTTGCTGCAGCCTATGAAAAGGGCGGAGCCGCCTGTCTTTCGGTGCTGACGGACCGCGCTTTTTTCAAAGGGGGATTTGAAGACTTCGAAGCGGCCCGCAAAGCCTGCGGTCTTCCCATGCTCCGCAAGGATTTCCTGATTTCCGAATATCAGGTCTTCGAATCGGCGGTCCTGGGGGCGGATGCCGTGCTTCTCATCGCACGGATTCTCACGAAAGAGACGATGAGAAATTTTTACGAACTGTCCGCAGATCTGGGCATGGACGCCCTGGTTGAAATCCATACGGATGAGGACCTGGATGCCGCCCTGTCCGTGGGTGCGAAACTCATCGGCATCAACAACCGGAACCTTTCGTCCTTTGACACGGACATTTCACGGGCGGTCCGACTGGCCCAGGCTCTCGGCAAAGACCAGATCCCGGTGGCGGCCAGCGGAATTTCCACACGGGCGGACATTGAAAAAAACCTTGTCGCAGGGATCAACCATTTTCTTATCGGGGAAAGTCTGGTGCGTTCATCTGACACGGTGACATTCATGAACGAGCTGATCAAAGGAAGTGGCCCACGATGAACCATCCCCAGATCAAAATCTGCGGCCTCACCGATGTGGACCAGGCGCTGGCCTGCGCCGAACTGGGTGCTGACGCCATCGGACTGGTGTTCTTTCCCAAAAGCCCCCGGAACGTGTCGGTTGAAACAGCGCGGGCGATTACGGACGCCTTGCCGAAGCAGGTCACTGCCACCGGTGTCTTCGTGAACGAATCCTATGAAGGGATTCTTGAAAAAGTCGAACGCTGCCGCTTGGGGGCTGTCCAGCTTCACGGAGATGAACGCCCGGATCTGGTATTGAAACTGATGAGCCTGGACTTTCGGGTGATCAAAGTCCTTTATATGGAAAGCGAACCCCATGTGCGGGACATCGACCATTACGACCCCTCGGCGTTTCTCGTGGAATGCGCCAAGGGCGTTCTTCCCGGGGGCAACGCCCTCGCCTGGAATTTCAGAAACATGCGGAACGTCAGGACGGAAAAACCCCTGATCATCGCGGGCGGCCTCGATCCTGAAAACATCGGAGAGGCTGTTTTATCCGCCCTGCCCGACGCGGTGGACGTGAGTTCCGGGGTTGAAAGCGTTCCAGGACAGAAAGACCTCGTCAAAGTGGCGTCGTTCATAGCCCGTGTAAAACTCTGCGACATGGGCCAACAAGCAAGGAGAATTTTTTCATGACAGCACAAGCATCACAACCCGATGACCGTGGCCATTACGGCGTTTTCGGCGGACGATACGTGGGTGAAACCCTCATGCCAGCCATCCTCGAACTGGAAGAAGCGTACAACCGTATCTGCGGAACAAAGGAGTTCAAAGAGGAGCTTAACGCCCTCTTCGCCCATTACGTGGGTCGCCCCACGCCCCTTTACCATGCGAAACGCCTGTCCGAACACCTGGGCGGAGCGTCCATTTACCTGAAGCGCGAAGACCTGGCCCACACCGGAGCCCACAAGATCAACAACACCCTGGGGCAGGCCCTTCTGGCAAAACACATGGGCAAAAACAAACTCATCGCCGAAACCGGCGCGGGTCAGCACGGCGTGGCCACTGCCACCACTGCGGCCCTGTTCGGCATGGAGTGCCAGGTGTTCATGGGTGTGGAGGACATCCGGCGTCAGGCCCCCAATGTCCAGCGCATGGAACTTCTCGGTGCCACGGTCGTTCCCGTGGATTCGGGAACGGGCACCCTCAAGGACGCCATGAACGAGGCCATGCGCTACTGGGTAGGCGCAGTCCGCGACACCTTCTACGTCATCGGCAGCGTGGCCGGTCCCCATCCCTACCCCAAAATGGTCCGGGATTTCCAGACCGTCATCGGTGAAGAGGCGAGAACCCAGATCCAGAGTCAAACCGGACGCCTGCCAGACCAGCTCGTCGCGTGTGTGGGCGGCGGCAGCAACGCCATGGGCCTTTTCTATCCGTTTCTCGATGATCCGGTAAAAATCACCGGCGTGGAAGCGGCCGGGATAGGTATTGAAACGGGATTTCACGCCGCCACACTCGGTCACGGCAGCGTGGGTGTTCTTCACGGCTCCAAATCCTACGTGCTTCAGGATGCGGACGGCCAGATCATGGAAGCCCACTCCATATCCGCGGGTCTCGACTACCCTGGAGTGGGACCCGAGCACGCGTACCTTCATGAAACGAAGCGGGCGGACTATCAGAGCATCACCGACGATGAAGCCCTGGCCGCCTTTCAGAAACTCTGCCGTTTCGAAGGCATCATCCCGGCCCTTGAAAGTTCTCACGCCCTGGCTTACGCGTTTAAAATCGCTGGGACCCTGGCCAAAGACCGCATCGTTCTGGTCAATCTCTCAGGGCGCGGAGACAAAGATCTGGGTACGGTTTTTTCCGTGCTGAGCAAATCATAAGGAGAAACGGCCATGAACCGCATTCAGAAAACTTTCGACACATTGAAGGGCAACGGTGAAAAAGCTCTGGTGGGTTTTGTCACCGCAGGCGACCCCGATACACGGACCTCTTTCGAACTGGTCAGCGCCATGTGTGACGCAGGTCTCGACATCCTGGAACTGGGCATCCCCTTTTCAGACCCCACCGCTGACGGCCCGGTGATTCAGAGGTCTTCCGCACGGGCTCTCAAAGCGGGAACAAATGTTGCGTCCGTTCTTGAAATGCTTGCGAAACTCCGGGAAAAGACAGATATTCCCGTTATTCTTTTTTCCTACTACAACCCGATCCACGCTTACGGGCCACAGCGGTTTTACCATGACGCCGCAAAAGCCGGTGCCGACGGAGTTCTCGTGGTGGATCTTCCGCCGGAGGAATCGGACGAACTCAGCTGTTATTTCGACAATGATGATTTTTCCATCATCCGCCTCGTGGCTCCCACCACGTCGGAAACACGCATGAAAACCATTGCCGAATCGGCTTCCGGATTTCTCTACCTGGTTTCAAAAACTGGGGTGACAGGAAGCGACGGGCTGGAAACCACGGATATCAAGGATCTGTGCGACAGTCTGAAATCGCATACTCCACTGCCGGTGTGCGTGGGTTTCGGCATTTCAACCGCAGAGGATGTCAGGGCCATTGCCCGTTTCGCAGATGGCATCGTTATCGGAAGTGCCTTTGAGAGGACCATTGAAGAGAACCTGGAAACAGCCGGACTTTCATCCATGCTGGCCGACCAGGTCCGTGTGTATAAAAAAGCGGCCCGCTGAGCAAAAAACCCTTGATTCGTTTCGATTTCAGATATATTGTTCTGTGACAATTCACGATAGAGGATTATTTCAAGTTCATTTCAAAAAGGGCCGATTCTCGAAAAAGCAGTGGTAGTGTTGTCAATGAATCATCAATGTTCCGTCATTCATTCGGAACTTATGTTTCAAAAGTGATGAAACATCGCTTTTGAATGTTAGACCAGTTCCCTTCCGCGAGGAAGGGGCCGGAAGCCGGAGGCGCAGATTGGTATATCCTTTCCTGTATTCAATCATCCCCCCCCGCGACCTCCGCTTCCGGTTTTTTTTATCATCCTTCCCGCGACACGATGATTTGAACACAGCATTTCCAAGGGTTCTCAAGTCTTTCGGATAGGGGATTTCCCCATGCCTTCGGGAAAAACCCGCAGTAAAATGAAGCCTGGACTTCATGGACAAACCGGCTGGTTCATTCCTATAATTTCACACTGCCCGCAAACATACACCAAGCAAGACAAGAGGGGGTTCACATGATAAGCAAACAAGCCGTATCATCACTCAACCTGAAACTTTATACAAAAAACGGATGCCACGATCTTTTTCACGACATCCATACAAACTACAAAAGCTTGTCCGATCTTGAATCAGACCTTAAAAGCAGACACGACGACCCGGAAACCCTGAACAAATTCTGGTGGGTTTTGAACTACCATTCGGAGATGCTCGACCAGTCCAGAAAACTGCGGGCCATTGTGGAAACCAAACTGGACACGTTGGCCGTCTCATCAGGTTTTTAACAGCCTGAAAAACCCTGTCCACACCCGATTTCAGCCCCATAAGATAAAAAAAGCATTGTTTCTTGGGAACAATGCTTTTTTGTTTTATTTTGCAACACTCCTGTATATAATGTCACACCTTGCCGCCTTATTCAGTCTTGCGGCAGCATGCGATAAAACATCATGAAAAGAAGGATTATCCATGAGCAGACTATCCCCCCAAAAAATACAGGATCTCATCGTCACCCCTGAAGAAGCCATCGAGTGCATCGAACCGGGGATGAGCATTTTCATCGGAACGGGGGTCGCTGAACCGCGCACACTCGTGAAACACCTTATGGATTCCCATGAACCCAATCTCCAGGATCTGGAACTGATCCAGATCATCAGTTTCGGAGACGCCATCTCCATCAAGGAACTCTCAAGCCAGAAATTCAGACTGAAAACCTTTTTCTCGGGATGGACCGCCGACGAAGCCATCAGTTCGGGGCGTGTGGATTATATCCCGAGCCGTTATTCCGAAATCTCCAATCTCATCGAATCAGGGCTCATCCAGATCAACGCGGCGTTCATTCAGGTGTCGCCGCCCAACGAGGCCGGATACTGTTCTCTTGGAGTTGCCGTGGATGTGGCACGGCAGGTCATGGATAAAACATCACTGGTCATCGGAGAGATCAATCCCCACATCCCCCAGACCTTCGGAGACACCTTCATACCGGCCTCGGACTTCGCTTATCTTGTTGAATCCAAGGACGAGCCGTTCTATTTTGTCCGCTGGCCCGTGGACCCCGTGTTCGACACCATCGCTGAAAAAGTGGCCTCGGTCATCGAGGACGGCAGTTGCATCGTCTACTCCATCGGCCCTCTTTTTGAAGCTCTCAGCAAACATCTGGTGGATAAAAAGGATTTGGGCATTCATTCCCCGTTCATCACGGATGCCCTGATGGATCTCATCAAAAGCGGCGCGGTGACCAACCGGAAAAAAAGACTGTACCGGGGGAAATCGGTGGTTTCTTACGCTCTGGGAACGCCGGAACTCATGAGCTGGCTTGACGCCAACCCCCTTGTGGAATTCCAGGCCATCAACGAAGTGTTCAGCCCGGTTCAGATCGGGAAAAACCCCATGTTCACCGCCATCATCCATTCCCGGAAAGTCGATCTTCACGGCAATGTGGCCCTCCATGTTGGGAAAGGCAACGTGGCCACGGGGCCCGTGGAAGTCATCGACTTCTTCAACGGTGCCGAGCTGTCCAGGGGCGGCCGGTCGATATTCGCCCTGTCCAGCCGGAATCTCAAAGGCCAGTCCAACATCGTGCTTTCGGTGGACCCCTACCCGAACAAACTGAGTGTCAAGGAATCCGTGGATCTGGTCGTCACGGAATACGGTGTGGCGAGCCTGAAAGGCCGGACCGTGCGAGAACGGGCCCAGGCCCTCATCGAAATTGCCCATCCCGAAGACCGGGCCGAGCTGATCAGACAGGCGAAATCCCAGAAAATCATCTACCAGGATCAGATTTTTCTTGAAGACACCACACACCTGTACCCCGAGCATGTCGCCACCCGTGAAACATTCAAAAACAACACCGTGGTCCGCTTCCGGGCCATCAAACCGTCAGATGAAGAGGGCATGCGCCGGCTTTTCTACCGTTTTTCCGACACTGCCGTGTATTACCGCTATTTCACACCGGTCACCTCCATGCCCCACTCAAAAATGCAGTCTTATGTCAACACCGACTACAGCAACACCATGTCCATTGTGGGGCTTGTCGGAGACGTGGGCAAGGGCCGCATCGTCGCCGAAGCCCGATTTGTCATGAACAAGGAAAGAACGTTCGCCGACGTGGCCTTTGTCGTGGATGAGGAATTCCAGAACATCGGGATCGCCAGTTATCTTTACAAACGTCTCATCGATCTGGCCAAAGAGGCGGGACTCAGAGGGTTCACCGCCGATGTCCTGTCGTCAAACCGCGAGATGATGAAAGTGTTCGGCAAATTCGGCTGCGACGTGAAATCACGCATGGAAGACGGGGTTTACAGCCTCACGATCCTGTTCACATAAACCTTCAAGTTTCATGGAATTTAAAAACATGCTGTTAAGATTGTTCGTTCTTTTCACCCTTTTCCCCATTCTTGAAATTCTGATTCTCATGCAGATCAGCGCCCTTCTCGGCCCCGTTACCGCCATCATTCTTGTGGTGGGCACCGGCTTTGCCGGAGCAAGCCTCGCTAAAATTCAGGGCTTTCAGACCATTTCCCGCATCAGGGATAACATGAAACAGGGCATCATGCCGGGCGACGAAGTGTTCGACGCTTTCCTGATCCTCGTTGCCGGCATTCTTCTGGTCACCCCCGGCCTGATCAGCGACATAAGCGGCATCCTCCTTCTCATCCCCGCCACACGAACCAGAGCCAAGGGTTTTCTTGTCCGACTCATCGATAAGGGCATGAAAAACGGAACGTTACGTTTCAACAGACGATAGCTGTAACCTGGCACACATCACCCATCTTTGCTGGACCATGACCTGAGCCGTGTCCCTCAGGCTTGGAGGGCGGACTTTCGTCCGCCGTCATGGACCGTGCAGGCCCGGCTTGAAGGGTCTATGGGTCGCCAAACTTTGACGCTCTTCAAACACTGATTCATATCCCGAGTTCTGTTCCATAGCCTTTTCCAGATATTTCCGTGTTTTGGCCAAGACAAACATGGCGATACAAAAAACATAAAACCCTTTGTTTATAGCGTATTACGTATTTCATTTTTTTGTTTTACATTTGTCCGGTTATTGTCTTGACTCCCAGAATCCCCCTCAAATATGAACAGAGTACCGTTTGAGAATGTTTTGTTTCTTGAATGAACCATGACCACCCGAACAACCCCTTGTTCGGACTCAAAACCTGATCGTGGGAAAAACCATGGCCTAAGGATCGGGTTGCACACAACCAAAGCACCATCAACAAAAAAGGAAAAAAGGAGGAACTGTGACATGAAGAACAAACTGATGATTCTTGGTCTGGTAAGCCTTGCTGTCTGCCTGACCGCGCCCCTGGCATCTGCAAGGGCCACAAAAACGGTCAATCCCGTGGTTTTCGCCCACGGTATGATGGGATTCGATCAGCTGGTGGGTCTTGATTATTTCGGCAACGATCTGGGAACATTTGTGGGGGATCCCTGCGATCAGTTCCTGGAAACCACCTGCAACAGAAAAATCGATCGGAAACAGCAGGCTTACGCATCGGAGGTCAATCCCTTCCAGAGTTCCGAATACAGAGGACTTCAGCTTGCCGATGACATCGAAAGCTACATGGCCACTGTCGGGGCCACGGCCGTCAATATCGTCGGGCATTCCCAGGGAGGCATGGACGGGCGGAAAGCCGCAAAAATCCTCTATGACCGCAAAGGTAAACAGGTCGTGAAAGCCCTGATCTCCCTGTCATCGCCCCACAGGGGATCGCCTGTATCGAAAAACGTTCTGGACAAAGGGGAAGACGGTTACAACGCGTTTGTGGCCTGGATGGCCGACAACTTCATCAATTCCCTGTTTTACGTTGAAAAAGGGGACTTCTTCGCCAGCATGAAAACCCTGATGTACAACGACTGGGACCCCGCAGACGGTGAAGCAACCGGTTGCAAGGCCTTCAACAACAACTACCCCGTGGACAACACGTACGTCAAATACTACGGATCTCTGATCACGGCCCAGCAGGGTGCCACCAACCCCATTCTCATGGCCATGAGCCTGTTCGCACCCCGTGAAATCGACGGCGACGGCTGGTGCGCGCTTCTGGACCCCATGGGAGATCAGGTGGACTGTGACAACGACGGTGCTGCCGGGTCCGGTGACGGAGAATTCGAAGACACCGACGACGACGGGCTGGTGGGTGTGAACTCCCAGCAGATGGGCTACCGCCTCGCTTACAAAAGCAGCTTCTGGAAAGGCTCCTATTTCACGGAAGACACGACCACCGGTTATGTCAGCGACCTCAACAATCCCACGGAAATCCAGGCCACATCGTACAGCAGCGTACTGCCTTACGACCATCTGGATGTCTGCGGTTTAGGCATTATCCCCTACATCGTGGCCGATGATTTTGACGAAATGCAGTTTTACGCCGATCTTATTGATTTCATAGCCGATAAAGAATAGAGACATGATGAATCGAAAAAAGACCCTTGCTGTCAGCACCCTTGTCTGCACCCTGATCGTTTTGGCCTGTTATGTTTTAATTCAAAACACCGGAGGGCAGAATGCAACAATTGAGCATTCCCTGGCTGCTTCTGGCGGGTCTGAAGGGCGTTTTCCAGGTGAAAACGCCCTGAATCAGGACTCCGGCGAACTCGAGGACGAAGCCGATATCACCGTCCAGCAGGGAGCGTTTATCGCCAGATTGAAAGAACTTTACGCGGAGGGTCTCGATCACCCCCGGGTTCAGCTTGAAGCTCTGGAATCCCTGATCCGTTATCTCAAGAAACAGTACCCCGACGACTGGGAAAGCCGTGTCCTGGAATATGTCAAGGCGGCTTTCCCAGAATACGCCGATGAGATGTACAACCAGTTCAAACGCCTGATTGCATACAAAAAGTGGATTGAAGACAACTACGCCATGCTCACCGGCATGACCAAAGACAGAATGGACGAGCTGATGTGGGAAAAACGAAAGGTCTATTTCGGCGATGACGCCATGAAAATCTGGGGACTGGAACTGAAACAGAACGAGGTTCGGAATGTTCTTGAAGACATTCGCTACGAAAAGAACATGCCCTTTGAAAACAAAGCGGCGCTGTACCGCCAGCAACTTGGCTCGATATACGGGGAAATTTCCGAAGCTTACATCAAAGCCCATCAGCAGGCCATGATGAACCAGTTTCTCGAAGTGGAAAGCGTCCAGAGTGATCTGGCCGACATGAACGGGCCGGAAAGGCAGAAGAACCTCACGGCGTTCAGAAAATCCATGGGCCTTGACGGAGAGGCCATCAACCGCTGGAATCATCTGGATGCCGTCCGTGACAGCCGATGGGCTAAAGGCCAGGCCTATATGAAGGAAAGGGAAAAACTCCTAAAAAAAACAGGGGGCGATGATCGCGAAGCCAAACTTTCTGCGCTGAGAGTCAAATATTTCGGCAACGAAGCCGCCACCGTGGAAAAAGAGGAGCAATCCCGTTTTTACCGCTTCAGCGTTCCCCGTATTTATGGAAAGAACTGATAACCCGCGTCAATCGTTCAGAAGGTGGCCATTAAGACAACGGTTTTATTCTGTTCAAATTCGATCTATAGCACAAAACACACGATTATTTAAAGGATCGGGTTATTTGCCGGGTTTTGGAACCCGACCTGCGAAATCCTGACGCTTTTGGCTTAAATTGATCGTTAATAAGCGAGACGCCCAACCGACATTACCCCTCCCCGAAACGTCAACATAAACTTCAGGTTGCCCCAATCGCCTGTTATGGGTTATAGTTACACCATAACGCAGATAACGGTTCTCACACTGCCTTGATTCCATATTCCTTTCGTGTAAACATCGTCATTTGCCGCTCTGCGGCATGCAATTTCATTCGCTGGGTATTTAGATAATAAAAGGACCACGCCCATGAACCATCTCAGAAAATTCGTGGCACCAGAATTTGTTTTCGGCAACGGCGCACTCACCCTCGCCGGTCAGTATGCAGCCAATTTCGAAGCGAAAAACGTTCTGGTCGTCTCGGACCCCGGAGTCATCGCCGCGGGCTGGTGCGGCAAAGTCGTCGAAAACCTTGAAGCTGCAGGCCTGTCCTGCCTTGTTTTTTCCGATATCACAGCCAACCCCAAATCCGGCGAAGTGATGCGCGGTGCGGATTATTACCTTCAAAACAACTGCGATCTCATCGTGGCCGTGGGCGGCGGAAGCCCCATGGACTGCGCCAAGGGCATCGGCATCGTCAGCACCAACGGGGCCAACATCCTGGAATTCGAGGGCATCGACAACGTCCCCCTTCCCGGCCCGCCCCTGATCTGCATCCCCACCACCGCCGGAACCTCGGCGGATGTATCCCAGTTCGCCATCATCAATCATGAAAACGAGCGGGTCAAAATCGCCATTATCAGCAAAACCGTGGTTCCCGACGTGGCCCTCATCGATCCTGACACCACTCTGACCATGGCCCCGTACCTCACGGCCTGTACCGGCATCGACGCCCTGGTTCACGCCATCGAAGCCTTTGTCTCAAGCGCCCATTCCCCCATCTTCGACGTCCACGCCCTGGAGGCCATCCGCCTGATCAGCCGATATCTTCTCGACGTTCTCACGAAACCTGACGATCCCCACCTGCGAAACATTCTGATGCGCGCCAGTCTCGAAGCGGGCCTCGCCTTTTCAAACGCCAGCCTGGGAGCCGTTCACGCCATGGCCCACAGCCTGGGCGGTTATCTGGGACTTCCCCACGGGGAATGCAACGCCATCCTCCTCGATCATGTGATGGATTTCAATTTCAACGAAACCGCAGATCGTTTTCAGAGGATCGGAGATGCCATGGGCCTCCAGCTCAAGGGCATGTCGGCCTCAGAAAAAAAACGGGCCGTCCTCGACAAGGTGGCCCTTCTCAAAAAAAATGCAGGGATTTCAAGTACCCTGAAAGACAAAGGAACCCGGCAGACCGACATCCCGGTTCTGGCTGAAAAAGCCCTGAAAGATCCATGCCTCGTCACCAATCCCAGAAAAGCGAACAAACGAGACATCGAGGTCATCTATGAAAACGCCCTCTGACAACGAAACATCTGACCAGCATCTTTACGAACGGATCATCGGCCTGGGTGAAAAATCCATCCGGAAAAGCTATTACCCGCTTCTGCGCCAGAAAATCGGAGAGCTGGAAAAAGAAATCGCCGAAGGAAAGCGTAAAGAAGACGAGCTGCGGAAAAATTACGAAAATCAGAATTTTTTGAACGATCTGCTGAAACTGTCCCTTGATCCCATCCCGCTTGACGATTTCTTTGAAATGACCCTTGAAAAAATCCTCGCCTTGAGCTGGATCGGAGAAAAAGCCAGTGCCGCCTTTTTCTTTTCGGACGACGCACACGATGAATTCAAGCTGAACTGTGCGAAAACCCTGTCCGGTTTTCCCGGACCTTCCTGCTCCCGTGTGCGGTCCGGTCATTGCCTGTGCGGCCAGACAGCCCTAAAAGGTGAAACATGTTTCGGAAACCACGGCGACGGGGAAAGCGCCCATGGGCATTACTGCGTTCCCATCCGGCTTGAAAACAGAACCATCGGTGTCCTTTGCATCGGCCTTCCGTCAGAGCACGGCTTCGAGCCCATGGAAGCGGAGGTCCTTACCGCCATCGCCAACACCCTTTCCGGCATCATCCAGCGCAACAGGGTGACGGTGGAAAAAACCAAGCTGGAAAGCCTTCTCCGGCAGACCCAGAAAATGGAAGCCATCGGCAGTCTGGCCGGCGGCATCGCCCACGATTTCAACAACCTTCTCACACCCATACTCGGTTACGCGGAAATGGCCCTCCAGGATCTGGGGCCCGGGAGTCCACTTGTGCGCAACCTGTCCGAAGTGGTGAGAGCCGCAGGCCTTGCCAAGGATCTTGTCCGGCAGATTCTCACCTTAAGCCGCCAGAGCAAATTCGAGCTTCAGCCCGTAAGGATGCATCTGGTGGTGAACGAGGCCCTGAAGCTCCTGAAATCCACCATTCCCAGCACCATCCAGATCAAAAACCAGCTGGAGAAAAGCGACCGCACAGTCCTCGCCGACCCCACCCAGATTCATCAGGTCATCATGAACCTCTGCACCAACGCCTACCACGCCATGAAAAAAACTGGGGGTATTCTGGCTGTCAGCCTCAAAACCATTCACATCGATGACACGGAAAAACACCTCCAGTCCATGATGCTGGAACCAGGACCGTATCAGGTTCTGGATGTCAGCGACACGGGGACCGGCATGAATCGCGCCGTCATGGAAAAAATTTTCGACCCCTATTTCACCACCAAAAGCAAGAATGAAGGCACCGGTCTCGGGCTTAGCGTGGTTCAGGGCATCATCAACAGCTGCGGCGGCCATATCACCGTATACAGTGAACCTGGACGCGGTGCCACATTCCGTGTGTACCTGCCCTGCTCCAGCGAGAACACGTCTGAAAAATCACCCGAAATCCAGACCCCCATGCCCACAGGCACCGAACACATCATGGTGGTGGACGATGAAAAAACCATCGTCGACCTGATGATCGCCATGCTCAAAGCCAGGGGGTACACGGTGACGGGCTGCGTGGGAAGCCTTCAGGCCCTGGGGGTATTCCAGGAAAACCCCCACCGCTTCGACCTGGTGGTCACGGACATGACCATGCCCCACATGACCGGAGCCCAGCTGGCCAAGGCCCTGAGAACCATCCGACCCGATATTCCCCTCATCGTCTGCACCGGCTTCAGCGACCTGATCAACGAAAAGAAAGCCGCCGCCATGGGCTTCCAGCGCTACCTCATGAAACCCGTCATCCTCCGCGACCTCTGCCAGAGTGTCCGGGATGTGCTGGATGGCAGTAAATCCTTCCAAAAATAAAAAACGTCGATAACAGCATAACATTGAATATATATTTTCAATTTGATTAATCCAATCGTTCTATATATAAGGTTATCTTTGTATGATATAACCCACTGAAAAAAGACGATGGATTATAAATGAACCACCACATTGACAGACACTACTGACGGCTTTAATAACGTTTTTCCGCCCGTGCGGCGGAAACTGGTTATTCAGGGTTCTTAAAAGCCGGCGGCGGTGTTCGGAGCAGTGGTGAACTCCAGGTATCTTTATCAATCCCAGGATGTTCTCTTCCTCTTTTCCCACACTTCCAGGTTCCAGACAGGTCATGCAACAGAGCACCTTTCAAGATATTCAGGTGTGACTGACCGCAGACCAAAAACGAAAAACCAAAACCTTTGACCTTTGGCCCAGAGCAAACGCCCCGGGCAGGGGAAGGTATTATTCATTTTGAACTGGAGGAACGTTTATGACGGAAGCACTCAAAGTGACCGGGGGAAAATCCCGCATCAAGGACAAGGCGCTGGCCCTGATCCCTGACGGAAATCTCTCGGCATGTCTCACCTGCGGGACCTGCGCCAGCGGCTGTCCGGCCACGGGCCTGATGGACATGGATCCCAGAAAGTATTTACGGATGGCCGTGCTGGGTATGGATGAAGAGCTGGAAAAACACCCCTGGATCTGGGTCTGCACCATGTGTAAACGCTGCTACGATGTCTGCCCCATGCACATCAACATTCCGGCCCTCACCTTCGAACTGCGGTCGGGCTGGCCCAGGGAAGAACGCCCCAAAGGCATCCTGGGTTCCTGTGACCACCATGTAAGATCCCGTGGTGGTGCCATGGGCGTCCCCTTCGAAGACTTCAAATTCACCGTGGAAGATCTGGCCGAAGAATGCCGCCAGCAGGAAGGATTCGAAGAACTGACCGCGGACATCGACCGGGAAGGAGCGTACTTCGCCCTGAACCAGAACTCCCGTGAGCCCGTGACTGAGCCCGATGAACTGCTGCCGTTGTGGAAAATTCTCCACAAAGCCGGTGCGGACTGGACTTATTACTCCGACATGTGGGGCGGTGAAAACTACTGCATGTTCCTGGCCGACGACGAAAGCTGGGAAAAAATCGTCCGGGCCCAGTGCGAACACATCGACAAACTGGGATGCAAGGTGTTTCTGAACACCGAGTGCGGTCACAGTTTTTTCGCGGTATGGGCCGCCATCCGAAAATTCAACATTCCCCACAACTTCGAATTCCGCAGCATCGTGGAATATTACGCCCAGTGGATCCGTGAAGGCAAACTTAAGGTCAATTCCGACTGGAACACCATGGGGATCAAATTCACGGCCCAGGACCCCTGCAACGTGGTGAGAAAATCCTTGGGCGACAAATTCGCCGACGATCTCCGGTTCGTGGTGAAAACCGCCGTGGGAGAAGCGAACTTTGTGGATATGCACCCCAACAAGTCCAACAACTACTGCTGCGGCGGTGGCGGCGGCTCTCTCCAGGCCGGTTTCACCGAAGAGCGCCAGGCCTACGGCAAAATCAAATTCGACCAGATTCAGGCCACAGGTGCGACCTACGTGGTCACCCCCTGCCACAACTGCCACGCCCAGATCGAGGACATGTGTCATGTGTACGGCGGTGAATACCACACCGTTCACCTGTGGACCATCCTCTGTCTGGCCATGGGCATTCTGGGCGAAAACGAACGGACGTATCTCGGGCCTGATCTGGCTGATTTCGGGCTTGACGGTTGATATGGGGCAAAGCCTCCGGCGGCCCTTCCGGGGGGCCAGATTTTAAAAATCTGGACAAATCAGTTTTTTGTACCACTCACAGTCAATGGGTTACGGATGATCCCCATAACCCATTTGGTCAAACTTTTTAAAAAGCCTGCCCCAGCGAAGAGAGGGGTTTGGCCCCCGGCAGGGCCGCCGGAGGCCTGAAAGAACACTACTAAGGAGACATTCATGTCAGATAAAAAAACAATCGGTTCGGTCCTGATCGCGGGAGGCGGCATCGGCGGTATCCAAGCCGCCCTCGACCTCGCCAATTCGGGATACTATGTGTATATGGTTGAAAAATCGCCATCCATCGGTGGTGTGATGGCGCAGCTCGACAAGACCTTCCCCACCAACGACTGCTCCATGTGCATCATGAGCCCCAAGCTCGTGGAAGTGGGCCGTCACATGAACATCGAGCTTTTGACCCTTTCCGAGGTCAAGGATGTGAAAGGCGAAAAAGGCGACTTCCAGGTAGAAGTGTTCCAGAAAGCCCGCTACGTGGACATGACCAAGTGTATCGCCTGCGGGGCCTGCACGGAAAAATGTCCGGTGAAGGTGGACGATGTCTACAACGAAAAGCTGATCAAACGAAAAGCGATCTACGCCCTCTACCCCCAGGCTGTTCCGTTGAAATACTGCATCGACGCGGACAAATGCATCAAGCTCACCAAAGGCAAATGCGGGAACTGTGAGAAGAAATGTCCGGCCGGTGCCATCAACTACGATGACAAGGACAAGACCGTGACCTTGAATGTCGGGTCCATCATTTTGTCCCCCGGCTTCAAGCCGTACAATCCTTCCGGCAAATACATGTACGGCTACGACAACAACCCCGACGTGGTGACTTCCATCGAGTTCGAGCGTCTTCTCTCCGCCTCCGGACCCAACCAGGGCCACATCATCCGCATGTCCGACCACGAAGAGCCGAAAAAAATCGCCTGGCTCCAGTGCGTGGGGTCGAGAGACATCAACACCTGCGACAACGGCCACTGCTCGTCGGTGTGCTGCATGTACGCCATCAAACAGGCCATCATCGCCAAGGAGCATGATCCCAAGCTGGAATGCACCATCTTCTACATGGACATGCGGACCCACGGCAAGGGCTTTGAAAGCTGCTACAACGAAGCCAAGGAAAAACACGGCATCAAGTTCGTCCGCTGCCGTGTCCATTCCATCTTCAAAAACCCCACAGGTCCCGGTCAGGTGGTGGATTTCGTGGATGACAGCACCGGAAAGGTGGTGCGTGACCTTTACGACATCGTGGTCCTTAGCGTGGGCATGGAAATCCCCCCTGATGTGAAAGACCTGTGCGGCAAGCTGGGCGTGGACCTCACCGCCGGCGGATTCGTGAAAACCAGTTCGTTCAACCCCGTGGCCACCAGCCGTGACGGCATCTATGTGTGCGGCGCCCTCCAGGGTCCCAAAGACATTCCCCAGAGCGTGGTGGAAGCGGGCTCCGCCGCCCTTTGCGCGGGGTCGGCGCTCACCGAAGGCCGGAACACCCTCACGAAATCCGTGACCGTGCCCCCTGAAATCAACATCACCGGCGAACGTCCCCGCATCGGCGTCTTCGTCTGCCACTGCGGCACCAACATCGCCGGAGTCATTGATGTGGAGAGGGTTCGGGATTTCGCCGCCACCCTGCCTTACGTGGAATACGTGACCAACAACATGTACTCCTGCTCCCAGGACACCCAGGACTTCATCTCCAAAGTGATCAAGGAAAAGAATCTCAACCGCATCATCGTGGCGGCCTGCACGCCGAGAACCCACGACCCCCTGTTCCAGGAAACCCTCCAGAGCGCCGGATTGAACCGGTATCTGTTCGAAATGGTCAACATCCGAAACCACGGGTCCTGGGTCCACAAGGATTTCCCCAAGGAAGCCACCGAAAAAGCCATGGAAATGGTCCGCATGGCGGCGGCCAAGGTCACCTTGTTTGAGCCCCTCACCGAAGCCAGACTGGATATCGACCAGAACGCCGTGGTCATCGGCGGCGGGATATCGGGCATGACGGCGGCCAAATCCCTGGCATCCCAGGGCTATCAGGTCAGCCTCATCGAACGCGAAGGCTCTCTGGGCGGTCAGGCAAAAAACCTTTTTGCCACATCCAAGGGTGAATCCATTCAGGACGGCCTCGCCCATCTGATCCGGGATGTGGAAGCGAATCACAAAATCCGGGTTCTCACCAACACCGAGATCACCTCTGTGGACGGCTTCGTGGGCAATTTCGACACCACCCTGTCGGTGAAAGGCACCAAGGAAACCCTGCGTCACGGGGTCGCCATCGTGGCCACCGGCGCCACGGAACTGAAACCCGACGAATACCTGTACGGCAAGGACAGCCGAGTTCTCACCGGCCTTGAGCTGGACCGGAAGTTCATTGACAACGACCCTTCCCTTAAAACCATGAAATCCGCCGTGTTCATCCAGTGCGTGGGTTCCCGTGAGCCGGAACGGCCCTACTGTTCACGCATCTGCTGCACCCATACGGCGGCCAGCGCCCTTCACCTCAAGGAGCTGAACCCGGACATGGCGATTTTCGTTCTTTACCGGGACATCCGCACCTACGGTGAACGGGAAGCCCTGTACAAGGAAGCCCGTGAAAAAGGTGTGATCTTCATCCGTTACGACGTGGCGAACAAACCTGTGGTCGCGACCGGCAAAGACGGCCTCACCATTACGGTCACCGACCATGTTCTGAAACGTCCGGTGGAAATCACGGCGGACATGCTGACTTTGGCCACCGCCGTCGTACCCTACAGGGATGAGCAACTGGCCCAGTTCTTCAAAGTTCCGATGAACGCCGACGGTTTCTTCGCCGAAGCCCACGTGAAACTGGCCCCCAGCGACTTCGCGGTGGACGGCGTGTTCCTTTGCGGTCTCGCCCATTACCCGAAACCCGTGGACGAAAGCATCGCCCAGGCCCAGGCCGCGTCATCCAGCGCGACCCGCCTGTTGTCCCAGAAGTCCATCAACACCAGCGGCAACATCGCCAAGGTCAACCCGGCGTTCTGTACCGGCTGCGAAGTCTGTGTCACGGTCTGCCCCTACAACGCCCCCTCCATGGTCATGGAAGGACGGGACAAGGGCAAAGCCCAGATCAATCCGGTTCTCTGCAAAGGCTGCGGTTCCTGCGTGGCGTCCTGCAGGTCGGGCGCTCTGGTACTGAAAGGATTTGAAGACGGCCAGTTGTTTGCCATGATCGAGAATGCCTGATGGGTTTGTTGGGAGTGATGCCTCCGGCGGGTCATTGCTGTCAGACTATCGCCATACATCATTTTTTGCCCCAACGGGGCTCCGGCATAAAGCCCAGGGTTGCGGCATCGCCGCTACCCTGGGGCATGGCCGATGATGATGTTCAACCCCAAAGGGGTTGGGTCACATTCCCATGAATCTTCCCTATCCGGACGCAACCCCGTTGGGGTTGGGGATGCTCCCCGGAGAACCCAGGGTAGCGGCGTTGCCGCAACCCTGGGCTATGATACGGAATCCCTTTGGGATTCGATTAGGATTGTATCATTTAGATAGAGCCCTATCCTGACGGTTATGCCCTGAGGGCCGCCGAAGACAGGGCAACCAAAAAAAATACAAGGAGGTCATATATGACTGATTTTGAACCTAAGATTATCACGTTTCTCTGCAACTGGTGCAGCTACGGCGCGGCCGATCTGGCCGGTGTCAGCCGTTTTCAGTATCCGCCCAACATGCGGGTGGTCCGCGTTCCCTGCTCGGGCCGTATCTCGCCCAAGATGATCCTTGCCGCACTCCGCAAAGGGGCCGATGCCGTGTGGGTTTCCGGGTGTCATCCCGGCGACTGCCACTACATCGAAGGCAACTACTACGCACGGCGTAAGTTCACCCTTCTCAAGGAGCTTCTGGAGTATCAGGGCATCGAACCGGGACGGCTTCATTTCTCGTGGATCTCGTCGGCGGAAGGGGTGAAGTTCGCCCAGGTGGCCAATGACGTGATCGCGGAAGTGAAAAAGCTGGGGCCTGCCAAGCATTTCATCAAAAAAACGCCAGGTGAAATCGCGGCTTAAGGGTCTCAAGCCTCCGGCGGCCCTGCCGGGGGCCAAACTTTTGAAAAGTTTGACAAACAGGTTTGGGAAGGGTGCACTTTGGGTCGTACTCCCAACCCATGTGTCCAGATTTTTAAAATCGGGTCCCCCGGAAGGGCCGCCGGAGGCAAAACCAAGCAGTCAAAACATGTTAAAAAATAATCGGCCGGTGTCATAACCGGCCTGGAGGCTGAATAAAACATGATCAACTACACGGAGAACATTCGAAAAATTTCAAGTGATCTTCTCAAGAGCGGCAAGGTGGACGTGGTGATCGGCTACAAAAGCGGCACGCTCCCTGGGGTAAACGAACCCTTTCTTGCAAAGACGCCGGAAGACGCTGATAAACTGGTCTGGGATTCCCAGTGCCGGTTGAATCTGGCCAATTACCTCACCCACCGGAAAGACAAGGTGGGCATCGTGGCCAAGGGCTGCGATTCGAGAAACATCAACACCCACATCGTGGAACGCCGGATCAGCCGGGAACAGGTCACCGTCATCGGCGTTCCCTGCACCGGCATGACCGATAAAACCCGGCTTAAAGAACTGGCCGGAGGGGACATTCTCACACTCACGGAAGCGGGCGGCAAGATCACGGTGAAAACGGCCAAAGGTGAAAAAACGGCGGACAAGAACGACCTTCTCCAGGACAACTGCATCCGCTGCCTTCACCGGAACCCGGTGATCAACGACATCCCCGCAGCCGACCCGGTCCCGGAAGTCAACACGACAAGGAACAACGACGCCATCGAAAAAATCGAAGCCATGAGCGCCGATGAACGATGGGCTTTCTTCGACGACCTCCTTTCCGGCTGCACCCGCTGCTACGCATGCAAGAACGCCTGCCCCTTGTGTTACTGCCCCACCTGTTTCGTGGACGAATCCCGTCCCCAGTGGGTAGGGAAAGGCGACGATCCCGTGGACGTCAGAACCTACCATACGTTACGGGCCTTTCACTGCGCCGGACGCTGTACGGACTGCGGAGCCTGCGAGGCAGCCTGCCCCATGAACATCAAGGTACGGCTCCTGACCGGCAAACTGGAAAAATCCTGTTACGAACGGTTCGGATGGGAAGCGGGTATGACCAGCGATGTCAGACCGGCCCTCGACACGTTCACCACACATGATCCCGAAGAGTTCATCAAATAAGGCGATTGCAGGACACCGTGAATGGATAAACGATTGAACGTCCAACATCGAACGTCCAACGTTCAACATCGAATTGAGGATAACTCCTTTTTTATGATGGATTCCACTCACGAACCACCCATCGAAAATGGTTGGAACGATAAATGATTGAACGACCAAAGCGAAAGGGAAGTAAACCATGAAAATATACCATATCGACAGGGAAAGCTGGGTCAAGGGGCTTGCGGCATCAGCCGAAGTTTACCAGCTCGTCGGCCCGGTCAGGGAAAAAGACGATTTCGATTTTAAAGTGTTAGACAAAGGCCAGATGCCGGACCTTACGGGAACCGACACCCGTCTTTCCCCCAAGGCCCTGGTGTTTCCCAAATCGGAAATCATGATGACCTTCAGCACCGATCCTAACGACCCGGACTGCAACATCATGAAGGAAGCTAAAAAAGAGTACCCCAAACGGGCCGTCATCGGTATCCGCCCCTACGACGCCCGGGCCCTTCAGATTCTGAAAATGAACTACGACAACGGCGATTACCAGGACCCCTATTTCCTGAACGCTTACGAGGCCATCACCTTTGTGGGCCTTGCGGTAAACAGCCCTTCGTCCACGGACTTCTCCACGTCCTGCGGCACCGGTCCCTTTGATGAAAAAGGTCTCGACGTCCTTCTGGTCGCTGCCGGTGAAGAAGGCGACTTCTACGCCAAGATCCTCACGGACAAAGGCGATGCCTGGGCCAAGGCCGCCGGTTTTTCCAAAGAGGCCGGATCGGATGTGTCCACACGCATCGAAGCCATGAAAAAAACCGCGGAAGAGGCGATCAGCTCCAAAATCGCCTTTGACAAGATCGAAAAGAAGACCGTTCTCGAACTGTTCGAAGCCGATCATTGGGAAAACACGGCGTTCGCCTGCATCAACTGCGGCACCTGCACTTACGCCTGTCCCACCTGCTGGTGTTTCGACATCCAGGACGAAAATTTCGGCACCAAGGGCGTCCGAATCAAAAACTGGGATTCCTGCATGACCGGCCTTTTCACCCTCCACGGTTCCGGCCACAACCCCCGTGAACACCGATATCAGCGGACACGCCAGCGTTTCATGCATAAACTGAAGTACTTCGCAGACAAATACGGTGAAGGAATCATGTGTGTGGGATGCGGCCGTTGCGTGCGCCAATGCCCGGCGAACATCGACATCCGGGAAATCTGTGAGACTATGAACAAGTAACGTAAGGAGATGAACCGTGATTAATCCCTATGTACCCTATCCGGTGACGATCGATGACATACAGGTCGCCACCGAAGACAAAAGTTTGAAAACCTTCCGGTTTGTCTTTAAAAATCCGGGAGATGAAGAAAAATTCTCTTACAAGGCCGGTCAGTTCGCCGAACTGTCCATTCCGGGCCAGGGCGAAATCCCCATCGGGATCGCCAGCTCGCCCACGGAAAAAGGCTTTGTGATGTTCACCGTGTTTAAAACCGGAAAAGTCACCCAGTATCTGCACAGCATGAAGGTCGGTGAAACCATGGGTATCCGGGGACCCTTGGGCAACTGGTATCCCTGGGACACCTTGAAAGGAAAAAACATCCTGATCATCGGCGGCGGTTTCGCCTTCACGACCTTACGTTCATCCATCAAGATGATGCTGGACCCGAAAAACCGGGGAGATTACGGCAACATCGACGTGGTCTACGGCGCGCGTACACCGGGCATGCTGCTTTACAAGGATGAGCTGGTGGAATGGGAAAAGCGGGACGACATCCGCATGCACCTCACCGTGGACAGCGAGGCCCCGAACTGGAACTACCATGTGGGTTTCACCCCGGCCGTCACGGAAAAAGTGGCTCCCCAGGCATCCGACGACACCTATGCCATCGTCTGCGGTCCGCCCATCATGATCAAGTTCACTCTGCCTGTCCTGGAAAAACTGGGATACAAGCACGACCACATCATCATGAGCCTTGAAAACCGGATGAAGTGCGGCATCGGCATGTGCGGACGCTGCAACATCGGCCGGGAACTGGTGTGCAAGGACGGCCCGGTGTTCACCCTGGACCAGATCAATCTGACGCCCAAGGAATATTAATAATGATGAACGTTGAACGTCCAACACCCAACGTTCAACGTCCAATAAAGGATGGGGGCCATGTGTCGGGTTTCGTGCCTCAACCCGACCTACGATAGGCTCTCTCAGCAACGGATCGGTTCATAATACAGACCATCGCCGTTGAACGTCCAAATAAAGGATCGGGTCATGTGACGGACCCTCGTAGGTCGGGTTCTTCAAACCCGACAAATGACCCGATCCTCAAACTTGACGGAGCAGCGAGAAAACAAACTCTCTGAAAAAAAGGAAAATTCCTATGTTTAACGTAACCGAAAAAGCCCAGGAACAGATCCGGGAATACTTCAACGGAAAAGACGTCATGCCCGTCCGGGTGTTTCTCCACAGCGGCGGCTGCGGCGGACCCCAGCTGGCCATGGCTCTGGACGAAAAGAAAACCACGGACCAGGTGTTCAATTTCGGCGGCTTCGATTTCCTGGTGGACCGGGAATTTCTCGAACACGCACAGCCCATCGCCGTGGACTACATCGAAACCGGTTTCAAGGTGACATCCAGCCTTCAGCTGGGCGGCGGATGCTCGTCCTGCGGAACGGAAGGGTCCTGCTGCTCGTCCTGATCGACGATAACGGTCTCCGGTCTTTTATTCACACAAGGCTTATCCCTGAAGCTTTTGAATGACCTGCCGGAGATCGAAGGGGCACGGGTAACCGTGCCCCTGACTTTACACCCTGTTTTTTTGCAATGCAGCTCGCATAAAACAAAACACCGTAGGGTGGGCTTTCGCCCACCACACGATGGTGGGCGAAAGCCCAGCCTACAGACGTTTCACCTTTTTTCCCTGAGCAAGAGGATACCATGATCCGCTACGTACACAGCAACCCCCGATTCGAAAAAATGCTCGATGCCATGCGCAGTTCGGAAAAAATGGCCGTATCCGCCGCGAAAAAAGCCGACGCCATCATCGCCAACATCATCAGAAACGGCGATTCACGGCTTTCGGTTTTTGGGAAATTCACACGACACGGAGAATTCCGCATCAAGAACTGCATCAAATACGATATCGGCAAGGGCTACCGCATGGTCTGCGTGAAAGACAAAGAAGATCTCTACCTTCTTTTCGTGGGTACCCACGACGACGCCTCGGCATGGGTTGAAAACAACAGGAACTTCACCCCGGATTCCAGCCGTAAAAACCTGATCACGTTCCATGTGGAAAGGCCTGACGACTCAGACAATCAGGTCCTGACGCCCCAGGAACCGGACTACGATGACATCCTCATTTCAAGGATCACGGAGTCCGATCTCAAAATCGTGTTCCGGGGCCTTCTGAGTTCACCACTTCCCCGCTGAATTTCATCATAAAAAGACCGGCGAAAAAATACCATTGACCTTTTCCCATCGTGTCTTCTCTGAATGTATTACATACCACTCCGACCAACGCTCTGTTTCTCTTTGATTTTCCATTCACGACAGTGTAAAATGAAAACGTTTTTTCGAATGAGCTGAAAAAAGCTCCCGTTATCCCATATCCACAGCATGAATTGCCACGAATGCCGCAAAAACAAGCGGCCCAGGACTGACGACACTGTTTTGGTCATCTTAGATGGCCTGAAGCGACAAAGCCTTATCGCGTTATGCAAATGCAGCGCTTTTACCAGGAGCTCATGTGAACAACCCCACGGCAAAAAACACATCCCCCCCAGGGATTCCCGCACCTCGGCGCAACGCCGGCAGCCACACCCAACCTGTGTTGCAGCGCCTGCTTCTCCCTCTCACAGCCATTCTGATCCTCCTTCTCGCCGGAGCGGCTTTTCTTCTGTGGTACCAGCACCAGATGTACATGGACGAGCGAACAGACTCCCTGACCGAATCCATCCGTAAAGAACTTCGGACCGATGCATCGAAAAAATCAATCATCGATCCCGTGATCGCCACAGCCATCTCCCCATTCACGGCGTCATTCCACCGCATGATGATCACCGGAGGAATCATCGGGTCATTCGTACTGATTATTCTGCTCGGTTTCGTGTATTTCCTTCTCAAAGGGACAGACGCTAAACTCCGCCTGCAACAGGAGGCCCTGAGGGAAAGTGAGGAACAATACAGACTCATCGCCGAAACAAGCATGGAAGATATCTGGCAGCTTGACCTGAACGGCAACCTGATCTACACGTCCCCCAGCTCGGAAAAGGTCTTCGGCTACTCTCCGAAACAGGCTATGGGCTTGAATTTCGCCGCCTTTTTCCCGGAATACGAACTGGGAAAAGCCGCGGAAGCCTTTCAGAAAGCCGTAAACGGTGAAAAATACCAGCTCATCGAAATCATGGCAAAAAAACGGGACGGCACCCTTGTTCCACTTGAAGTCAGCGTGGTCCCCGTAGAAAAAAACGGTTCCATCATCGGTGTTCAGGGCATTGCCAGAGACATCACCGAACGGAAAAAAGTCGAAGCGGCGCTGATCGAAACAAACCGCCAGCTTGAAGACGCCATCGTCCGTGCCAATGACATGGCCATGAAGGCCGAAGAGGCCAGCATCGCGAAGAGCGAATTTCTCGCCAACATGAGTCATGAAATCCGGACGCCGATGAACGGCATCATCGGTATGACCGGCCTGCTTCTGGATTCGGATCTTGACGACGAACAGCGGGACTACGCCCAGATCGTCAGTTCCTGCGGCGAATCTCTCCTGGCCATTATCAACGACATCCTGGATTTTTCAAAAATTGAGGCTGGAAAACTGGAGCTTGAGCTGCTGGAATTTGACCTGGTGAGCCTCATGGAAGATCTGGCGTCCATCCTTGCGGTTCGCGCCCATGAAAAAGGCCTGGAACTGATCTGCTCAGTGGAACCGGATGTTCCGCACACCCTGAAAGGTGACCCTGGACGCCTGCGCCAGATCCTCACCAACCTCGTGGGCAACGCCGTGAAATTCACATCGACAGGTGAAGTGGTCCTCATTGCCCGTGTACTGTCCATGGACGCTACACCCGGAGCGGGCTCCGTCACCCTGCGTTTTTCTGTCAAAGACACCGGCATCGGTATCCCAAAGGCAAAAACCTCCCTGCTTTTCGGAAAATTCTCCCAGGTGGACGCCTCAACAACCCGTGAGTTCGGGGGAACAGGGCTTGGGCTCGCCATCTCGAAACAACTGGTGGAACTGATGGACGGAGAAATCGGCGTCACAAGCGAGGAGCTCTGTGGATCGGAGTTCTGGTTTACCGCCCGATTTGAAACCTGCCCTGAATCCGTAAACCTCTTGGCACCTCTTTCGGTGGATTTGACAGACATCCGGGCACTTGTGGTCGATGACAATTCCACAAACCGCCAGATACTGACCACCCGGCTGGCGTCCTGGGGCATGCGGCCTTCTGAATCCCCGGACGGTCCCACTGCTCTGGAACTCCTTTACCAGGGAATTGAGGACAATGACCCTTTCCGCGTCGTCATCACGGATCTCAACATGCCGGGCATGAGCGGGGATGTCCTGGGCAAATCCATCAAACTCATTCCGGAGCTTTCCAATCTCCCCCTGATTCTTCTCACGTCTCTGGGCAACCGGGGGGATGCCCGGCGCTTTGCGGATATGGGATTTTCAGGGTATCTGACCAAACCGGTGAAACCCATGGAACTCAAGGGGGTCATCTCACAATCGCTTTCACAGAACCAAAATGGGGAAAGATCCAGCGGTCGCATCGCCACACGGCACACAGCCAGGGAATCTCTTCCGAGCTTTGAAGACCGGAAAGCCAGAATCATGATTGCCGAAGACAACATCTCCAATCAGCAGGTGGCCCTTGGACTCTTGAAAAAACTGGGGCTCCGGGCCCATGCCGTGGCCAACGGCCAGGAAGTTCTCAGCGCCATGGAGACCATTCAGTATGACCTCATTCTCATGGACTGCCAGATGCCGGTGATGGACGGTTTCGAAGCCACCCGGCGAATCCGGGCCATGAACGGATCCCATGAAAAAATCCCCATCATCGCCATGACCGCCCACGCCCTTCAGGGAGACCGGGACAAATGCATTGGGGCGGGAATGAACGATTACATGTCCAAACCCGTTTCCGCCTGGACCCTGATAGACATCCTGGAAAAATGGCTTCCCGGGAAACGCTGAAGATTTGATTGACAGGATGCCAGAATCAGACGCATCAACAACACGGGAGATTCCCATGCCGCAGTATATTGTCCGTTTGTCCACAACCCTTAAAATCATCCTGGCCATTCTGGTCTCAGGCGGTTTCCTGTCCTGGTGGGCCATTCAGCAGGCGGATCACAATGAGCGTGCATCATTTCTGGACCAGACACGGCTGATGGCCGAAGCCATAAACTTCGACCGCATCGACACCCTGTCCGGCAGAGCCGGAGACCTGGCGAAACCCGCGTACCAGAGACTCAAGTCCCAGTTCATGACGCTGAAACAGGTCCATATGAACGGCCTTTATGTTTGTCTCCTGGGAATTAAAGATGACGGCCATCTTTTTTTCTTTGTGGACAGCGAACCCCAGGACTCCGAACGTTACGCGCCGCCCGGCAGTTTATACAAGGAAGCCCCTCCTTCATGGGCCTCCATTTTCAAGACCGGCATAAAAACCGTGGTGGGGCCTGTCACAGACCGGAAGGGCCGTCGGATCACCGCCCTTTATCCGGTCGCGGACCCCGATACAGCAAAAATCAAGGCGGTACTGGCCGTGGATGAAGACGCTGAGCCATGGACACGCAAAACCCTTTTTGCCGCCGTTCCTTCTCTGATGCTCACCGCAGGCCTTGTTTTCATGGTCGGCCTCTGGGCCGGATGGTCACGGCTTCGTAACAAGCGCCTGGTTTCACCGCACACAGGCCTGAACAGGTTTGAACCGCTGATCGTTATGGTTTCAGGGATCATGGTGACGGCATACGCCTCGTGGACCACCATGACATCTGAGCGTCACGCGCGTTACGAAACATTCAGACAGGTGGCGGAAGGCCGGACCGAATCGGTTGTGGAAAAATTCCGCAATATTAGAAATACCGAGCTCGAAGGTCTTGCCAATTTCATGGATGGTTCGAAAACCGTGACCGCTGCGGAATTCCGGAAATATACCGAACATTTATGCAAAAACACGGCGGTCAAAGCCTGGGAATGGATTCCGGTCGTAACGTCTGAAGAAAAAAGAGAATTCGAGGCTCAGATCAGGAACCAGACCCTGTCAAATTTCAAAATCTGGGAACACGATGAACAGGGCCGAAGAAAAAATGCCGAAGGAAGAGAACACTATTATCCTGTGAGTTTTATCGCACCGGTCTATGGCAACGAAGCGGCCCTGGGGTATGATCTGGGATCGGAAAAAACCCGGAGACTGGCTCTTGAAGAGGCAGAACAGAGCGGTCTGCCCACGGCCTCGGCCCCTGTGACCCTGGTTCAGGAAACGGGCAACCAGAAAGGGATTCTCATTTTCCGACCGGTCTACCATCGTGACACGGGCAAGATTCAGGGTTTCACCTTGGCCGTTCTCAGAATGGGTTCCCTGCTCCAAAGCACGGGCCATGACTCGTCAGCCCACATCGAGATCTGCGTTCAAAGCGGTTCTACCCACCAGACCCTGGCATCCTCCTGTGACAAGGATGCCCCAGTGGACAGAGCCCTCTCTCTGTCACGCCCCATTATCGCCTTCGGCAAAGTGTTTCATGTTTCGGCCCACGCCAGCCAGGACTTTCTCAAGTTCAACAGGACTCCGGCCGGTTATATCGTCGGCATCACCGGAGTTCTCATCTCCACCGCCCTTGCCCTGGTCCTTTTCATGGGACTCCGAAAGAACGAGGAACTTGAAATCCTGGTGGCGGAACGAACCGTCAGCCTGAGCAGGAGCGAGGAAGCTCACCGTCTTCTCACCGAACATGCCGCCACCGCCATTGCCGTGCATGAAATCCAGCTGGACGACACCGGAAAACCCGTGGACTACGTCTTCCTCTCGGCAAACCCGGCCTTTGAAACCCACACGGGCCTCAAAGTGGCGGATATTCTGGGCCGCAAAGTCACCGAAGTTATCCCCGGCATTGAAAAAACGTCTTTCATTTCCGTATATGGAGACGTGGCTCTCACAGGGAATCCTGTAAGTTTTGAAACATACTCTGAGCACCTTGAGCGGCATTATTATATCAATGCGTACCGGCTTCAACACGGTCAATTCGCCACCGTGTTCAGCGACATCACGGAGCACAAGCGCATCACCGAAGAAGCGGCGAGGAATTACCGGAGGATGCGACTGGCCACCGAAACAGCAGGTATCGGTGTCTGGGAATACGACATGGTTGCGAACAATCTGGCCTGGGACGACCGGATGCACCGGATGTATGGCGTGGCCCCGATGGATTTCAAAGCCGGTTACGAGACATGGATGGCTCTTGTCCATCCCGAGGATCGTCAGAAATGCAAAAACGATATCAAGCAAGCCCTTCAGGGCACCCAGGACTTCAACAGCGAATTCCGGATCATCCGCCCCGACGGAGACATCCGCCACCTCAAAGCCTGCGCTTTTGTTCAGAAGGATGCGCGGGGCATGTCCCTCCGGATGATCGGCGTCAACTATGACATCACCGACCGGAAGCGTATGGAAGAGTCGAACATGATCCTTCTGGACAACATCCACAACCAGGTCTGGTACCTCACCGAAGCTCACGTATACGGGGCTGTAAACAAATCCCATGCCGCCTTCTGCGGTGCCCCAAAGGAGGACCTGGCCTTTAGAAACATGTACGACATTCTGCCCAAAGACGTGGTGGAGGTCTGCCGGATCAGCAACGGCGAGGTATTCAAAACAGGAAAGGCGGTTTTGACCGAGGAATGGGCCCCCAACGCAAAAGGCGAGCTTCGTCTTCTCTCTATTTACAAGTCCCCGAAACTGAAGGCGGACGGAACGGTGGAGTATGTGGTCTGTTCCGCCGAAGACATCACCGACAAGAAAAAAGCCGAAGAATCACTTCGTGAGAGTGAGGAAAACTTCCGGGTGTTTTTTGAAACCATCGACGACATTATCGTGGTGGCAACCCAGGAGGGCCGTATTCTATTCGCCAACCGGGCGTTTCAACGAAAGCTGGGATACATGCCTGAGACCACGGACCGGATGCATATACTCGACATGCACCCGGCCAGTCTTCGTCATGAGGCCGAACACATTTTCGCGGCCATGATCAGGGGAGAACGGAAGGACTGTCCTCTGCCCCTTGTGAACCTGTACGGAGAACTTATCCCCGTTGAAACACGGATCCAGCATGGCAGATGGAACGGGATGGACTGCAATTTCGCCATATGCAAGGATCTTTCCGCCGAAAAAGAAGCCGAACAGCGCTTCGAGCGGCTCTTTCAGAGCAACCCCGCCCTCATGGCCCTTTCAACGTTACCCGAACGATGTTTCACAGATGTCAACCACGCCTTTCTCGAAGTGACAGGCTATAGTCGCACCGAAATTATTGGAAAAACGTCAAGTGAACTGAACCTGTTCACCGATCATGAAAAACAGCTGCTGATCCGGAACACGCTGGAAAAAGAAGGCCGCATAACGGACATGGAACTTCAGATCAGACGGAAAGACGGAGAAATCCTTGACGGCCTTTTTTCAGGTGAAATCATCCAGAATCAGGGCCGATCGTTCTTTCTGACCGTCATGATCGACATCACAGCCCGTAAAAAAGTTGAAGCCAAGCTGATGGAATCCAACCGGCAGCTGGAAGACGCCATCGAAAGGGCCAACGAACTGGCTCTCCAGGCCCAGATGGCCAGCATCACCAAGAGCGAATTCCTGGCCAACATGAGTCACGAAATCCGAACACCCATGAACGGCGTCATCGGAATCACCGGACTTCTGCTTGACACGGACCTCGACACCCTGCAACGGAAGTACGCCGAAACCATTTCTGCCAGTGGAGAATCCCTGCTGGCGATTCTGAACGACATCCTGGACCTGTCCAAAATCGAGGCCGGAAAGCTGGACCTGGAAATGCTGAATTTCGACCTGTCCACCCTGCTTGAAGATTTCGCCGCCACCCTGGCCATCCGGGCTCATGAAAAGGGCATAGAAATGATCTGCGCCGCTGAGCCGGATGTTCCTGTCATGCTCAAGGGCGATCCGGGCCGGCTCAGGCAACTCCTCACCAATCTGACCGGAAACGCCATTAAATTCACCCAGGACGGTGAAGTGGACATCCGGGTCAGACGGCTCGATGTCCCTTCGGGAAGCCCCGACGATTCTGTGACCCTCCGTTTTTCAGTCCGCGACACCGGGGTGGGCATCCCCGCAAACAAACTTGGCATTCTGTTTGACAAGTTCACCCAGGCCGATGCCTCCACCACCCGGAAATACGGCGGCACAGGTTTGGGCCTTGCCATTTCGAAACAACTGGCGGAGCTGATGGGCGGTTCCATCGGCGTCCACAGTGAAGAAGGGAAAGGTTCTGAATTCTGGTTCACCGCACATTTCACAAAGCAGTCGAAACAAAGTCAGGAGCCGGCACTCTCGCCGACTGATCTCAAAGGTGTCCCCATCCTCATTGTGGACGACAACGCAACAAACCGGGAAATCCTGAGGACACGGACCGGGTCATGGGGCATGAAACCCACCGAGGCCGTGGACGGGCCTTCGGCCATCCAGGCCCTGTACCAGGCCTTTGAACGGAACCAGCCATTCAAGGTCGCCGTCATCGACATGCAGATGCCCGGCATGGACGGGGAAGCCCTGGGTAGGACCATCCGGGCCGACAGCCGCCTTTCATCCCTTCATCTGGTCATGCTGACCTCTCTGGGCAATCGCGGCGACGGAGAACGGTTCAGCCGGTTAGGGTTTTCTGGCTACCTGACCAAACCGGTGCGTCACAAGGAACTCCAGGGCCTTCTGTCTCTGATTCTGAGCCAGCCTGCCGGGTTATCGGCTCCTACGCCTGTTTCAGGCCTTGTCACCCGTCATACTGTCCATGAAACATTGCCACGGTTTGATGAAAAAAATATCCGCCTCCTTCTGGCCGAGGATAACATCACCAATCAGCAGGTGGCTTTGGGGATTCTAAAAAAACTCGGCCTGAAGGCCGATGCCGTGGCCGATGGCCGGGAAGTCCTGAACGCCATAGAAACCATTCCCTACGATTTGGTGTTCATGGACTGCCAGATGCCCGAAATGGACGGTTTTGAAGCCACACAAAAAATAAGGGCCAAAGGAGGGGCTTTTTCAAACCTCCCCATTATCGCCCTCACCGCCCACGCCATGCAGGGAGACCGGAAAAAATGCTTTGATGCCGGCATGAACGACCATATCGCCAAACCTGTTTCAACACAGGCCATAATCGACGCCCTTGAAAAATGGCTTCCCAAGATCACACCCACCCACCAGGAAGAGGTTGAACCTGATCATGAAACCGGGACTCCCCATGACCATTCGGAAGAAGGGCCATGGAACAGGGCCGCCATGCTTGAACGGCTGGACGGTGATGAGGATCTGGCCAAAAAAATCATCGATGGTTTTCTTTCGGATATCCCCCGCCAACTCCGGAATGTGTCGGACAAACTGAAGTCAGGTGATCGTGTGGCTGTGGAGCGACTGGCCCATACCATCAAAGGTGCCGCATCCGTGGTGGGCGGAGAAAACCTCGCCGCCCATGCAGCGCTAATGGAAACCACAGCGGCCAATGGCAACATGGAAGACATCCGATCCAACCTTGACAGGCTGTTCAATGAATTTGAAGCCTTGAAAAAAGCGTTGACTCCTTATAAACAGGATTCGTGAACACGATATTCCAAAGGGCCGGCAAACCTCTGGCCTTATCTTGAACATCATAAAGGTGGTGGGTGATGGTTGAAGATCCGTCGGGCGTAAGGAGAATTCCCGGTCTCGTATCAGGCAAACGCCTTGAGTCGGCTGAGCATAAAGCCATCCGGTCCGAACTGGAAGCCAGTGAGAAACTGGATCAGGCCAACCGCCGTTTTGAATACATTCTCAACGCCATCCATGACGGACTGTGGGAAAACAATTTCAAAACCGGGGAGTTCCAGTTCAGCGACAAAATGTTCACCATGCTCGGCTATGACCCCGTGCCCGGTGAAGAGGGATACAAATTCCTGTTCAGCCATCTCTACCCCGGCGACAGCGAACGCCTGCATCATGAGATTGCACGGCTTGCGTCCGGCGAAATCCCCACATGGCACATCGCTTTCCGCATGAAGGCCAGAGACGGAAGCTGGCGTCATATTCTGTCTCGGGGCAACTGCATCGCCCGTGATGAACATGGAAAGGGGTATCACTATGCCGGTGTTCATTCGGACATCACGGAACTCAAAAACGCCGAAGACGCCCTGAGGGACAGTGAAAAAAAACACCGGTCCCTTGTGGCTAGCCTTCCGGATGTCATCATGCAGTTCGATCAAAATATTCTTCCCGTGTTTGTGTCCGATCATTTTGAAACCATGACCGGCATTCCCGCTACACAGGCGCTGGGCAGATCCTGCCGTGACCTGGGTTTTCCCGGCGAGACCTGCACCGCCTGGGAATCAAAGATCGAACAGGTGTTCCAATCCGGGGAATTCCACGAATCGGAATTCACTTTCCAGAATGGACCGCAAACCTCCATTTTCAACTGGAGACTCATTCCGGAAAAGGACGAGGACGGCCAGACAAGCACGGTCCTTTCCATCTGCCGTGACATCACGGCGCACAGAAACGCGGAGCAGGAAAAAGCCCGGCTCCAGGACCAGCTGAACCAGGCCCAGAAAATCGAAAGCGTGGGACGCCTCGCCGGAGGGGTGGCCCATGATTTTAACAACATGATGGGTGTCATTCTCGGCCACACGGAAATGATCCTTGGACAAATTCCGCAGTCCCTGCCGTTGTATGAAGACCTCCAGGAAATCCGAAAGGCAGCGCAGCGTTCAGCGGACCTGACGCGTCAGCTTCTCGCCTTCGCCCGAAAGCAGACCGTTGCCCCCCGGGAACTAAACATGAACGAAACTGTGGAAGGCCTGCTCCGAATGATGCGGCGACTGATTGGTGAAAGTGTGGTTCTGGAATGGCGGCCCGCCTCCCGGCCAACCCCGGTGTTGTTTGATCCGTCCCAGATCGACCAGATCCTTGTCAACCTGTGCGTCAACGCACGGGACGCCCTGGGCAGCTCCGGACGAATCACTATTGAAACAGAACTTGAAACCGTCGATCATGCGTTCTGTCTTGCCCATCCTGATGCAGCCCAGGGAGATTACGTGGTTCTGACGGTCCGGGACAACGGCTGCGGCATGAGCGATGAAACGCAATCCCGGCTGTTCGAACCGTTTTTCACCACAAAAGAAGTCGGTCAAGGCACAGGGCTCGGCTTATCGACGGTGTATGGCATCATCAAACAGAACAGCGGTTTCATCACAGTCTGGAGTGAAAAGGACAAAGGCACATCGATCCGTCTTTTTATCCCAAAATTTTCGGGGGAAAGCACCGAGACAATGAAGGCTTCTGTAGCCAGCGACCAGGAACCCGGCCACGAAACCATCCTTCTTGTTGAGGACGAACCGGCGATTCTCAACATGACCGCCTTGATGCTGAAACGTCAGGGGTACGCGGTACTTTCCGCAGCCACACCCGGCGAGGCTGTCAACCTGGCGAAAAGCCACCCGGGCGAGATAGACCTACTGATGACCGATGTGGTGATGCCTGAAATGAACGGCCGGGATCTGGTCGGGGTCATTCAGGGGTTTTTCCCACGCCTCAAGCATTTGTTCATGTCCGGCTACACCGCCGATGTCATCGCCCACCACGGGGTTCTCGACAAAGGGGTGAACTTCATCCAGAAACCCTTCGGCATGAACGTGCTGATCACCAAAGTCCGGTCGGTCTTGGACCTCGATGTGTGAAACAGGTGGGCTGTTTCAAAATACAGGCGGGTTTCATTTCATCCGCCGGATCTCGTCCGCCAGTGCCTGAAGCCGTTTGGCGGAAATTTTCACCGGGGTTTTCAGTTCCTGGGCGAAAATGGAGATTTTGAATTCTTCGATCTGCCAGTAAAATTCTTCGATTTTGGCCCGGCGTTCGTCACTGTGGGTATCGTCAAGGGAGTCCAGAAACGAGTGAAGCACATCGGTGTACGGTTTCACTTCACCGGCCTTGACGCGATCCTTGTCCGGGTTTTCAAACGCCCTCTGGGCCCTGAAGCGTATCCCTTTGATGTAACGTTCCAGATGGCCGAGTCGGTTCATATCGTAAAGATCGAGAAAATGTCCGGGGACCAGGTGTTCCAGCTCGTTTCTAAGCACCATACCCAGCCCGTCCCTAAGCCCGGCGGCCTGTTCTTTCAGCTCCCGGCTGTGGATCAGGGACCGGGCCTCATGATAGGCGTCGAGGACGGAACCGGTCAGCGCAAGAAGATTCTGGCCGGTACTGTGTACAAGGGGGGCGGTTTTCTTAAGATGGTTCTCGAATGTTATTCTGTCACGGATATTCAAGGCGAACAGTTCCGTCATCACCCGTTCAACCATGCTCTGGCCAAGTTTTTTTTCTCCACCGAAATATGTGGCGTAGTTGCGTCGCTGGCCTTTCAGTGCAAGATCCTTCACGAGGGATTTCATCCTGTCGGCCAGGGCTTTTTCGAATAGCCACCTGACCGCCCGGATGTGGTGATGATCGGCCTCGTCTTTCCGGCGGAACAGACGAAGATTCACCTGACCTTTCTCCACCTTGAACCCGGGAAAAGCGATGCCTTTTTCAACGCCCCCGGTGTTTAATGCGATGCTGTCCTCAAGGCGTTCCACCTGATCAAAACCGGCATTTTCTTTTTCAAAACCGGCCTTTGCCCGTTCGAAACCGTCGTCACCCCTTGCGCCGAAATCCCTGTCCAGAAGGTGGGGATCCCTTCCCTGGGCCAGGATCGAACCTTCGGGCCCGGTGATGGTGAGACGCATGGAAAGGTGGGACGGCAACTGAACAGGACGCCAGACCGAGGCTGGGATGTCCACATTGAACCGGGCCGCAATGAATCGTGAAAGAGCCGTTTCAAGGGGAATATCGGGGTTCACGCCTTTATCCATCGCGTTTTTCAGTTCAGGAAGATGGTCGGTGATGATGGACACGGTGTCTGAAACAGGCACAAGACGGCGCCGGTATTCCTTAGGGAGATTCTTGATCAGGCTTTCGATTTTTTCACGGACCATGCCGGGCACAAGCCATTCCAGGGCCTGCGCTCTCACAGCGCCCACAGCCCCCGACGGCACTGTCATGGACACCCCGTCGTCTTCGGCTCCTGGATTGAAGCGGTAACTGACGCTGAAAGACGTATCACCGAAAACCAGGGCCTCAGGGTAACGCTGGAGCTCTTCAGCATCGGGCGCGTAGCGGAGCAGCGCCTCACGGCTCATGAGAAGAAAACCACAGCCCCCCTTATCCCGGATGAACCGTGACAAGCTCCGGATATCGCTGATGTCATGGATATGTTGCCTGTAGAATTCAGCAATCACATCCTCGGCCACCAGAAGATCACGCCTGCGGACCTTGTCTTCGATGGTCCGGACGTCTTCGGCCAATTCCAGGTTATGCCGGATGAACGACAATTCACGGCCGAGCCGGTCAAGATCCACATCCCCTTCCACCAGAGCGCTTCTGATGAAAATCCCCGTGGCCTCTTCGGGCTTGATGCGGCCATAGAGTACAGAGCCTTCTCCCACAATGAGACCGAACAGCCGGATCTGTTCCGTGGCCATGACCGCGCCTTTTTTTCTGTCCCAGCGTGGACTGAAATACGTCCGTGACAAGGATGCTCCACCCATTTCCACCAGCCAGGCGCTGTCGATATTGGCTGTGGTCCGGGCATACAGCCGTGATGTCTCCACCATCTCCGCCGCCATGATCCACGCCCCGCCATGGTTGAACAAACCCGATCCGGGAAAAATCATCGCTTCCCTGCCGCGCGCGGCCGTGTATAGGTTTTTTTCTTTTTTCATGGCGATGCCCGACAGATAACCGGACAGAATGGACTGATGAATCGCCCGGTATAGAGGTTTGAACGGACTTTTCCTGTCATCCGGCTCCGCTTCGGTCAGGGGGGTGTTATTTAGACCCTGCTCAAGGAGAATGCTCTTCAGTTGCTGATGAATGTCCATCCATTCCCTCATCCTTAAAAACGAAAGGAAATGGTTTTTGCAGAACGTTTTCAGGGCCTGCGACTTTCTGCCCCCTTTTTCCGATGCGGCCTCCCAGGTGTTCCAAATATTTAAAAGACTGATGAAATCACTTGAGGGGTCCTTGAAAACTCTGTGCGCCTGATCGGCCTGCTGAATTTTATCCAGAGGTCGCTCCCTGGGGTCCCGGATGGACAGCGCCGCAATGATCACCGTGACCTGATCCAGACAACCGCGTTTCGATGCCTCGATCAACATCCGTGAAAGGGTGGGGTCCAGCGGAATCCGTGCCATGATACGCCCCTGGTCTGTGAGACCGTAACTCACCGGACCGTCCTTTGCCTTATTCTGCACCGGCCGGATGGCACCAAGTTCGATAAGGGTGTCAAATCCGTCTTTCACGCTCCGGGCTGAAGGACTGTCGATAAAAGGAAACTGCGTCACATCCCCGAGATGAAGGGAAATCATGCGCAAAATCACCTCGGCGAGGTTGGCTCTCAAAATATGGGGCGTGGTAAAGAGCTGGCGGTTTTCGAACTCCTTTTCACTGTAGAGTCTGTAACAGATGCCATTTTCAACACGGCCCGCCCGGCCTTTTCTCTGGTCTGCACTGCTCTTTGAAATGACCGTGACCGGCAGAGACGTGGTCCGTGTTCTTGGCGTGTAACGGGGAATCCTTGCAAGACCCGTGTCCACCACATAACGTATACCGGGAATGGTGATGGATGTTTCGGCCACATTGGTGGCCACCACAATTTTCCTTCCGTGGGCCGGATCGAAAATCTTTTTCTGATCCGCAGCGGACATCCGCGCATAAAGAGGCATCACCACCGCGCTGAGGTAACTTCGGCCGGTCAGCAGCTCGCAGCATTCCCGGATGTCGGCTTCCGTGGGCATAAACATGAGAATGTCGCCGTAAGGTCCCAATCGGTTGATATCGTCCACTGTGGCCACGGCCCGATCCACGTAATGTTCTTCCTCATCTTTATCGACAGGGGGTCTGTAAATCACATCCACAGGGTATGTCCGGCCCGAAACTTCGATCACCGGTGCCCCGCCAAAGGCCTTGGAAAACTTCTGCGTATCGATGGTGGCGGAGGTGATGATGACTTTGAGATCATGTCTTTTTTTAAGTAGACCGCTGAGAATGCCCAAAATGAAATCGATGTTGAGACTGCGTTCATGGGCTTCGTCCACGATAATGGTATCATAGGCGCTAAGATGCCTGTCTTTCTGGACTTCTGCCAGCAAAACCCCGTCGGTCATCACTTTGATCAGGGTGTTGTCCGATGTCTTTTCCTGGAACCGGATCTGGTATCCCACAGTATCCCCCAGTTCCCGGCCCAATTCTTCGGCAATTCGTGCAGACACGGACAGCGCGGCAATGCGCCGGGGCTGTGTGCACGCGATGGCACCTGATATACCGCGTCCGGCAGCCAGACAGAATTTGGGGATCTGGGTTGTTTTGCCTGAACCTGTTTCGCCAGACAAAATCAGAACCTGATTGTTACGGATGCTTTCGATGATTTCGTCTTTTCTCTGAGTGATGGGGAGGTCTTCGTTGAACTGAAGATCAGGAACGAGTTGCTTTCGAAGATTTCTGCGGTCCACGGAACTCTGGATACGTCGGGACAGAGCGTCGATGGAAGATACCAAACGGCTTTCAGCGGGTTCCTGTCCGATCAATTGATTTTTTAAACGATAAAGATCCCGTCTGAGCGCCGTCCGATCTTTGGCCATGCACAAGCCAAGTTTGCGCTCCAGATGTTTGAACGATAAAACGCTTTTTTCCACGTGCCCTTATCCCGTATAATCAAACATCCGCTTCGTCAGGGTTGCCGGAGCGGCTGGCTGGAACCTGGGATTTTTCTTTCAGTTCGGCGAGAAAGCTCTCAATATCCATTCGGACCTTTTCGTCAACGATTCCACCCAAAGCAAGTTCCAAAGTCCTGATCATTCGGTCGTGCTCTTCGGCGAACGTCTGAAATTTCCGTGAAAGGCCTTCGATCATTCCATTGATCGCGTCGCACTCCACCTTCAGGTAGTCCCCTTTTCGAAGCACCACTTTCCGTGACAGATCCCCGTCACCGATTTTTTTGAACGTATTCGTAAAATTGACAAGAGGCCCGCATATTCGATGAGTCATCACCAGAAGATGTGAGAAAAACACGATAAACAGAAACACCGTGGATGGAACGATCCGTTTGGCCAGAACAAGGAAGCTCTGCGCCGCCTGATACTGTGCGCCAAGGTCCTGAGACGAGAACATGGTGTAAAGATCGGGATACAGAATGGCCAGGGTGGTCACCACCATGACGAGAAACATGTAAACCAGGCTGGTCATGATGATCTTAAACTGCAATCCCTTGTTGATGAAAAGGTTTTTCAGTCTTCGATGGTCTGTGTACTGTTCGGCGTGCACCATGTCATTCACCTTTCTATCATCTTGCCGCTCTGAAAATTATACTCGAATACTCGGTCAGACTTATCGTGCTTTGCCTGAAACGTGAACGGGTTGTCCGGATCGTTGGGATTTAATGGATCGCCTGAAATAATAGTGATGCAGACCCCTTCGGAAACCGTATAATTTTCAATGGGAAGATCGGAAGGAACGCCATCGTTGCGGATGGACTGCCCTTGGTCACCCACACATCGATTGTTCAGTTTGAAGAAATAATCCTGAAAATCCGCGAATTTCTTGAGATCGTGTTTGACGGTGATGTCGTAGGCCGATTTACTTGTCACCTTGAAAAACACGGCACCCCCGGCAAAAAAAATTGCGATGGCACCAACAATCACCAAAAGTTCGGAAAAGGTGATACCTTTCCTCGATGAATCAGCTGATCCGCTTTTTTTGGAATGTTTACTCCAGACGTCTTTTTTTACGCGTTCAGCCTTTCTGTAGGGTTTGTTATCCATAGCTCAGCTCGGCACTCCTGCTTGTCTTTTTAAGGGGGATATAACAAGGGATAACAATAATGGATCAGGGTATAGCACAGCACACTTAAAAATTAAATGTAAAAAACGGCGCTTATCCGCATAACGTTTTTCACGGCATGACTATCATTCCGGATGGTATCGTTCGGATAGAACGGAGATAAACTCATCTTCGAGCCTCTTCCTCAGATGTTTGATTTTATGAATGGTCAAATCCACATCGTTTTTGTAATCTTCTCCACGCTCACGAATCAACATCTTCTGAGGAGGACAAAAATACAGCGTACAGACCCACGGCCGTGATAATCTCGGCAACCTGCATCCCGTTGCGCCGTGATATCGGCATGTATCCGGCTGCCGCGCGATCAATTGCAGTTCAGGGACAGTCTGGCCGCTGATGTAAAGGAATACCATGTCACAGAAATCCAGCCACACCGTAGCCGTCGTACAGCAGGGTTCATGGCACTGACAACAGGTTCTTAGGGCCAGCTCATCCTGACCAGGGAATAGATGTTTAAGATTCCGTTCAATTTCGTAAGCCGTTATTTTCAGTTTTTCAAATTCATTTTTGTACCGCATCATGAGGTACTGAAACGTATCGTTAAGCTCTTTCCATTCAGACAGCTTTCCCCAGGGTGGAATCTCCTGAACATCGTCCCAATCCATGTTAATCCCCTTTTAAAAAAAACATCTCAAATATATCACGCGATACCTATATCATAACCTTTCTTTAAACAAAGGTTATATCTTGATTTGACCAATAAAAAACGTTGACATCAAAATTCATATCCTGTAAATAAATTCCCGTCATTCATTGGATGATTCTAATCCCCAGTAGCTCAGTCGGCAGAGCGAGTGATCAGAAAAAAATACTCAAGCCTGTAAGTTTTTAAACTTACAGGCTTTTTTATTTGTTTTTGAATACAAGGGCTTTTTCAGAAAACCCACAAAATATATTTATATCCTTTATTATCAGCATATTACACTTTGTAGCCTTTACCTGAACAAGCTTGTTTTGTATGAAACACCCATGGCCTGACGAGTGCCCTTCGCCTGATGTTTTATTCATCGATTATCGTTTTCAATGATTTCCCTTGGAATGGTTTCCGTTATCCTTTTCATGATCGATACCAGGACTTCAAGCCTACTTTCCAGATCGTAGAGATCCGTCCAGCTCCGCATAAACAAATCGGAGGAGGTTTTCAAACTTTCAACATATTCAACCTTGTGGGTGATCTGAATGGACAAATCAGAGATATATTCTGCAAGGATTGAAAGTTGAGTGTGCTTTTTTGCTCTGAGCCCCTGACCGTATTGCTTAAGAATGTGATTCCTTTTGAGGCACAATGAGCAGGCCTCGGTAATGATTTCCGTGGCGTCTAAAGCCACAGCAATGCAGATTATAGTTTCGTCTGACGGTTCGATGTCCCCGCATTCGATTGCGCTGATCGACGACTGAACCATTCCACATTTATTTGCCAAAGCCGTTTGGCTGAGGCCCTTCCTTTCACGCTTTTGCCTGATCAAAGTACCGATATCGCCCATCCTGATAAATTCCACTCCACATACGATCATTTTCGATATTTCTTTGATGTAATCAATAATTGACATAGATAACTTGGATATTATCTAAATCGACGAGATTTGTTATTGATCGAAAGAAGTGACTTTCATCATGACTTTATTTACGTCGTTTTTTTGTTGCTGGTACGCGCACATGCGGAGATGTAATAGTGGGGGAGCGGCTATGCCAGGGTACAGACGGACGATGTTGTTCTATTTCATGAAACTGAGCGAAAAACGGCAAAGAACTCTGATTGAGATCGCCAAAGACATGCTTCATGCGGATATGATATTTCAGGAGGGCAGACACCCTCTTTCCAAGCTCATCGAAAGGGATCATGGAGACGAGAGCGGCCATATATATAAGGAAGAGCCGGGAAGATAAAAACAAGGAAGCGTTCCGGCTGTCCTACCAGCGTGAACAACTGCCTGCCTATGCGGCGGCAAAGGGCTGGATGGCCGAAGTTTATGATGACGGCCACGCTTCGGCGGCCCGGGGGAAAACGGACGATCTCAGGGAGCGGGCCCGGCTTGAACAGGACATCCGGCGGAAACGGGTGGATGTGATTCTGGTGATCGAGCTGTCCAGGCTGTCACGGGATGACACCCTTCAGGATTACATTTCCTGGCTTACCCTTTGCGCGGATCATAAGGTCAAGCTGTCCACGATGACCCGTGCCCTCGATCCTTCAGAGCATTCCGACTGGATGCTGCTTCTGATGGAGGGCGGCTTTTCCTCCGTTGAAATGAAGGTGATCACGGGGCGCATGGCCGAGGGGCGGCGCCACGCTTTCATGCAGGGCAAATTCCTGGGAGGATGGGCGCCGCCGCCCTATGTTTACGACCGGGCCGAGCGGAAGCCGGTGGTGGACAGTTTGCAGCTTGCAAGGATGCGGGAGATCTGGGACATGGCGGAACGGATGTCCGCCAAGGCCATTGCCGAGAAGCTTGGGAAAGCTGAAATCACGATCCGGAGAATGATCAGTGACGAGAGGCTGCTTTTTTACCAGGGATTGCGGCTGGACCCGGTTTCTCAGGAACGGGTGACATGCGACTGGGAACCGGTGATGACCCCGGAGCAGGCGGAGCGGATCCGGGCCGGACGAAGGACCCGGAAGAACACCCCCATGGGAGTTCCCACCCATGCCCTTCTCTCGGGGCTTGGTATTTTGAAATGCGGATACTGCGGCCGGACCATCAAGACCTGGAACAATTCGAAAACAAGGCTGGACGGATCCCGGCTGAACTATTACGGCTGTCAGGTCAAAAACAGAAAGGGCCGGTGCGAAAAGTCCCGGCTGATTGCCCAGAAAATTTTTGAGGACAAGGTGACCACCAACATGTTCCATGTGCTTTCCGACATCTGGCACCTGAAGGAATACTGGGAAGCGGAGCAGGCGGGCACGGATCTGTCCGGGTCGATTCAGGCGGTTGAAAAGGCCGAAGCGGAATTGAAAAGCAAAAAGGCCCGGCTTGTTTCTGCCATTGCGGACGGGGTTCTTGAACTGGGAGACGCCAAGGAAACCCTGGACACGATCAAGGCCCAGCTTGACGAGCTCAAGCGGGAAAAGATGAAGCTTATTGATTCCGCCGAGAACCCGCCGGACTGGAAACTGATTTCATTTGAGCGGCACGAGTTTGAAAACACGTCTTTTGAACTGAAGCGGGAGCTTTTGACCGCCATCTTTGACTGAAGTTGAACAGTCAAATTTTAATAAAGCAATATTAACAGCGTGTTAAA